>NZ_JBUXKP010000017.1:0-115485 GCF_055502675.1 Pseudoduganella sp. jia 12
CGCGCGGCGTCGACCAGCTGCCGGGCCGGCGTGCCGTGGCCAGCACCTGGTGGCACGCGGTGGCGCGAAAGCAGCATCGAGCAGCTGGAAGGGCGCGGCCGGCGCCGCGCGCTGTGCTGCAGGCCATGCCCGGGCGCCGGCGATCGGCGCCGCCGTCGCCAGCTGCGCGGCCCGCGCGTGCCGTTGCCAGCACCTGGTGGTGCCGCGGCGCCGGCAAAGCAGCATCGAGCAGCTGGAAGGACGCGGCGGGCGCCGCGCGGTGTGCTGCAGGCCAGGCCCGGGCGCCGGCGACCGCGCACGGTGTCGACCAGTTGCGCGGCCGGCGTGCCGTGGCCAGCATCTGGTGGCACGCGGTGGCGCGAAAGCAGCATCGAGCAGCTGGAAGGGCGCGGCCGGCGCCGCGCGCTGTGCTGCAGGCCATGCCCGGGCGCCGACGATCGGCGCCGCCGTCGCTAGCTGCGCGGCCCGCGCGTGCCGTTGCCAGCACCTGGTGGTGCCGCGGCGCCGGCAAAGCAGCATCGAGCAGCTGGAAGGACGCGGCGGGCGCCGTGCGGTGTGCTGCAGGCCAGGCCCGGGCGCCGGCGACCGCGCACGGTGTCGACCAGTTGCGCGGCCGGCGTGCCGTGGCCAGCATCTGGTGGCACGCGGTGGCGCGAAAGCAGCATCGAGCAGCTGGAAGGACGCGGCGGGCGCAGTGCGGTGTGCTGCAAGCCAAGCCCGGGCGCTGACGAGCTAGGCCGTTGACCTGGGGTTCCGGCTAACACTTGATCTCAGCAAAGCCGGGACGCAATAGCATCCTTCGAAAGAAATCGCAACCAACAACGAGCGTCATAGATAGCGAATATTGGAGAGAAACACAATCAGGGAGCTACTAATCTCTTCGCTGGAATCGCATGGGTCACCATCAAACGGAGAGACAAGATGCTTCAGAAATTGCCCAAGTTGAAGAGCCTTCGACGCTCTGCGATTGCCAAAGATCTCTTTGGTGTGTTTCTTGTTGCAGCCGGAGCTTCCCTATTCATCATGATATCCATGCTAACAGTTCATCTTGTCAGCGAATGGGCAGCAACAAAGTGGCACCAGCAACACATACTTAAAAGCAAGCGGCCCCATTGACGAATGCCGCCGTACTTACGTCAGATAGAAAAGTCTTCCTTATTCCGACCATTCAACCACTTCGGTGCCCTTCCCCGACCAGACCAGGTCTGCCCTGAAACTGGATCACGATATTTCGCTGCTACCGGTGCGGAAACCTTCCGAGACGGTTTGGAATCTTCAAAATCTGCCAGAGTAAGACCAGCCTTTTGCATCAGTTCCGCGATCTCTGCCTTAGCTTGGGCTATTTCGGCCCCCCGGGCTTCCTCGGCTTTCTTCTGCAGATCGGCAATCTGTTGCATATACTCGGTGTAAGTACTCATCTAACATGCTCTCCTTAAAAGGTTCCGCTCAATTGGAACAGTTCACAGTCTATCGAAAGACGTAGTATAGCTGTGTCATCTAGAAACTACCAGCAGAAATGGCTCATAAAAAATCGGGGTACATCGTCACGTCGTGTTATTGTCGTCTTTAGGCGCTTTCAGTGGGTCTGTGGCTGATATGTAAGGATTCGGTGGAGGGACGGGTTTAACCCATAAATGAGGATCTTTCAACACCACAGCAGCAAGCCTACTCGATGATGCAGCTCCTTTTTTCACGACGAATAAGGACCAGACATTCTTTCCGCCCGGAGCTGGCAGGTGCCATTGCGCTTTCACCAGTTCGCGTTGCGCTTCCATTGCGAAATCATCTGTGCTCTGCCCATTCGGGATACCCGACGTCTCCATTACGACGCCTGAAAACTGCTTGAAGATCAACGGGGAGACTAAAGCCATTCCAAATTCAATGAAGTGAACGTGGGCGCCAGCTTCGTTATACTTGATCGTACCTCCTGCTAAACCGGCTTGAACCCATTGCATAAACTGGATCGCTAATGGCGAGGGAGCTTTTTTCTTCGTGGATGAGAGCGTTGGAGGCCGATCTGGGGTCAAATGGACGGCGCCGCCTGGAGCGTGCACCTCGTCGTTAGAAGTGCCCTGCGGTGCTCTATCTGCATCTTGACCGTCGAATTGGTGTGCCTTCTCTTCCTTAACCTTCTGCCGCGCCTCTGATCCTTGCTTGGCTGCCCTAGCCTCGGCCTTTGCGGTATCGGCTTCATCCAAAAGGTCGTCGCTTTCCAAAATGGACCGAGTTCGTTTCGAGCTCGATGCTGAGAATTTCGGCGCTGGAACCTTCAAGGCGTCTTGTGGAATTTGACTCCTAGCAGCGCTGGCAGGTTTGCTATTTTTTTCCGATACCTGAGAACTTGAAGAAAATTCTTGGGGCAAGGTATCATCTGCTTCGTGGTCGCTCGTCTCTGGCGCTAGCTTGGTTCGCTGTTGTTTCGCAGTTACCTCAATGGTTCCATTCATAGGCTTGGGATAACTCGTTGGATCATCCCAAAGTTTTTCCATTGGAAACCGCAAGACGCTCAACGTATGCTCGTAAGCCTCTTGCCCGCCCGTCGTATGCCCCTTGACGATTACATGCCAGATAGCTTGCTGGGTATCTGGATTTGTCCGGATCATATTATATTCTTGCCAAGTATCAAACAACCTGTCATTTTTTTCCTGACTTGGGATTCCAGGATCGTCGGCATCAGCATGTTTAATTATGTGCTCTCGCACGGTGTCGGCAAGGCGCTTGGCGACAAACCAAACGCTGTCGTCATATACCCAACCAGCAGCACCATCTCGATTAAGCGGAAGATGGCCGCCCTGGTCCAGCATAGATTTCAAAGCCTGCATCAACCTTTCGATGAGCGGAATAGAGCGGGCTGTGTCAAACCTGGCCCTCGAGCCGTCGGAAAGGTTGCGGCGAACTGACTCCTGATCCGCCTTCTTTACAATTTCAGAGATGGGGCAGCTTACGTTATCCCCGCTCAGATAGCTATTTAACTCCGTTAAAACTGGAGGGGCTTGCGAAAGGTTTGTGAGTGCTGAAGTTGGAACAAACCGCTGTAATAGCGTAATTCCAAGTTTTGAATGTGAGGCATAGTTCCGTTCGGCCTTTTTCTTGAAGCCAACGTGATATTGCATCGCTTGGCAATTATTTAGCGATCCAGCAAAGGGAGTCCATATAACTGGTTCAGAATTACTGCTTCGGCGCATACGGATTTGCAGGTCTGAGATAGGCTTGCCAGCGTCGTGTAGTAGTGCTCCCAGGATTACAGCATAGGTCCAATAGTCACGTTCGGCAGCGATGACCTCTGCGCCCTGTCCCTGCGGCAGTAGCCACCCTGCACGAAATGTCGCTGCATGGAGCACTGTCTCCAGCGTATGCGCTAGCAACCCCCCCGGATTGGCGTGATGGTGGGATTCGGAAGCTGGCATAAGTTGCACGAACTCCGCGTAATTCCGGATAGCTGGAAGAAGGTCTCGTTCAAAGACAGGAAGCGAGAGGCGTGAGGCCGTAGCAATCCTTCGGATCACCTGCGTTGCGTCGAGGCATTGGAATAGCTCGTCGGCTGTCAGGACGCGGTACCATCCGGTTTCGGATCCGCGATACTCCACTTTTGTTGGGTTTGATGAAACATTTAGCGTTTGGGGAATTGTCGACGCTTGGACAGGAACAGCCTTGGCTGAAGCGCGAGAGGGCGGTGAGTCTAATCGTGCAGAGATGGCCCGTAGCCAACGCGCAAGCACCGGGCCAGGCTGTGGGATCTTGGTCCAGTGTAGCTCGACGATGCCAAATGCTGCGGCTGCTGTGATGAAGCCAGCGCATAGAAAAAACAGAGCCCATCCTGTCACCACACAACTCCTTTCGGTAGCTATCAGGTGAAACCATTAACGCGTACGTAATCCGCTAACAGATTATTTCTCACGACATCGATGCCAGGCGTAGCAATAGCGCATCGCCAGAGTACCCACTCAGTCCCGGGCTGCTGTCTCGCAATAAAGTCGGCGAATGGCAGTGCCATTGGATCCCAGATCTCAACCAGCTTTTCCGTATCGATTACTCGCCTCTCCGCGCGATACAATAAAATGCCGAGTGAGCAAAGACAATCCGCGATCACACCAGATTTGACTGGAACATTCTTCAGCCGTAAATTTCTTATGGCTTGCAATGTCGCGGGCAGTGGATCATCATCAGTCGCATATTCCTCAATACCGCGATAAGTTTTAAGGAATAAGATAATTGGATGCGTCCATCTTGCTTGTTCTAAAAAGTCCAGTTCGCAGGCAATATCGTAAATAATGCGCATCCGCGAATCTGTTGCAGGAACTATCTCCCCCCTGCTGCCTCGTGCAATGATCAAATCGCCGCGATCAGGATCATGTATCATTTTCTGTTCTTTTGATATGCGACTTTACAATTTTCGGTCGCCTATTTTTGAAATATATCGCCCCTGCTCGGAATCCCTTTTCGCTTGTGGCAGTGTGCAGAATATGCTAGCGTGAGCGATCCGAGCTCTACCCTTCGACAGCCTTTTTGCCGTGGTCCCGTCCAAACGGGAGCACGGTTACCTGTACGCGGTTTTGTACCAGTAAACCATTTGCCGCCCGCCGCATATTTTCAGCGGCGGGCGGCACCCTTTGGATTGGGCCCTTAACCCGTGATCCATTTGCCCGTAGCCGCGCCCAGCGCGGCGTCCATTTACCATCCCCGCTCTGACAGTAGCGGCTGCATTTTACCCTACGGCATCATCTGCCGGCGCTGCCTTTCAATTTGAATCCCACCTTCCTGTTTTACCTACTGATCGGCATCTTTCGATACCGCTAGGAATTAATCGTCACGGGTTAGCATAATCGATTTGGTGTTGCAAGTTTTTAATCGAAGTGCTCAGGTCTACTTTCGACGGGATCAATTGCACCCAGCCACCTATCCTCGGCCCTGACAACAAGTTTCCGCGTCAGACACAGGAGTGATGGAATGCGTTCGTATCTGGTCTCCCGTTTGCATAGCCTTCGGCGAGCATTCTTGCTGCCGACCACCGTGGCCGCCCTCGGTGTCGTAACCGTCAGCTCTTCCGCATCTCCGTTGTTGGATCGAGCCAACCCGAACCGTGAAGTAATGGCCAGTCGTTACACGTCGATTTCACTCGCCCCTGCAGATGAAGACTACAACCCGATCGCGGTTGCGGCAAAGATTACCTTTCCGCGCGCGAAGGTCTCAACGGTTGGGGATGCTGTGCGGTATTTGCTCATCCGTACCGGATACGACCTGGTCCCCTCCAGCAAGCTCGACCCGCAGGTCGTCAACGTCCTCTCGAAACGTCTACCTGACTCGCAGCGCGAGCTTGGGATTTATTCCGTCGAGACGATGTTAGGCGTGCTTCTGGGGGATCCCTTTTCCCTTCGTGTGGATCACATCGCTCGCCAGATCTCGTACGTGCCGAGGGTAGAACTCTCGCCCAAAGTAGCGGCCACGCCAGGAGACGAAGCCGGCTCCGGCCCTGCGCAGCCGACGGCCCCTGCCACGAATTGATACTGCCCGCCTTCCCCCATCGTTCTCAGGACCAGACATGCAACCAAATACCGTTCAAAAGGATGTGGCCGACGATGGCACTCCGCCGGCACAAGGAATCGCGCCAACAATGACCGCGCCGACATCGAAGCGTCGAACTCCCCTGCTATGGCTAGCTGCCACGTTTTTGATCATCGGCGCCCTCTTCCTGGTGATCCGGAACCGCGCGCCGACAACGACGCCAGGTCTACCTGATCCGGCGCCCGCATCGGAAGTAGTACCTGTACCGGGCAAGCCACAAAAAGCGGCACCGGTCCTGGCGCAGGAGCCCGATCAACCGATTCCGCCGGCGGGTGGTGCACCCGATCGAGCGCCCAATGCGAGTGGGCAACTTGCGCCGGCAGTCGCGGCTGCGGCCGAGGGCGACCGTACGCCATCGCTCTCTGCCGCCATGGCTGACGAAATCAGGTCTGGCCAGCGAGAACAATTGGACCGGCTGGACGTTCTGTCGCGAGATATCGCGGAATTGAAGACGCAGCTCAGCGATCTCGCCAAGACGCAGCGGCGTCCTTCAACGGCAAACAAGGTACCACCGAAGGCAGCGCGCGCATCGGCACCGAAGGCCGGTGACGAAGATGCCGCTCAGTTGCTGTCAGTCGATCTCTGGGCTGGGAAGCCATCGATTGTCGTTGCTCGCGGCCCGGGGCGGGACGCCGAGATCGCGTTCTTGAACGAAGGCGAGAAGCAAGGACGCGTGACCGTAAAACGAGCTGATATTGGTTCGCAGCGTGCTGTCATCGCGACCGATAAGGGCGACGTGGTCCTCTCCAAAGGCGAGTAGTGAGGCTGGCAATGAGAATCGTCCTCTTATGCACACTGATCGCTACGACAGGCGTACATGCACAGAACACTGCGCCATCGACGGTCCGCACTGCTGAACGTACAACTCAGGTAACGACAACTTCGGCCAGCAAGCAGCCGACCATGATCGATACTGCGGATCGTCTCGCGCTCGAAGTGTGGGGATTGACGCCTGATGAATTGCAGCGCGCCAAGCTGCTCCTTAAAGGACCTCGTGCGGCATTTTCCATACCCAATCTGTCCCCGGTTGAAGCACTCGGCATCCACGCACGAACCGAAGCGGAGCGTCGGAAATATGCCGAGAAGTTTGCAAAGGCCGCCCATGACGATACTGAGCGGGTACTGGCGTGGGAGCAGGCTTATCAAGCTGCGGTGCAGCGGCTCTATCCGGGCCAGCGGGTCGTCGACTACACCAACGTCCCTCCGGCGAACGTATCGCTAGGGGCCGCGGCCGCTGCGAATGTTCCGAAAACCTTGGTTCGCCCGACCAGGCCTCCACGTCCATGATCTCGCGCAGACAAATATTGGTAGCGATGGCGGCGCCTCTGCTCCATCCCTCGGTCGCGGTTGGGGCGACACGCCGACGTCGCGCCCCAGTGCTCCCCCCTGTCCCACAAGGTTATGTCGTCGTGGGGCGGCGCAAAGGGGTGCCGCCGTCGGTGCTTTTTGCTGTGGCACTTCAAGAGTCGATCATGCGTTTTGGAGACCTCGCGCTTCCCTACCCCTGGACACTCAACGTTCGGCGCGTGCCCAAGCGGTTCCCGACCTATGAGCAAGCCGTCGCGCATCTGCAGCGTTGCCTGCAGCTTGGCGTGACCGAAGTCGACTGCGGATTGATGCAGATCCATTGGAAGTACCACAACCATCGTCTTGGCAATGCCGCGCGTGCGCTGGACCCATACCCGAACATGGAAGTCGGCGCGGCCCTTCTGCGCGAGCACTACGACAAGACCAACGACTGGTTCGCAGCTGTAGGTCGCTATCACAACGCAAACTTGGAAATTGGCACACCCTACGCACGTTCCGTTTTCAAACATCTTGCTCGGATACCGGCCACTTCCGCGGGAGCGCACCGTGGGTAATCGGCTCGCCACAAGTGCGGTCCTCGCCGCATTGACCCTCGCACCTATGCAGGCGCCAGGCCAAGCCAATGTCGTCAGCGACAGCGGTGAAACGGTGCCGTCCATGCACCACCTGGTCCATGCACTGTACGGCCCCGACACCGATGATGAAACGCCACTCGTTACCTTTCCCATCACTACATCGTTGATGCAGCCGGGGGTGATGCATTCCCAACCGTCGCCCCTTCCTATCGCACCTTGGCTCACGAGGCCGATATTTTTTGTTGGTGACGACACCGAGTCTGCAAATTGGATCAAGAAAAATGAAACCCTGCTGCTGACTCTGGGGGCCATCGGTGTCGTAGTCCAGGTTCCGGACGTCCAGACATTCAAGAGATTGCGGCGATCGACCGCGCTATCCTTGGTGCCCCACGAGGCTGCCTCGATCCTGCGCAGGCTCAACGCGATCGGGGTGCGGCAATTTCCGATTCTTCTGATGGAGAACGGAAGTGTCCTCCAGGACTTGTCGCAGCTCCGTCACGCGCACGGTATGCAGGAGGTCCAATGAGCAAGAACAACTACGTTCTTGAGCCTCTCCTGCGACCACCGATCGAATTTCAGAGTGCGGCGGTCGCGTCGGCGTGTGGTGCAGTTGCGTTATACGCGCCCTGGGCCCTGATGCTACCAACCTACCTTGGAAATGCGGCAGGTGCACTGGCATTTACCTTCGCTGCCGGCCGGTTCAAGCAGGCCTGGGAAATCAAGCGATATCAGCACGGTATGCGCTACTACAAGGTCACCAGGACCCAAATTCACAGGATCAAACGGTCCAAAGACTCCCTCTATCTTGGCGAGGGGTTCCGTTGGACGCAAAAGCACACACAACGCAAATTGGACGCCAGCCGGCCGGAGGCCGAACCCTTCCTCCGCGTGCCCCCCGTGCGGGTCGCGGTCGACAAGGTGTTCCGCGGCTATGAGCGCTGGGTAAATTCCGCTCCAACGAAGGAGGCCGGGCAAAAGACCTCGATCGCCGCTGCAATTGCTCGTGCCACCAGCAGTGATTCAAAATTCAATCCGGTCGGCCCACTGATTGATCTGGGGGGATCGCGAGTTCTTCATGGAGTTGAGCCAAACGAAAAGCCTGTGTACCTCCGCCAATCTGCGCGGACAGGACATATGCTCGTAGAAGGAACCACGCGATGCGGCAAAACTCGGTTCCTTGAGGTCCTTGCAACACAGGACATACATGATGGCTATGTCGTAATCATCATCGACCCCAAAGGTGACGCCGAGCTGATGATGCGAGTTTATGCCGAGGCCTCGCGAGCAGGTCGGCTGGACGGCCTATATCTGTTCCACCTGGGTTATCCAGACTTTTCGGCCCGTTACAACGGTATCGGCAATTTCTCCAGGATTACGGAGATCGCAACGCGCACGACAAATGGGCTGCCATCCAGCGGGAACTCCGCGGCTTTCAAAGAATTCTCGTGGCGGTTCACCAATCTGGTGGCGCAGGCGCAGGTCGCTCTTGGGCAGGTACCCACGTATAACGGGCTGCTGCGAGATATCACCAACATTGAACCGCTTTTCCTCACCTATTCGAAGCTCATTCTTGATAAGGCTGAAAGAGCGGGAAAAATCCGGGGATGGGAAAACGTCGTCGCAAATACTGCAACAGAAATAGAAAGGAAAAAGTTCGCGGTGCCTAGATCGTTGCAGGATCGGCAGCCTGTACTTGCTGCAACCATTATCCTAGCCAAGAAGTGGCATCGAGAGCTGGAAGATCCAATCCTAGACGGGTTGTCCACCGCCGTCAGCTATGAAAAATCATTCTTCGAAAAAATCATCGCGTCGCTTGGTCCATTCCTGGAAAAACTGACTACGGGTGCCATCGGCAAGTTGATCAGTCCCGATTATTTCAATGTGAACGATCCAAGGCCTGTTTTCGACTGGATGCAAGTCATTCGACAAAAAGGCATCGTTTATGCCGGGCTCGACGCGCTATCTGACCCGGTTATTGCTGGGGCGGTTGGTAATTCGATGCTGGCTGACTTGGTATCGGTCGGCGGCAAGCTATACAAACATGGGCTCGAACCAGACCGAGTTGACGGAAAAATTATTCTTCCCAGCATCCGCGGGCATTTCGATGAGGTGGAAGCCATCCTTGGCGACGAGTTCATCCCTATGGTTAACCGGATGGGCGGCGCCGGTATGGGAATTACAGCCTATACACAGACGATCCCTGACCTTCAGGCAAGACTTCGTGATGCGGCGAAGGCCCAGCAATTGCTGGGGAATTTCAATCACGTCGTCACGCTTCGCGTTAAAGACCTGGGAAGTGCAGAATTCTTCGCAAATCAGCTCCCCAAGGTTGAAGTTGCAACACTCACCCTCGTATCTGGCGTGACCGATAAAGCCGCCGAGGGTGACGGCATAGATTTCATCTCGAACAACCAGGATCGGGTTGCAACCAAAGACGTACCGATGATTGAAGCATCGGACATCATGCAGCTCCCGACCGGTCAGGCGTTTGCCTTATTGGAAGGCAACCGCCTGTTCAA
This sequence comes from Pseudoduganella sp. jia 12, assembly GCF_055502675.1. NCBI lineage: Bacteria > Pseudomonadati > Pseudomonadota > Betaproteobacteria > Burkholderiales > Oxalobacteraceae > Pseudoduganella > Pseudoduganella sp. jia 12. The sequence continues at coordinate 9,965 of NZ_JBUXKP010000017.1, forward strand.
ACTACGGATTCCGCTCGCTGATACCAAGCAGGACATACATATTCCGGATTCGCTGCGCGCCGTGTGCGAGGACATGAAGAGCCGATATCGCACATCGGATCAATGGTGGCGAGAAAACGATTGGTTACCCAATCAATCAATTCCGCTGCCGATCGCCACTCCGATCTTTGTCCCAGATGAGGTATGCGCGCAACCCGCCACTGTCGCTTCCACATCGGAGCTGGACGAAGCGCAAGGGGCGTTCGCTGCGGCAAACCTCGCATCCTTGGCCGGCCTGGCGGTACATGACCAGGCCGACGCCAAGGAATACATGGGACATGAGGAGGGTGATCAATGACCGCAGCACGTCAACCTCGCGCCCAGACAAGTAGTGTGGGGCCCGTCGAACGAGGCCCCGTCGCAACGTTAGTTCTTTTTGTATTTGGTGGCGTGCTCACTACGATTTTCTCATGGGGATTGGGTGCAGTGCTTTCCTATGCGGGAATGCAATTCGACGCATTGTGGGCCGATAAAGGACTTGACCATCCAAAAGGCTTAGTGGAGGAAAATCTCAGGTATGTGGCTGAATATCCTCGGTCGGTCATCATTAAAGACACTGTTGCGTTTGAAAAATCTGTGATTCGTTTTGTGGCACGCCCATTCGTTTTGGTCGGCATCCCAAAATACTACGAACGTGCGCTTCAACCACTGCCTAAGAACCCGGATAACCTCGATCGGACTACAGGAATTCTTCGACGCGAGCTTGCAACGTTCTTGATGACATCGATGTATATCGCGATCGATACCGCTATGCGACTTTTCGTAATTGTGTTTGCCCTCCCCGCTTTTGTGTTGGCCTGCCTGCTCGGCGTGGTGGATGGATTGGTGCGCAGGGATCTTCGCAGATGGGGGGGCGGCCGGGAATCCAGCTTTGTCTACCACCGCGCTAAGAACTGGACCAAGTACTCGGCATTCGGTGGATTCGGTTTCTACCTGGCGTGGCCATTCGGGGGATTCAATCCGGCATATATGGTTCTTGTTTTCACGGTCATGACGGCTTGTGCGCTCTCTCTGTACGTAAGTACGTTCAAGAAATATTTGTAGAAAGGATCGGTATGAAAAACATGATTTTCGGCCGCCAGCGAATGCTGAGAAATCTCGCCTGCTTAGCGGTAGCTTGCGCTGCGACATTGGCAATCAACACGACATATGCGGACGAAGACTCTGAGCGCGAGAAACTTGCGCGGATCAGCCACGAGCTGCAGCTACTTCGGCTGATGGTTGCAGATGCCTCGAAGCAATCAGAGCAAAAAGGGCGGATCCGCTTTCGTTACGACCTACTGAGCCGGGATATCGACTTGATCGAACAAGGTATTGAAGATCATCTCGCGGCACCGGCGCAGCCTCGTAGCGCGCCGCCATTGAGCGGCGATTATCGCAATTAGATCAAGCAGGAGATCACTGTGAACCCTTCGATGGGCGCGGCATTCATCGAGGCCGCCGGTATCCCGGCTGGCACGATATCCCTAGCGATTGCGCTGATCGTTGCAGCGATTGTAGTGACCTGGGGAGGAAATGCTACTCGTGCAATTTTGAGTCAACTGATGCAGCAACCGAAGCTGCTGTTGAAAAATGGATTTCTTGTAATCCGTGTCCTGATGATTGTTATGGTGATCATTTATGTCCTTTCCTAGTTTCGCGGCAGATTTCGTATTGCCGCAAATTCGCCCGCCTTAATTCGTTCAAAGTTTACATTTGGCGGTTTCTTCGTTGTTTGATGGTGTTCGTAATGTCTTGAGGAGGTTCTATGTTCCGCTTCAATTTTGTCTCGGTAGCGGCTCCCCGGCGCGCCGCTTTGCGTCAACGGATCGCTCTGGTAGCAGCTGCAGCAATGCTGCTCTCAGCGATCCAACCTGCCATGGCTGCACTGCCGGCCGCTGTGGCGCCAGCACAGGGTGCAGCCGCCGGCGACTATATCGCTTTGCTTCAGCAGTACTGGAAGCAAGGTATTGCAGTCATCGTACTAATGATCGCGTCGTATGGGTTCTACCAGACGGCCGCCGGGGCCATCGAGAAATTCGGCGAGTGGCGCATGGGTAAGGCGGAGCTCAGCGACCTGAAGTCGTTCTTCTTCGTTGCCGTCGTCATGCTGGTGACGGTCATCTACCTGCTGACCACGGCGAACGGCATCATGTAATAACGCGGTTCCCAACTTAGGAAATGATATGGCTGACGAATCAGATGAGCTGCTCGAGTCCGAGGATAGCAGTGTCCCGATTACGGATCGTTGTAATACTGAGCCGGCGATCCTTCGAGGACTAAGTTATTCCGAAGCGAAAGTCGCGATCTGGTTCGTCACGCCTTTTTGGCTATTGATAGGCGCCGTAGTAGCTTTTGCCACAGAGATTTGGGCAATTGCAGTTCTTGTTGCATCGCTTGGGCCGATGCTAACTGTGTGGATATTGGCCGGTTGGTTGGCGAGGATAAAGCGTAATAAGCCGGATTACTATTATTTGCACCGTGCGAATTTTTGGCTCGCGAAAAACGGGTTACGAAAAAGTGTATTAATTAACCATTATGGATATTGGGAGCTGGGCCGGGAAGCAAATATGCGAAAGCTTAAGCGTTGACGTCGATGTATAGGAAATGAGGCACGACAATGACAAAGTTTGTAGACGCACTAGCCCAGTCACGTTGGGTCAACAAATGCATGTTTGGTATTACTGCAGGGTCTTTAGTCATGGCGTTTTACGCGATGACAGGCTGGCGTAATGCGCCGACGGATATGACGATGCATGTTCCGCCGAGCTTAGTGAATGGTGCGCAAGTTAATGTCGGGAGAAATGAAGTTCCAGACCCCAACGTGTACCTTTTTGCCTTCTACATCTGGCAGCAGGTCAATCGGTGGACTGAGAACGGCAAGACGGACTACGGCAACCAGATCTTCAAGCTGCAAGCGTTCTTTACGCCAGCGTGCCGTGAACAACTGATCAATGATCAAAAATCCCGCGACGGAAAAGGTGAGTTGGATCAACGTACACGTTCGATTAGTGAAATACCGGGTCTAGGATTTGCCGATGGACGCGTGAAGAAATTGTCGGACGGTTCGTGGAACGTATATATGGATGCCTTAGTACAGGAGACGTCCCGAGGCGTTACCGTAAAGGACATCTATATCAGGTATCCGATTCACGTTGTGAGATTTGATATTGACCGTGAACGAAATCCATGGCAACTCGGCATTGATTGCTATGTGGCAGGAACGCCACCCGAGCGCTTAGATCCCAAAGCGGTTGAAGTCGCGATTACGAATAGCGGCGGGCTGGTCACAAATACCGAAGCCTATGCCAAACAGTCGATAGGAGCTGGTGTTGATCGAGTTGTGGGTCCGAGCGCGGCAGTAAAAGGACCATTGAACACGCCCGATCCAGCAGGTCCGCTGCCAGCATTGGCGCCGTCGACACTGCCAGCAGCGAAGTCTAATGAGCAGGGGAAGCGAAATGAATAGAGTAACGGTGTTGATCCTCTCGATGTTGCTATGCGATCTGTCTTTTGCCCAGACTTCGCAGACGCTTGCTGCTCCAGGAGCGGATGTTTCCTCCGGTACCGCTCGCTTGGACTTGGGTTCGCCTGCAGGCGTGCAACCGGATGCAGCGCAGGTAGGCCCTGCTTTACAGCCGGCTGGACCAGCGGCACAGGTCTCGGGCGGTGAGCAAGATGCTCGCGCAGCGCCCGTTCCAAGGGCGGTACTAGCCAGAGGCGGTGATGCACCGAAGAAGCCGACCTCAGGGAGTAAGCAAAAGAGACAGGTGGACAGTGACATCGCCGAGTACAGCGGAGCACAAAAGAGCCGGTCTGAGCGCTTGCTGTTCGAACGGCGGCCGCTTCGCATCGCAGTGTCCTCATCCGAGCGCTTGATCACCTTTCCAAACCCGGTAGCGTTCGATCTCCCAAACCATATGGCCGGGAAGATCAGCACACAGAATATTGGGCGGACCGTGTACGTCAGCGCCGCCAGCACGTTCGAGAAGTTCAGGGTGATTGCCGAAGACCTGGTCACTGGACATTTAATTCCAATCGACATCATGCCGGCCGGCGAGAAATCTGTGCTGCCAGAAGAAGTCCTGATCTCTTACGCCGGCGGCGACGACGAATCCGACCCCGCTAACGATGAGACGTCCCCCGTGCAGGAACCCTTGGATATGGTCCAGCTCACACGTTTTGCCGCGCAGTCTACTTACGCTCCGAAGCGGCTGATTCCGTCCCATCCCTTGGTTCATGCCATACCCATGGATCGGAAAAAACTGGCTGGGCTTTACCGTGGGCCGCGCATTGATGCGCTACCCCTACAACAGTGGCGATCCGGCGAGCTTTACGTTACCGCAGTGCAGCTCACCAATTTGGAGCGGACGGCTGTGGCACTACAGCCTGACCAGATTCGTGGAGCCTGGCTGGCCGCCACGCTCCAGAACAAGACGCTCCAGCAGGCCGGTTCGGAGCGCGATACCACTACCGTTTACCTGGTCTGTGGCCAACCTTTCCACACTTGCCGATAAGGACGAGCCATGCCTGTCGTCACTCAAAACAAGCTGACGCCGATCCTGGTGATCTGCGTTGTGATTATTGCCGCGTACGTTATGTACGCACACTTCTCGTCGGGCGAACCAGCCACCGTAAAGTCCGGGCCCGATCTGACAGAGGTTCCTGCAACAACGGGACCGAAGCCAGCTGATGACCAGGGCGGGCTGCTGGGACTTGGCTCCTTGCGGGCTTCCCCCGAGCGTACCGCAGATGCAGATAGTCCGAGCGAGACGTTGAAAACAGTCACGGCAAGCAATAACGAGGTTCGTCAGAAAGTTCAAGAGATCATCGATGCCAACACTGCGTTGCGCGAAGAGAATGCAAAGCTGAGAAACAATCGCTCGGACATCGTTCAAGAAGTGATGGCACAGGTCACCGAGCGCATAGGGCCAGCGCAGCAGGGGATTCCGGCTGCAGCTGGCGGCCCGACGACGAGTCGCCAGGACGCCGCAGGTGCAGCATCAGCGTCAACGGCTCCGTCGTCTGGGGGACTGAGCGAGCTCGTCGGCGCTGCAACAGACGGATATAGACCGATGATCAAATCGTTGGGATCCAACGGGATGCCTAGCGGCTTGGGGTTCGACTCCCAGAACGGCAATCAAGCGCACGCGCCAACAGCTACCCAACAAACGTACGTTCGCATCCTTCCAGTCGGCGTCAAGGACAGCAAATCCGCTGATGGTACCCCGACAATGGTCGACCATCGCGGCGTACCACTGGCGACTCGAAACCCGAACACGCGGCAAAACAGCACCGCATCACAAGCTGCCAGTGCCCAGGCCGCCGCACCCGCGGATCAGCAGGCCACGCCCTTCTATACGATCCCTGAGAACGCAACACTGACCCGGGGAACGCTGATGACCTCACTGGTGGGCCGCGTTCCGATCGACGGGAAAGTGCAGGATCCAATGCAGTTCAAATTGCTGATCGGCCGTGAAAACCTGGCAGCCAATGGACAAAAGGTACCAGACGTCATCGCCGGTATGGTCATCTCAGGCATTGCCGTCGGGGACATGGCATTGAGTTGCTCGGAAGGCCTGATCCAGTCTCTTACATTCGTGTTTGACGACGGAAGCATAAAGACCGTGTCGATGAAAAATGACGGGGCATCGATTGGATTTGGCAACGGCACTGGAGGAACAAGCGGCGGCGGTCAGACTCCCTCCGTCTCCCAATCCAATAAACTCGCTTGGATTTCGGATGAGTACGGAAACCCGTGTATTACCGGAAAGTTTGTAACCAACGCCCCCGCATATCTGACTGACACCACATTGCTGAATACAGCGAGTATTGCAGCACAGGCTATGGCTATATCTGAGACAACCACCCGGGACAGCGCGTTAGGGTCAAGCACCTCCGTGACCGGAAACAAAAACAAATTTATTATGGGACAGGCCGCGAGTTCAAGCATTAACGAGGTCAGCAATTGGCTCATGCGAAGGCTAAATAATTCCTTTGACGCAGTAATCACTCCAGCCGGCGGTCGTGTCGTCGTTCATTTTGAACGCGAAATTGTTCTCGATAAAGGGCCGGACAGTAAAAAGCTCGAGTATTCGGCAAATCGCAGTCGCCTATCTGCACGCCAGATACTCGACTAACCTTCGCAAGCGGGGTCAATAATGACGCACTTCAATCTATCACCTGCTGTTTTAACGATTGTGGCAGCTGTATTTCTTTCCGCATGTTCGGTTGCTGGTCCTCGGGAAAGTCCGCTCCCGAAAACAGGGCCAACAATGATCGATATCTATAACAACCATTTGCGCCAGGACGTAGACGGGGTTTCAAGTGAGCAAAGGCGGTTTGATCCGGCTGAAAGCATCGAATCAATTCCCTTTCGTGATACGACGTCGAATCCATTGAACAATAGGTTCGCCAGGTTGCCTAACCCTGATCTGGAAATGCATGTCTACCCTCATTTAGCTGGTGGCAAATACCCGGTTCCCGGCTACGTCACCGTTTTTCCAATGTATGAATCGGTGCAGTATGCAATGCCAGGTGAAATGCGTGTCCGATCCGAAACTGCGGTGCAGCCGGCACCGCTGATGAAGTCCGCCAATACGGAGGGCCGATCGGATGCGTGGACGCGCGCAGCGCTCGAGTACCGCGACGACCTGCGTGCCCAGTGCGGCAAGGCTTTGAGTTACAGCGAGCTACGTACCGCCGTGCTCAGTGCGAAGTCGCAAGGGGCGGCCACCGAGTTAGCTCAAAGGATTCGAGCGCTCCAGGAGAGCGAACAGCGCTATCTCAAGGTGCGCTCAACGGCACTGTGTGCCCCGAATCAAAAGTAGAGCTATCGGAGCTGACATGTTCAACTGGTTCAAAAAGGCTGAGCAAATCTCAGGAACGAGCAAGTTTGTCAAGGATGGACAAGGTGCCAGTGAGGATGATTTTCAGCATCTGACCACGGCGACCAGAAGGAGCATGGCCAGGCGGCCGCCATCCTTCACGGAGCTGTTGCCATGGACATCGTACGATCCAAAGGACGAGGTCTTTCCTTTGAACGACGGAATCAGCGTTGGGGCTCTGTTCGAGATCACGCCAATTCCAACGGAAGCACAGCCATTAAGCTACCTCGAGGATTGCGCCCGTAAGGTACAGGCTGCGTTGCAGACCATGCCCGAGGCTGAAAATCCTGAATGGATCGTTCAGTTCTTCGTCAATGACGACAGGAATATCGACCATCTTTCGCACCTGCTTGAGTCATATATCGATGAGGTCCATGCCGGAAATCCGGGTAAAGCTGCAAAGATTAAACAGTCGAAGCTCACAAAAGCTGTTATCGACGAGTTTTCGATGCATCTTTCCACTATGTCCAGAGAGGGCGGGCTGTTCGAGGACACACAGGTTTCGGGACACACCTGGCGAGGCCAGATCCGGCGGGTACGTTGCTGTCTTTACCGGGTCTTCAAGCCAGGCGCGGTTACTGCGCCCGGAGCTGAGTCGCCTACCGTAACACTGAACCGAGCCGCCGACAGCCTGGTGGCAAATCTGGAAGAGGCAGGGACAAAAATCCGTCGCTGCAACGGTCGTGATCTGTACGAATGGTTATTCCCATTCTTCAGCAGCAATTCCGAGTTTGCAACGCCGTCGGAGCTTCTTAAAGCATTTCCGTATCCAGGAGATGAGGACGACAACAATGCAACGGAGCCGCCGGTGGTCGGAAGTGATCTCGCTTCGTTGATGAACTTGGCTAAGCCCAAGTCTGAACCTGAATCGGGGGGCTTCCGATTCGGCGACAAGCTCGTGCGTGCACTGACCCTCCAACAAATAACAGCAAATCCGGAAATTGGGCACCTCACGGCAGAGCGCAAACATGCGAAGAATGTATTCGCGAGGTTCGACCGCTTGCCTGAGAATGCAATGCTTTCAATTACAATCATTATCAGGGCACAGGACAAAGTCAGAGACCACGTTGAAACCATTCGAGACAGGTCAAAAGCGAAAAGTCCAGAGGCTGCGACAACTTTTAAGGAGTGCGCACGAATACTGAAGCATATGCAGAAGGGCGACAAACTGTACCCGGCTTTCGTGGTGTTATATCTTTCGGGCAAATCTGATAAGGAATTGCGACACGATATCGCGCAGGTCAACGCGAAGCTGGGGACCTCCGGAATGCGTTTTCTTGAACCTGAGCTAGATTTGACTGCATTGGATGCTTTCGTCCGCGCCCTGCCAATGTGTTTCGACCCCAATTTCGACGCCAAGCACCTGAAGAGAAGCAGGTTGCTGTTCGCGTCGCAGATCTCGGCCCTGCTTCCCGTGTACGGGCGGCAGCGTGGAACGGGCCATCCTGGTTTCCCACTTTGGAACCGCGGCGGTGAGCCATTGTGGTTAGATCCACTGAATCCACGGGATAGGAAAAAGAACGCGCACATGTTGACGATGGGCCCGACAGGGGCCGGTAAATCGGCAACTCTCAACTTTCTACTGCTTTTCATGATGGCGATCCATTATCCGAGATTGACCATCGCCGATGCTGGTAAGTCATTCAAGCTTCTAAAAGAGTATTTCGAGTCGATGGGATTGACAACCCATTATGTCGAATTGACTCCGCATAATGATATTTCACTTCCACCATTTGCATTAGGCGCGAAATTAGCCAGAGACGAGGACGTCATCGCTGCATACACTGCGGCTGAGTCATCGCGCGAGGCTAAATTGCGCATGGAGGCTGAAATCGAGAAGAGCACGTCGGTAATAGGAAATGTGGAGGAGGACGACACCGATCCGAACAGTACTGCCTCCGAGAGTGACGACGATGAAGAAGAAAAACGTGACTATCTCGGCGAGATGACTATCACCGCAATCATGATGATCACGGGCGGGGAGCAAAAGGAACTCGACAAGATGAGCCGGGCCGATCGCTACGTGGTCAGCCGGGCAATCATCAAGGCTTCGTTAGACGCCCACAAGGCTGGGAAACCTCATCCACTGACCCAGGACGTTGCCCGGGCATTGATGGACATGAATAGCGACGATAGCCTCCCTGCAGAACGCCGGCACCGCGCATACCAGATGGGTGAATCGATGTTGGTCTACACCCTCGACCTCCGCGGCAAGTTGTTCAATCGGTATGGTCAGCGGTGGCCCGAGGCGGATGTCACTCTAGTGGAGCTGGGTACCTTGGTAAAGGATGGGTACGAAGATGCGCTCGCTGTTGCGTACACCGGCTTGCTCGATCACGTCCATGCAACTGGTGAGGCGAACCAGCACGAAGGCAGGCAGAACATTTTCCTGACCGATGAAGGCCACCTGGTGACGACAAATCCCTTGTTGGGCCCAAAAATCGTCAAGGGCACGAAGATGTGGAGGAAGTTGCACATCTGGTTCTGGCTCGCAACTCAGGATATGAAAGATTTCCCGGAGTCGATGAGTCGCGTGTTGAATATGTGCGAGTTCTGGCTGCTATTGACGATGGAACCTGAAGAGGTCAAGCAGGTAGCTCGGTTTAAATCGCTGACCGATGATGAGAAGCTCATGATGCTCTCGACCAAAAAAGAGCCGCCGAAGTACACCGAGGGCGTGCTTCTCAGTAGTGAGCATCGTGCCCTATTCAGGAACGTTCCCCCACCGATTGCAATTTCCCTGGCGATGACGGAAGGGCATGAAAAGGCTCAGCGACGGAGAATTATGGAAGATACCGGCTGCACGGAAATGCAAGCTGCTATCGCTGTCGCGAGGAAGCTCGCCGAGCGGCGAATCTAAGTACATCCTGGATTCCTACTCTCTTTTAGGACCCCACCATGCAACTCATTAGGTTCCCGGACAAGGCGTCGCGCGTTATCGAGACATTGGATTCCACCGTCGTGGCTAGTGTTACTAAGTCATTAAAGTACGCCCAGTTACTTGTACTGGAGCGTACTAGCCATAGTTCGCAATCTGCACTCGCGACATTGTTTTCGAATCAGGCCGCGAAATCTGGCCCGTGCATCCAGATATTTCCTGAGAAGGCTGATATTTACATTGATCTTATGGGCCATCCCGACAAGCCTGCGAGGTGCATTGCACGAGGGATGAACAGCTATTTGACAGACCTTGCAGACAGAGCATGTCAATCGTTCGAGGATTTTCAGGTCGTGGTGTTGGACTGCCCGGAACATATGTTAGCCGTAATGCCGTTTCGATTGAAAAGGTTTGTGGAAAGTTGTCTATTTCGAAGGCAGACCGTTGTTATTCTAACCTCTGCCTCGCGGAAACTGGTCGATGCTATCGAATGTGGATCCATGGTCACTGAAACTATTCAGGTCGAGCGTTTGCGTAATGTTGAATCCTGTCAGAACTGATTATCAGAATTTAGGAGGACGAGTTTATGAGACGTATATATGCCCTTTGCTTCAGCGTGCTTGTAGAGGTGCTGCTCGTTGCTGGGAATGTACACGCGCAAAACTTCGTTGGAAGCGCCGCGACGCGCACAGGCGTTATCGATACACGTTCCGTTTCAAGGCTCGACCAAAACAAGGGCCGTGAGGCTACAGTAGAGGTCTTCACAAACTCCGCAATCCTCCTGACGAATGCCCGAGATGCGCGAGTGTATCTGCTCGATGGGTTGGAGCAGATCAGCTCAGAATTGTCCGCCGGATTGCCGACAAACGAACAGGCAGCCCAGCAGATTGTGCAGCAGCGCCTGACCCGGATTGGCGCTACGGCGCTTCAACAACGTACCAAAGGCGCTGCCGAAGGGATTGTGCGCGCGGCAAATTACGGGGTCGATAGGGTGCCAGCGGTGGTGTTCGATGGCCATGCAGTGGTGTACGGGGAACGCGACATTGATCTCGCCCGCGCGCGATACCGCCGGCAAGCAGATCGAGTGGTTGGGGGGGCAAGATGAGACACCTCCACCCGATGGCGGCCGCGATCGCGCTGGGCATGCAGTTGACGTTCATATCCAATACGACGGCCGGCACGACAACCGCAGAAATCGTGTCCAACACCCTGAGTGCCGCCCCCAGCTGCGCAAACTACATGGTGACGGGTGTGTGTTTCTGGCTGCGCTGCACGCCGTTCCCGCCAAGCTGCCAAGTGATCACCAACCTTCGTGTCTCACACTTTTCGCCCGAAGTGGTCGTAAGCACCTGGCACGAGGGTGCAATACATCCTTGGGCGGACTACGGGAAGACCGTTGCGCTCGCATTAACCGGGCCGGCGAGTGGTATGGCCGGTCTGGCGATAGATTCGGCGGGTACAAACTTCTCGGCCGATCGAACAAACAGGAACGAAATCTACCGCGATGCTGACGCGATCGGTAACCCCACCACCCTGGCCAACGGCGGGTCCATGACTGCGGGGGGGATTCCAGGTACTGCGGAGATGCAGGCATTCATCGCGGCGGCCGCCGCAGACCCCGGACTTGGAGGACGTACTACGACGCCAGCGGAGAAGCTAAGAGCGCTAACGGGACTATCGGAAGGTGTGCGGCGCCACGCGAGTAGAGCAGGCGCGCTGCATCAGGTCCTCCGGACGCAGACCTCGGCGACCGGGAACCTGAGACAGGCAGCCGCTGCGCGCGGCGCGTCGCTATCGTTCGGTGCGCCCTCAGCCTCAGGCAACAACATGATGTGCCCGTCGACGGCAACTGCATTCCAGCTGCATTTCCACTCCTACCTGGACACCTATGTCTGGCGGTCATTTGTGGGTGCTGAACTCCTTTACCCGCAAAGCTGGATTCCGGGAATCCAAGAAATAGGAAATTTCCCCTTTAACACTTGGGGAAGCTTATATCCGAGGCACGGAGGCGTGACTCAGCAAATCCCTATTAAAGCCTCGGCGGTCATTGCGCAACGCGTCGCCAACATCATATCGCAGTCCGGTCAGCCGCATATCTATACCGCGCTGCAAAAGAAGAGTGGTTACAGGTATTTCAACCCGATGACGGTAAAGCCAAATGACCCACAAAACTCAAAATGGCAGCGGCTATACCCAAATGCCGAGAGATCCTGCCAAGTTTTCGGGGCCAACGATAGCGTATCACCGATCTCGTGGGGCGATGGAAATAGCACCGCAGAGGAAGGGTATAGCTGGAACCTATGGCGGCGCCTCGAGTGTTGCAAGGTCGAGGGCGTATTCATCGGATCGGTCGCATATTAGGAGAAGCATCATGGGAAAGACAACTCGCGGAGTTCTCGCATTAGGATTTGTTGCCGCTATGTGCCTGCCGGCTCATGCTCAAATGCAGGACGTTCCCCGCTCCCAGCAACAATTGTATTACCGCATCGGGGGAAGTTCGCCTGCAGCAAGGGCACAAAATCCGGGCGCCCTGGCGCTCAAGCTAGGGTTCGGCGTAAAGCTGCGTGCAAACTATACTTGCGGGAAATTCGATATCGGTCTCAGCTGGTCGAATATGATGAACGGGTTTAGTCAGCTTGGAACACAAATCACGGGGGCTGTGAGGTCGGGCATCGCCGCCCTACCTTTATATGTCCTTCAGAGAGCCTCGCCAGGCCTCTATGAGCTGTTCCAGACATATTCAAAGAAAGCTGATCTGGTCGTTTCTACTGCGCTCGAAAGCTGCGAGCAGATGGAGGCCCAGATCAAACAAGGGAAGGATCCCTATGCCAAGTGGATTGGTTTGGCAAAAGGCGAAGGTTGGAATACGGAAGGGAATACTAATGGAGACGTCGTTAGCGCGAAGGCTAATGTCGAGACCGATAATGGGCGAAAAGGAGTTACCTGGATCGGGAACGTCTTGGCCGGAGGTTTTACCCAGAAATCAATCCAACCGATCAACGATATCGCGGTGGCCGGATATAACATCACAATGATGCAGCCGGTAACTGCATCGAATACGATCGATTACTCTACAAATGGGACACCATTAAGCAAGATATTTCCGAAACCCAAGGATGCAGCTGATTTCGCCGTTTCTGTGCTCGGCGACCAATTAATCTCCACCTGCGATGAGCCCTCTTGCGCGGCGAAGGGGGCGTCCACCGCTCTCGGTCTCCAACCAAAATACGAGGCCGAAATTCCCAGCGCTTTGAATCAAATTACGACCGCGATCAGTTCCAGTAACCCGACCTACGCCTCATTGAGTGCTGCGGGAGCGCCAGACGTGGCAATCGCCGCGGATGTCGTTCGTGCAATCAGGGAACTTCCACCGGATATGCAGACGATCAGCGCGCAGCGCCTCGCGAAGGAGATCGCGTTGGCCCGGACGGTGGATAAGGCGCTGGCTGTCCGATCGATCCTGATATCGGGTATGTCCCTCCCGGAGGTTCAGAAATACGATCCGGCGATGGAGATCGCCAAAGCGAAGATCGACCAACTAAGCAACTTCATTAATGATTTGTTGTTCGAAAGCCGCGTCCGCAAGGAAATGGTTTCTGACACAGCTGGATCGCTGCTCCAGGCTTACCAGGCTCGTCGAGCGCTCTCGACGCCGGTACCGACGCAGCAACCTGCTGATCGAAACGCGATGTCTAACGGCCGAGTCAAGCCCTGAGCTGAGCGCACCATGTCCCTACACCACATGAAGCGAGAAGGCCGCGGCCGTCGTTCAGGTTTCGGAATCCTGAAACGTATCGCGTTCTTCACGCTGGCTTTTTTCATCGTGACCGTTGCCCTCACCATCCTCGGAAACGTTCTGTTATCAAGTGCCGCACTTAGTACGATCTCTGTAGATAAATTGCGGCAGTTTCGTTTCATTGGATACGGCGTACAGATTGTTTCCATATTCGTTCTTTGGTTGTCTTGGCCGCATATCTTGCGTAAGGCCGCCGAAAAGGAATTCATTACATTAGACGCCAAAGATATATTGCTCGCGAAAAGACACAAATGGACCGGTGTGCTGATCGCTTTCGAATTGATCTTGCTCTTGTCCGCAATCCCACATTAACTTTTCGAGTGACATCATGGGCGTCGACAGCTATCTGGAACTGTTCACCACACTGTACGGTTGGCATTTCAGCAGCGTGATATGGGGAGTGCTTTCCGCGACAGGAATCATTTATCTTCCATTCTTGATCACGATCGTTCAAGTATGGCGCGAAGGGCATGAGATGGAGGATGAGGCGCAAGGCGCCGCTTGGATGATTCGACGAATGGAGGTAGAGATATTCTCCGCCATTGTCGTTTTTTCCCTATGCCTGGTGCCCTCGCCTGTCACTTCGCTGTCGAGCGTGAAGCTGTACTACGCGCCGACTCCTACCGTTCTTGAGCCCAGCCCGGCGAAGGCAACGGTAGCCTCTCCCGACAGTACTTACGGCAGCGCTGACGTGTTCGGATCGACTGTCCCAGGCACCGCAGCCGTGCCGCCCTGGTGGTACACGGTTATGGGGCTAAGCAGCGGGATCAACGCCGCTACCCGAACGGGCATCCAAGGCGGTATTCGCGACATTCGCCAGTTGGAAGACCTGGCACGCATTGCCACGATCGAGGATCCGCAGGTGCGATCGATGATCCAGCGCTTCTATAACGAGTGCTTTGTGCCTGCCCGATCCCGTTTCCTGACAGCTGGCACGCCTTCGGCCCCCGCTACAGCCGCGATCGTGACGTATGGCCAGGCTGACCCGGACTGGATCGGAAGCCACGCATTCAGGGATGATCCCATGCTGTATGCCGATTTGTATGCACGCTCTGATGTCCCGGGTTTCGCATTCAATCCAACCCGTGATGCGGATGTGAACACGGCAGCCGGGAGCCCAGCGCTTGGGCGGCCGAGTTGCAAAGAATGGTGGGAGACTGGAACTGTCGGTCTGAGAGACCAACTGGCGGCGCCCCTCACAACGTTCGGCGACCTTGGCCTGAAAGTTCAGACGTTGCTGCCAGGTCTGTCAGGAGAAATGCACAAGGATACGTTCGCAAGGATGGCATACCAGAAAACTGCGCCGACATATGTCGACAGTGAATCTCTAACGAACGGCATCGGTAACGAGCAAGGCTTCTTCGCTAAATTGGCGCGGCTCCCTGCAAATATCGCTGGAGCAGTCGGCACGGGATGGCAAGCATTCCAAGCCTCCGCTTCCATGAAACCATTGATCTATTTTATGACGATTGGACAACCGCTTATCCTGATGGCGATTTACTGTTTCTTGCCCATTATAATCGTATTCAGTCGCTACAACCTTTCTGTCATGTTTCTTGGTGCGATAGCCATCTTTACCGTCAAATTCTGGATAGTGATGTGGTATATCGCTCGCTGGATGGACGATCATTTGATTGCCTCGATGTACCCCGGCGCAAGCGGCAACGCAATTATTGAATTCATGTTGGATAGTGGTGCTACTGAGAATACTTCCAAGCGGATGGTACTGAATATGGCGCTCATGCTGCTCTATATTGGACTGCCTGTGCTATTCAGCGGAATGATGGCTTGGATTGGCATCAATGTTTCCGCCGGAATTAACCGCATGATGGGCGATATGGTAACTGCAGGACGCAACGCAGGTGCTAGCGGCGCTCAGATAGCGGCAACAGTGGCGAAAGGGTTGAGCCGGCGGTGACTTAGCGAAGGTCGTCAGGCCGACCTTCCCATGAATACCCGTCGCGCTCCCAGGTTGCTCTACGTTCATACGCAGTCTTAGGCTTCGCGGTATCTGATCCACCAGCGAATAGCGCCAGTACCTCGATCAGTACCCGGCCGAGCCCAGCCGTGAGTATCAACACGATTTGAAGTAGTGCTGCTAGTGCACGCATGAAATTCTCCAAACGAATCGGAAGTGATATTTCAGAATAAAGCAGTTTGACCAGGTGTAAAGCCCTTAACGCAACAAAAATACAGGAGGATGTTGTGGCAACGAAACGAATTGATCCCAGTATTTCCGATGAGATGCCTCCTGGCACGTCGGTAGATGAAAACGGTTACGAGGGGCAAGTGTTATGGCAGGCTTCCGAGGGGCAAGTTGTCAATGCCGGCTGGATAATTTTTACCTTCTTCGGATTTTGGCTTGTCTTTCCCCTACTCGTAACCGTTTGGAAAATGATAGTAACGCGGTGTCACTCCTATGCGTTGACCGGTCAGCGCTTACGCGAACAGGCCGGGGTTTTCTCACGGAATGTTGAGGAGCTTGAGCTCTACAGAGTTAAGGACATATCTGTGCAGCAGCCATTACTGCAACGGCTGTTGGGACGTGGCGAGGTAGTCCTGGTGACGTCCGACCGGACAACACCAACGATTTTGTTGAGTGCCATACCGAACCCGATTGCTGTGGCGGACCTCATCCGACGATCGGTTGAGCAGTGCCGCGTAGCAAAAGGTGTTAGGGAAATCGATTAAATAAAGGATGTCGATCATGATGCGAGCAATTAAACAGCTGATCCTTGCAGCAGCCGCGATCTTAACGTCGCCCGTATGCAGTGCCGCCGAAACTAAGGTGTCGCTTGATATGGTGCAAAAATTAAAGAGCGAGATCGCTCGGCATTCCCAGGGCCAGGTTTCGGTGGACGCGGTATCTGGAACGCCAATCCCAGGGATTTATGAAATCGTATCGGGGGATGAGGTTTTTTATAGTGACTCGACCGGCAAGTATGCATTTGTTGACGGCCGCTTGGTCGACTTAAGAAACAAGGACGACCTCACTCAACGCACGCTCGATCGTATAACTAGCATCGATTTCAATAGGTTGCCTTTGCATCTTGCGTTCAAGACTGTGCAAGGCAAGGGTGACCGCGCGATAGCAGTCTTCGAGGATCCAACCTGTGGGGTTTGCAAAGTTCTACACAAGTTCATCGCGCAGATTCCCAATCTGACGGTTTATACCTTCCCTTACCCGATCGCCTCGCCTGATGCACTCCCGTTAGCCCAGACTGCGTGGTGCTCGCGTGATCGAAGAAAACAATGGAAAGCGATTATGGACGGCGCCCGACCGGAACCGAACAAGAATTGCGATATGAAGGACCTGCAAACTGTTCTCGAGCTCGGTGATGTCCTTCGTATCACGGGTACCCCCACGGTCTTTTTATCAAACGGGCGACGTCTGGTTGGGGCGGTACCACCCGATCAGGTTATAAAAGCCATCGACGAAATTCGGTGAGAGAGCCAGACATGAAAGCAATCAATCTCCTGCTATTTGTATTCGGCGTCTCTGCGTATTCTTCCTGCTTGGCCGAAACGGTTACCGCCGGCCTTGGTCGCTGCGACGCCGCTCATCGGCTTGTCCCTGCTCAGGAGCCGTACAGCGGGAGCGCTAGTCGCCTTCTGCAAATATCCAGATTCTCGGAAGCTCATCGAAAATTCACGCAGGGGTATCCCGGCTGGTTTATGTCGCTGGATGGAGCCTCGTCCCCCAATCGAGCGTATATAGGGGGGAAACTGCCGATTGTAGTCATCAAAGTCTGCGACCCAAAAAGCTGCGGATCGTCGCGGGCTTACATTGGGTACCTTGAAGGATCTGGTATCTGGGGTGCACGGGTACTCGTGGGCCCTCATGTAACTGAACTAGGGGCACCTATACCGGGCTCGGCGGCCATGCAGGTTGTACCCGACGATATTGCGCCAGCACTGATCTGTGCGCAAAACCTTGATGCAGCGGGAGAACGGTAATGATTACTCGACATTGGGTACGTGCTAAGGGCGCGTCCTTAAAATCGGCGGCCGTTTTCTGGCTGTTTTTTGGGATGGTTGGGCTGGCCATCGCTGGCACCGCGTTTACAGATTTTTTGAAAGCGCTCGCGCAGCGTGAAAGCAGCATGAATCCCGCTGCTGAACTCAATGGACATATCGGCCTCTTCCAGATGGGTACATTGGCGATGACTGACGCAGGGTACTATCGTCCGATGGGCACTGGTGTAAACAGTTGGGGGGGAGTATTCACCGGCAAGGATGGCCTGACCAGTTTGGCACAATTCAAAGCAAGTCCGGATCTTCAAGTGAAAGCGGTCACGGCTTACTACATCAAGGTGCAGGGATACATCAGCAGTTTTGGATTAGGCCGTTATATTGGCCAGACAATCAATGGGGTCGAGATTACCATGTCTGGGATACTTGCCGGCGCCCACCTTGTTGGTATCGGATCGTTAAAACAGTACTTGGAGAGCGGTGGATCTGTTATCCCCCGTGATGGCAACAACGTCCCCATAACCGATTATATCGCCCAGTTCGGAGGATACTCGATCTCCTCTTCGGCACCAACCTACGCCGATGTCCTCGGAGCAACACCTTCGGGATCCGTACCCGTGACACCCGGAACCGGTCCTGGTACCGGCCCAACTGGACCCCTTCCAGGGTTGCCAACTCCTCCGACCTTCTCGAATTCCGAGGAAGCTTTTGCTGCGACAAGTGGCTACAGCATGTTCGAAGTTGGCGAATTTTTCCGGCTATGTGTCGGAGCACTCATTTGTGCGTGGGCCGGATACCTCTTTTACAGCTCGTCTCGAGCCTATTTTGATGGACGTAGAGCTGTGTTCCATGTCGGGAAGTCAGGCGTGCGAATAATCGTGGTACTCGTAATTTTCCTGTGGCTTATCCGATAGCGTAAAAGCGGTCACACTTCGGCCAGGCGGAAGCGGAGTACGTATTCGCGAGGCCTGCAGCAAGGTGGCCAGAACCTCGGTGACCGCGTACGGCTTCGACCAGCTGCGGCGCAGAGGCGGGCAATGGCCCGCGCTGTGGCGCGCTGTAGGCCAGGCCCGTGCGCCGGCGATCGCGCGCGCCGTCGACTAGCTGCGCCTCCGGTGCCGCGCAGCGTGCTGCAGGCCAGGCCCCGGGCGCCGGCGATCACGCGCGGCGTCGACCAGCTGCGGCGCCACCGTGGACCGGCCAGCACCTGGTGGTGCGGCGGCGCCGGCAAAGCAGCATCCTCGATCTGGAAGGGCGCGGCCGGCGCCGCGCAGCGTGCTGCAGGCCAGGCCGCGGGCACCGGCGATCACGCGCGGCGTGACCAGCAGCGCCGCCGCCGCGGGCCGGCCAGGACCTGGTGGTGCCAGGGCGCGCCGACAAAGCAGCATCCTCGAGCTGGGCGGACGCAGCCGGCGCCGCGCGGCGTGCTGCAGGCCAGGCCCGGGCGCAGGCGATCGCGCGCGTCGTCAACCAGCAGCACCGCCGGCGCGGGCTGGCCAGGATCTGGTGGTACCGCGGTGCCAGCCAAGCACATCCTCAAACTGGAAGGGCGCGGCAGCGCCGCGTAGCGTGCTGCAGGCTCGGCCCGGGCGCCGGCGATAGCGTGCGCCGTCGACCAGCTCCGGAGCCAGTATGGTCTGGCCAGCACTTGGTGGTGCCGCGGTGCCGGCAAAGCAGCATCTTGAAGCCGGAAAGACGAGGCCGGCGCCACGCGGTGTGCTGCAGGCCAGGCCCGGACGCCGGCGATCACGGGCGGCGTCGACCAGCTGCGACGCCGCCGCGGGCCGGCCAGGGTTTGGTGGTGCCTGGGTGCGGCAAAGCAGCATCGTGGAGCTGGCAGGGCGCGGCCGGCGCCGTGCGGTGTGCTGCAGGCCAGGCCCGGCGCCGGATCGGCACTGGCGTCGACCAGCTGCGCGGTCGGCGTGCCGTGGCCAGCACCTGGTGGTGCCACGGCGCCGGCAAAGCAGCATCGTGGAGCTGAAAGGGCGCGGCCCCGCCGCGCTGCGCCGGCGATCGCCCGCGCGGTCGACCAGCTGCGCCGCCGGCGCGGGCCGGCCAGGACCTGGTGGTGCCGCGGCGCCGACAAAGCAGCATCGTGGAGCTGGAAGGGCGCGGCGGGCGCCGCGTGGCGTGCTGCAGGCCAGGCCCGGGCGCCGGCGATCGGTGCCGACCTCGACCAGCTGCGGCGCCGGCGTGGGCTGGACAGCACGTGGTGGTTCCGCAGTGCCGGCAAGGCAGCATCGTGGAACTGAAAGGGCGGGGCGGGCGCCGCGCGGTTTGCTGCAGGCGAGGTCCGGGCGCTGGCGATCACGCGCGCCGTCGACCAGCTGCGCCGCAGGCGCTGGCTGGCCAGCACCTGGTGGTGCCGCGCTGCCGGCAAAGCAGCATCTTGAAGCCGGAAGACGCGGCGGGCGCCACGTGGTGTGCTGCAGGCCAAGCCCAGGCGCCGGCGATCGGCGCCGACGTCGACCAGCTGCGCGTCCGGCGTGCCGTGGCCAGCACTTGGTGGTGCCGCGGCGCCGGCAAAGCAGCATCGAGGAGCTGGATCGGCGCGGCCGGCGCCGTGCGGTGTGCTGCAGGCCAGGCCCGGGCGCCGGCGATCGCACGGTGTCGACCGGCTGCGCCGCCAGCGCGGGCTGCCCAGCAATTGGTGGTGCCAAGGCGCCGGGAAAGCAGCATCTTGAAGCTGGAAAGACGCAGCCGGTGCCGCGCAGCGTGCTGCAGGCCCGGTCTGGGCGCTCGCGGGCGCTGGCGATCGGCGCTGTGTCGGCTACCTGCGAGGCCGGCGGCCGCGGCCAGTACCTGCAGCGCGCTGGCGCGACAGCAGCATCGTGGGGCTGGAAGGGCGCTCGCAGCGCCGCGCGAGGTGCTTCGCGGCAGGCCGGGGCGCAGGCGGTCGCGACGCGTTCGTATCCTAGACCAGGTTGACGTCCATCGAAAATTGAGGCTAAGATCGAATCGATCCTTCGATCAGTGCAAGTAGCTCCCGCTGTTCCCTTGCACGCGCGTCCGCGTTGGGAGATTCGTCCATTCCGCTCGAGCTCTCGTCCAGCTCATTCGTTTCCACTGCCATGCCATCTTTCGTCAGTAACTGACCTAAGGTTGCTTGCGCGCATTCAATCCAATCATGACCACTAGATGGTCAATTTTTTCTGAGGTAATCATGCAGAAAAGGTCGCCCTATTGCATTGCAATTGCAAAAAAGATTGTCGAGTTGATTCGTATGGGTCATGCGCCTTGGCAGAGGCCTTGGGAACCATACATGCCGAGCAGTCTCCCTTTTAACATCACCACTAAACAGCGGTATCGAGGTATAAACTCTATCAACTTAATGTCCAGGTCTTTTCGTGATCCCAGGTGGATGACGGCGAGACAGGCTGCAAGAAATGGGTTCAGTATCAAGAAAGGTCAGGAAAGGCGCGGTTCTGCCATCCAACGTTGGGTGTTTGATCGCGAAGAGAATGAGTTGGATGAAAATGGCGATCCTGTAATCGATGAAAACGGCAGAGCCGTCAAATGCCATGTTCAATTGGAGCGCCCTCTTCTCCTTTTCTCGACTGTATATAATGCCGAGCAGATACTAGGGGTTCGACCTATCGCATTTGAAAAGCGGGACTGGGATCCAGTCGAGAGAGCAGAGAAAATTCTAGTGCGATCGGGCGCAAAGGTGCTCCACGACCAGGATGACCGTGCCTTTTACTCGATGCGCCGGGATAGCATCCATCTACCTCAGCGCTACCAGTTCAGCTCGGCGGCAAAGTACTATGCCGTTGCCCTTCATGAGCTCGGGCACTGGACCGGGCACCCTACCAGGCTCAACCGGGATCTTGCCCATCCATTCGGTAGCGAGAAATATGCCATTGAAGAACTATGTGCGGAGATAGCGAGCATGATGCTAGGCGACACGTTAAGCCTTGGTCATGATCCAAGTCAACATGCAGCGTACGTGGGATCCTGGATTAAAGCTGTGCAGGAAGATCCATTGGTGATATTCAAGGCGGCAGCAACCGCTGAGAAAATCCAGTCGTTTATTATGCAGTTCGATACCGCCGAAGTGAGCGCTATCGAACGCTCGGATCAACCTTCGCAGCTGCATCAAATGCGGCCCACGCATCCCGTTGTGACGCGGTGATGAAGCAATAGCTTCGTGAAGTTGACAAGTTGTTTTTTTGGGCCTATCTTTGGTTCTGAATGGCTCGGTCTGAGCATTGAAGTGGGGAACACTCTTGAAACCCCACCTATCCTGGCAACAGGATTAGAGTCTCTGTAGTTACTTTAAACCCCCGATCGGGAAGACCACTTCTCGATCCCTTATGGGGTTTGGATGGTCTCCCTTTCGTTTTTTTTGTTTAGGAGATCATCATGTCTGCAAAAACCAACACCCCTTCCCAAAATCGTTCCGTTTCGCGTGACGACACGCAAGAGGTATCGGGCTTCTATGACTTTCACGCTCGCGGGTGTGGATATATGAGCCGTGTTCGGTGGGTTTCACCTCGTCAGGGGCGTCGTAATAATGAGTTCCTTGCTTGCGCAATTAATGCTGTCCACGGAAGCGTAGACGATCCGAACTACAGCTACATGGATCTTATCGTTTCCGGCGATGAAGCCAAGGAGCTCGTTGCTCAACTCGAGGACGCTTCCAGCAAAAAAAGGAAGATTTTCGTTTCCTTCGTTGTTGGCGATATTTATGCCCATGCCTATACCCGCCCCGCAAAGGACGGTAAAGGTCGTGAAACCGGCGAAGAAGAAATCAACGCCATCATTAAAGGACGTTTGCTGCTGCTCACCTACGTGAAGATCGACGACCAGGTGTTCTATCAGCGTGAGCAAAATGCCGAGCTTGATAACGAAGAAACCGATGGTGCAGAGGCTTTGTCGGATGAATCGACTCAAGAAGATGGCGATCACACTGGTGCTGACACCGATTCTGGTCAGTTCGATGGTGAAGCTGTAGAAGATGCTCCGCAAGAAGAGGTGGCACCGCGTCAGCGTAAAGTTCGGGAGCCGAAGCAAGCAAGTCGTCCGGTGATTCCTCCCACTCAAGCACGTGGGAAGTCTGGTAACCGTCCGTCTCGCGCTGTGTAAGTAAACAGGGGATAGATCATGATCGAGATTAATAGCGACTATGTCCATTCCCCTGGTTTCGACCAGGTTTTTGCTGAGTACCGTAACTTATGGCTTCGCCGACTGGCCTCCAGTATTGTTCAACGGTGGCGCTTTCCTCGAGAGTGGGATGACACACCCCCGATGTACGTGGTATGCCCCCGTTCTTACCGGAGATGGGACGATAAAATGACCTTTCGCGAGTTCATTACTGAAAAGTTTCGTCACCACAAGAATGACGCGCTCTGTTTCGAATGTGATGATCTCTTCCATCTACTGGTCCAGCGTGACATGTGGTTGCTTGCGGTTAGCAACGTGCAGGCACGAAGCATCACTGAAGCTGTTGCTACGCAATCGTGAAATCCTCATCAACGTCCGAATAGTCGTGTATTCTTGACACATCGGATCCAACAAGAGTCCCTCATACGAGGGACTCTTTCCATAGCGCTCTGCTTGGAACTCTATGGAAAGAGCTTATCCGGTTTCTCCACGTCTTTTCCAGTTTTTGACGGTAACTAAAATCTGGACATGGCAGCGCGTCAACCCCTGAAACGCGACCGGTCTTTCGAGGCCTGGGGTCATTGTAGAAATACGCGGTTCACACTGGCCAACCCCGCAAAGTTGACGGCTTGAACCGTTCGTCCTTAGTCGGAAAGCTTAGGACCTGGTCTACACCTGCAGCCAGTCCTCGTACTGGCTGCCCTTCTCCCTTCAGTTGCGCTCCGCAGCACTTTTCTCTCCTACCGGATCATCCGGACCCCTCCTCCCAATTGCCTGGCGTGACGGGCCTTTCGTTTGGCATGGATTCCTGACGCCAAACGAAAGGCCCGTGACACGCGGGTAACTGGAACCAGGGCAGCAGCCGCCCAGCAGAGCTGTAGCCTTTGCTGCTGGCCACTTCGCCAGCGCACACCAATTGGCACCCTCGGCCCTCAGTCACGGGTGTCCCCGAGAAGCACCGTCGCACAGCGCACCGAGGTCCTGACCAAGATCCCGGCGCCGGCACTGGCCGCTGCGGAGAGGGCACTGTCAAATCGCTGGAACCTGGATGGTTCCCAAAGGGGACGGGCGTCGCCTTTGAGAAGCAGCTAGGCCTTTTCATTGCACTTTGCTACTTAGCGTGACGTAAACAGCACCTAAAGTGGCACAGGAACAGATAATAGTTTACGTTAACGCTTAACGTATGCCGCGACCTTTGCTATAGTCACGGAAATATTGTTATTTTTCCCCAGGAGGCCTGCCAAATGAATCCCGAGACCGCTGTCGTTGTTGCGCCCAGCGTGATCAAAGGGCTGGTGGAGAAAGGCGTGCCTGTGGTTCGTGTCGTGCCTCATCGCGATGGCTTGGTCGTAACGCTTGAGCTCGGCACGTTTGAGGGTGTGTTGGGGGCCGCTCGTCGGCCTGGTGAGATGAGAGTGTTCCAATCTCTCGACGGTGCTGCCAATGTCTTGCAGGGCTTTGGCATTACGCGCTTCGAATGCAACACGTCCGGCTGGGTGCCGAACCCGGCCACTCGAGCAAAACGCAAGACCGACACAACGAAAGAGGAAGGAGCGCCTAGCGCGGAAGTTTGACCGGATCTACATAAGCAAAAGCCCACGTTTGCAGACGTGGGCCTTAGCAAAAATTGGAGTGGGCTGGGAGCCCAAGTTAGCGTAAGGATCGCTTTGCAGAGCGAGCTTTACGAATTGCAATCAAGCAGGTGATGCCTCGATTGTATCTATCTTTCCCCCAGCACGCAAGCGTTTGCTCGCCTATACGGTTTGAGCGGGGAAAGATATGCCCGAATCAGCGGTAAAAAACAACGCACTCAGCCTGCGTTATCAGACACCTGGCACGGCGCTACAGCGCGTACTGGCGGAAGCCCCCTATTTCCCTCGTGTCAGCGCGAACAAAAGCGCGGAATTGTCGCGTCCGGCGGAATACGCCATTCGTTGGCCGAACATGCAGATCAATCGCCGCGACTTCGTCAGCTGGCTGATCTTCGACTGCGATCACTCTGACGTCTATCGTTGGGAAAAGGTCGGATTACCCGCCCCCAACATGATTGTTGCAAGCCGAAAAAATGGCGTTGTGATGGGCTATCACGCGTTCTATGCCATTACGCCTGTTTGCACGTCCAAGAAAGCTCGTTCGCATCCAATCGCCTATATGAAGGCCATTTACGAGCAAATGCGGTGTTTGCTTGAAGCAGATGAGAATTACCATGGTGGGCCCGTTTGCAAGACGCCTGGCCATCCCTGGTGGCATACAATTGAATTCCACTCCTACGAATACTCGCTGGGCGAACTGCACGAGTATATCGAGTTACCTTCCACAAAGCCGCGGTTCAGCAAAGGCCCGGACCTCGATTCGGTAGGTCACTCGCGCACGTTGACATTCTTCGAGCAATTAAGGTTTTTCGCGTACAGCATCGTCTCAGACGCGCGAAGCACCGGAACGTTCGAAGCCTTTTATTCCAAAGTTAATGCATATGGCGAGCAAATAAACGATTTCGCTCGCCGTGGATTTATCGACCTCAAAACCAGAGAACCCAAAGGCAATCTTCGGCAGTCAGAAACAAAGGCTGTCGTCAAATCGGTGGCCAGGTGGACCTGGGACTACTACACGGGCGACAGTCGCTGCAACCGCGGGGTAATGCAGTTGCCAGACGATCTCCCGCTCCGTGAGAAGCAGCAGCTGGCTGCCGCACGCACACACACCGAAAAGTCCAGTAAGACCGTGGAAAGGATCCGCTTTGCGTGCGCGCAGCTGATGAAGGCCGGGGAAAAAGTGACCCAGGTCGCGGTCGGTCGCTTGGCAAGGCTGAGTCGTCAGACCGTCGCCAAGTACCAGGCACTTCTATGTGACGCAGCTGCTGCCCGGCCGGCGGATGCCCCCCCATTGGTAGAGACCGTAGCAGCAGCGAGCGATGTTAAGTTTGCTGCATATAAGATAACTGGGGCCTCGCAGTGCACCACAGGCGGCTGTAATGTAGTTACTTACGGCGAGACGTTCTTAGATGGACAAGGGACTGGTATTCACCAAACAGATGATGGAGTGGATTCGAGCTGACATCTGAGTTTTTGCTAACACTGTCCGGTTGTGGAGGCAAGTAAGTACAGCCCATTCACAGTGATTTTTTTCGAGGGTTTTGGAACGTTTTCTTTCTTACGCTGGCGTTAGCGGGTTTGGTGTTTTGTTTTTAAGGCCATAGGCCGCCAAATGCAGCCGCCCCGCGGAATGGTTGAGAAATCGTAACGTTGGCTAACCACAGCCATTACTCGAAGTGAGAACTGTAGATTGGAGATAAATCATGGCATCTTCGAAACATTCGGCCGAAACTTCGGTTTTCGAACTGTGTTCCCATCCATCGAAG
The DNA here is from genome assembly GCF_055502675.1 of Pseudoduganella sp. jia 12. Taxonomy (NCBI): domain Bacteria; kingdom Pseudomonadati; phylum Pseudomonadota; class Betaproteobacteria; order Burkholderiales; family Oxalobacteraceae; genus Pseudoduganella; species Pseudoduganella sp. jia 12. Next base: position 35,977 of record NZ_JBUXKP010000017.1, read on the forward strand.
GAGCAAGTAAGGCAGTGGATGTTCGAGCGCGGGCAGTCAAAATCACCTGTCCCTAGTCCCGCTGAAATTCGTCGGCAGCTGGGATGGAAACTGATTGCAAGCGTGAGCTCGGGGAGACGATGATGGCCGGGCTGAGGCAAATTGAGGCAGCAGTAAGCATTCGTGACGATGTCGTCAGCGACATTCCTCTTTCGCCGGCGGATGAGCTGGTCTGCCGAAAAAGCACTTTTCTTGACCTGAAAGTACTGCAACGTATCGACACGTTCATACGGGATCGGCAGCAGGCGGTGGGAGCGGATGTCGCGGCAGAGGTTTGCTTGGGACTTCGTGAACTGGCTCGCTACTTGCAATTTTTAACTGCGCAAGGCCGGATTTATCGTGTCTGGAGCAGACGATATCCTGGCGGTCTCTGGGCTGTGGGCACGCAGCCTAGAGATGAGGACGGTACCGTATGTACTGATCTGAGGGTCCAAATTCGACGCTGGGACTCGGTACCGTGCCAGGTCGATCTTGCCGAAGCCTTGCTCTTCGATCGCTTTCCAGCTTTGACGGCCGCTGCGCTACTGGATCCTGGCTCGACGCCGGCGTCTATTCGAATCACCCCAGGAGCTTAAGATGGGCGGCCAGTGTCTGGGCTGCACCCGGTTAGCTGAGCTTAAGCTGTATCCTCAGCATCTTATTGTTGGCCTAGTGCATTGTTCGCTTACTGAAAGCGGCCGATTTTTGTTTTTTCGCAAGGTTCATTGTTGTCCCAACTATCGGCCGGCAAGTCTAGGTGAGGTAGCCATACGTGATCAGTTCTTGGACCGTTGCGGTGTCCGGATCAATGTAGACAATCAAGGCACGCTGCGCTAGACTTAAAGTGCAATATGAGTCAGGTGCAACGCCTGATTGAAGCTAGTCAACCCTTGTAACTAGCACGGCATAATGCCCAGGGTCATTGTTAAACCACGCTCCGCGGGCAAATCCCGTGGGGATCTGCTCCGGAGTTTTTGTGAACCAAGGAGCAAGATCATGGCGGGTCTTTCGTTTGACTCTCTGAAGTGCGCTGAAATGTTGAAGGAAGCTGGCGTTCCAGAAGCACAAGCTGCAGCTCAAGCAAGAATTTGGGCTGATATCTTGTCGAACTCAGTTGCTTTCCCGAGTGATTTGGTAAAGTTGGAAAGTAATGTAAATCAAAAGGTTGAGACCATGCAGCTGAAAATGCTGGCGGAAATCGAGAAGGTTCGCGCTGACACCACCCTGTTAAAGTGGATGGTTGGTCTGTGCATTACCCTGCAGATTACTGTGCTCTTCAAGTTGTTCTAATCTTCGACCCCACGGTCGCAAGTCTTCTAGGCAATTCCTGTCTTTGCCTGCCTAATCTTGGCCATTCGGCCACCCTGTTCAATTCTGCCGTTCAAAGCTAATAACTGAGCCCGTTCAACCGGTCCTCGGCTATTCGCTTTTGATCGGCTTCTCTTCAATTTTAGATCCCAGTGGAGGATTTATGATCCGATTTACGTCTGCGTTTTTTGTTCGCCCTGGTCTCGATCGCGAACAAGTTTTGCGAGCCAATAGTGAATGGTTGGGTGTCACGGTCAGATTTCTGGAGCAACTTGACTGGTGCGATTCCGAAAGTGAGCTGGGCCAAAACATTGGTGCCGCGTTACTTGGAAAAATGCGTCAGTGCGGTGTTGATGGATTGGAGCATGTTGAGTCGTTACGAGAATGGTTTGAATCTGACTGTAACCAGGCAGGTGCAGTAATCATCAGCCTGGATGCGTATTCTGACGTCGTGTTGGACATTCTAAAGCGATGCGGAATCACACCTCGCTCGATGTTCCAGGTCCTGCCAATGCGCGATGGATTTGGTTGGATAGTTTTTAAGATTGAGGTTCTACGGTTCTAATAGTCTGGTTGTTGTTTCATTTCACCCCCCGTCGGGCCGCAATCGCCCGATGGGTCGGTGAACGGCTCCGTTTTGTAAACTTCTAGGAGAATGCCATGTCCACTATCACGGATGAACAACAACGAGTCGTTGACTGCGATGCCGATTTGCTGGCTGTTGAGGCCTTTGCAGGATCCGGTAAAACCTTTACTTTGGTCGAGTATACGTACGCACGGCCTGGATATCGAATTCTTTATATCGCCTTCAATCGTTCGGTTGCTTCGGAGGCGCAGAATCGATTTCCGGAGAACGTAAAATGCAAAACTACGCACGCATTAGCATATGCTGCTGTGGGAAAACGGTACTCAGCTAAATTGGGTAACCCGCAAGTGTGGGAGCTGACTGAACTCTTCAACTGCAATAACAAGCGCGCGAAGGACGCGTTAACCGCTTTGAATAATTGGTTCTGTTCTGCTGATGATGAAGTTTCTGAAGACCATCTGGATCCGGGAGTGCTGCCCGCCACGCCTTCAGGTCAGGAGGCACTTAAGCTTGCGCGCAATATTTGGAAATCGATGAAAGACGTACGTGGTCAGGTCAAGATGCCTCATGATGGATATTTGAAGTTGTGGGCATTAAGCAGACCTAAATTGAACTACGACATCGTTCTGCTCGACGAAGCGCAAGATACCAATCCGGTGACATTGGATGTGTTCTTGCGTCAGGAGTGCCAAAAAGTGTTAGTGGGCGATCGTCACCAGGGTATTTATGGCTTTCGTAAGGCAGTAAATGCTATGGAAGCTGTCGATGCCGAATGTAGGCTTTCCTTGACTCAGTCGTTTCGATTCAGCGACGATGTCGCCAAAATCGCGACAAGGCTTTTGGCTGAGTTCAAGGGAGAAACTAATACCATCAAAGGTCGTTCCGATATCAGTGCCGCTTGGGAAATTGACGACACCAAGCACTACATCGTGATCGGCCGGACGAATGCAGGATTGTTCTCCCGCGCTGCTCATGCTGTTCTGGCCGGCGTTAACCAAATGCATTTTGTTGGTGGTTTTAATAGCTACTTGTTCGGCAACGTTTTGGATGCTTACTATCTGTGGCACGGGGAGCAGCACCGCATCAAAAATCCGAACGTATCTCGTTTTATGACGTTTCGTGCTTTTAAAGAATATGGTATCGAAGCTGGCGATGCCGAGATAAGCGCTTTGGTCAAGACAGTCGAAGCATTCGGAGACCAGATACCACGGATATACGAAGCAATTAAGGCTGCTGAGGTTTCTGAAGTTAGTGATGCCCGCGTTTCGTACTCAACTGGCCACCGTGCCAAGGGATTGGAGTTTGACCAGGTGTTCGTCGACGATGATTTCATTGAGGTGCCGCCCAAGGAGGACTACGACCCTGAGGAGATAAACCTGTTGTATGTTGCGATCACGCGTGCTATCCGTGCTGTTCGGCTTCCTGTTTCTGTTGTTGAATGGTTGGCGGTTGATAGTACGGTCGCTGGTCGTACTGATTTGAAGGTCGGCTCAAATCCGTCGACAGTTGTACAGCTTGCTGATGCCGATCCGGAAACTGTAATCAGGAATGGTCTCAATAAGTTTCAAGGTGATGCGCGCGAAGCAATTGAATTCTTGCTTGCCAGGCTGGATTATGAGCGGATCGGTACGAGGAATGGATCCGCACGACATGGTTAGCGAGATGTTTTGCGTAGTAACTAGTAACCCCCTTTAGCCTCTTCGGAGGCTTTTTTTTCGGCTGACTCCCACGTATGGGCATGGCCCGTGCCAGGTGAGGCGCTGCCGCGCGGGAGGTGCTAACGACGGTGCCCGTGTTGCTTGGCGCCGCGGCGTGCAGAGGGTCAGCGATCGCGTTGGCGTCGACCAGCTCGCCGGCAGCGCGCCGGCGCGTCTGGTTCGCGCTGGAGTGAAAGCAGCATCGAGGAGCTAAAAGGGCGCGGCCGGCGCCGCGCGGCGTGCTTCAGGCCAGGCCCGGGTGCCGGCGATCGGCTCTGGCTTCGACCAACTGCGCGGCCCGCGCGGGCTGGCCAGCAACTGGTGGTGCCGCGGCGCCGGCAAAGCAGCATCGTGGGGCTGAATGGGCGCGGCTGGTACCGCGCAGCGTGCTGCGGGCCAGGCCCAGGCGCCGGCGATCGGCGCCGGGTAGATCAGCTGCGCGGCCCGCGCGGGCTGGCCAGCAACTGGTGGCGCCGGCAAAGCAGCATGGTGGGGCTGAAAGGGGGCGGCGGGTACCGCGCAGCGGGCCGCTGGCCAGGCCCTGGCGCCGGCGATCGGCGCCGGGTAGACCAGCTGCGCGGCCCGCGCGGGCTGGCCAGCAGCTGGCGGCGCCGTGGCGCCGGCAAAGCAGCGTCGAGGAGCTGGAAGGGCCGGCGGGCGCCGCGCAGCGTTCTGCAGGCCAGGACCGGGCGCTGGCGATCGGCGACGACATCGAGCAGCTGCGCGACCGATGTGCCGTGACCAGCACTTGGCGGTGCCTGCTCGCGCGAAAGCAGCGTCCTGGATCTGGATTTAGGCTGCCGGCGCGCCCGGCCAGTACCCAGTGGTGTGCGCTCGAGTGATAGCAGCATCCAGGAACATGAAAAGCGCGGTCGGTGCCGCGTTGTGCTGCAGGCTAGGCCCAGGCGCCGGCGATCACGCGCCGACGTCGACCAGCTGCGCGGCCGTGGTTTTGGGCCAGCACTTGGTGGTTCGCGCTGGAGCGATAGCAGCATCCAGGAACTGGAAATGCGCGGTTGGCGCCGCAGTGTGCTGCAGGCCAGGCAGGCGCAGGCGATCGCGCGCTGACGTTGACCTACTGAGCGCCCAGCCTCGCCTGCCAGCGCTGGTTGTGCGAGTTGGCAGGCTTGCGGCGTTTTGGAGCTGGAGCGGCGCGGCCGGCGGCTCGCGCCGTTGGGTGAGCGTGGCCTGACCCCAGCGATCGAGCGCCGGCGTGAACCTGCAGGTCAGCAAGGGCTTCTGGCTTGTCTAGTTATGCGCTGCGGCTGAAGCGGTACGCTGAAGCCGGAAGGAAATGACCATCTCCGCGCGGCGGCGTGCAGCCTGACCGGTGATGGCCAAGACCCATCAAACGCGCAATGGCAACTGCTTCGGTGGCATTGGACGCAGTGCGTTCGCTCTGCCTGATGGCGACTGAAGTGGGTGGTGCAGCTTTCATTCTTTCGACCATTGAGCGCGACAGGGATTCAAGCAACGCGCCAGATAAATCTGGCACGCCGCTTGAGCCGCCGCTTGCGCTTAAACCCGGCCCCTGTCGCTATTTTGCTGTTGGCCCGCTTCGCATTCCTCATCCCCCCACAAGCCCCCCCTGCTCGGGTGAGGGGGGCTTGTGGGGGGATGAGGAATGCGGGCAACTCTCATGTGGCCAACCTCATTGACGCCACCCATCCCCACCCTTCCCTGAGGGAAGGGCCTTCCCCACCCCCCGCCCGCCCCAGGGCGGGAGCGAGAGAGAACGAGCGAGAGGATGAAATTTCCTCTTGTCGCCATCAGCACGCAAGGCGCGGTGGCTTTACTTCACTCGACTTAGGAGAACGAAATGAAACGTTTTAACGTGAACATGAAATCTGGGGCTCGTAGGGTTGTCGGGAATTCCTATCCGTTATCCACTCGCGAGGACATCACGTCGCCGGAACGTGGGACGGAGAAGTTTGAGATTCTGCAAGGTGATTGCACAGAGCTTCTACTGGACGTTGCTAGCCGTAGTGTTGACCTTATTGTTACCGATCCACCCTACCTTGCACGCTATCGCGACCGTAGCGGCCGCACAGTCCAGAACGATGACAATAATGCTTGGCTTGAACCTGCGTTTCGAGAAATGTATCGTGTACTCAGGAGTAATAGTTTCTGCGTTAGCTTTTACGGTTGGACCCATACCGACCTGTTTTTCGACGCGTGGAAATCTGCTGGGTTCCGGGTGGTTGGACACATCACATTCCCGAAACGCTATACGTCGACCGTTCGCCTGCTCAGGTATCAGCACGAGTCTGCGTATCTTCTTGCAAAGGGGTACCCTTCTCCACCGGAGCATGTGATCGGTGACGTTATAGACTGGATAGATTACACCGGTAACAAGCTACATCCGACGCAGAAGCCGCTCTCAATCCTGACTCCTATTATTGAGTCATTTTCGCAGCCTGACGATTTGGTCCTCGATCCCTTTGCTGGCTCGGGGTCTACCCTAGCGGCGGCAATCCTATCAGGCCGGCGGGCATTAGGAATCGAACTTATGGAGGACAACGTGCGTATTGCTACGGATCGTTTAAGTCAAATCGTTCGTTCCGGAGCTAACGTTTAGCTTTAGGATGGTGGCGTTGGCATCCGATTTTTTCGGACTGCCAGCGCCTTCTCGGGGGCTACAGGTACCATGTCTGTGCATGCGAAGCCGCTTGCGGATGTTAGGGGTAGCTCGGCGGCTAGCGACGGCCGCTGCTTAATGTAACCCTTGCGCCGGCGCAAGGCGCAGCCCAGGACCAACGACGGCCGCGGCCTGGTGGACGCCTTGCGCCGGCGCAAGGGGCAACTCAGGACCAGCGACGGCCGCGGCCTGGTGAAAGCCTTGCGCCGGCGCAAGGCGCAGCCCAGGACCAACGACGGCCGCGGCCTGGTGGACGCCTTGCGCCGGCGCAAGGGGCAACTCAGGAGCAGCGACGGCCGCGGCCTGGTGGACGCCTTGCGCCGGCGCAAGGGGCAACTCAGGAGCAGCGACGGCCGCGGCCTCGTGAAAGCCTTGCGCCGGCGCAAGGCGCAGCCCAGGACCAACGACGGCCGCGGCCTGGTGAAAGCCTTGCGCCGGCGCCAGGGGCAACTCAGGACCAGCAACGGCCGCGGCCTGTTGGACGCCTTGCGCCGGCGCAAGGCGCGGCTCAGGACCAGCGACGGCCGCGACCTGGTGAAAGCCTTGCGCCGGCGCAAGGCGCAGCTCAGGACCAGCGACGACCGCAGCCTCGTGAAAGCCTTGCGCCGGCGCCAGGGGCAACTCAGGACCAGCAACGGCCGCGGCCTCGTGAAAGCCTTGCGCCGGCGTAAGGGGCAACTCAGGACCAACGACGGCCGCGGCCTGCTGAAAGCCTTGCGCCGGCGCAAGGCGCAGCTCAGGGTCAGCGACGGCCGCGACCCGATGGAGCCTTATGCCCACGCCATGCCCAATCCCGCCCCATCAACGGCCCAGTCGATGAAATGCTTGGCCGCAGCCAGGACAAGCTGAAGACTACGAGGACGCAGCTTAATGAGACGTTTGCGCCCGCCCAAAGCGCAGTGCGGCCGAAAGGACGCCGCTCGTTTTAAACCAAGCCTCGCTCGGACCAACCTGGAGGGCGAAATACGGTCCAGTGGAACTTGACCACTTAGGCGTGAACAAGCCAAACATTTTTCCCATTAAAACTTGTAATGTTTAGCTCCGCTGCTATGATTCTGATATTCGACAGTAATAAGGACTATCAATGATCATATTGTTCACTAATCCAAAGGGGGGCGTAGGTAAAACCTTGACGTCAACCAACTTCGTGACGATCGCCGTGTCGGACGGCGTCGATGCCGAACTGATCGATGGACAGTTGAGCCGAGGCGGCGCCCGAGCCTGGACGAGGATCCGCAATGAGGGAGACATCAAGCCGTACATCCCCTTGAAGGCTGGCACTGATCAGCCTGGTCAGGAGCTGTTGGGCGAAGCATCCAAATACGACTTGGTTGTTGTCGACATGGGAGCAGAAAGTTTCGTCGAGACTATGCAATACGCATCAGTTGCTGATCTCATTTTGGTGCCGTGTGGCCCTGATCAGCTCGAAGTAGAGAAAACGACCGAATTGTTCCAAGATTTTCGCGCTCACGATGCCAAACACCGTTCCGGCCGTTTTCCGGCATACGTGGTGTTGAATCAAATGCCTACAGTGAAAGCGTCGAAGGAGGAGGCCGCTACTCGACAGTATTTCGAGGACTATGGGATCCCGGTGTTTAAATCACGTTTATGTCATCGAGCCTCATGGAGAAATGCTCGGCGCGCTGGAATGGCCGTACATGAACTGACGGGCAAAGAACGGGACCTTAAGGCTGCAGCGGAAATGCGTGCAATTTACGATGAAACTGTCGCGCTGGCGACAGGGCAGTCGTTAGCCAATAATCAATCTGCTGTAAACGAGGTGGCGTCATGAAACCGTTCAAGCGAATTTCCGAAGCCGAGCGGGCAATCCGCGAAACTGTCGTACAAGACCCCACTTTGGTAGCGGCCGGCGAAGCAATGGCAAAGGGGATGCCTGCCGCCTCGGTTACAGCAGTTGCACCACCGGCCGAAACAAAATCTCCCGTTGCGCCGGCGCAAGGGGAGATAAATGTCCCGGTAGATGTTGCTGAACCCGGGGCTGAAAATACCCAAGTCAACCCGGGGCATACTCGAGGGACGATCGAATACGAATTCGGCACGATGTATGAGGTTGGAACGGTCGTTGAAGCACAGCCGTCCGAGGTCATTGAGAATCCGTACAATGCGCGTAGAACTCCGCCGACAAAAGGGCAGTTAGATAAACGGCTGAAGTCCTGGCAAACGGATGGCCAACTTGTTCCGCTTTTGGCCTATCAGACGCCAGACACTAGAATTCATCTATTTGACGGTCATGTTCGTCGGGTTCTGGCGACCTTGACAGGAACTAAATTGCGCATCGAACTGCGTGAGCCGCCTGCACACAATCGTGAGCTCTACCTGAAATCGCGTGCGGCAAACGTTGAGCGCGGGAACCAATCGCCGATAGATGACGCATTGGCTTGGGATTTATTGTTGAAAGACGGCGTATTTGCCAGTCAGGTAGAACTGTCCCGCGAACTGGGCATCAGCGAGACAACGATGTCCCGAGTCCGAAATCTCAATACGCTCCCGGCGCGGGTAGTGGAAATGCTGGGTATGCATCCCGATCTGCTTGAGAATCTTCGGATGTTGGATGCGCTGCGCCAATACTGCGACGCGTTTGGTGAGTCGTCGACGGAAGCGTTGATTATTGATATCGAGCGCGATGGTCTCGCAGCACGAGATGTCGACGCGCGTCGGCTGAATAAATCAAGGGAGAAGAAAACCAGAGAGCGGAGCGAAATACAAAACCACAGATTTGAGAAGGGGCACGCTACCCTTAAACAGTTTGATGCTGGACGTCGGATGGTATTCGAGTTGGAAGGGCTACATCCCGAAGTGCCAATGGATGTGCTAGCCAAGGCACTACACGATGCAGTCGCCAATTATCTTAAATAATGTCACACGGCTGAGTACTTCACAGTAGCTATCTGCTCGGGTATGGTCCATCACCGTGCAGCAATCTGAACAGAAAAGTAATTTTCCCAAACTATTTGCCCGGTTTCTGATTGATCAATGCGTCGAGCGCGCCGGGCGGGATTTGGCCCGGCGTAACTTTGGCACCAAAGTACGACTGTGCGCGGTCCATTGCCGAAGCAGCTTGCAATTTCTTTGGTGGCGGCGCCGATATCTGATCTTTTGCCACAGGAGCATAACCATGCAACGCGGCAATAATTTGCGCCGCCGCATCTCCCTTCATCTTTCCGGCCTGAACGAGCTTGATAAGGTCTGCGCTCATTTCAAGCACCTTTGCTGCATTCTTGTCCTCCTCTGTATAGCGATTGTTGATCGCCTGGGCCAGCTTTACGTCTTCTTTCAGGTAGGTCACGCACTCCGCGACAAATGGATCCACGTGCTTATTGGCCTTTCCCACGCGAGCATAAGCACGTGATTGCTGTCCCAGCACCGTAGCGCAGAGCTCGCGTCCAAATCCCAGGCCTAGTACTGAATCGACAATCTGAACGATTGCCTGGCTGACGGCTGCCGCATTCGCCTCACTGAAACCGGACGGCACCGCCTCCGCTCTGCCGGTCACGTCGGTCGTTCCGCCAGCCTCGGTCGCGGCAGCCCGGACCTTCTTCGCCTCAGCTAGATCGGCGCTGCGCGTCTCAGTGACCTGAGCGGCCGCTTTTGCGGCCGCGGCCGACTTGTCGGCCTTATCCTTGGCTGCCTTGTAGTCGTCGCTGGTCGTATCGCCTGTGTGGCCCGCTTTAAAAGTATCCAACGCCGCCCGGTCCGCTGTAGCCGCTGCATCCTTGCTGGCCTGGTCCTTGCGTGCCGTCTCCAGCCCACTGCCAGCGGAATCGACCAATGCAATGGCATCAGCCAGGACCTGTGCATTGTTGGTGGACGTTGCACTGCCAATTACGACCGATGGTGCCCTGATCGCCCCAGTCAATTGCTCGATAGCGAGCACACCGACCAGGGTACTTTGGAAGCGGCGCTGCAGTGTCTCCAAACCGAACTCGGTGACGCCATTGTTCAAGAACGCTTCGCAGTTCCTGAACATAATGTCCCGTAGCAGTTGTATGCTTTGCGTGCGCAAGCCGATGCTCGCGGCACCTTCACTAAAAGCTTGTTGATAACCAAGGTCGCCCTTAGAGGCAATGGCCAGGTCCAGCCCGGCCCGGGAACTGAATGCCGACAGCGCATCTGGACTGGGCTCCGCACAGAAGCGCCGCAAGACAGACGCGCCTGACGTACCCGTCGCCGAATACTGGGGCAGGGAACCGTCCATGACCGTATCGGATGTGACGCCCACGCCACGCGGCCCGGGCACGGCGCCCGGTGTGAGGGGTACGACGTTCGACAATATTGCCCGCTGTTTGGCGTCGACAAACACGGCGCTGGCACCGGTGTCTTCGAACGAGCGCTGCTTGTTATAGGTAGTCCAGCTGGCACATCCCGATAGCGCTATGGGCAGTAGGGACAAGATCTTAAGGAGACGCATGACACCCCCGCTGGCTTGTTATGTCTTTCACGTACATTACACCCACCGGCATACGCAGATACTCAGTAGTTGTAACGTCAGCTAAAAAGAGCACACCCCGCGCAACAGTTTCAACTGTTCGCCCAACAGAAGGAAACGACCCGGTCGCCGCTCGTGACCGGGGTGACGTGGTGTACGCTAGGTGCTCGCTGTACCGCCAGTTGACCCAGCTGAGCCGGCTGCTGCGGCCACTTGGTGGGCGAATCTGAACGATGCCGAACGAGCGTACTGGCATGAGCTCGACGCTACGAATTCGCCTTTCGGCGCCTTCCATGCCTTCTTGCTGGACGAAGAGTACGCCGCGGTGGAAGCCGAAGTACAAGTCTTGGCGGACCGGCATCAGCAGGAGGGACCGGGATATTCGGCGACTACTCCTTAGGCGACAAAGTGCGGCTTGGGCTGCCGGTATCGGTGATTTTTCTACGGCGCGATTGCACAGGATTTACGAAATATGCATCCACAACACTGGCCAGAGCGCAGCATTTTTATGACCAGTGCAGGGTGGCACGCCTAAACAGTGGTGTGGTTTTCTAAAAAACGCCGTATTTCCGGCACGGAACTATAGTGAATTTTTTTCACTCTTACAAACTTTGAGCCCTGACGTAACATAAAACGGCCCGGCAATCTGATAGCGCCCGGGGGTATTTCGAACTCGACAACATAGCCAGCGAAAACGAAAATGTACTCAAATTTTCCTGGCGATTGCCGGACTCTCGGAGTTATAGTGAACCGGATGCAATTTCCTTCATAATCATATATTTTCGAGATTTTGATTAGAAATATTTTCTCCCAGTTCACTGGCAATGTCCTGCTTATAATCCATTCTCGCATGCTTACTGACAGGTACTCCGGCAACATCATGAATCTGAACTGTGGAAGCTCGGTTTTGTTGGTCTGTGTAGCGCGCCAAAGGATGCCAAGGAAAGCAAGAGCTACGATATGGTTATCGCCAAGATAAGTAACTGAGGATTCGTTTTCAGAGAGAATTGTATTTTTCCTGTGGAGGAAGAACGTTTCCTGCATGTAGTCCTCGTAAAACTTGAATCGTTCCTCGCAGGATGAACAAAACATTCGCTGCTTCCAATCAAATTGACCTTCCCTCGGTGCTTGCCCTCCCTCGAAAACGATAGCTTTACCGTCCTTCCTGTTTTTTGAGTGCTTGAGCATGAATTTAGGAATGATATGGGAATTCCGAAGTTTCCCTACGACGGATGTCGGCCTAAGACATAATTTACATATACTAGTCATAACGAGTAGCCTCTAGATCACGGGTATTATTTTTAGATTATAATCTGGCTTCTGAACAAATATGAGACTGCTCACCCGTAAAACTGCTTTCCCGCGACGAGTTCGTCGTCTTTGTAGTCCCGAGAACGGACAGACATTGTCCGCGCCCGAGACAACCCTCCCTAGTATTTTTGTCTGTCGCGAGACTCAGGGGCGCGGCTGCACTTACCCGCTCGACGCGTCGGCGCCGAGCGGCAATAGCCACACGGGCCTGGAAAGTCGAGTTATCGATCTTTCATTACCAACGAGAACTAAAGTGAGTTTTTTGACACAATAGGCCAGAAGGGAACAGTCGCCCACTGCCGGTAAAACAGACTAGCCAAGAAAAATTATGGACGACATTGATTGCCAAGGACACATCGAAAAAATTCGAGGTTGGGTTTCCGAACATTTAGATGCAGATGTTCAAGTGGTGGATCATTACAGAGAACTGAATGGCTATCTTGGCCGTGCGGACTGGAGTGCCTATCGAACGCGTCCGCTCATCCAAATTGCTCGACATATCAGCAGGAAGGACATCGACGACTCGCTACTTGCACTTAGCATGCGAGGGCATGTCGATGCATATCCTGAACTATCGAATCACGCCGATAAGCTCCAGTCAGCTGATTCTTCACTGTTGTTTCTTCAACACCTAGTCCTACATGAAGTGGCCCATGCACTTCATAAGTGGCCGCAATCGTTCGAAACCCAGTGTGATCTGTGGGTCTACCACGTCATGACTTCAGACAGTCCCGCTATTGAAAACTAAGGTCGAACCTTCGTCCACTGAAGCAAATAATCATAAGACTATGCTTAAAGAAGAATTTCTAGGAAAGTTACAGACCATAAAGAATAACTACGCTCTTGTTCAGGCTGGAATTATGTGCCTGGCCCAGCCAGACGCGGTGACAAAATTCGACGAATATTCAGCTCCTTTCGCAAACCATGCAGAATTAAGCAGGATCTTATATATACGATATGTTCTAGAAAACGATAAATTATTAGCCCTCTCAACTAATCAACTGAGGAAATCGGTCTTAAGGAACTGTATCAAGGAAATGTTTGAGGTTGTGAAGCTCTACGGGACGCAGACGGATCAGATGAGCAATATGCGTAAGGCACCTTGGTACCAATTCTTGCGTATGATTAGGAATAGCCTCTCGCACGATTTCTTTTTGAAGTTCAACGAGCACGACCTGAAAGTTCTTCCTATCGAATGGTCTGGTTTGATTCTTTCCGCGTCGATGAACAATAAAGAGCTTCATATGGCAGGATTTCTAACGCGCATGAAAATACTTGACTTGATGGATGAGATAATTGCGTACGTCAAAATTAATGTTTCCTAGAGCCGGTTCGGCTGCCGGAACTGTCTTCTAATGAGCTCCACGCAGTCTAGGATCGAACGTCCTGCCGCTCGCTCGTTTGGGCGGCTTTTCCACGTCTGACGCGAGGGCTTTCCTGGCAAAAAAATAGCCGGCTCTAGGCCGGCTGAATCTAGTTCTTTGGAGGAGCTAGAGGAGACATGTGCATCCTCTCATTCAATAAATTGCAAGGCCAATTTATTCTAGCGATACCGTTTATCATCAAAACAGATATCCCGTCACATGTTTGTCATTAGACATCACGACCTCCGCGCCGGATAAGGATTCATTAGGGCCGCTGTGCTCGAGCCCGCGATCAAAGGTAGTAACTAGCGGCGAAGGGCCGGATCGCCGCAGGGAAAGATCGAGTCGCCGTTCTTCCCGCCGTTCTCCCCCGCGCGCCCCTCGGCGCTTGACAATCCCCCGACTGCTAACCCGCCGCGCGTGCGCGTGGTTGCTGACGCTCGCCCTGCTGCTGAGCCACTCGCAGCCGGTGTTTGCGTTGATCGCCGCCGAGTTGGGCTACCCGACGTTGGCCAGCGAGATGTTGCGCTTTAAGCCCATACTGCTGTGGCCAAGCGGCGCCGCGGCGCCAGGGCGGTAACTGCGCCGTTGTTGGTGTTGCATGGCGCATGCCACGCTGCAGTTGTACGCTATCGCTGCAGCTTCGAGCGGCAACAATGTGGAACTTAGCTGCCAATACACCTTACGCCGAGCCCTTAAGTACCGAGATGGTCGAGTTCTTGCGCCTCCGCTTGCCGAACGTGTGGCCCAGCCACTGTTCAAGCTGGCGACCGTACTCTGCCATACCCTCGTCGTCCTCATCGATCAAAGTTGCGAGCTCCTGAAGGCTGGCCTGAGTCTCGGCGCCGTGTAGCCCTCCTTCAGCCTTTGGCAGGTTGTAGCAGGCCAGGTAGATCTTGCCCGTCATGTCACGGTAGCCCCCGAATTTCGAGCTGACGTAGTGGTAACCGGTCTCATCCTTGAACGCGTACCAATGGGTTACCAGGGTGAGCCTGCGTTGCAGCTCCGGGCCGATCTCCGGGTCCTGAAGGTCCTTCGCGAACCTTGCTGCGTTCTGTGCGACGTCGTCGAAGGTGCGGGCAAGCTGATGGTATTTGCGCATGGTATTTCCCTGTGTGAATTTAGTGGTGGTGTGTCTCTGGCCTAGATCGCCTACCTAACCTAGGTAACCTAGCCAACCTAGGCACTCTACCATAAATTTTCACCTACGAAATTTATGTGGAGCAAAAGCAACACGCCGGGTCGGAGCGGTGGCCTTACCCGTCGATCAACATGTCAAATTTTTTTCTCAATTTTTTCTTTATACTTTTTTCAGCGTTTCATAGTTCTTTGAAGATTTGAAGGTTTAGAAGGGTGTGGATTTTCCACGCCCACAACCAATGAAACGCTTTCCTAAGGAGAAAAAATGATTCATAGATTGAGCATCCAACTCGTGTCCGGCGACGAGCGGTGTCTGCAGCGGTTCTGCGACGACCTCGACGCCGCTGGATACCCCCTGCCGGTCCACGCCTTCGGCCCCAGCATCGTCCTGACCTGGGCAGACGAAGTGTCGGACCGGGTGTACGCGCGCTTCAACGATAACCTGCCCGCGCTGCTGAACTGCTGGGAGGCCAGCGTGCCCAAGTGCGCGGAAGCCACGCTGGGCCGCGCCTACACCGGGGATGAACCGGCCTACGTGCACGGCTTCTTGAACTGGGAAATTGTCCGCTGCATCGACATCTAAGACCATACCGCCAACCGCTTTGTTGGCGCAGTACCTCCTGTTTTTGGTTCGTTTCGGATTTTCCCTATAAATAACTGTACTTGGTAGGCCGGCGTTACCTTACCTGTCTGTCCCTCATCCCAACCGCTGTAGCTTACAGGCAAGCACGTTGTTACGGAGCCGGTCTGTGTCGTGTTGGCAACACAATCGGCAGGCCAGTCCATCCCGCGCCTTACATGATAATCCCAATTATCAGGTAAGCATTTTTGGTGGTTTTCGACCGTGGAACGCGTTATCCTAGCCTTTTGTGCCATGAGAAAGCCCCGATATGACCGATCCGAACGCGCGGGCTGAGCCGCCTGCCGCACCGCCAGCGCTCACGCTGGCGGACTTCCACGCTGCCGGCTTCGCCGAGCTCGTGGCCAGCCACCCCAATGATGATTGCCATGCCCTGAACAAGGTGTTCTGGGCGGCCAGAGAAGCGTTGGAGGACGGCCCGCGCCGTGCCCTGGAGCTCGCGGCCGGTGTGTGCTCGATGTATTTGGTGCCGGAGGAACCGACGGTCGTCTACCGGCCGATGGTGACGTGGCATGACGGTGGCACGAGCATGGCGCCAGCGCACCTGTCGCCCGCCATGATCGAGCTGCTGGCCAGCCTTGCCGGTGACGTACCGAACGCGGCGCTGCGTGCCCGCATGGCCGATCTGGTGTGGCTGCAGGAGAAGCGTCGCGGCGCTCAGTTCGCCCAGCTGGCGATTTCGGGCTACCGCAAGCGGCCGATATCGCGCGACACATGGCTTCGAGAGGGGCGTGTGAGCTGGCACCGCGCGCTGCAGTTGGCCGTGCAACTGCGTGCAGACGACCAGATTGCCGGCATCGAGGGGCAGCTGCTGGATGCCTTCTTCGGCGCGGCCGACGCGCAAGACTACGAACCGCTCGGATACCTCAAACCACTGCGAGCAGAGCGCCGCAGTGGTGGGCGCGCATGCGATGTCGCCGATCAGCTGGCCAGGATTGGCGACAGGATGCTCGGGGCCAGTAGGCCCTTCGAAGCGCAAGCCTATTTTGAAGCGGCAGCCGACTGGTTCGAATGGGCCCGCGATCCGGAGCAGCAGGCGGTGAACCTGGCGCACGCCGCTGCAGCGCTCGTGCTGCAGGCCGAACAGGGCGACGGCGCCATCATTGAGCACACCTGGCTGGGCAAGGCGATCGAAGCCTATCGACGTGTGCCTGGCCGTTTCCGCGAGCAGCTGGGCGTCGATGCCGCGATCGAGACAGTGCGGCGCAAGCGCGAGGCCGCCGGCCACGCCACGGTGGGGGAGATGGTCATGGTGCACGGTCCACGACTTGACGTCACGGACCTGGTGCAGTCGTCGATTGAGCACGTGAAAGGACGTGCACCGCTCGAGGCGCTGTTGGCGTTCTGCGGCCTAGACAGCCCGCCGGATGTGCCACAGCTCAATGCTATCGCTGATGCCTCGCTACGGGCTACCCCGCTGCAGACCCTGATTTCTGGCGGTGTGCTGGCGGCGGACGGCCGCCAGGTCGAGAACCTAGGGGGTGATAAAGGTTGGGAGGCCCAAGTGGCGGCGCGCTCGCGAGCACTGTTCCGCGATCACGCTGCCAAGACAGCGCTGGCGAAGATCTTGCCTGCGCGCGACCAGTTACGCACTGAACAGGATTACCGCCTGGACGTATTCGTCGCGCTGGCTCAGCGCTCTCCCGTCGTGCCCACCGACCGAGCCGGGATTGTGGGCCAGGCGCTCCATGCAGGCTATCGCGGCGATATGGTCCACGCCTTGCACGTGCTGATGCCACAATTCGAGCACATCGTGCGCCATGTACTGCGTGGCGCAGGCGCCTTTACCGCCCAGCATGACAAGGACGGCCTGGACATGGAAGTTGCGTTGGCCTCCCTTATCGATCGGCCACAAATGGCGGAGGAGTTTGGCGACGGTCTGACGCTGGCCATTCACGCGATCATGTGCGACCGCGCCGGGTCGAACCTGCGTAACGACGTCGCCCATGGCCTGGCCGACGAAGCGCTGTGCGAATCCGCCTTTGCGCTCTATGCGTGGTGGCTGGTGTTACAGCTGGTCGTGGAGACGTTCGCGTCGACACTGGAGGGGCTTCCAACGGCGGAGGTGCCGTGAGCCGGGCTACCGACGTCCTCCTGCGTCGCAACGGCCGGGACCAGTACGGCAACGCCGGCGAAGGCGCGGAGGCGAGAATCCCCGCCGAGTGTGACGACGCGATGTATGCACTCCATGCAGAGTTAAACGACAGGTTTATCTGGCGTTATGGCTCGGCATGGCTGGCAAGGTACGCAGGAAAGACGCGCAAGTTCGTTCGGGAAGAGATGGCTGCAGGGCATTGGAACCGTTGTGCTGCAGGCACATTCAGTAAGCTCACGAAGGACTTCAATTCGTACGAAGCGTTCTTGATGTATTGGCTGTTGACCGACAAACGCTTCGCCCTGACCACTCTGCACACCTCCGTCAGCGAGATCGATGCAGAGATGGCCAAATATGCACGATGCGGAAGCTACCTGGTGCAATGTCCCGGCAGCCGGCATGTCTTCGCAACTGTGGATACGGGCCGCCGCCCGAAGAGCCAATCGGATCGAGGTGTTGGCGTGGGGGACTTTTCGCAAATGGCCGCCGCCACGCCACCGGAGGCGTGATCCCGTGGCTCAGAACACGAATATCTTCCTACCGGACGAAGCGTACACGCGCGCGGACTACACGGCGCTGCGCGCGTACTGCCTGCGCCTGCCGATCGAGCGTATCGCCGATCTGTACTACACCGAGGACTGCCCCGCGATGCAACAGGGGCTCGAGCGCCACCTGATCCGCATGCGCGACACCCTGGTCGAGCGGGCGATCGCTAATCAGCCGGCTTTCGCCGAGGCCCTGACGCACGCCCGTAAGACCGGACAGATATCGGCCAAGGCGCTGGGCGTGCTGATCCAGGCGGCCGATCTCCCGAAGCCAGTTCCGGCGCCGGCGGATCCTATTAGCCGATGGCTGCGCCCGCGCACCGTGCGGGCGCTGCAGGGTGAAGGGATTGCCACCCTTGGCGACCTGGTCGGCTTCATCAATGCGCGCGGCGCGGCCTGGTGGCGGTCGGTACCGCGCATCGGCGCCGCGCGAGCCGCAGTGCTGGTGCGCTGGCTGCGCCTGCACCCAGCCTTGGGCGACGTCGTGCTGGCGCCGCGCCGGCTCGACGCCACACCGGGGTACGAGCTGCTGGACCCCGAGCGCAGCAGCGCGCTCTTGCCACTTGGCCGCTTCTGCTTGCCGGCGATGTACGACGGCCAGTTCGGTGTGAACCGATCGAGCATGTTCCCGTTCATCAGCGCGCCGGACGACCTGGCCGCGATCGACTGCTACCTGGCCCGGTTCGACCATCAGCCGCACACGCTGCGCGCCTACCGGCGCGAGCTGGAGCGACTGGTCTTGTGGAGTGTGCACGTGGCGCGAAAACCCATGGCGTCACTGCTGGTGGATGACTGCGAATCGTATAAACGGTTTCTCGCGGCGCCGGCACCGGCCTTCTGCGGAGTGAACGCGCAGCGCGGCAGTGCGCTGTGGCGCCCGTTCAGCCTGCAGCCCATGTCGGTCGAGTCGCAGAAATACGCCATCAAGGTCATTCGCGCCGCGTTCGACTATCTGGTGCGTGTGCGCTACCTCGCCGGCAATCCATGGCAGGCGGTGCGCGACCCGCTGACGATCCAGCGGATCAAACCGATCCAGGTAGAGCGGGCATTGCCTTCGTTGCTTTGGGAGATGGTAGTAAAAGTCTTGCGGCAGCGCGGCGAGGTGGCCAGCAACCAGCAGGACCGCGTCGCGCTGGCGGCCATCCTGCTCATGGGGGACTCCGGCCTGCGCCGCGGAGAGGTTGTCCGCCTCACGCGCGGCGATCTCGTTCCCAGCGTGCACGTGCAGGGCGTCTGGATGCTGACCGCGCTGGGCAAGCGCAACAAACAGCGCCTAGTGCCCGTCAGTGCGCGCACGGTCGCGGCGCTGCGCCGGCATGGGCTCGATCACGACGTCGATCTATACGACCCGAGCGATCCGCGGCGCCCGCTGCTGGTGCCGGTCAAGCTCCCTGCCACCCGGGCTGCGGTTGCCCGACACCGCCAGATCGACCCGGGTGTGATCCCGGGCTATACGGCCGATGCGATGTATCGGCTTGTGAAAGCCGCGCTAAAGCGCGTAAGCGTTGTCTTGTCCGCCATGGATCCGGCTGGGACGGCGCCCGAGATCACCGTGGAGGACCTGGAGCAGCTGGCTAGGACGAGCCCCCACGCCTTCCGGCACACGTTCGGCGTGGAGGCGGCCGAACGCGGCATGGCCGAGGGTGTACTGCAAGACGTGCTGGGTCATGCAGATTCGTCGACCACCAAGTTGTACAGCAAGAGCCGAGAAAAACATATTGCTGAGGAAGCCGCGCTGTTCTATGCGAGTGCAAAAGACTAGCCTATGTCGCCTCTGCAATAATTCTGCCACCTCGTGTGTACTCGCAGCGTAGCCGCGGCTGGTTCGACCCATTCATCAGGTCGGAGGTCCCTGTGCCGCTTTAGTGAGTCAGTGATGCCTGATCCGTTGAACCTTGCCCGCTCTCGCCCATGTCAGTCGCGGAAACGGTGGCTGCCTTGGCAGGACGCTGAGAGCGCCGGTGGTAACCCAGTAATGTCAACTGCATTGTGCGCAGCAACGGGTATTGTTCGGGGATCGCTCCCTTCGCCATCGTCTTGCCCTGTGCGACGGTGCCCGCGACTTGCGCGACGAAGTCGTCGATCGACTGCAAGCGGGCGCCGGCGAGATCGCGTCGGTCCGCTGGAACGGACGGGAAGATGGCAATGCGTTCGATTGGCGTCTCGGCCGGAAGCCAGGCAAAAACGTGCAGCAAGATGTATTTTTCACCTAGGGTAAATTTTTTGCGGTATCGCTCTTCGCGCAGTTTCCATGATTGTGCGTCCAGCGAGGCCTCGATGTGCACTAGCCGTAGCAGTTGGGGATGGAATGCAACAATGTCGAGCTCCATTTCCCAGCCGCCTGCAGCCCGTTTGCCGACCTTGACGTTGCGCTTGACGAGATAGCCTTGCCAGTCAAAAAACTCGGCAATTAGTTGTTCGAGATGGCTCATGATTTATCGCAGTTCCTGATGTCAGTTCGGATTGATGTGGAAACGCTGCGATAGTACAATTTTTCCTGGCCACTACCGGCAATACCGAACGCTGTGTATAAAAATACGCAACGTTCCTCTAAAGACATAGGATGGTGCACCGCTACTTCGATGCGCGGCAGATAGCACACCAGGTCTTCCCGTGCCGGACCGCATTGGGCGTAGCGCGAAAGATATGTCCCTGCCCACACCGCCATTCCAAAGGAGTGGCCAGGTTGACGTACGAGAAGGACAGACATTCTCCCCCTCGCTCGGCCGCCATTGAGCGCATTTCGACCAAGGTTAAAGGAGCTTTACCGCTACATTGGCGACACCACTGATTCCCGTTCTTCATCGAACCGAAAGCGGCCTCCCACACGTGCCCATTCGAGCATGTCCAGTGCATTTTGGTTCTGCCATTTACATACGACGTCGAAAGGCACTCGCCGCCTTTAGACCGCGCGTAGTCGACCGCGTCGCTAAGCGACAATCGCGCGGTCCCGGCGCAATGAGGGCACCAGCTTTTCGCGTTGCGTATCATGTTGGGCGTGGCAATCCATCGATGACCTGCGCCGCATTCCCACTCGAGAGGAGACTCAACCGATGTGTACTCGGTCGCGAGGCATCGACCGCCGCGAGACGCGGCAACTGCTTGTATTTCGTCCAACGTCAGCTTCCGGCTGCCGCTGCACTCTAGGCACCAGTGGCCCTTGTTCTTTACCTCGTGGAAGGCTGACAACCATTCGTGCTCACGTCCACATCGCCATCGCACTGGCTCCCTCACGGAGACATATCGATCGGCCAGGCAGGTGCCACCGAATCCCTGCGCAATGGCCTCCATCTCGTCCAGCCGGGATGACGGGTAATACTTGAGCTGGGAGAGGGCGACGTCCGTGCGCAGCATTTCGCCTAAACCCCACTCGGTGAATGTGGTGGCCAGGAAGTCGACGATTTCCTGTTGCGACATGGTGTAGGGGATCTCCACCAGGCGGACGTCGTTAAGTACACAGAGAACACGCTTCAAGGCGTCATTGCTTTGCCGTCGCGCCAAGGCCTCTGGCCCGCCCGTGTAGCTGTACGCGTGGTAGTGATGCTCACCCTGATATTCGAAAGCTAGAGCCAGCTCACGGCAGTAGCCATCAAGTTCCAAGCGTCGCCCGTTCTCTGGTTTCAGCCAGGCGGGCCTAGCCTTTGGAAACGATTTTCCAAGCTGTGCCTCGATGAGAGCACGGCAGAAGCTCTCTGATATGAGCGGCTGCGTACATGACGGACACCAGGTGCCCCCGTGTTTGACTGCTGCGACCTGGGCGTCCCACTCGTGGCCGTTGATGCACTTCCAACGGGCTTTTTGGCCGCGCCGCGGATACACGGTGGACAGGCACTGGCCACCTCGATCCTGCGCCAGTTTCTGCAGTTCATCCAGGCTGCCGCTAAGCTTCTTACTCACCTGGTCATAGCCGCATGTTCGGCACCAGCTTTTGCCTTTTGCTACGCGGCCAACCTGCGCCGACCATTGGTGACCCTCTGCGCATTCAAATACGGCCTCGTCTTCGACTTGGAACTTGGGCTTGTCTGTGACAAGCCGTCCGCCTCGCGCGGAGGCCGCTTCCTGCACGAACTTTGCTGTGTATCGACCGCGGCCCGCACAGGAAGGACACCAAGTACCCGCTTTGACTTCTCCAGGTCGAGCGCTCCATAAATGTCCGGCGTGACACCTCCACTGGTGGTGTACATTTGCTCCGGAATAGGTATCAGATGTACAGTCTCCGCCCCGACTTCGGGCTAGGATTTGCAGGTCTTCGAGAGTTTGCTTCAGGGGCATGAATTGCGACGCTGACTGCAGAAGTTGGGTATCAGCGACCAGCTACCGTGCAGGATCCGCGTCAGCCCCGGCCGGACTATGGATGGGTGTGAAAACTATACTAATTTCTTCTTGGCAAGTCAAATGTAAGGGACGGCCGACATTGATCTGTGCAGCATTGCATTCAACGCTCGGCCACGCTGATTCGGACTTTCGTTCGAGACACAGCAGGTCTACTGCAGCTAGGTTACTGAGTTGTTTGACCCGGTACCACAATCGGCTTTACTTTGTATCCTGCATTGGTCAACAGAGTAACGAGACCGTCGCTGCCGGGCAGGTGCGCCGCGCCGACCGCAACCACTGCGTCGCCAGCGTCCAGCTCCGCAATGAGTCGAGGCATCCAGGCGGCATTCCGTTCACTCACGAGGATGCGGTGCGAAAGCGCAGCGTCGGCACGGTTATCGAAGCTCGTCGCCACAGTATGGGCGATCGCGGTGTAGTCGCCCTGGTTCAATGCACGCACGAGTTCCCGGTACAGGTTATCTAGATCTGTTTTCAGGCCGTACCGCAGCTGTTGGACATACATGTGATCAGGGATCGCTCGCCTGCGTGCCGCGATCTCCTCCTGGGACTCCAACTCAACAATCGCCACGCTTCGCTTCCGTGCGGCATCGATGAGTAGCGCGTCACGCCCCGGGGAGCTGGGGCAAGGCCAGAACGCAACTGCAGACATCAGGCGGGGAGCACGAGCAATGAGAAACGAATCAAATTCATCAGGCGTGATTGACTGCTTCGTTATACACGTTAGGTTCGTTCGAATGCGTTCGAGCTGCTTGTCGTCAAGACTCTTTGCCCAGTTCGCACGGCCCCACTTCCCCGTGGCTTGCAATGCAGCGAAAGCTTCTGGTGCATAGTCGAGGTCTTGCGGTGCGTTATCCAGTGAATGCTCAATCACCAGTGTTCGCGCTCTATCTAACAACGACAGGGCAGGCTGGCGAAGTCCTGTGTACCCCACATGCATCGTACCCAGCAACGTACTGATAGCTCCATTTGGTGCGATCACCTGCAGGGCTGGGACACCATTGACAGGTTTTGTAGCAGAGGCAAATCCGGAGCAGGTCGCGGCAAACACCATTACGACAACAATCTTGAAAGGCATGGTGTAACTCTCCACATCACGTTTGGAGCGATCAGCATAACGCACGCGGCACCGGGTGCGCATTCGGTCACGCAGCTCGTAGCCGACAATTTCTAATGGTCCACGGAGCGCGCGGCTTGCGGCCTTCGCGAAACGCTTTGTCGATAAAGCGTTCGCACATGAACGTCAGCACGTACTGCCGTGCTTCGTCCGAGCTGTTGATTTTCATGGTGTCCTTTCGTTAGTGGGGTATGACGGGAAAGCCGTCGTGCTGCGAGCCGTCCAGCTGGCGGCCAGCTGCCTTCTTCCCCACTTGATACATAGGCTCATCATCGATATGGATCTCACCCCTTGTGAAGTGATCGGTCTTCCAAGCGTTCCCATCCCACAGCGCACAGAGATACCGGCTCCGAAAAGGGGAGGAGGGGGCCAGCAGCGCGGGCCTGGTCGTCGTCAAGCGCCGGCGTAATTCCTTCGGTCTTCACCGCCCGAGGGCGTCGCACAGGGAATCGACCAGTGACGACACAATCGTGAATTTGCAAACGAAAGCAGTTCCGACCAGGGCCCGGCATTCGGGGGAACGGCGTCAGCACGTGGCCACGGGCTCGCGTCCCGTGATCGCCGTAAATGTGGTGAATTCCTGACGTCGTTCTGCCGAGCGCTGCGGCCGATGTAGCTGCGTATTGCGCACCCAAAAGTGCGCGCCGTCTAACCGGTCTGCCGATCACTTCACGAGATCTTTAGCTTTTTCCCATAAATCGCTCGCATGTTCTACCCATGCGTTCACGTCTTCGATTCCCCCCCCGGACCCATGAGACATTTCCCATATCGTCGCCGTTGGCGAAGTGCCAAAGGCCGCACCCGCGGCGATGGAGATGCCCAATCCTTCGTAGTCATCAACGTTGGCTTCGTTGATGCCATAAGAATGGCTGAGACAAGGATGACCTTCGAAATTCTCACTTTTTGACAGCGGCAACACAGCAATCAGTAGGGTATGCGAACCCCCGCATTCAGAGTGGCGGCACGGGAAGGTGACGCGAAAGTCCGGAGCCCAGTTGCCGACTGGAACGGGATTGACGTACCATTCCCATTCCGCCAAATCAAAAAATGCTGCCCATTGGGCTTCAAGTTGCGTTTTGAATTGCAAACCGTTGTATATAGCGGTCATTAAACACCTTCATGGTTGATTTACCGATTGAACTTGACCTGCCAGGATGAGCAAGCCAGTGCTGCAGTCAATTTACCTTAAAAAAGCATACTGAACAATAAGATGAAAATTTCAACGCTCCATGTTTTTGCAACGGCACTATGTATATCTCCCCTGGCGTTTTCCTCTCCAGTGTTCGGCACATGCGTCGAAGACGGCTTATTTGCTCGAAAACTCGCAGAATTGCGATCAATTGGATATTCGCAGTCTCAAGCACTGACTGTTTTGGATCGAAAAGGTGATGAATCAGGCCGATCCGCTGACGGAATCTGGACGGATACTAGCTTAGTAGATATTGCAGGGGTGGAGGTCGGCAAACTCGTCGAAAAGCGGTGCTCGGAAACACCTGCGAACGAAAGCACGCAGGATACGGATATGAAAATTCGCGCTGTTTCTCAGCCGGCGGCGAACGCAAAAAGAACATTTCATGAAAGTGCGATCGGTTTGCGAGTTTGGATTCAAGAGTCAGGTGGTTTGCCAATCTCAACGCGTTACTTCTATCGTGGTTATGAGATTAACCAATATGGCGTGGACCTAAAGAAGATCATTTCCGTGATGCCTGCAGTATTCAGTTTCGTTCCTATCCGCTACATCGTCGAAAAAGATAGGCGCAATCAAGAAACACACGCGTACCAAGTTCGGCTGGATGATGGTACGGACGCCTATGTCAGTGGGGATATTTTCTATTATCATTCTGCAAGGACGCGAGTAACACTGACGGAGAAGTACATTGCAGAACCGTACGCTAATCCTCTATATTCGGAGTCACCCATTGTATTGCAACAACGGTACGACGCCGAAAAAAGAGAGCTTGCCATAGCCGTTGAGAAGGAGCGAGCCAAGCAAGAGGCCGTGCTGGCAGTTGCTGCGGCAAAGCGTGTCGCAGAAAATAAACGCAAAGGCGGTGTTGCAATCGGAATGAGCAAGAAACGCGTACTCGCTTCGAATTGGGGAAAACCAGATAGTGTCAATCGCACGACCACGGCAACCGGAACATTTGAACAGTGGGTGTACGGAGATGGAAATTTTTTATATTTCAGCAATGGAATTCTCACAACTATTCAAAATTGAAACCGTTAGGCAGGGCTAAAGAACCTGCTAATTTACCCTGCCGGCGTCGTAACAGTGATGCGTTAAGAATCCATTAGACTAGAGCACGTTCCTGGATCTTTTCGGACTGCGATGACTGTCGCGCCGAGCGCAGGCATTGTGAGGACGACTGCCGACGTCGTTGCAACCCCGGGTGTCCGCGCCCTTACCGCAGTCAGTAAGTGATGGCGAAGGTAGGGCTGTCATCACCGTGCTTTTACGACGGTCATAGGTCAGCACGACGACGATCCATGGTTCGCCCCCACAGGATGAAAACGAATCAAAAATGAAAGCTGTTCAGTATGTAGTCGCGGAGCTTGCAGGCTCCCAGCATGGAGCAGCGTGAAGATAGCGGCCCGCGTTAGTGCGAGATCGCCTTTGGTGAACTGGTCCTCAATGCGGGAGAGTTGCATTGGCTCGGAAATGAAATGTACGATCGACTGCAAAAAAGGGGGCGTCAACTTGGAACGGCAGGAAACGATCACAGACAGCATGCGTTTCCAATTATCGACCCAGGTGCGCGCGGCTGCCAGTTCGGGGCCCGGTACGCTCGAACTGGCAGTTCGACACCATCGTGCGCGAGCGTCGATACTGTGCTCCAGGCATCAACAATGAGCAGAGCTTCCTCGTCTTCTTGCATTACCCAAAAGTCGGCGAGTCGCATACCGACCCAGTCCAGAAAAACGGGGCGTTCGCAAAATGTCTGACTCGTCGGATCCGCTTCTAGGCCAACCCACTGTTCGAAGAGCTGCTCACCAAAACACTGTAGTCGTCGGCCCAGCTTCGGACTAAACATCTCGATCACGCGGGTGCCACGTGGTCGGGTGCTCGAAACTGCAGACAGGAAGCGATTTTCACTCATGGTCTCAACAACTTACGCCGTGCTCCGACGGTCAAAAGCTGCGAGTAGAGAATATGACCTTCTTATGCTCTTTGTAGACAAAAATGCCTTCCTGTGGACGAGGGAGAATTTGTCTGAAAAAGCATACGAGCAGGGGGCAAGGCCTTAGAAATTTGCAGACAAATTTGCCTTCCTCCACGACAGCAGCAATAAATTATGGACGCATGCCCGCCAAAAAGCTACACTTATTGCTAATAGGAACACCATCTTTGAGGGGAATAATATGTCTTTCTTTAATTCTGAACTTGGCATTGCGATTGCTTGGATCTGTGGCGTAGCCGGTTTTGTTTACAGTATTTTCCAAAGAAACGCAAACATTAAGTTACGTACAGAGTTACATCAGACTCAGAATCAAGTCGCGAATTTGCAAAACTCCTTGAATAAAACAAAAGTGGATGCAAGCAAAAGTGAAGTAACGCAGAATGGAGAAAAGAATGTACATACAGGCCGAAATTCCGGCGGTATGACAATTAATATGTAAGTCGAGTCGATTATGCTCGCCAATAAAACGGTAAATATTGAAAACGTAGCGGGAAACGTTCACATTGGCGATTCACCTGAATATCAGGTCAATTCTGCAATAAACGAGCTACTACTAGGATTAGCACAGCAGCCGTTTGTTTTTCAGCAGATTCGACGACGCCCGCCTGCATCAACTTTAGCGAAGATCCAGTTCAATCAACTGCAAGGTCGCCAATATATTATAAAGCAGTACATGGACTATTCCGCAGCCATTGAGGTGGCGTATAAAGGAATTGATTCAGTAATCCCCTTTGGGGAACAGATTGTACTCAGAAATCTGAATGATTTGTACTTCGCTGCTCTAGATGCATGTGGGATAGAATACATGTGTGATGAAGTTGATGTAATTTTAGTTCGCGAAAACTCGACGTTTATAGTGGACTTCATCATTGGAAAACTTCGAAGTTACGCTTTTGAATCTAAGAACAGCTTGGGCATCAAAGAGATGATAGATCAGGGAATTAATGTTATCGTCGCACATGCGTTTATTGAATGCATTATTTTTGAAAATCCTAATAATGCTACCTGATCCAGGCTGCGACCCGCGCATAAATGTTATTCGAATGGGTGCCCATATTCTCTACGGCATTAGAAACTCACCTGTTGAGATTTCAAAAATACTACGGGAAACTGCTAGTTTTTTTAATGTTTCGTTAGATCATGCAATACTTGCCTTGGACTGGCTTTTCATAATTTCTGCTGTAGACCTTATTGATGACAAGGTAAAGATTAATGGAGCTTAAATGCTTGCGTATCATTCGCAACGGCGAAACAATAAGAATTGTTGAGTTTCGGCGAGGATTGAATTTGGTTATGAACCGTCGCGGAGTTGGTAGATCTGGTAATAGCGTTGGCAAATCAACCTTATCTCGTATTGTCGACTTCTTATTTATGGGACCTATTGATCCCATTTATATTGATGAAGAATTTGGAAAAGCTAATCAAAAAATAGAGGATTTATTCAAGAACTCAGTAGTAGAGGCTCAGCTCGACTTTGTAGCGCTCGACGGATTATTGCATAGAGCGTCAAGGAATCTTTCGATTGATAAAGAAATAAGGTCATTCTATATCGATGGAAAAGAAGTTAGTGAGGCCAACTATGAAGAAGCACTTCAATTATTTTTCTTTCAGATTCGCACTAGGCGACCGTCGATCAGATTTGTTGCTCCAAAGTTCATTCGGAATGATAATCACAAGATGCTTAACACGACCAAATTCTTGGATCCACGCTCTGCAGCAAAGGACTATAGCGAGCTTTTTTTATATCTCTTTGGATTTGCAAATACTCAATTACTGACTGAAAAGCGAGAGCAAGGAAATTTAGCAGCTCGCCGGAAGAAACAAGGTGCCGCATTAAATGCCATTATAAAAGAGCAGAAACCATCAGCAGAGGTCGTTAAATATAGGAAGCAAGCGTCGGAGTTAGAGGAGGATATATTGCGATTTGAATATTCGCCAAATGATGTTAATCCTGTTAGGCGATTGACCGAACTCCAAGATGAAGAAAACAGAATTACTGAGAGGACGCTCAATATTCATCGCCGCTTAGTCAATGTTGAGAGAACGGTTAGTATTCTTAACGACGAAGGCGGCAATCATCTGTTAAATGAAGTCAGAGCAATATACCAGTTTGCAGGCGTTTCGGTTGAAACGGCACTGCGCAATTTTGAGGAGGTGCTGGCTTTTCACGATAAATTGGTAGCGAAGAAGTTGCAGTTTATCTCAGAGGATATTCCTGAACTTCATAGGGCTCAGAAGGAATCACGGACTGAACTAGACGTTATAAACAGCCAAAAGGCGGAGGTGTTTTCTAGGATCCGTTCTTCGGAAAACATTGATAAGATTACTGAAAATATCAAAGAACTTGGTAGACTAAAAGTAGAACTTGGGAAGCTTGAAGGGCTTCTTGACCAACAGAAGACTGCTGCAGAAGGCTTTCGAACGGCTAACCTAAAATTGCAAGAGACCTTGGGGGCTATTTCTCAAGAATTAGCTTCCGTTGAGAAATTTATTGTCGTTTTTAATAAGCATTTCGCAGCCCTGACAAAGGTAATACATGCCGATCCTTACCTATTTTCGCTTAAATTTGATGATGAAACAGGTGCTTGTGAGGTCGATATCAATAATTCTGCTCCTAATCCTGAAGGCGGGAAAAAGAAAGCAGAAGTCATGGCATTCGATATGGCCTACATCCTCACTGTAGCTGAGATTGGTGCGAAGCGGCCATCATTCGTCTTTCACGACGGTATCGAAGATATTGATCAAAAGCAGATCGCTGATATTTTGAAATTAGCCGAAAATCTACCAGGTCAACAAATAATATCATTGCTCTCCGATAAACTTGAAAAAGAATTTTATAACCAAAATCTGAAGAATACCATATTATTGCTCTCTGACGAAGATATGTTTTTCGCTATAAAATAAAAACTGAAAATTTTTTAATTGCTTTAAGTGAGTTTTTGAGTTTAGCTTGATCGGAAACATCTGCTCCTGCAGGAAGCAACCAAAATTCATGATATGCGCGAAGTACAAGACTTTGTATAAGATGCGTTATCTCAAATGGACGCGACTCATGCGATTGTGCGCTTTCGAAATAACATTCGCGACGTTTAACCATATGCAGATAGCCACAAGCACGCCACAATACCGACTACGAACATATCGGAGGTGAGGATGCCTTTTTTGGTAAGAGATGACATCAAGCTCGCGCTGGCAATGGATGCTATGAGACAACTACTGAAGATCCAGTCCACGCGCCAGTCCTGGCAGTTTGACCTTGGGACGCAAGAACTTAGATGGTTCGACCTTACCTCCTCATGTGGTGAACATGACGATTGCGAAAGTCATTTGAAATCAATCAGGGATATCATTGCGATTTGCTATCCGGGTTGCAGATCTCGACGATACGTACGCACTACAGGAGAAGTGGTCTTTGTTGTTTTATCAGACTTTAGCGAATTAAGTCCTAGGCTAGCAATTGCCCAAAACGAGTGCCAGGCTTGGAAAGCAGCCCTCGATGCACATAATACTAAGGTCGGTGACTAGAGTACGTCGATACAAATAAATATCCGATGGGCGAGTAATAACCAGCACTTCAGCTAACGTCAGGTTTCATGGAGGTTCTAGCGGTAACGGTTATCCACATTTTCTGTGGAAAGTAGACTAAAATTCCTTGAATCCAGCACCTATGCCGCCTGCGGTGTTGCGAGTACGATTTGAGCATATAGTGGTCAATGCTAATTAGCCCGGCTCTAAAGTGTGGCCAAACTGCTGAACAGATGGTAAATTAGTCAAATCAAACTGGCAAAGGAAGTTAAATGGCAAGTTATCAGGAAATCAAAGCGAAGATCGCCGAATTGGAACGCCAGGCGGAAGAGTTACGCCGTTCCGAGCGAGATGGGGCAATCCAGAAAATTCGTGAATTGATGCAGAATCACGGATTGTCTCTGCAAGACTTGGAAGACGGTACCAAAAAACGACCGAAGAAGGACCATTCACCTGTCGCGGCCAAGTATCGTGATCCAGTGTCTGGCGCGACCTGGACTGGCCGCGGTCGTGCCCCTCTGTGGTTAAATGGTCGAAGTAAAGACGAGTTTCTGATCAAGCTGTAAAGCTGGTCGACCAGCCAAGCAAAGACTGATCAAAGTGATATCGGATGCCGGCTGCTTAGCACTTACAATGGCGGCTTTCGACATGGGACAGCAATCAACAAAACCGAATTCCCGCATTGTAACTATGGCTCGCTTGGATGGCCGATAGCGCGCCTGCGCCGAATGGTCTGAGAGTTCCATTCGGACGCCGGGACGGCAAGCTCGTTTCCCCGGCCGACGTCGAAGAGACCGGACTGGCATGCTGCTGCACATGCCCCGGTTGCGGCGCTAAGCTAATGATCAGGCAGGGCAGGAAACGACGCCATTTTGCACACCATGGTGCGTCCGGGGCGGACCGGTGCGTTGAGCGATCGATCCACGCGGCCGCCATGCAGGTGCTGCTAGAGGCATGCTGGTTAACAGTGCCGGCCATGGTCGTCACGGTCAAACGCTACTCGCGTGGTGGAACAGCCGTCATCATGACGCGCGAACTGTGCGCACAAAAGGTGGTGCGCTTCGATACTTGCCGCCCGGAAGTTACAATCTCCAGCACAGAATGGGGAACAATGCGGCCGGACGTAGTCGGCTACAGGAACGAAAAAGAATTGCTGCTCGAAGTGTGCTACACGCACGCTGTCGATGCCGAGAAGCTCGCGAAGGTGCGAAGTTACGGACGCCCGACGATCGAAATCTACGTAGGCGATGTAGGAGTAGACAGCGGCATTCACGCCCTGGAGCACCAGCTGCTTTACGGCACCGCACATAAGCACTGGCTGCACTTTCCAGGGACCGATGCAGTTCGTAAGGAACTGAGCATGGCGGCTGAGCAGGAGGTCGACCGTCTCAACCAGATCCTGGACCAGCAGAAAGAGGAACAACGCTTGCGGGCAGCAGAATTAGGTGCACGGGCGTACCAGATGCAGCTCAAGCGGCTCGACGCCGAGAATACTGCGCGCGCACTCGAGGCCGCCAAGTTCCAGGCGTACCGCGCCAAGCCGCTCGTCGAGAAAGAAAGGGCGCTGCGCACTGGCCTATCGATCGAGTCAGCCTGGCCACACTATTTAGACAGGACACATGCCGACAATGATGCGATCGCCGCGCCACATCGACTCTGGCAAGCCGGGGTCTTCAAACGGTTTGTGTTTGGCCAGCCCCTCAGCTACCGATTTCAGACACTCGACGTCATCAGGTTCGTCGACGACTGGTTCGGCAGGACACGCGTGCCGGGACTCGAAGCATCGCGGGCGATTCACGCCTTTCTGGCAGATCTGAAAGGCTGCGGTTTTCTCAGGTACGGATTTCCACATCACGGGAATTTTACCTATGTGGTCGAGCACAACGAACTAAGACCATTCACGTCTAAGCCACAAGCGGCACGCCCATCCGGAGGCGACGCGACGCCGGATCTGCGTCGCCGACTCAATAACCTGGAGCGCGCCCTGTCCGAGCCATCAAAGGTCGAGTGGGCGGAAACGTGGCCAGAATACGAAACAGTAAAGGCAGCGGTAACAAAATGGCTCAGCAGGTCACAAAAGGACGAATTGCTGCTGCTTGATACCCTCTTTGAACACCGCGGAAAGCTGCCGGCGCCGATGGAGTTTGCATTTATCATGCATGAGAAAATCCCACTGGCCAACATCTTTGACTTCTTGCGTCGGCATGGATTCGTCCGTTAGGTCGGGCGAACACGTTAGCCAGCGCACGTTACTCATCGTCTGGCATGAGCATTCCAAGAAGTAGATTAAGCATGAACAACATCCGCATGTATCCCACTTAGCAGCCATTAAGTGGGATAGATGAGAGCTTCGGCCAGTGTAGCGATCTCCCCCAATTTTCGCTGTTGACATCGCTTTATTACCCTTTGCACCCCACAGCCGAGGGTTGCTGCGCTGCGCATGCTACCTGTACTTGCACTAGCAAGGGTCAAGAGTGCCCGCGGACACAGCTTCGGATAACTTTCGCGCGCGAAAAATCGCTCGACATTGCACCCATCAAAGGGGGGCAGCCGTTCAAATGCTGATAAAGTTGGTCGGGTGCGAATAAAGTTGGTCGCAGCTACACGTCTAGCGCGGGTGCGGCCAGCGGCCGCATCGCGGAGTGACTTCAACCGATGCCGCCTAACATTCGCCGCAAGTTTCTTGTGACACTTAAGTGAGTGCCGTTATCAAACATAAATACCTTTGGCCGAAACCTTTCGTAAAGATGGTCTCGACCAAAGGTTCGGCAACTCAGCCGACTTTCCCAGCGTCGGTCACCTGTGCAATAGCGTCGCGAACGCGTTGTCCAGCATCGGCGTTTACTTGGTCTGTTAGGACTTGGCCGACCTGTTGCAACTGGGCCACCGTGAGACCAACGTTCATGCTGATGCGAATATGCGATTGCAGTTGCGGTTCGACGCCGGCCAGACCCGCTAACATACCGACGGTGGCAATTTCGCGGCTCCTCCAGTCGAGGTTATCACGCTCGAAAATGTCGCCGAATAGATGGGTTTTCAGATATTCGTCGGCAGCCGGCGCAAAGTCGAACAGCGCTCCCTTCACTACCGCTCCGACCAACTTGGTCTGGTTGGCGGTGCCTGCAGCCAATAGCGCATCTCCTTTTGGAATTGCTTTCACCGGCGCCACACCTTCTGCGTCCTGCATTCCGCGGTCTCGCCGCTTCTGCACGACCTTCATCAGCTCGCTCAGCGCATTCAGGCATCGTGGAAAGCCGGCGTAGGCATAGAGCTGAACCAATATCTCCTTTGCCTCGCTAATCGTCAGGCCGGCGTCAAGCGCGTGCTCCAAGGCTTTGTTCAGGCCGTTTATGTTTCCAATAGCAGCGAGCGCTGCAATGGGTGCGATTACCTGTTGTTGGGGCGACAGAGTTTGGGAGGTAGCTTGAGTAGTATTCATTTTTCTTGATTCCATTGTAAGTAGAGCAGTCTGACGAAATCGGGTGATTAAGCCGAGTGCCATGGTCATGCGCATTGTTATGGCGGATATTTTGCCGTGTCTATCAGCCACTCAGATCGGTGACTTGTCGTCCCTCATGGACGAAGCCCCCCTTCAGCGTGCCGTTCCCATTTCAAAGAACCCTGTTATGCCCTTTTGATAGATATCGTTATGGCAATATAAAGTTATCATTTTAGTAATGGTATGATCGCCGCGAATGCTTCTTTTCCCGGCGAATTGTAGAAGTCTGGCGCAAGGCGAGTCATCAAGCTGACCACCGACGTAGGGATAGCGCCTGCTTGTTCAATGGCACGAAATGCGGCAGCTTCTGCCCGTGCAGAGAAGCTGCCAATGCAGTCGACCAGATAGTAGACTTCATAGCCGTCAGTGATCGCATCAAGTACGGCCTGTAGGACCGCGACCTCGGCGATGAAGCCTCCAACAATCAGTTTCTTGCGCTTGTTCCTAGCTAGGGCGTTCAAAGTAGCGGAGTCTGTCAATGCGCCCGCTACCTTGCGCAGCAGCGTGTTTTGTGGCTTGCTGTAGGGCTTGAGCGAATCAAGCAGGACCGGCGCCTTCTCGCCTTCGAGAACGACGCTGAATAGTGTTGGCAGCTTCAAGATGGCTGCCACTTCTGCCATTGCGCCAGACGCGAGGGCGATCGCTGCCGGTTCTGCCGTCGTGCTTCGTGCAACGAGCGATGCTTGCAGGTCGATGAAAAGTACTTGGCATTCGGCGGGATCAAGGTGTGACTTGGCGTCCTTCGGCGCACGGCCGCCCGAGACGGCCCGTGCCAGTGCGGAGGCGTTCGTCAGCGTCAACATGGCGCCGCCTAGCGCCATTCCGCCATTTAATAGCATGCCGCGTCGGGTGGCTGAGTCTAAGTTCAGGCGATTTTTCATGGCTGGGTCTTTATGGAAAATTGGACGACGACGTATGTCAAAACTAATGCTCAGGTGCTTGTCGCCCGCGCTAGCGTTGCAGAAAGCGTGCGCTCGACCAGCGTTAGCTTGAAGGCATTCTCCGGCGTCGGTTGGGCATCGGCCAGCAGGCGGTCCGTCACTAACTTGGCTCCGCGGCGCATCTCGGCATCGGCCGCCTCCATGCGCCAAGGCACGTGGGCCACGCCTCCCAGTGCCACGCGACCGCCGCCATCCGCATGCACGATGCTGGCCACCGACACCAGGGCGAATGCATATGACGATCGGTCACGTACTTTGTGATAAGCGTGGGTGCCGCCGGGAGGCGCCGGCAATGTCACGGCAGTAATCAGTTCTCCGGGCTGCAAACTATTCTCGATATGCGGTGTATTGCCGGGCAGCCGGTAAAAATCGGCGATGGGAATATGGCGTGTTGCGCCGCTTGCCTTGACCGTTTCGATCGTCGCGTCGAGTACCCGCATGGCCACGGCCATGTCGCTAGGGTGCGTTGCAATGCAGGCACTGCTAACGCCGACAATGGCATGCGGGCGACTAAAGCCCCCGATTGCCGAACAACCGCTGCCGGGCTGACGTTTGTTACACGGCTGATTCGTATCATAAAAATATGGGCACCGGGTGCGCTGCAACAGGTTGCCTGCCGTTGTTGCCTTATTGCGTAGCTGCCCCGACGCACCGGAAAGCAGAGCGCGCGATAGTAGAGAATAGTGAGTACGCACCTGCCTGTCCGCTGCCAGGTCTGAATTGCGGACCAGTGCGCCAATGCGCAAACCCCCATCAGGCGTCAGGGCAATCTGGTCGAGGCCTAAACCATTGACATCAACCAGATGGGTCGGAGTTTCGATTTCCAGTTTCATCAAGTCCAGCAAATTCGTGCCACCGGCAATGAACTTTGCGTTCGGATGGCTTTCGATCGATGCTGCGGCTTGAGCCGGCGACTGGGCGCGCTCATAGGTAAATGCCTTCATGCAGTCCCCCCCGCGACCTCGGTTATTGCCTCGATGATGTTGGAATAGGCACCGCAGCGGCAAATGTTGCCACTCATGCGTTCACGCAGTTCATCTGCGCTCAGCAAAGGTCGAGCACCGAGATCAGCGCTGACATGGCTGGGAATACCGGCCTCAATTTCAGCCAGCATCCCAACGGCCGAACAAATCTGTCCTGGCGTGCAGTAGCCGCACTGGTAGCCATCGTGCTTGATGAAAGCTGCCTGCATCGGATGAAGGTGTTCGGGCTGACCCAATCCTTCGATCGTGGTGATGGCGTCTCCTTCATGCATCACAGCCAAGGTCAAGCAGGAATTGACGCGGCGACCATTAATCAACACCGTGCATGCTCCGCACTGTCCCTGATCGCAGCCTTTTTTGGTGCCAGTCAAATGCAAGTGCTCGCGCAACGTATCGAGCAAGGTCATGCGCGTGTCCACCGCGATTTCTCGTCGCTGACCATTCACTAAAAGCGGCAGCTTGGTCAAGGTTGCCTTGGCCGCCGGCGCCGATGGCGCCACTTCGGGCTTCGCAGCGACGGTGATTGGGGCCGCGGCCACTGCGACGGCTGCCGATCCGGTTATCAAAAATTCCCGCCGGGAGAGGCCGGGATCATTCAGATTTCTCACATCACTTTCACTCATAGCAGTCTTTCTTTTTGATCCGGTTAACCAGCTGACCTACGCTAACGGCGGCAACCTGGCCAGAAGCTTGTCCAACGTGATTGGATAATCGCGGACGCGAATTCCCGTAGCGTTGTAGACCGCATTCGCCACCGCTGCCGGAGCGCCGCTGATGCCAAGCTCACCTACGCCCTTGGCCTTCAGCGGTCCTGCAGTGGGATCGACCTCGTCCAAGAAGATGACATCCAGATGAGGAATGTCGGCGTGAACTGGAACTTCGTAATTTGCGAGATCGTGGTTTACAAAGAACCCTGCACGCTTGTCGACCACCAGGTCTTCCATCAGCGCGGCGCCAACTCCCATCGTCATGGCGCCGATGATCTGGCTGCGTGCGGCGGTCGGGTTGATGATGCGGCCAGCGGCGCACACGGTTAGCATGCGGCGAACGCGTGTTTCGCCAGTCGCCGCATGGACGGCAACTTCGGCGAAATGCGCACCAAAGGACTGCTGAGCGAATCGCTTACTGAGATCTCCGTATTCCATCGCATCTTCCGCTGTCAGCTCGCCGCTGGCGACCGCATCTGTCAACGGCCTGCTGAGGCCACCAGCTCGCACGCGGCCACCGGAAAATTCGATGGCGGGCGAGGTCATGTTCAGACGTTTCGCTACCATTTCGCGCAGTTTGGCGCACGCAGCATAGACCCCAGCGGTGGACGAGGCCGCACCCCACTGTCCCCCGGAGCCAGCGCCTCGCGGATAGGTCGAGTCTCCCAGCAGCACCGTGACTCGATTTAGACTTACCCCCATCATTTCAGCCGCAGTTTGCGCGATGATCGTATAGCTGCCGGTGCCAATATCTGTCATGTCCGTCTCCACGGTGACGCGCCCCTTTCGGTCAAGACGCACCCGAGCTGCAGACTTCGTTACAGGCGCTCCTCGAATCGCCGCAGCCATCCCGATACCGATCAGCCACTCCCCTTCGCGCCGGGTAGCAGGCTTGGCATTGCGTTGCTTCCACCCAAAGCGCTCCGCTCCGGTTTCCATGCACTGCACCAGCTGACGCAAGGAAAACGGCTTATCCGGTGACTCAGGATCGACTTGTGTGTCGTTGCGTATCCGGAAGACGATTGGATCCAGACCCAGTTTTTCCGCCATCTCGTCCATTGCAACTTCGAGCGCCATCATGCCGGGAGTTTCGCCGGGCGCGCGCATTGCACTGCCTTCTGGTAGGTCGAGATGTGCCACGCGCAGCCGGGTTACGCGATTGGCGCCGGCGTACAGCAAACGCGTCGGAAATGTTGCGTTTTCGGGCCGGGTTCCCAAGTTACCAGACCAGCTCTCATGGCCAATCGCCATAATCTTCCCGTCCCCATTGACGCCGATTCGGATGCGCTGGATGGTCGCAGGGCGGTGGGTCGTGTTATTGAACATGAGCTGGCGTTGAAGGGTCACCTTGACCGGCCGACCCACCAGGCGGGCCGCGAGCGCCGC
Source organism: Pseudoduganella sp. jia 12 (assembly GCF_055502675.1). NCBI lineage: Bacteria > Pseudomonadati > Pseudomonadota > Betaproteobacteria > Burkholderiales > Oxalobacteraceae > Pseudoduganella > Pseudoduganella sp. jia 12. Next base: position 73,435 of record NZ_JBUXKP010000017.1, read on the forward strand.
GAGGACCACGTCAGATAGGATCGATCCCTTGCCGCCGAAGCCACCGCCGATATAGGGCGAAACAATGCGCACGTTCTCGGGAGGAATGCCGAACGTGAGCGACACATCGCGTATTCCCCAACCTACAAGTTGGATGGCTGTCCACAATGTAAGCTTTTTCCCCTGCCATGCTGCGATAGTTGCATGGGGCTCCATCATTGCGTGAGAGTGGTCAGGCGTTGTATAAGTCTCGTCCAAGGTTACCGGAGCACTTGCAAAAGCGGACTCGAAATTCCCTGTGGCAGTGTCAAGAGTCGGATGCGGTTGCGCGGATTGTTGTTCGGGAAGTCTGCTTCGCGCCTGCGCCAGGTCGTAACTCCCCTCGGAACGCACGTACTTAACCTGCACCAGCTGCGCAGCAGCGCGAGCCTGCTCGAAACTTTCCGCCACAACGATGGCAACCGCCTGGTGATAATGCTGGATTTCCGGACCGCCGAGAGCCCTTGCGATATTGAATTCACCCACGCCGAGTTTGCCGGCATTTTCGGCAGTAACGATCCCAATCACGCCCGATGCGGTCTTTGCCTGCGCCAAGTCGATCGAAACAATGCGCCCCTTGGCAATCGCCGCACCCACTATGTAACCATAAGCAGCATTTGGCACCGGAGCATGATGCTCGTAGGCATATGTTGCAGTACCGGTAGTCTTGAGCTGCCCTTCGATGCGCGAAGTGGGCTTGCTGACCACGCTCAGACGGTCAATGGGATTGCGATAAGCTGGTTTATCAAATTTCACTATTGCACCATCCTTGCGTCTAAAGCTGCGTCGCCGGAGAAACTTGGCGAATAGCATGATAGGGAGCTCCTTGGCTTTTCAGTGCTGCTGGAGCATCAGATCCGAGGCGGGATTGCAAACATCTGGCAATGACATTCCACCGCTCTTGAATGATTAGTCGCTAGCGCGCGTGTTCAATGTGATCGACGGCCCAAACGTCAGTAGCGGCCCGAGTTCCTTCATTACTTCGGCGACATGGGGCTGCGCAGCGTGGCTGTCGACGGCCGCCTGGTCGACCCAGCCGTCCAAGATGAAGAAAGTGTCGGGCGCATCGACGCGCTGGTACAGGTCGTAGTACAGGCAGCCCGGTTCCGCGCGTGCCGGCAGCACGAATTGCAAGATCAGATCACGGGCTCGCTCGCGGTCTTTCGAGTCGCAGCGCAATTCGCAAATGATGTGGCGTTCGTTCGTCTTGGCATTGTTCATGGTGTGCTCCTCAATTTTTGCCGGCGTAGACCCGCGTCATGCCGCCGTCAACGATCAGGTCGATGCCGCGAATGTAGTTGCTCGCATCGGAAGCCAAGAACACGACGGCATTGCCGATATCGTGCGCGGTGCCGACGCGTCCCGCCGGAATCTCTTTGGAGACGCGGGTCACGTAATCGGCCACGTCCTGGTCGCTCATCTTTTGTTCCTTGCCATAGCCTTCCGTCGGCACAACGCCAGGGCTGACGGTGTTGACGCGGATGTCACGCTCGCGCAAGTCCGTGGTCCAGCTGCGCGCAAGCGAGCGTACCGCTGCCTTGGTGGCGGCATAGACACCGAAGCCTTTCAAACCCATGTCGGCTGTGATGGATGCGTTCAGGATGATCGAAGCGCCGTCGCGCAGGACCGACAAGGCGGTCTGCACCGTCAGCACGACGCCTTTAACGTTGATCGACAGCTCGCTGTCGATCTGCTCTTCCGTCAATTGCTCCAATGGGGTGGCATGACCGCCGCCAGCGTTGGCGAACAGGATGTCGAGCTGGCCGTGCGCCTGTTTGATGGTGTCGGCCACGCGCTGCATGTCTGCCTTGACGGATACATCTGCTTGCAGGCCGATGGCACCCTTGCCCAGTTTTTCGATGGCGGCATCGAGCACTTCGCGGCGGCGGCCGGTGATATAGACGGTCGCGCCCGCTTCGATCAGGCACTGGGCCGTACCGAAGCCAAGGCCGGTCGTGCCGCCGGTGACGAGCGCGATCCGGCCGTCGAGGGTATTTGTAGTCATGATATTTTCCAGAATGGAAGCGAATGGTGCGCGTCGGTCAGTACTACCGGACAGGCGCGCAAAAAATTCAAAGCCTTAGCGGTTGACGGTCTTCATCTGCTGCGCGTTGTAACGCTCACCTTGTACTGGCACCCGTGCCAGAACGTCCGCCAGCGCTTGAAGGTCCTCCGATGTCAGGACAACATCGGCGCCGCCGACGTTTTCTTCCAGGCGGTGCAGCTTGGTCGTACCGGGGATCGGCGCAATCCACGGCTTCTGGGCCAGCAGCCAGGCCAGTGCCACCTGGGCCGGCGTGGCGTTCTTGCGGGCTGCGACTTCGCCGATCAGGGCAACCAGGTTGTGGTTGGCTTCACGGGCTTCGTCGGCAAAGCGTGGCAAGCTATTACGAATATCGCCTGCCGCGAAGCTTGTACCGGCGTCGATCTTGCCGGTCAAGAAACCTTTGCCGAGCGGGCTGAACGGAATGAAACCGATTCCCAGCTTTTCCAACAGCGGCAGGATTTCCTGCTCGGGCTCGCGGGTGAACATCGAGTATTCGCTTTGCAGGGCCGACAGCGGCTGCACGGCATGAGCGCGGGTAATGGCCTCGACGCCGGCTTCGCACATGCCGAAATACTTGACCTTGCCTTCGGCAATCAGGTCGCGCACGGCGCCGGCCACGTCTTCCATCGGCACATTCGGATCGACACGGTGCTGGTAGAAGAGATCGATACGATCCGTTTTCAAGCGCTTGAGCGACTGTTCCGCGACCTGGCGGATACGTTCGGGACGGCTGTCGAGACCCGCTTTTGCATCGCCATCCTTGAACCCGAATTTGGTGGCGATGACGATCTTGTCGCGGAACGGTGCGACCGCTTCGCCAACCATCTCTTCATTGGATTGGCCATAGGCTTCGGCAGAGTCGAACAAGGTCACGCCACGCTCGTAGGCAGCGCGGATCAAGGCGATACCATCGCTCTTGTCGGTGGCCGGGCCGTAGCCAAACGTCAAACCCATGCAGCCGAGTCCGATTGCCGATACTTCCAGACCACTATTTCCCAATTTACGTTCTTGCATGCTGTGCTCCCAAAAGCGCCGGCTAAGGATGTTTGAGGCAGCCAGCGGAACCTGTTGACGAACTATAGGCGCGCAGTGTTACTGCGAGAAGCCATATACTCCGAATACCGATATGCAGAATTTCGATAAATGGAACGAATCAATCTCAACAATGTGGCAGCGTTTGTCGTCGTGGCGCGGGAGCGCAGCTTTACTCGGGCGGCCGCCCAGCTCGGTTTATCCCAATCTTCCTTGAGCCATACAATTAGCGCGCTGGAAGCGAAGCTAGGGATGCGCTTGCTGACCCGGACGACACGCGGCGTGTCGCCCACCGAGGCCGGGGAGCGCCTGCTGGCTACGGTCGGCCCCTACTGCGAAGGCATCGAGGCAGAACTTGCGTCGCTCAGCGAGGAGCGCGACAAGCCAGCCGGCACGATCAGGATCAGTTCGCACGACCACGCGGTCCGAACGATTCTCTGGCCGAAGCTGTCCAGGCTTCTCCCTAAATACCCTGACCTGAAAGTCGAGTTTTCGATCCACTACGGCCTGATTGACATCGTCGCCGAACGATTCGATGCAGGTGTGCGCGTGGGCGACCAGGTGGCCAAGGACATGATTGCGATGCGTATTAGCCCGGATTTCAATATGACCGTGGTCGGCTCACCTTCGTATTTCTCGGCGCGCAAAGTGCCGGTAGTCCCGCAAGACCTAACGGAACATAGTTGCATCAACTTGCGGCTACCGACGCACGGTGGATTGTATGCATGGGAGTTCGAGAAAGAAGGCCAGGAGCTGAGCGTACACGTGCAAGGCCAGGTTATCCTGAACACGTCGCCGGAAATAGTGACAGCTGCGCTGGAAGGCTATGGCTTGGCCTATATACCTCAGGACGTGGCCGACCGGCACATCGCAGCCGGCCACCTGGTGCAGGTGCTCGAGGATTGGCGTCCGACCTATCCCGGCTACCATTTGTACTATCCCAGCCGGCGCAATGCGTCGCCCGCATTTTTGCTTGTGCTAGGGGCGCTGCGCTTGAGACCTTGATGAGGTGAAATGGAGAACATCGGGTTCTGGGTTGGAAGCAGACTTTCGCACGACGCACGTACGCAGCAAGCTGAAGCAAACTTTATTGTTGCGAGCTCCCGATCGAGACGGGCTCGTCGAGCGTCTGTGACAATCATTCGCTGCGCGAAAAAATGTGACAAAAGCGGTCTATCTCATAGAGGAACTTGTGACAAAATATATTATTTGTCTACACTTTTTTGCTCGCTGCAACGCACAGCCGAGGATAGCTGCTCTGCGTATGCTACTTGTGCTTGAATTAGCAACGGTTGCAAGTGCCCGCGGACGCACCTCGGGGTAACTTGTACAGTAAGAGCCGGGAAAAGCACATTGCCGAAGAAGCAGCGCTGTGCTACGCGAGTGCAAAAGACTAGCCTGTCATGGAGCGCTAATAAAGTTCGCCACAAAATACTAAGGTCCGCCACACACTTAAAAGTCTGCTTTAACAACCGAGTGCGGCCGGCGCCTTCACAGCGCGGCTTGCCGGGGGAGCAACAAAACCGTACACTGAACCATTCCGAGCTGCAGCTTTTGGTCTATAGCCGCTATTCGCTTGCAAACCGAAGAGGGATAACTGGTGATGAATTCATTATTTTGGCCGCAATCGTACTCGTTTCGGAGGCGGTGTTTGGAGCAGAGCCGCCTCAAAACAGAAGGTACTTAAATCCTTCAGAATTTTCTGAGAATAGACAGAAATGCAACTTGATTACCGCGGCGATTTCAATTGTTCCACTTTGGCGAGACAACCAAGTGCCACTTCAGCGCGCGCATCGTAACATTGAGGAAATTCTAGCAAAGATTAAGGTAGAGGAGGCTGATAAACAGCCATGGCATAAATCTGTGGATAGCCTATATGCGTCCAAAGTCTCATCTAGAGAAATGGAAGCAGAGCTGCGCCCGATGTGTGAAAAGATTCCATAGGACTGCTGCACACGGTCACAAGCAGCAAATGATGGTCATAGAATATTGATTATAGTTATGAGCGAATTTCTCTCCAAATTCTATAAATACAGATCCATGAGTGGTGGTGCCGAAAAATGGGTAGAACGTACGGTGTTGTATGACGAAATTTACTTTGCATCTGCTTCAAGTTTTAATGACCCGTTTGATCTTAGGCCGTCATTCTCGCTAGCGGCAACTCCGGTGAAACAGCGCGAGGATTTTTTGCGAATGTCAAGAAAGTTTGAGCCTGAGTTGACTGAGGAAGAAAGGCAATCCGAAGCTGACAAGATTATGGCGACGTCCATGAGTATTGGGGAGATCAGCAATACTACCGCTACGATTCAGACTATACACAATCATCACGTCACGACAAATGTCGGAGTCCTTTGTGTTTCAACCAAGAGTGACGACATCCTGATGTGGTCGCACTACGGCGATTCACACCGCGGAATATGCTTAGAGTTCGATGGCACGGCGTCTTTCATGAGCCATGCTCAAAAAATTCAATATTCTGATGAGCGAGTGGCAATCAATCCTTATAGCGATGATCATGACGTGATGATGGAAAAATCCTTATTGGTAAAATCTAATCACTGGGCATATGAATCCGAATGGCGTTTACTTCGTTATAACGGAGGACCTGGAGTGGTTCGGTTCCGTCCTGCAAATCTCACCGGAATAATCTTAGGGGCGCTCTCATCAAGGACGACAATCGATTTGGTCACTTCGTGGGTTCAAGAAAGAAGTGTGCCCATTAATGTTTATCGCGCATCAGTTAGTTCAACCAAATTCGAATTGATTATCGCGTAAATCAGTATCAGTGGGGCACAAGTTCTTCCGGCAGTGCTTCATCGCAGGCCGGTGTCACGTGCTGGCAGAGATATCGCACGCTGGTCTGACTGTACCGGACCAGGACGTGCCCATTAATGTGGGTACCTAAGAGCCGCGCGCCGACGCGTTGAAATGACACATCCGCATTCCCGATGCCGCAGCCGAAATCGAACGCTTCAGTCAGTGATTCTGCGAGCTCAGATGCGCGCTGAACTGCCTCGCATTGAGGATGATGATAGCTTGACGCCAGACGGGCGCTGTATGCCACGGCGCGCGGCCGTGTCGTGTCTAGCCACGCTTGGCCGTTGCTTCCGTGTGTCCGTGCCCCGTGATGCGAGCCAAGAAGCAGTGACGTGTCGGTTAGACCAATCTGTTGTCCCGCAGCGTTATCCATGGCGCGCTGCTCGGTACTTCCTTCGGCGTCTCCCGTGACGATGACGGAGGAGGTACCCCATCGCACACGCATCACGATACTGTCGGCATTCTTGCTTCCACCGAAATCGCCAGTGGCCGGATCCATTGTGGAGTTGGCGGTCAGCAGGTCAACCTGAGCCGGGCTGCACGCGAAGCGATCGTCGTTGCCCACCACCTCGGAGGCGTTAAAGGTCTGGGTGGCGGTCTTCACCTTCTCTGCCCATGTGCGAAACGCTGAAGGATAGTGTTCCAGCGTCCGCCCGATCAACAACGCAGCGACAGGTTCCGCAGCCACCTCGTCGTCGGCTAAAAGGGACATATGGTCCTTGTCCGGGTGCGACACCACTACGGTCGTCGATGACTGCGATATCTTCGAGTTGAGCCAATCGCGCACTGCACTCAAGGGTGTGCCACCAGCCGCGCTACTGCCGCAATCGATCAGAAGCGCGCTATGCTGGTCCGGACACGCGATGTACGTGCAGCTTCCTTGGCCGACGTCAAGCAGCCACACGTCCAGGGTTCCGGTTGCACCTACGTCCCAAATGTGTGACAGATGGACTCCGGCTTTTGCAGCTTTGGTATTAAGCGAAGGCTGCTGGCCTGCGCACCCCGCCAGCAGCGTGGCGGCGACGATGGCAAACACATGGCGGGAGTTGGACATTAGCGTGCCTCGGATGAGCTGCGGTTCAGGTATTTTGCCTCGCCGGGAAGCGTTAAATTGTCACCGATTGTCACGGCGAAACAGCTTCGCGTCCGCGCTGTGGAATGGATATCGGTGCAGCATTGGCTGGCGCATCGGGCGGGTATGCTGTTTTTTCGATGGTGTCACGGGTACGTGGTTATTCGAAGAACGTCATCTGAGCTGACTGGCGATCCAGGGCTTCAGCGCACGCTTCGTTCAGCCAGACTACTTCGGTGCGAAAGCGGCCGCCATCGGCGACATGCCTGCGCTCATGCCGTACCCATCCCGGAACAGCTCACCGTCGTATAGCTCGCTTGGATAACCGCTCAGTACAACCATGCCGCGGCATTGGTGCAAGACCGTTGCCATGGCCCGGTGATCGTCGTCTGTCATCTCATGACGATAGCCATGTGTGCCTCGAGTGCGGCCGGTCATTCCTGATCTCGTACTGTGACAGTAAGGCGGGTCAGCGTAAATGAGTGTTTTCGGAGAATCCATGCGTGCGATCACTTCGATAGCATCTCTGGGCGGATTCAATCGGTGGGTGCTGCTGCGTGACTAGTTGCTCGTTGCACCGGAGGTGCTGGAACACATACACTGGCCGTGGGCCTTCTCCCGACTCCTCGCATCCACTGAAAATCGTTTATATCGTATCCCAGCCCATACCACATTATGTGATATGAGGTTCAACCTCGGCGCGATAAATCTCCAGCGCGGTACGCCCGCCCGGACGGTACCCGAGAACATCCTCCAGCTGCTCGGTGAAGCCGCCTACCGCGACTATTACATATTTGAGGGTTGTACCATTGACCACGACCTGGCGTGCTGGTAAATCCTCAACAATGGCAGCCATATCTGGATGGCGTTGTTTGAAGTATTCTGAAAACGGGATGCGTATGGCCGCCCGCGACGCGCGCCACTCTTCACTGGCGATGTCATCTGCCTCCCAGCTGGCGGGCTCCATTTGGGCAGCTAGAATGGCGTGCGGCAGGTACCGCTTAGTTCGGGGGGAATGCGGCTGATAGCGTACGGTGACGTCAATTACCCCAAACGGTGGCGCGACTACGACGGCATGTGGCGCGGTAGCTGCGCGCTGGTCCAGCGCCCAAAAATAGGACTTGGGAATACGTGCGGTGGCGGGATACGTGATGGTCAACGTGGATTTCGCCACGTAGTTCCAAATACCCATCTTGTCGAGCATCCGGCCAAGCATCCCCGACGCATGGACACACGCTCCTTCCCTACCGTCCGCCTCAACAGCACGTCGTACAGCTTCGGCGGCGCGCGCAATGTTTCGAGTAGCCTCCTCCAAGTACGCATCGCTGTAGCCACGGGCTTCGACGTACCTGGCGTAATCTGCCATGATTGTCGGATTGTGCTGCTCAGCCCTCAGAAACGCTTCAGAATCGCAGAATCCTGGAGTGTCGCAATGAATGTCCAGCGCTGCAAATTTCGATTGCAGCTTTTGCGCCTTGCTTTCGTTACTCAGATCCCACGTCAAGCGGGTGCCTTGTGGTGCGAAGAATGTTTGGTCTGTGGACATAGAATTGCTAGTCCCAGCTGTCATCGCGCCCCCATGACCGGTGGCTTGCGCGATACGTTGTTCCCTACTGCCACGCAGTTTTGCTTGTCCCATCAGTGAATCCTTTAACGGCTGCCGGCCGTAAGCGGGGTGCTGGATGGCACTTAATTGGTCTGCTGACTTTGGTGCGCGAAACTCCAATGATGCATTGCGCGGGACTACTTCGCACCCAGCTTAGTAAGCGACCTTCACACAGGGGCTAATGTCGGCACGAGTAAGCCGGCGATCGTAGACCTTGGTGGTGGCAATATTCGCGTGCCCTAGCCAGGCCTGCACCTGGGCGATATCGGCGCCGTTCTCGAGGGCGTTTGTGGCTGCTGTGGCCCGCAATGCATGCGGCCCGACTCGTTCTGCCCCAATGTTCAACGCGTAAAGGTGGCGGCGAAGTGCTCGGTACACACCATCCGGCGTAATGCCCTGGGTGCTCCCACGGGTGTTGTTACTGGTGGGCCGAAACAGCGCTCCCTGGCGGTCGCCGCCATGGCCGGCCATGCGCAGGTAAGCGGCGATCGCGGCCCCCGCCTCCGGGTGCAGCGGCACGTAGCGCAGCTTGTCGCCTTTGCCCTGCACCTGCAGGTGCTCGACGCCGCGGCGTCGCTGCAGGTCGGCAACGCGCAGCGAGCACAATTCGGCGCGGCGCAGCCCGTGATAGAGGAGGGTGGCCAGGAGTGCGCGATCGCGCAGACCGGCCAGTGTCGTGGGATCTCCAGCCTCTAGCAGCGCGCGCGCCTGGTCGTCGCCAAGCGCGGGTGTTACTCCTTCGGTCGTCACCGCCCGCGGGCGCCGCACGCCGTCGACGGGGTTGCCGACAACCGCCTGTGCTTCACACAGGGAGTCGAATAGCGACGATAGGGCGGCGAGTTTGCGACGGATGGTGGATCCGGCCAGGGCCCTGCGTTCGAGGTCGCGTCGCCACGCCAGCACATGGCCACGCGTCACTTCACGCAGTTGCGCCGGCGCGGCGATGCCCGTGAACGCCATGAATTCGCGGAGATCAGCCTCGTACGCGCGACGGGTCTGCGGGTTGTCGAGGTTAGCGAACCAGGCGATCGCCGGCGGCACGTCGGCCAGTTGGTGAAACTGTAAAGTCGTGAGAGCGGTGCCGGATGTCGTTATGGATTCATTCATAGGAACTTGTAATGGGCGCGGAGGGCAGGATGCAAGCAGTGTACGCGCCACCTCGAACATTATCCGTACCGTATATTTTCATGAGGTCGAGCGTCAGGTAAGTCTCGGCTCGGGTCGCCGTGATCCAGCTTGCCGTGCCCAACTCGACCGTGCTGATAACTTCCACCGGTCTATGCAGCCGCGTCCATGAAGAGCCTCGTCCCTCGAAGTGCTTTTTAAGTCGATCAGTTAGGTTTCTCGACTGGCCGACGTAGAACTTATCGCCTTCAAGGCGCAGCACGTACAAGAAGATATGCTTCCGTTGCCGTTTGCCCATGTCGCGTTCTCCGGTCGAGCTGGAGACTTTACTCTTGATAACATGTTTTATCAAGAGTATCAAAAGGGCGCTCCCACCACGGTATAGGCCAGCGACGACTAGTATCCAGCGTACCTAGCGCTGCGTCGCCAGCCCTGCTTGACAGGGGGCGGCGGCGAGCTATTGCTGCGCCGGTAGCGTGGAAGGGGTATCACCGGCGGTGCGCCCGCAACGAGCGCTTATAAGCCGGCGACTCGGACAGGTGGGGAGGTGTCGAGAAAGATCGGTTGCTCCGTCGGGACTAGGTTGGTGAAGTCTTTGATGATCACATAGGGCCGAAGAATGTCGAGATACTTGGCGTCGTTACGCTGGTATGCCTCGAACGCTGCTCCCGCGCACATATCTGCAAAATCGAGGCCACGTTGCATCGCGGCGACGCGATCGACACGTTTGAGCTCCAGGTTGCGCTGCTGCTGTATGAGCAGGCGATATGTCAGAATATGATCCAGCGCCCGTTGCCCCTCGTTGAGTTCATCAGGACAAAACGTAAAGGTGTCCATCGCTGGCAAATGCTCGGCCAGTGTCTCTGCGACCATCATGGCATACACCAGGTGTGCCCGGCCTTTGTACTTCGCTTCCAGCGAGGCGATGTCAGCCTCCGTCGCGTTGGGATGCGCGGCTCTGACATCGAGCCCGCGCAAGAAGTCAGGCGCATGCTCCTTGTGATAGACAGCCAGCATGACCTTTATCTGATCATTGCCGACCAACTCCGCGGCAGCCAGCTGGCAGAATGCCTCGCGCGCGCCTGGACTGATGGTCGCCCACTTCTTCTCGTGTTTCGAGGTCCACCCCTGGGCTTTGTGGAGTGTCTCGACCACCTTGCCCACGCGGCGGTACGCGTTATTCAGCCCCACGGCGATAGCGATGACAAAGTATCGTGCGGACCCGCCATCACCATAGGGCGCATCCAGCTTCCAGCCCAAGTCTCCACTTTCGTCAAGGTAAGCCATTGCTGAAGAAGCCATGTGTCATCCGGGCAAAAAAAATGACCTTCAGTGTTGAAGGTCATTTTAGGTGTAAGGGGTTATGCCAAAAAGCCCGCGCGTTTAGACCGCGCTTAGGACAGCCAAGCTCTCGCTCGTCCCTCCGGTTACTTCAATGGACTTACTCAACCTGGGAACATCATATCACAGAACGAAGGAAGATGAAACAGCCTGAAATCGCGGGTGGACGGATGTTGCTGAGGAACAGTGCTTGAGAGGAATGCTGTATATATTGACAGTTGCCGCTGGGCATGCTACCCTCACTGCGCCTTTCAGGACACGCAGCAAACGAGGCGCAGTGAGGGTAGCATGCCCAGGTCTTGCCCGATTTTTGCGCAGTTTTGTACGCTTCATCACACCGTTCCTGTGTTTCATTCTCGTACTCCTACATGAGCTGGTAATAGCTCTCATTATACAGGAATTTCCCTTTAAAATCAGCGACTTATGGCGATAAGATTGCGCTTCTGCAGGTGATTTAGTAGGGTGCCTTCAATGTGTCTGTGTCCGACCCACGCATGGATTTTGCTCGGAGTACCATTTGGTGCGCATGATTGATTATGGATCATAAACGCACCACAATACTGGCCGCACGGAAACATCTTCTTCTTGGGTTTCCTGCGTTGATCACTTATACTGTATAAAAACACAGTATAAGTTGACAACAATCATGTGCGCAGCCTCGGTCCCGTCATTGCAAGCATTTCATGCCAGCGGCATTGCTCCTGCGGCCCTGCCGAATGTCTGGCGCGCCAGCGAATTAGCGCGGGCGCGCCTGCCCAGCGTGCCTACTGGGCACGCTGATCTCGACACGGAACTGCCGGACGGTGGCTGGCCTCGCTCGGTGCTGAACGAACTCCTGCTGCAGCAGCCCGGGATCGGCGAGCTACAGTTGCTCAAGCCTGTCCTGGCAGCGCTGTCACAACACCGACGCATCGCTCTGGTCCAGCCACCGTACGTTCCGCATGCGCGGGCCGCGCTGGCTTGGGGCATCGATCCGTCGCGCCTGATCTGGATTGAGCCCGAGTGTACGGCGGATGCGCTCTGGTCGGCCGAGCAGCTGCTGCGAGCAGGAGGGTGTGGTGCGGTACTGCTATGGCAACGGGAGGTTCGAAGTGAGCACCTGCGCCGGCTGCACTTGGCTGCGCAAGGGGCGGAAACGTGGTTCTGGCTACTCCGGCCATTGGCCAGCGCGATAGAGCCATCACCGGCACCACTGCGCCTGGCACTGCGCCCGGCGTACGGTGGCACCCTTGTCGAGATCATTAAGCGACGCGGCCCGCTCGCAGACGAGCCGATTTTTATCCCGCTGCCCGACATGCCGAGCCGCCGCCATCCTGTCGAGACCGATCATGCACCTGCTGTTCAGCCTATATTTGCCCCTGCTGCCGTTGCAGGCGTTGCGCCCGTCCTGGTCTGAACCGGGTCCGCACGTGGTGCTCGATCGGGAGCGCGTGTTGGTTGCCTCGGCCGACGCGCTTGCGATGGGGGTACAGCCAGCCATGCGCGCGGGCGGCGTAGCAGCGCTGGCCCCAGATGCCCTGCTGCTGGATCGCGACGAGCAACGGGAGAAGGCGGCTCTCGACGCGGCCGTGTTGGCCTTATATCGGTTTACGCCGGATATAGCACTGGAGCCAGATTTTGGTCTGCTGCTGGACGTGGGCCCGAGCCTAAACCTGTTTAATGGGGTACGCCCGTTATCGCTTCTCGTGCGCGAGGCGCTTGGCCGGCTGGGCCTGACCATGCAGCTGGGCGTTGCTCCCACGGCCGCCGGTGCTTGGCTGCTGGCGCGGCGCAGTCGCTCCAAGCATGCCATCCATTACGCACGCGTGCTGCAGCAGCGCACGTTGCACCGCGAGCTCGATCGCGTGCCATGTGCCCTGCTGCCGGCGGCCCAGCCACACAGCGAATGGCTAACGGGCGTGGGCGCCCGGGACTTGGGCGCACTGCGACGCCTGCCGCGCGCGGGCCTGATCCGCCGTACCAGTACGCAGCTGGCCGACGCTCTCGATCGCGCTTATGGCACGACACCAGAGCTGCACCGCTGGCTCAGCGTACCGGAGACGTTCAGTGCCGCGATCGAGACCTACGAGCGTGTCGAGCACGCCGAGGCCCTGCTCGATGGGGCGTCGCGCCTGGTGCTCCAGCTAACCGGGTGGTTGACCGTCCGCCAGCTGGCCGTGTTGACGTTCACACTGCAGCTGGTGCACGAGCGCGGCCGCGCGGCGATCGCGCCGACACCGTTGGTGATTCTGCTGGCCGAACCGGCTTGGCAGGAGGATCATCTGCTGCGTTTGTTGAAAGAGCGCTTAGCCAAGGTCGAGCTAAGGGCCCCAGTGATTGGGCTGCGGCTCGACGCCACGCAGCTGCAGCCAATGGCGCCACCCAACCTGACCTTGTTTCCCGAGCCAGGTGGCAGCCAAGCCGACATGCTGCGGCTGATGGAACTGCTGACGGCGCGGCTGGGACCGGAGCGCGTGCTCGCTCCCGCGCCCGAGGCCGATTACCGTCCGGAAATCTGCAACCGCTGGACGCCGGCGACGTTGAAGCCCCCCTCGTTCCCGGCCGACGGCGACACGCCTGCGCGGCCGTTCTGGCTGTTCAAGCGGCCGATTAAGTTGTTGATGCGAGACCAGCGCCCGTTCTATGGTAGTCCGCTGACGCTTATCCGCGGGCCCGAGCGGCTGGAGGGCGGCTGGTGGGACGACAGCACCGCAGCGAGGGACTATTACATCGCTCAGGGAAGCGACGCCAGCTGCTTCTGGATTTACCAAGAGCGCACGGGCGAGCTGCAGTGGTACCTGCACGGATTGTTCGCATGAACCCTGGCACGCGCCCGAGCCTGCCCGACTATGCGGAGTTACAGTGCCTGTCGCATTTTACGTTCCTGCGCGGCGCATCCGCACCGGAGGAGCTGGTCGAACGCGCCGTGGCACTGGGCTATCGCGCGCTGGCGATCGCCGACGAATGCACGCTTGCCGGCGTGGTCAAAGCCCATATCGCCGCGAAGGAGGCTGGCCTGCATCTGCTGATTGGAAGCCAGATGACGGTGACGCCGGAGGATGGCAGCCCGCCGTTCAATCTGCTCGTGCTGGCGATGAACCGCGACGGCTACGGCAATCTGAGTGAGCTGGTTACACTGGCTCGCAGGCGCGCCGACAAGGGTGAATATCTGGTTCGACCGGACGATATCGCCGCACCGCCGGCAGACCTCGCTGCGCTGCGCGGGCTGCCCGGTTGCCAACTAATCCTGCTGCCACACTATGGCGCACCGATCGAGGAGCTGGCCCGACCTGCCGCCTGGCTGTTGCACCAGGCGCCGGGGCGTGCCCGCATCGCGCTGACCCTGCACTTCCGATCGCAGGATGATGTGCACCGGGCCCACGTCGACGCGATCGCAACACAGTACGGCCTGCCAGTGGTGGCCACCGGCGACGTGGTAATGCATCTGCGCTCCTGCAAACCGCTGCAAGACACCATGACAGCGATCCGTCACGGTATTCCGGTTGCGCGGTGCGGCTGGAAACTGGCACCGAACGCCGAGCAGCATTTGCGTTCCCGGGTGCGTCTCGGCAACCTGTACTCACGTGCGGCGCTGGCCGAGACACTGCGTGTCGCTCAGCAGTGCACGTTCTCGCTCGATGAACTGCGTTATGAATATCCGCACGAGCTGGTACCGGAGGGGGAGACCGCCACGACCTACTTGCGGCGGGAGGCCTATCTGGGGGCGTACTGGCGGTACCCACAGGGCGTGCCGGCCAGCGTGCAGGACCTGCTGGAACGCGAGCTCGCGCTCATCGCCGAGATGGCGTACGAATCGTATTTCCTGACCGTCTACGACATCGTGCGGTTCGCCAGGGCGAACAAAATCCTGTGCCAGGGCCGCGGCTCGGCGGCCAATAGCGCGGTGTGTTTCTGCCTCGGCGTCACCGAAGTTGACCCTGCCCGCGGTACCCTGCTGTTCGAGCGATTTATTTCGAAAGAGCGCAACGAGCCGCCCGATATTGACATCGACTTCGAACACCAGCGGCGCGAGGAAGTGATCCAGTACATCTATCGCAAATACGGGCGCCAGCGCGCGGCACTGACGGCGGTGGTGATCAGCTACCGCGCCAAAAGCGTGCTGCGCGACGTTGGTACCGCGCTGGGCGTCGACCTGTCGATCGTCGACGCGGTGGCGAAGGCCGGCAGTAGCTGGGCACCGCGCGCCGAGTTACGCGCGCGCATGATCAGCTGCGGCCTAGCGCCGGACTCGCCGATCGCTGACAAGTGGGCGATGTTGGCCGAACGTATGATGAGCTTCCCGCGGCATATGTCCCAGCACCCGGGCGGTTTCGTCATTTCGCATTCAAAGCTCTCGCGGCTCGTACCGGTCGAAAACGCCTCGATGGCCGATCGAACAATTGTCCAGTGGGACAAGGACGATCTGGACGCCGTGGGGCTGCTGAAGATCGACATTCTGGCGCTCGGTATGCTGTCGGCGATCCGGCGCACGCTGGCCCTGGTCGCCGAGCGCCGCGGCCGGCCGTTTGAACTGGCCGACGTGCCCCACGAGGATCCGGCTACCTACGAGATGATCTGCCAGGCCGATACGGTCGGCGTTTTCCAGATCGAGAGCCGTGCGCAGATGTCGATGCTGCCCCGGCTGCGGCCACGGACGTTCTACGATCTGGTGATCGAGGTGGCAATCATCCGCCCGGGCCCGATCCAGGGGGGCATGATTCACCCCTACCTGCGCCGGCGCGAGGGTACCGATCCCGTCATTTATCCGAGCACGGCTATGGAAAGCGTGTTGAGCCGGACGCTGGGCATTCCGATTTTCCAGGAGCAGGTCATGCAGATCGCAATGGTGGCCGCTGGCTTTTCGGCAGGCCAGGCCGACGCGTTGCGCCGCGCGATGGCAGCATGGAAACGCAAAGGGGGGCTGGAACAATTCGAAGAGCAGCTCAAGGCCGGCATGGCGGCACGCGGTTATGACGAGGAGTTTGCCACCTCGATCGTCGGACAGATTCGTGGATTCGCCGAGTATGGATTTCCCGAATCGCATGCAGCCAGCTTCGCCCTGCTGGCATATGCATCGAGCTGGTTGAAGTGCCACGAGCCGGCGGCATTCCTGGCGGCGCTCCTAAACAGTCAGCCAATGGGGTTCTACAGCGCGTCGCAGCTGGTGCAGGACAGCCGGCGCCATGGCGTTGTCGTGCTGCCGGTCGACGTTGCTGTCAGCAGCTGGGAGGCGACCCTGGAGCCGCCGCGGGACGCTAGTCCGGTCGTCCGTCTCGGGCTGAACCAAGTCCGCGGCCTCGAGCGGGAGGCTGCATGGCGTATCGAGGAAGCGCGTTCAGTTCAGTCATTCAGCGACATGCACGACCTGGCCCTGCGCGCGAACCTGGCGCAACGCGAACTCACGTTGCTGGCCAGCGCCGATGCACTGGCATCATTAACTGGCAATCGGCGTGAGGCGCTATGGAGCGCTGCTGGCGGTGCACCAGGCAAAGGGATTTTACGGTCCGCCGCGATCGAAGAACAGCAGTTGCAGTTGCCGGCACCGAGCGAAGCCGAGGGGGTTCTCGCCGACTACCGTCATATAGGTCTGACGCTGGGTGCGCATCCGTTGACGTTTCTTCGCGATCGGCTGCATCGCCAGCGTTTCATCACGGCCGAAAATTTGCGGCATTTTGAAGACGGGCAACTGGCCCGCGGGTGCGGCATCGTTACGGTGCGTCAGCGACCGGAAACCGCCAAGGGGGTCGTGTTCCTCACGTTGGAGGATGAGACCGGCAACGTCAACGTGATTGTCTGGTCCGGACTAGTGGAGCAACAGCGGCGCGAGGTGATGAGCGCCGCGCTGCTCGGGGTGTATGGCCAGTGGCAGTGTCAGAACAACGTTCGCCACTTGGTCGCCAAGCGTCTCGTCGATTTGTCCCACCTGTTGGGAGAGTTGGAAACGAAGAGCCGGGATTTCCACTGAACGCGGCATATACGATGCCTCGATTGTTCCCGAAATTGTTCGAAGGACGGGCACCAAGTAACATGATCCACGGGTGCTGCTGGCTATGATCGCTGGGCGATCACCTTGCCGTCTCTAACATTCGAGCGTAACGTCGAGGTTGTAAATAATGCAGAAGATACGAACAGGACCATAACGCATGTCACCAGCCCCACATATCGAAAACGGTCCCAGGAAGCAGTACAAGGATTTTCCCAAAGGAGACGCGCGGCGCTATTTTGTTATTCTATTGGCGATCGCAAGCATGCCAAAGGGTGAGGCTACGCTGCATCGCGTGGCAGAGCAGGCTGGATGCGCGAGGTCCGAAGTCCAACATGCAGTCGACAAACTGTGCGGCGAGTTTGGCGTGCTCCTTGAGCGGCGCGGCCCGGCATTCCATCTTGCTTCTTGGGGGGTGCTGAAGAAGGCAGCGTTACACGCCCATATCGACGAGCTTCTTCATCGTGACTAGACGGCGGAGCGTTCTCAAGTGGTTGCGCTACGACCGCTGCGCGGAAACGCACTGATACCGAGTACTGCGGCGGACAGACATTGACGATGTTGGACCAAGCCGACAGGGTAATTTGACGGATGATGTCTTACAGACTAAAGTTCATCATGCCGCCATCAGTTGGTTCGGCTGGCTAGCGAGGCACGCTCTCGAAACCTCGTAGGACCTGCACACACCAGGTCAGAGCTCCTGTAATTTTCCGCCCTCTTTGGGCTGACCGGCTACGCTGGGTTCCGGTCTACTTCGCCAGGCACTTCCCCATTGCACCGATAAAACGAGCCTCTATTGGACTGGCCGGTGCAAGCACGTCCATTCGACCAGCATCCGTCCCGTACAGGCTTGCCCTACCTTTTTAACGCGCCGAATTGGCGCTGTTCATTGGCGTACAGCCCACGATCGAGGTGACGAAGCACCCAGGTTGACGCAAGTGCGCCGTAGTATATTAAACAGTACAAATACCGCTTGAATGTACTGTTTAACATACTATACTGGGGGGTGGTTGGTGACAGGGAGAAGATCATGAACGGATCTGAACGGCAAATCCAACGTGCGTTCGCCCAAGTCGCGCATCTGCGCAAATCGCGCGAACGCGCACGGGCATTCATCGCCTCTCTAGCAGGCGTACTTCAATCAGATGGTGAGGATGGCCTCGCTGCTCAGGTCTGGTGGCTGGTGGAACCAGGCACCAGCGCAAATGTAAGCGTGGCCGCAGCTGAACGCATTCGGCAAGCGGTCGATGCACTGCCGAAGCTGGCATAAGGAGGGGCCTCGTGATGTCCAACGTTCATCAGCTTCAGGTAGAGACGAGCTCGAGCCGGCCCGTCCCAAATAGGATCATTCGCCCGTGTGACCAAACGCTCAATCGCGCGGTGTACGAGTTGGAGCAGCAGTTGGGGACCGTCGAGGCGTACAACCGGCTGTGTGAAGCAGCCGCCAAACTCAAGCGCCGGATTGACGACGGCGATGCGAAGAGGCAGTTGGCAATGTTCGCCACTGACCCATCCTGGATCTATCCCAAACAGTTTGATAACGGAGCAGAGAAATGAACGCAACAACCAGCAGCATGGAAACGTTTGTTGATGAGGTGATGACCCTGGTGGATGCCTCGGGCCTGACGTGGGACGAGGCTGTAACTGCCCTCGGTATGGCCAGCAAGACGCTCGCGATGCAGGCGTCCGACGACGGCAACGATCCCGAATACGCCTGCCTGGAGCAAGCCACCAAGTACCTGACGAAAGGGCTGAAATATGGCGCCGCACCGCAGTTTTACACGCTTCATTGACAGCATTACTGACCAGTACACATTTCGGATGAAGGGAGAATGCGATGACCACGATACCTGGATGCCCCGCTTGCGATTCACCTGACGCGATAGTTGGAGACCCCGTTTCGCTCGCCGGTGTCGAAATCGAACAGCGAAAGTGCCAATGCTGCGGCGAGATGTACTACTTCGACCGTGAAACGACTTCGCTCAGTGACCTATCGCGGGCGAGAACGCGCACCCACGGCATGGTCCGGCAGCTCGTATGCGTGTAATCGAAATCGACGAATCACATCGCGCTTGAGGCGCCCGTGTCGGCCGGAAGCTGACTCGTACCAGGAGACTAGCAATGGGAGCTTTGGAACGTAACCGCCGTCACGAAGCGACGACAGTGCCGGTGCATTCGGAAATGAGCAAAGGCATACGTGATGTTTTGGCCGAAAGGCATCGGCAGATCGAGGAAGATGGCTGCAGCCCCGAATTTGAAGATGCGCATGATGGAGCTGAACTAGCGGAAGCAGCCGCGTGCTACGCGCTGACCGCAGCCGCGGCTGCGCCAGAGCAGATTCAAATCCACTGGCCATGGGACGGCAAGTGGTGGAAACCGGCAGACCGCCGCCAAGCGCTAGTGATTGCAGGAGCATTCATCCTGGCAGAACTCGATCGCGTGGACAGAGCACATGTCCAGTCTGATGCCGCTGTTTGGAAAGCTGTAAGAGACCATACGTTGCACACAACGTCTCGGTGACCAGCGAGGATGGCATACCATGAATGCTCTAGCGGATCTCCAGGTCGATTCTCTTCGTGTCCCCCCCATTCGATCGAAGCAGAACAGTCAGTGATTGGAGGTCTGCTCCGCGACAACGCCGCGTGGGATCGGATTGCCGACTTCATTCATGCGGACGATTTCTATCGGTATGATCACCGGACCATCTTCGAACAGGTGGTCCGTCTCATCAACGCTGGCAAACCGGCGGACGTGATCACAGTATATGAAGCGCTCACCACGCTGGGCCAAGCTGATGATGTCGGAGGCCTCCAATACCTGAACGCCATGGCGCAAAATACGCCGTCCGCAGCGAATATCCGGCGCTACGCGGAAATCGTGCGGGACCGTGGCGTACTGCGCAAGCTGATCACGGTGGCCGACGAAATCTCCGGTAATGCGTTCAGCCCACAAGGCAAGGAAGTCAAGCAGATGCTTGACGAAGCAGAGTCGAAGATCTTCGCCATCGCGGAGCAGGGCGCTCGAGGTTCCGCCGGTTGGACCGCAGTTCAGCCGCTGCTCACGCAGGTCATCGAGCGCGTGGACGAGCTGTACAGCCGTGAGGGCAGAAGCGACATTACAGGCGTGCCCACCGGTTTCGCTGACTTGGACCGTATGACATCTGGTCTTCAACCGGGTGATCTCATTATCGTGGCCGGTCGACCCTCCATGGGCAAGACAGCATTCGCAGTGAATATTGGCGAGCATGTCGCGATAGAAGCTGGCCTGCCGGTGGCGATTTATTCTATGGAGATGGGCGGAACACAGCTTGCGATGCGTATGCTTGGCTCCGTTGGTCAACTCGATCAGCATCGGTTGCGTACAGGGAGGCTGAACGACGCAGACTGGCCGCGGCTGACGCACGCAATCCAGAAGATGAACGACGCCCAACTGTACATTGACGAGACACCGGCACTGAACCCGATCGAGATGCGCGCGCGTGCTCGGCGCCTCGCCCGCACATGCGGCAAGCTGGGGCTAATCATCGTCGACTATCTCCAGCTGATGCAGGGATCGCAGCCGAGTGACAACCGAGCCGCAGAGGTGTCGGAGATTTCTCGTTCTCTGAAAGGACTTGCGAAGGAGTTGCAGTGTCCTGTTATCGCATTATCCCAACTGAATCGTTCGCTTGAACAACGGTCGAACAAGCGACCAGTGATGTCCGACCTGCGTGAATCCGGCGCTATCGAACAGGATGCAGACGTGATCATTTTCTTGTACCGCGATGAGGTCTACAACCCTGATTCGCCGGACAAGGGCACGGCAGAAGTCATCATCGGCAAACAGCGTAACGGCCCGATCGGTGCGATGCGCCTTACGTGGATGGGGATGTACACGAAATTCGGAAACTACACTGGCAACCTGCCGATTTACCAGGGTGATTGACTGTCAGATGAGCTTTTTCGGGAGAGGCAATGCGCGGACTCGACACACGGGTATTGTTGGCACGAACGCGAATCCTGTTCTTGGTGGATGCCGCAGCAGCGAACGAGCAGATGGACCGGGTAAGGAAGCAGGCGGAGGCTGACGGCTGGATTGATGCCGCAAACGGCTATCACACGGTACCGCTGATGTTTGCGGACGAGCCTAGCCTTGTGCAAAAATGGATAGAGGGACACCATCGCTACACGCACTTCGACGCTGAGAAATGGGCTGAGAATTGCGATAAGTGGGCAACATCGGCGAACCATGGCTGCGGGCTGTCCTATGATCTTTTCAGCGAACGACTATGTAACGCGGTTGATTACGCTTTAGAGAGACTGGCGCCGATACATCATGCAGAGGCGATAGATATTGCCATCCATTACGGCTATGAGACAGTTGATGCTCGCGCAGAAGCCGGTCGCTGGGACAGCTATGATGGCTATTGCAACCATGGAATCCAGTTGGGCTGCTGCCCGGCAGGCTGTGGCTCCGGACCCGACGATTGATTTCGCCGTGCGTCGCCCGCTTGCCCGCGGCGCCATGTTGGCGGGCCGCGACAGGCGGCGAAATAGGTCGGCGCATGCATACATGATCGCGGCAAATGGGCGCACACTGTCCAGTACCGGGTCGACGAGCCCGGATCAGCTGGGGGCGATTGCGATGAATGCGATTCTCATCCGGATATTGGCCGCGATGGCGACTTTGCTGGCCGCGTTGTACGGCACGCCATTCCGTGCGCAGACGGATGATGAGCGCTGGCTGCATCGCTCCCTCGCGGCGGCGGTGGACCAGGTGGCCGGGGAACGAGCGCTGGCCCTCGACCCCGCGCTGCGCAAGCGCATCGTCGGCGAAGGAGACACGATGATGAGCGTGTTCTGCGTCAGCCCGGAGCAGCTGCGCCAGTGCCGCGAAGGGCTCACGGCGTCCCGCGTCCGTGCCGACGTGGCACGGCACCTGGGTCAACTCCAGCAAGGCAGCCCCACCCTGCGGCGTGTCGCCGCAAGCCTGGCGCTCGCGATCGGCCAGGACCTCGCCAGCGCCGGCGATCTGTCGGACTTGCCGAACGACACGGGCGTCGTCCTGCTGCCCGATGACGCGCGCGCCGGCACGGTCCTGCTCTCCAGTGCGGCGGGCAAGGCCAGGATCGGACGCGCGGCGGGAACGGTGATCCTGCTGCCCGGCACCTACCGGATCAGTGTCGTAGAGGGCACCACCGAGCGCGGCGGCACCGTGACCGTCGCCCGGGGAAGCCGGGTACCGCTGGCATTGTCCGGCAGCGCTGCCGCGCACGCGTCGTTCGGCAGGCTCGATCCACCGGACGCGTCGTTCTGTTTCAACAGCGGCGAAATCCGCTTCGACGGGCCCGTGGGCATGTTCAACTGGGGGCGTGCGACATTCGTCGAGCCGGACGCCACGAAACAAGCCGCGCTGGCCGCGACAGCGACCGTACCGGCCGTTTCCGTCCGGCTGGAAGACCGCGCGGGCGTTTGCGGGGCCACCTGCGCCCGTTCCCTGGGGATCGCGTTCGCGGAAGCCATCACCACGTGGAAGGCCGGGTGCGAACGCTGCGACCAGAATGCGATGTCCGTACTGACGGTCGGCACGATGACGTGGGTCGATAGCCGCATCGCCAGCCGGCTGCGCGCCGCCGCCGGCAACCCTCCCCTCGACCTGAACCGGAAGGTGCCGGACGAAATGGCACGCCGCACGCCGCCCTCCATCGTCATACCCCGCAGTGCGATCTTCGGCTTCGAACAGGTCACCGGCGATACCGCGTTGACCCGTGGCGCGTGCGCGCCCGGTCTCGAGAACGGTGCCCCGTGGGTGGCTGCGCTGCAGGCGGGCGTCTGCGGTCGCTCATGGGGGGGCGTGCCGCGCATCCAGCCCGTGCTGCGGCTGCTCCCGGGTCCCACCCAGTGCGGCCCGGCCAGCGACTTCCTCGCATGCGGCCTGCCCGACCGCGACATCGAGATCTCGATCGCCATGGACCGCTTCGAACTGAGCGGCGCGCAGCCACCGCTGACGCTCGGCAGCGCCGATGCGGCGCTGGCCATCGATCTGCGTGCTGTCATCCTGCACGAAGTCGGGCACTGGTTCGGCGTCCCTCACTTCGAGACGACGGGCTTGCCAGGCCCGGACATCATGGCCGAGACCTATGGCGCGGGCCGGCCTTGCGTTTCCGGCGTCAGCCTGATGATGCTCAATAACGCGGCCGACATGCGCTGGGGATACCGCGTCCGCGAAGGCAAGGGCTTGCGGCGACCCATGCGCAACCGCTCGCCGGCGCCCACACGTTGAGCCACCTGAAGAGGAAACCATGACACGCCCATACCACCTCGTGGCGGCCACCTTCCTTGTCGCGCTGAGCAGCCGCGCGGCGTCCGCGGACACGCCCGCCGCGGCGTGTACCGATCCGGCCCGCTATCCGTATCCGGAGGCCGCCGCGGCGGCCGAAGCATGGCGGAGTGCCGCATTCGCCGCATCGCCCGGCTTCTTGCGCGGCATACTAACCGAATACTGTGCGGAGGCGGTTAAGGTGGCCAAGGAAAAGGGGCTGTCGAACGAACAGGTCGACCAGCTCAGTGGCAAGGTGCTGCGCAAGATCCTGGATAAGGAGGCGGACGAGACAAACCAGCGGCCGACGGCCGGGGCCCTGTTGCGTGCGGAGCTGGGCGCGGCGGGCTTGTCGCGGCCCGTACTCAAGCGCGGAGCGCGGCTCGTCATCCGTTACGAGCAGGAAGTGGATGCGTTCCAGGTCGGCGCCGACACGTTCCCGAAGCGGGGGGTGCTCTTCGTGCCGCCAGGGCAGGTGGTGGTGCAGGGTATCCGGAACGGCAAGCCGGTGTGCAGCGATAACCTCACGCTGCTCGCCGGCCGGGAGCACCGTTATACGTGCGCGGCGGGGCGCCCGTGACCCGGCTGCGCCGCGTGTGGCGTGCGTTGCAATCCCCTACCGTGCTGTATTTACTCGGCACGGCGGTGCTGTACTGCGCATCGCGCTTCGTGCCGGAAGGCGCCACGGATGGAACGTATACGCTGCCCGACGGCGTCAAGGCGTCGCTCGACTATTTCGCCGAGATCAGCAAGGTGGTCGGCGGGCTGGCCACGGCCCTCGTCGGCGGCTGCGGCGCGCTCGTCATCAAGGGCCGCGAGTGGAGCGTGCATTGGGGCCCGTACGACGCCGCGGCCATCGTTGGCGCGCTGCTCGCCGCGGCGGCCTCGTTGTACGGCGTCTACCTGGGCCATATTACCGTGCTGCAGATGACGATCGAAGGCGTCTTCGACCCGTTCCAGTCGCGGCTCGGCGCCGCCCTCGCCATCCAGTACTACGGCCTGCTGCTGGGCGTTTTCCTGTTGGGGCTTGTGTTTACACGGATGCTGTCGCATCGCACATGAGCGATCGGAACGACCGCGCGCCCAGACGGGCACGCATATTGATGCGCCCTGCCACTGCGCCGACGGCGGCGCCACGGCCCGGCCAAACAATCCGGGACGACGATAAATCAGCTTCCGTCACTCCAGCCGCTTCAGCCGCTGCCTTAGAATCCCTGATCTGACCGCGACACCATCGACGGTCCCGCACAGCGCCCCTCCCGTGCCGATCTTCTCGACCGTGACGGGCGTTTCCAGTTCCGCGGCCGCCTTCTCGGCCCATAGGCTGGCGGCGCTCTGCCCCTTGAACAGTTCCTAGCCGTCGTAGATGACGGTGGCGTCGAAGACCGGTTTCGCGATATCGTCATGATGCGTTCTCCTTACAGCGGGAAGGCCGCGTCTGGTAACGCGGACGCGCAGCAGTTGTGTCCGGATGTCGGCGATCGCACGCGGTAGGCAGCTTACCGCAGGTACCAGCACAGTCGGGCAACTGGGCTCGTGCCGCAAATCACAGACTTGCCTCGCAGCGTGCCTCAGGCCTTCATCTGCCTACGGACTTCGTCATGCATACGAACGCAACCTGCCTGCTGCTTGCCGCCCTTGCGTGCGGATCGGCTTCCAACCCTACGCAACCGGCAAGCCCGCACTTGGATGGCCAGCCCAATTCCCAGCTCAACAACCAATTCAATACTGGAAGTGCAGGCACGCTAAGCGTGCCCGACATCAGCAGCACCAGAGGCATGGCATTACCGCTCGTCGTGCCGCATTGCAAGCCGAGCGCCACGATCGGTAGGTCCGGCACAACGACGCAGCAGGGGACGATCGACAACTGGGCCCCGGCAATGAGTCTTGGCACTACCAGTATCACCAATTCCCGCGGCTGCTCGACGTCACCAGACGCGAACGGTTCGTCCACTGTCAATAACGTTGGTACCTGGGGAATCATCGGACCAAACAATGTGGCGCCCATGCCAACCCCGGTTAAGCCAGTTCTGATGACCGTGCCAGGAAGCGTGCCGGCCGGTAGCCCTACCGGACCGGCGAATGGAGGGTCGGCAGGCCGGTGAGCTCACGTTGCTGGCCGGCGGCATGCCCACCTCCCGCACGCGTACAGGGGCGCGACAGGATGACCTCAGCCAAGCGCCGGCGATCGCACACGGATTGCCGCGACGACGACACCGGCTGGGCCGCGGGCCGGCGCCGCGTTGTGGTGCCGGCTGGGCCAAGGTCCCGTCGACCGCGCAGGGCGCCGACTGGCTGCGCCGCCGGGGCGGGCCGACCAGCAGCTGGTGGTGCGCTCCGGCGTGATTGCAGCATCGCGGAGCTGGAAGGGCGTCGTCGGCGCCGTGGGGTGTGCTGGAGGCTAGGCCCTGCCCGGGCGCCGGCGATCGCCGCTAGCGTCGACCATATGCGCGGCCCGCGCGTGCCGTGGCCAGCAGCTGGTGGTGCGCGGTGGCGCGAAAGCAGCATCGAGCATCCGGGAGGGCGCGGCCGGCGCCGCACGTGTGCTGACGGCCAGGCTCCGGGGCCGGCGATCGGCGCCGACGCCGACGTCGACCATCTGCGCGGCCGGCGTGCCGTGGCAGCACCTGGCGGTGCCGCGGCGCCGGGAAAGCAGCATAGTGGGGGCTGAAAGGGCGCGGTGAACGCCGCGCAACGTGCTGCGGGCCAGGCCCGCGCGTCGGCGATCGGCGCCGGCGTCGATCGCCGACGCGGCCAGCACGTGCCGTGGCCAGTGTCGGGTGACACAGAACCTGAAAATGCGTCAAGTTAATGAAATCCGCCTAATGCACTAACTGGAAGAATCGTTCACGCAGAGTAATTTATTGCCAAGCACGCAATAGCTACCGTACACTGGTCGAACTTTCGCTTTTTGCCAAAGCGGACTAGGTAGACGACCATTAGGAAACACAATGAGGCTATACAATGGAACGCAGTGAAATAAGAGAATCAAGAAAGCTCGCTTTGCTAAAGAAAGTTCGTGAACACGACTATGGAAAGTACTTGTATAAAGCAAGCATCCAGCGGATCAGAGGGTTTTCCGGTGAGGATATTACATTTGAATTTCCAGTCACAGCACTCATTGGGCCTAACGGTAGCGGAAAGTCTTCCGTTTTGGGGGTCGCAGGTTGCGCATACAAACCGATTAAGCCGAGCTATTTCTTTCCTAAAAGCGCCGTCGGTGATGAATCTATGTCTGGCTGGCGAGCCGAATACGAACTCGTAGACAAAGCACTCAATCCACGACAATTGGTCAAACGGAACAGCAATTTCAGGCAAGCCAAATGGGTTAGAGCGGAGGTTGCGGATCGAGTTGTTCTTTTTTTCGGAATTGAGCGCACCGTACCTGCGGGAGAAAAAAACCGATTTAAAAAGCTGACTAAGTCATCTTATGTACACAAAGCCGAACTCCTCGCCCTGGACGCAGAAGTCGCGACTCAAGTCGAGCACGTTCTTGGAAAAGACGTAACTGATTTTCGTATCACAGATGTTGGGCAAGACGAACTGTTCTTAATCGGGAAAAATGGCGATCAGCAGTACTCGGAGTTTCATTTCGGCGCTGGCGAGTCCTCGATTATTAGAATGATTAGTGAGATCGAACAAGCTCCCTCAAACTCCCTCATTATAATTGAGGAAATTGAAAACGGTCTGCATCCAGTCGCTACACGCCGCATGGTGGAGTATTTAATAGATGTTGCTGAGCGAAAATCGGTGCAAACGGTTTTCACAACGCATAGCGATTATGCGCTTTCTCCTCTGCCCAATGAGGCAATTTGGGCATGCATCTCAGGCAAACTAAAGCAGGGAAAATTATCGGTGCAGGCCTTGAGAGCTGTATCGGGCCGTGTTGATAGAAAACTTGCTATTTTTGTCGAGGATGATTTTGCAAAACATTGGGTAGAAGCTATTCTTCGAGAAAAGCTCGGCGCTGAGTTTGAGCAAGTGGAAATTCATGCAGTTGCTGGTGACGGTACCGCAGTCAGTACGCACAGGAGCCATATCCGTAACCCTGCAATTTCCTTCAAGTCACTTTGCGTCATCGATGGCGACTCTGAGCAGCAAGGTGATAATGACCCCGAAAGTGGCATTATCCGACTGCCTGGCGATCAACCTGAGATAAGTGTTTACGACAGTATTTTGTCCAACATTGAACGAGATATCGCGGTCCTAACCGTATCTTGCCAGCGTCCTCCGGAAGCGCAAACGGAAGTCAGGGCGGCCATGGAGGAAATTGTGAGAACAAATAGAGACCCGCACTTACTTTACGTTCAGTTAGGTCTGAAGATTGGTTTTGTATCTGAAGTAATCGTCAGAGGGGCGTTCTTCGCCATCTGGGTGAGAAATAATCCTGATTTTTGCAACGCTTTGGCGATACGCATACGTGAGCTAATTCAGGGGCCGGAAGCTGCATAAACCTTGTCCCAACTTTATTTAAACGACCGTAGACGAATTGTGAGCGGCCATCAGTTCAGCCGCACTCATGCTTTTTGTCATGGAGTATCCCGCAAGACGTAGGATTAACATTCCGGTAATTTCGCGGAAGCACTCCAACACTTCGATCCAACTGGATTCTGGATAATCGAAATCATACGCAGAAATACGAGAAACAAATTTTCCATCGTCTCGTGTGTTATGTAACGATAATGTAATGTGGGAACTAGAGAAGTGTATGTACCCTGAGAGGTTGTCATATACCTCTTTGAGCCACGGATAATCGCCCGAAAGTCTACCGATGAGATAATTGTCATTCATCTGTTCTCTACCGTGGTTCATTCGGTTAATTTGAGTGCCGCTCAATACTTTCTTCGCAAAGTCCTGAGGGTCATCAACCAGCCATGCAGCTGACAACCTCAATCCAGTGTCGATGTGAGTTCGCAGTAATGTCCGTGCCGTAACGAGGTTCCAATTCCGAACCAAAAGCTGCATCGCCTGGTTCGAGCTAAGGGTCCGCTTCACCACGCCGAGGACGAACATGTCCATCGCGTAAAGCTTGCCACCGGTCTGGGCATGGCCTGACTTGTAGTAATCGAGTAAGACCTCTCCATCAGTATCAAGTTTGGACAACAGCGTTTGAACGTTTGGCGTTTGTTGTGGGATATTTTCCATGATTGTCCTATATGCAATCGATTTGCCATTTTATGCGAGGCTAGAAGTGTGCAGGAAGCAATTTAGCATTGATACGTAAGCAGTCTGCCGATATTTATGGCAATCCATCCGAATTCTTCAGTATCTAGGTCAATTCAGCCGAAAATTTTCACTTTCTTGGTCATTTCACCACCTCCGGAGTGTCGAGGATAGTGAAAAATCCTTTGTAATCAGCACCCGGTTTTGACGAAAATCGCGGACTTGTCCTGCACCGGTTTGATCACGCGGCCTGAAGCACCGCGGCCACGGACTCGACAACTTCTTCTTCGTGGATCGACGCCTCAATGACATCCTCTTCAAGCACTTGTTTCGATCCAAGAAGCTCCCAAACCTGTTCATCAATCGTATGAGGAATGATCGGAATGATTACATACACATCGCGCGTCTGGCCGAGCCGATAGGCTCGATCCTCCGCCTGGCGAAGTAAAGCGGGATTCCATGGCATTGAGGCGAAGAGGACATAATTGGCCGAAACTAGGGTAATCCCCACGCCGCCTGCTGCGCGAGTGGTGATGAAGGCCCGACATTCACGATTACCCTCGAATTCGTCAACTGCACGCTGACGGTTGCGAACACTGTCCGAGCCAACCAGCGATACATGATGAATTCCGGCCGCCACGAGTGCCGACTTCAAGGCCTCAACGGTTGACATATATTCGGCGAACACAATGACTTTGTCGTCTGGCCCCAGCGAAAAAATAGTTTCGATAACGAAATCCAGTTTTACCTCTTCCAAGCTCTGCCGCAGCTTCACTATCTTGGGCATCACCGTAAGCGTATTGTCCCGAAGAATGGCATTGTAATTACTTAAGCCTTCTGGGGGCGATAGGTAGCGAAGCTGCCGGTGCTTGACCCCTAGTCCAGTGAGCACATCTTTGCGACGTCGAATCATCCAATTCGACAGTCGTTTCGCCAGCGCGCCGCTACGTTCCTTTGTTCCGGTGAATTCCTTTCGGAAATCGTTGAGTGTCATCCGACCAAGAGCATGGCCCGTCAGGCGAAGTAGCGTGTGCAATTCAACTGTTCGATTGAGCAGCGGCGTACCGGAGATTAGATATCGTCGATTTATCCGGGCCGCTAAAATGAAGGCATTGCGCGTCCGGCCCGCATGGTGTTCCTTCAAATTATGAGCTTCGTCGACCAACATCACGTCGAACTGAAGATTTTGCTCTTTGACCAGCCCGCCAAGCCTCTCATAGTTTGCAATGACCCAGTGACAGCCGTAAAGCGTTGCAATTCTGTCCTCTCCAACCAGTCCCACTACTTCGTCGCGGAACACCGCATGGATCTCACGTTCCCAGTTCAGGCGTAAGGAAGCCGGGCAGAGCACGAGAATACGAGGCGGTTTATCGAATCCGGCGGCGAATCGAGCAGCCACTATCGACTGGCGGGTTTTGCCAAGGCCCATATCGTCACCCAGCAGCGCGCCAACGCGCGAAACTAAAAATCGCACACCCTCGATCTGATAATCACGCAATCCAGTCGAAACAGCAATACGCCTCAGCAATGCTTCGTCGATTGTTACTCTCGCACTGTCCGCGAGCACAGAAGACAGAAAGCCATCGCCGCTCGAATCATCATCAGCCGCTTGACCGAAAACCGGCGGTGGAGCGGCCGGAATTTGGATCGGTGACGGGCCTGATCTTACTGCCCCGAGATCTTCAAGCAGCAAGACCTGCTCATGGACAAAAATATGTTCAGCGTTAACGCCTGCGATCTGTGCCAATGCAGACTTGATCTTCTCAAGATTTGCTGAGGTTGACCAAGCGTTAGCATGCTTCTGAAAAATAGCGCCGATCCGCCGCATTGCTTGGACCATCAAGGAATCAAACCGGGATCCGACGGCAAAACCACCGTCCGTCAGCGGAAATATCTGGACGTCTAGCACTTCAACGAAATAGGTTGGAACAGTATCTTTTGAGAGCAGCGCGATGCGGTGATCGAGGTCATCCAATTCAAAAAATGAAGAGTATTCGGCATAGACGGATTTGATTATGCGAGAGATTGCGAAGACCGGCTGTATGGGCAAAACCCAAAGCCTACGTGATGCACACCAGCTCGCACCTGCGTGTTTCAATTTCCCGGTCAATCCTTCTACAAACGGCAGCCCTAAGCCAATCCGCATACCATCAGAAACGCATCGTTGCAGGACCTGTTGTTTTGCGAGCGAAACTGGCGTAGGAGTGAACATTGCGATTAGCCAGTAAACAATGCACTTCTGATCTTCTCTTGGATTTTTTGCCGAACTGTCGTGTTATTGACCGTTGAGTCTGCCGGATTCACACAGTACTCTGCCACCACATCAGCGCCGGTACCATTCTTCGTAAACTGAAGTTCAAGCCAAATGGGCCGTGCTTGTCCTGGCGAAAGCTCGTATCGAACCGTCTGCGCGAGATGGTAATACGATCCCGCTTGTTTCTCGTGCTTATATCCGTTGTCGAGCGTGTAGGTACGGTCGATTGTTTTCTTATGGATAGCAACTTGTTCCGGAGACTTGAAAGCGAAAGTGCGCATAGCGCGGCCATACAACGTATCAACATCGACAGACTTTTTCAAACCATCAACGAAGTAGCAACCAGCCTCTGCGGTTCTTTTGCTACTAGTGGAAGTGTATTCCACAGGTTGACGTTGGTTGGCGCCCCCCTTGCTTATCTGCTCACCGTTGGATTCGATTTTTAGAATACCGCCCAGAGTGGGATCAACCGTTGTGCACCCGGCAAACGTGCCGGCTGCCAGGCATGATGAAAAAATGAGTATGATTCTGCGCATGGTATTTCCTCTCTTTCGCCGAGCCTGACGAACAGGCCCGGCGAACGCCAATTAGAATTGTGGTTCAGGCTCGTGATACTCAGGATGTTGGCGAGACTGATCGTCAGCGTTCGATCCTGCTGCTCGCCCCCTGGGCGCCGCAAATTCAATATTGCCCACCCGCGCCATGGATAGATAAACATGGCTTGCTTCAACGGCGGAAACGTCAACCTCGTTACCACCTTCATCTCGCGCCGGAAACTGAACGAGGCGGCCTTCGACTTTGACGCGTGCACCTTTCTGCAAAAGCCGAGCGCAGCTTTCGGCATTATGATCGTAGGCGGTAACTCTCATCCAGATACCACCGGTCTGGGAGTAATTCCCATCGTCGTCGCGCGCGTAGTCGTCAAAGAAAATTCGCATTTCGGCCGCTTTGAACTTACGGCCATTGCCGGCAATGCAGTTTTTGATAGCCGGCGCGTCGGCCAAGTTGCCGACACCTTCAAACTTATTTGGCATGACAATCTCCAATGGCGCGATTGATCTGATCGCATAAGGCTGCGCGCCGGCCAGCCTTCGCGAGAAATCGAATGGCTAACTTGTAGATTTGGGGGCCGGGTGATTGGTCGGCGAATTGATTTGTGCTGTTTCAGCGGCATACTTGAAAACTGACCGATTGAGCTTTTCTTGCGCATTTAACGATATGGCGACCTGATTAACGGTTTGATACCAATGCACAAGCTCATCGGGCAATTTGCTGAAGTATTCCTCTAGGGTGTCCCAAGGGATATGGCTAGTATCAGTGGCGCCAGCCTTGCGCCACCGCAGCGACAGCTGACCTGTCGCGGCCCGGGCGTGTAGCGAGAGGTAGAAGGTTCGCCCTTTGATGGACTTCGTTGCTTCAGCCAGGTTGCGCATGTCCTCATGGACCTTGTCAACAGCCTGTCTGGCCTTCATCAGCTCGCGCGCTGCGCCCCTACCCTTAAAGGCCTTTCGGTCAACCCGATGTTGACGAGCCCCGATCCCTGCCCCATCCCCCGACGTTGACATGACAGTTGTGCCATCCGCCAGACCGTTCGCGCGGGCTTTTGGACCACCCCGTTTAAGCTTGATAGGCACTGGAGCAAGGGGAAACGCGCCATTTAGTGGCTCAGCAGCATGCTGGGATTGCCGTGCATCCTTGTTCCGTTTGAGTAGCATTGATCACTCCAAACTTGGGGATACTGCCAAATAATGACGTGTTATAAAAGACCGCGCATTGAGGCATCGTCATCGTGGTCCATTTTCGATGACTGCTGGCGTCCCAATTCAGCACTGACATGTGCCAACAGGGCCTTCTCTTGCGGCCCGAGATTGATGCGCCTACGCGAATGTCGCGGCTGTAGGCGCCCGCTATAAATATCGGGGGGAATGGGGCCAAGAAGTTCTAATACTGCTGCTTGACGACTTGCGGCTTCGCCTGAAGCGCCAGGAACGAAATCGGCACGACAGAGGTCTCGCAATTCTGGGCGCACGAGTAGGCGCTCAAACCGAGCGGTTTCGATGAAGGCCGCGCGTATCGATCGTGTCAGCTCCCGGATACTTTGTCGCCCTTGGTCATCACTCATTTGATCTTTCCGGACAAGCGTCTTGACTGTTCGTACATAATAGTCAAACTGAACGACCAGATCACTAATGGCGTACCCATACGGACTCTTGAAGCCGAGTAGCAAAATTTTGGGATCCGCGGAACGCAGTATTGAATACTCCAGGCCTTTGGCACGTTGGGCGTCCAACTTCTGTTTCAGTCTACCTACCTCGTGCCCAAGTTTTCGATCGATATCGGCCATGAGTTCCTCATGCCTTAATAGCGCCCAGTCTGCATACGGATTGTCCGCGCCCGATAAGAGCCATAGAGTCTTCAAGGCCGCGGCTACTCGCTTTCCGCCAACGATATGCGGATATTGGCCGTTCGGGTCTTTTGCTCGACCCATAAATAGACGAAATGCTTCCTTTGTGTGGAGTGTCATCGTGTCCTCCCCTGAGTTGATCAGGGATCCCAACGATTTCATCCCGGTCGCTTCTTGACTAGTGACCACACTTTCCGCTCCACCGCGGTTATTGTATTCATCCTGCATTGCCTGGATCTCGGAACTACGGTCCAGGTAAAGCATATACCTCGGATAACGCGGATCCGAAGGATCAGGATCGACTGAAGCAATCAGATCCTCAAGAGCGGCACGTTCCTTTTCTATTGCATATCTGTCAGGGAACGGAGAATCATCGTCTGTTTCAAAATGCACTGCCTTCGATGTTGAGAAAGGCGCTGGTATCGATGAATACACGTCCGCTATTGTTGGCAGATTCTGCGACGAGAGATTTTTGCTACCGCCTGAGTCAAACTGCTGTTTTTCGGTACGTTTCATTTTTAGCTCCCCCAGGATTTCTCACTATGAGTATGATTACACATTCGTAATTTTAGTTTTTGCTCGTGACTGTTTATGCACGCAGCTACCGCCTTGCCACGTCGTATGTTGGGAAGGGGTACCGGCGTTAGTTGGTATCAGGGTGCCGTCTACAGGCCCGAACTCGTTGATGACCTGCCACAGCGTAGCTAAGCTGTACTGCGAAAATGCCTGATGCAGCATGTACAAATGCTCGCGAATGTGTGCGCTCGGGTTTGCCTTGCAAATCTTGTGCATTTCTTGGTGAATCGACTCCCTAACGATGGGTGCAGGCATTTGGGGCCGGCCCAGTTTGTGTTCGGAAGAGAGAAGGTTTTTTGCGGCCTGGACTTCGTGCTTGCCCATCTTGAACATTTTCCGCAGTAAATTAATGGATGCGCCGTGGCGGACGAAATACTCCATCATGTGTTTGACCCGTTTCTCGTCGGCCGCTCGAGTCATCGCATGGCTGATTTGCGCTTCGCTGATCGTAACCGTGAACTCGACGTCCGAGTATTGCGTGGAACGCAAGTTCGCACGAATTAGATCTCGGGATTCTTGGCCGAGGTTAGTGCGCAACCACTCTCCATTGATGCCACCTTGAACGAGTGCATGAGAGTTGATCTCCGCCTGATGAAGAAGTTCCTCCATGATTAGCGTTTTGATTATCGGGTCTTTTATCTCGAGCTTTATCATGTTGGTTCTCCCTTCCTGGGAATTACATTGGAATTAAACCCCAGAACGCATGCAGCGTTGATGGCAGGAGCATTAAGTGGCATTTGGCCTTGTGAGTCAGCGATGGCTGTAGGCACAAGATTTGGCGGGGACAGGCGGCATGGATAATGCTCGTACGCGGCATGCGTGGAGCATCCGGGCAAAGCAGATCGGAAATGCGATGAGATGGGATGGGTTAGCCCAGCAATATGGTGACCAGGCACGGGGTGTGCCCGACTGCCACACGGTAAGCTATTGCGGTTAATGTTGAGCA
The DNA here is from genome assembly GCF_055502675.1 of Pseudoduganella sp. jia 12. Classification (NCBI taxonomy): domain Bacteria; kingdom Pseudomonadati; phylum Pseudomonadota; class Betaproteobacteria; order Burkholderiales; family Oxalobacteraceae; genus Pseudoduganella; species Pseudoduganella sp. jia 12. Next base: position 108,095 of record NZ_JBUXKP010000017.1, read on the forward strand.
TCGTAACTCCTCATGAACATGAGGAGTTGGCCGCAGTATACGAAAATGTGAAGGCGCGATAACGTAACGTGCTTATCGCAAGCCAAAAAGAGTAAATCACCGACCAACCCCGCACGGTCAATTTAGCACAATCTTTGTCATGTCAACATATTTTTGTCACATGAAGTTACTGAGTTAACGCAAAGATATATTCGGTGGTTTTACACTTATTACATAATGGAAATTGATGATGGTTACCGGGCCGAGTGCGAACAGAGAGTATCCGACTAGTGGCCCGCGCTTTGCACGAACGAACTCAGGTTATCGCGAGCGGATAGTGAGATGAAAGCGTCGCTGGAGTGCGACACGTAGCCGTCAGTGATTTGCAAGAAAAACTGTTGACATACCGTTGTCAGACGTCGACTAGCTGCGTGGCCGGCGTGCCGTGGCCAGCACCTGGTGGTGGCGCGGTGCCGGGAAAGCAGCGTCGAGCAGCTGGAAGGGCGCGGCCGGCGCCGCGCGGTGTGCTGCAGGCCAGGCCCGGGCGCCGGCGATCGCGCACGGCGTCGACCAGCTGCGTGGCCGGCGTGCCATGGTCAGCACCTGGTGGCACGCGGTGGCGCCAAAGCAGCATCGAGCAGCTGGAAGGGCGCGGCCGGCGCCGCGCGGTGTGCTGCAGGCCAGGCCCGGGCGCCGGCGATCGGCGGTGGTGTCGGCCAGCTGTGCGGCCGGCGTGCCGTGGCCAGCACCTGGTGGTGGCACGGTGCTGGCAAAGCAGCATCGAGCAGCTGGAAGGGCGCGGCGGGCGCCGCGCGGTGTGCTGCAGGCCTGGGCGCCGGCGATCGGCGCTGGCGTCGGCCAGCTGTGCGGCCGGCGTGCCGTGGCCAGCACCTGGTGGTGGCGCGGTGCTGGCAAAGCAGCATCGAGCAGCTGGAAGGGCGCGGCTGTCGCCGCGCGGTGTGCTGCAGGCCTGGGCGCCGGCGATCGGCGCTGGCGTCGGCCAGCTGTGCGGCCGGCGTGCCGTGGCCAGCACCTGGTGGTGGCGCGGTGCTGGCAAAGCAGCATCGAGCAGCTGGAAGGGCGCGGCCGGCGCCGCGCGGTGTGCTGCAGGTCAGGCCGGGCGCCGGCGATCGGCGCCGACCGGCCGCGCGACCGGCGTGCCGTGGCCAGCACCTGGTAGTGCCGCGGTGCCGGCAAAGCAGCATCGAGCAGCTGGAACGTTTCGTCTAACTGCGCAGCCGCTGAGCGATACCCGTCCCAAGGGCCATTGCCTGTCGCGATCCGCTTCGACGTGGTAATCACGGTCCAGTGGTCCCCGCCGGTGAGGCTATCTTTTCGGTTTGATCCTCATGATGCATTCTCCTGCCTCTAATGTTCAAGGCATTGGCCGAAGGAACGCATCTGCGGTCGCGCATATGTCGATTTCGTGCAAGGCGCCAGTATCGCGATATCGCCCGCGTGCTTCGATCCGCTTCCCGTCCTGAATGCTCCACGCAATGTTAAACATCTCCCGCCCGCAGGGCTTCACTGCTTCCACGTCGCCATGCGCATAAACTACCGCACCCATTTTGCCACCGACAGTGAACTTCAACGCACAGGCTCCGTCGCGGGCGCAATACCGCTCGTTCACGACCACCACCCCCACCACCGCGTCTCCGTTTGGAAGCACCTGAAATTTGTCACGGCCAGGGGCCGCGCAAGCGAGACCGGCGGCAGCGCAGAGCGCAAAGGCGGTAGTCCTCGAAAAAGGGTGCATGGTTGTCCGTTAGACCATGATGTCTTACATCGACGACTCAGGCATGTTGTTACTATGGATTGACTACCTGACCGCCTTTGAGGAAGGATGACCACCATTTTCGATATTCCTCGGCCTCGAAGGTATGATAAACATGCGTGCCGTCGGCGAGCTTTAGACGGAACTCACGGCGCCCGTATGCTTGCTTTTCTGAGTTCACCTCATGAGCTTCCAGAACAGCAACATAGGTTGGATATGAATTGTTTGAAACTAGCTTTTTCCAGAGCATCGTTTTCCTTTTCGATTAATTTGGCCAGAATAAGGCCGAAAGAACCAAGCCAAGTACCAGAAAAATCGCCATCGCGACAGGAAGCCCGATCAAATTAGGGGCACACTCCGTTATCGCAAAGCTCAGGCCAGCGGCAGCCGCCAGTATGAGCGGCAATGTCGTGCCGACGAATTGTCTACGATAGTTTGCTCGCTCGGTTTTCCGGGCCAGGCTGTTGTGTATCTGATCCTGTTGGTCGAGAATCTCGTTGACCCAGTCCGATTCTGGTAGCTTTAATGCGCTCCAGATTGCTCTTCGGGCTTTCATGCCAAGCAGGCCTTCACCGTCGTACCAGCTCTTCAGCCACTTCATCACGTCCCCTCCCTCTCGTGTATCTGCCCGCAATGTGCGAACGTCTCGAAGATAACGATAGTCGTATCTTCTTTTCCTCTTATACCGGGCTGATGCTCTGGTGCCCCTTATGCCGTGAGCGCGACCTCTGCCGCTATCTCAACCCGTTTGAATCCGACTGCCCATACAAATGGGTTAGCATCCCAACTTCCAGGGCCGTTGATCTGCTCCCACAACTGACGATACAGCTCGTAGGCGCTGTCGCGGTAGTGCAATTTCCCATCGGGCATTCCGCAGCAATACAAGCCGTAGACATGGTCCGATTTCAATCGATCCTGCACAATCCCAACCCCTTCGGCAACAGCATCGCTCTCGCTGATCTCGTTCAAGCGCTCCACCCGCACGCTGACGACCTCTAACAGGATTCGGCTGTACTCGCGCTTCATGTGGATGCTGGGTGTCCATCTGGTGGGCGTGCCGATCTCGTCGCCCAGCCTTGCCCACTTCTCGCGCGGGTCCGCCTGGTAGTCAACCCCGATCAGGTAACCTGGTCTGGCCCCAGATCGCCCGGTGCGTCTCCCGAACCCACAGTCTGTCGCCGGGCCGGCCGTAAGGGCAATGGCAGTGTGGGATGTCGGTGCCATGTGGGTTCTTGATGTAGCTCATACCGTCCTTCATGAAAACCCGCCGGCCATCTATCGGCTGATCGCGCAGTGCACGCCGCGTCTGCGTCTTCGTGCCGCCTAGGAGCGCCTGAACCATGGGTGCCGAAAACAAAATTGGCCGATCTTTGCACATGCGTTCCCCCGTGTTTGCGCTCATCTGTTGTCCCAGGCATCTGCTTCACGCGTAGCATCGTTGTAGCCCATGGATGATTCTTGGTACGCATGTCCTGCTCAAGTCGGCCAGGTCTTACCAGTAGAGGCGCGCGTGCTCTTCGCCATGTACGCCAGTGACAAGGAAATATGTGGTTTCCTTCCTCGCTCAAGCTTGTGCGACTAGCCGAGGGAATGAAAGCAGTCTCTAGCTTCGCTGACCACTTCGTCCTCGGGGGACACGTTTCGGGCCACGTTTCTGTCACCAGCATCCCATCGGGCCGCGTCGTTTTCACACTCGCTGCAGACACCAACCAACGCGGCGTAGTCGACGCGAATCCACCAACAACCGCCATCGCATGCATGGAAATCATGGCAACCACAGCCGATGCAATATGCGATAGGTTGTACGCGTTTGTAGTTCATCCCTGTCTCCTGGTCACATCGAACAGAAACACGACGCGCCTTGGGGCTGTATTGGTGGCCGCGGTGCTGCCGGCGTCAGATGCCAGGCCCGTCCGCCTTGAACTTGCCGCCAAAAAGTGGCGTGAAATGTTCGTTTATCCTGTCAGCACTCTTCTGTTTGGCTTTATGAGTGAATTCAGCGGCAGAAGTAGGGTTGGCTTTGACGCGCTGAGAGATGACACGCAATTCTGTCAGCTTCTCCTCCGACGGCTCTGGATAGGCCATTCGCCAGTCATCGACAAGCTGAGAGACAACTGGAGTATTAGCGCTTTCTAGCCCTTCGAGCAGGATGCTTTGTTCCTTGTTTCGCGCAAGCTGTCGCTCAGCCTCACTATGCTGCGATACAGCACAACTCACCATCCCGACAGCCATAGCGATTATGAAAATCCACTTCAACATGGTGATTCCCTTTCTGTACTTGGCCAAGCACCATGCCAGGCCTCCCAATGCGCCAGGCCCGTCGCGCGGGCCGTGAACACTGCGGTGTGCTTTCCGTCACCTTTGACTGGCCGCGAGATAGAACGCCTCGCGTACTGTTCTATTCAAACCAATGTTGGAGTCCATGATCGAAAAACTAGAACCGTCATACTCGGTATTCAACACATAGCGCCCCGACCACCAGCTTTTCGATAGAGTGAACCGTTCTGGAAACATAGGTACATCCTTTAGTACAGCAACCTCCACAGGGAGCCCTGGCAGGCTGTCGCTGAAAGTCACGCCGCACAGTCTCGAACCATTTGGCCTTGCAGCCTCACACGACACTGCTCTCATGTTCGGATCAAGCACACCGGCACGCTGTGCTTCGTCTGCGAGCACCAGCGCGAGATGCTCATTGGTAGACAGCATCCGCAAGCTCGTGAATCCTTCCTTGAGGCCATACATCGCTGCGGTAATGCATAGGCAGAGCACTGCCGCTACCAGCGACACGATGAGCAGGCTCGCCCGAAATTCGCCTGTGGCGTAAGCCGTTTGTGCCATGTCGTTCTCCTATATTGGTTCCTTGATACGGGCGCCGGCGATCGGTGCCGAGGCCGACCAGCTGCGCGGCCGGCGTGCCGCAGCCAGCATCTGGCTTCCTTTTTTTCCTATTCCCCAAGCTCCAGGCGCACGCGGTGTTCCAGATATGCCATCAGAGTGCCCTGCGCCGGGTCCCAGCGCCTCGTGACGTCGAGAACCACAAGCGGGTGATCAAGCAGCCAGTTCGTGCGCCGCTCGGCAGCCAGCGCGCGATTGCGCCATTCGTCCACCTGCGCTTGCAGCCGCTCTAGCACGGCACCCGCGTGACCCATCTTCGTGTTCAGTTCCAACTCCAGTTGGCGCGCCATCGGCGCCAACTCCTGGTGCACGGCCTCGAAGTAACGGGCCTGCGCCGCTGGCGTGGTGCCAGGATGACACGCCATAACCTCCGCGATGCAGGCCTCTACGCGCGGGCTGCTGCTGCTCTCGCATTTGCACGCAGTGCTATCTTTCGCGGTGGCGGCCATGCGTTTTCCGATGACTCTTAATCGATAAGCAGGATTGCAATGCGAACTACGCAAGCTATGGCGAACAGCGCACAAACACCCATCATCGCGACTGGGGGAGACGCAGACCGCGAACTCGAACGGGGATATACCAATGTAGGGATGGCAATCGAAAGTAGAGTGCCAGCAATCAGCAGTACCAGCTCATTCATAAAATTCTCCTAGATCAACAGTTGCGCCATGAAGGGCAACACGCTGCGCTCCGCATCGTTGTCCGTCTCGTGCTGCCATTCTGCCCGGCCGGCGATGTTTGCTTTCGGGCCCGGCCAGATGTTCCCGTGCGGCCTGGCGATTTCGGTAACGCGGTTCCCGTCGACGTGTAGCAACCCCCACCGCGCCGGCAGTTCGTGAGCGGCGATCAGGCCGGCCGGGCAGATGTAGAAGCGGTACAGCCCGACCCCGCCCGACTCTCGATGTGACTTCTTCCGGTCGGCCAAGAAGTCGGCCCGGCTTACCTTAGACTCGATGGTCGCGGAACACTGCGAGCGAAACCCGACCACGTCGGCACGCTCCCGGCATCCCAGCGCGGTCAGATCGGTGGCGACAACGGCGAACCCGTTGCGCTTCAACCAGGCCGCGCCGATCTTGGCCAGCTCGTCATGCAGTTCGCTCGGCGTAGGCTTTTCCTTGCGCCGGCACCGGCCAGCTGCGAGCGCCGCCTGGGCGCGGTTCGTTCGGTTGTGCGGGCCGAGCTGGGCGTCGACGTCGATCACTTTTGCTGTAGCCGCTTATCGGACGTACACGTTATCGGCGAATCGCCGCAACGCATTTCAGCGGCCCTATATGCTGCGATCGCGGCTGCGGACATACCTCTGCCCCTGCCGACTCACAGTGGAACGTGTTGCCACGCCGACGGGACGCCGGCGGCACCGCATTGTCCCTGCAGGCTATCCACCGCGCCGTCAGGCACTACCTTAACTACATCGTAGGTGCACTTGTGCACCATGTCAAACAGTCTTTTTCAACTTCCCGAGTACTTTTTCTGCGTGCGAAAGGAGAACATCATCGAACCGGCGCCATCTGGCCGCATTTGGATCCGCCAGGAAAGCCTTCCATGCAGATAGTGAATAGGGTTTGATGAGGCCACGATTAAAGAGAGCGAGTGCAGCGGCTTGGGCCAACCCTGCATCTTCGATGAGGGCACGCAAGCGGTCATTGTTCGGGTCGTTATTGGTGTTCATGTGCACCATCGTAGCACGGTAGCATACATGTCCAGTAACCGCTTTTGACCTACATCAAGGTACGGTCGGAAATATATGCTGCAGGCCAGGCCGCCAGTGATCGGCGCCGCCGTCGCCAGCTGCGCGGTCCGCGCGTGCCGTGCCCAGCACCTAGTGGTGCCGCGGCGCCGGCAAAGCAGCATCGAGCAGCTGGAAGGACGCGGCGGGCGCCGCGCGGTGTGCTGCAGGCCAGGCCCGGGCGCCGGCGATCGCGCGCGGCGTCGACCAGCTGCCGGGCCGGCGTGCCGTGGCCAGCACCTGGTGGCACGCGGTGGCGCGAAAGCAGCATCGAGCAGCTGGAAGGGCGCGGCGGGCGCCGCGCGGTGTGCTGCAGGCCAGGCCCGGGCGCCGGCGATCACGCGCGGCGTCGACCAGCTGCCGGGCCGGCGTGCCGTGGCCAGCACCTGGTGGCACGCGGTGGCGCGAAAGCAGCATCGAGCAGCTGGAAGGGCGCGGCCGGCGCCGCGCGCTGTGCTGCAGGCCATGCCCGGGCGCCGGCGATCGGCGCCGCCGTCGCCAGCTGCGCGGCCCGCGCGTGCCGTTGCCAGCACCTGGTGGTGCCGCGGCGCCGGCAAAGCAGCATCGAGCAGCTGGAAGGACGCGGCGGGCGCCGCGCGGTGTGCTGCAGGCCAGGCCCGGGCGCCGGCGACCGCGCACGGTGTCGACCAGTTGCGCGGCCGGCGTGCCGTGGCCAGCATCTGGTGGCACGCGGTGGCGCGAAAGCAGCATCGAGCAGCTGGAAGGGCGCGGCCGGCGCCGCGCGCTGTGCTGCAGGCCATGCCCGGGCGCCGACGATCGGCGCCGCCGTCGCTAGCTGCGCGGCCCGCGCGTGCCGTTGCCAGCACCTGGTGGTGCCGCGGCGCCGGCAAAGCAGCATCGAGCAGCTGGAAGGACGCGGCGGGCGCCGTGCGGTGTGCTGCAGGCCAGGCCCGGGCGCCGGCGACCGCGCACGGTGTCGACCAGTTGCGCGGCCGGCGTGCCGTGGCCAGCATCTGGTGGCACGCGGTGGCGCGAAAGCAGCATCGAGCAGCTGGA
>NZ_JBUXKP010000018.1:0-101642 GCF_055502675.1 Pseudoduganella sp. jia 12
TGTTCGTTTGCTTGATGGATTGACCCGCTCAGTTTGACCCTCCCTCCACACCCGCGCGAACGCTGCAACCCTGTCGTAAGAACCCTCAAATCCCAATTCCTTCAGGTCCTCATGGATCTGCTTTAGCGTACGCCGCTGCTTTCTAGATCGTGCTGCCTCGGTCTTGAGCATGGCTGAAAGTTGAATCGAGTATTTGTCGATTGCGCTGCGCGAGCGCCGCTCGGTGTAGGCCGGCTCGGTGATTTCCTCGCGCAGGTAGCGCCGGACAGTGTTTCTTGAGATGCCTAAGCGTCTGGCGATCTCTCTAAGGGGGACCTGGTCACGAATGTGCCAGCGTCGAATAATGCCTAGTAGTGCCACGTCGATCACTCCGGTTCCCCACTCAACTTGTTGAGCAGGATTGTGTCTTAAACGTGGGTCAGATTCACTTGCAAATTACTGGGTAAAGTGGGTCAGATTTCGCTGCAAATCAACATGCTCACCACCGGTTGGCGACGGGAACAAAAATTCCTTGCCGCCGATCATGTCACGCCACTGGCGCAACTCCCCGGTAATTTCGCTGCATAATGGAATGCGGTGATCGGTTTGACGGCCCTTGACCTTCATCTTGTCGCGCGGGATTGTCCAAACTGGTTGATCGCTATCTAGATCAAACTTCTTCCACTGCGCTTCAACGACGTTGCCAATACGGCAAGCAGTGGATGCGCATAGGCGATGTGCCATGCGGACTGAGTGGGATAACTGGGCCATATCAGCACGTCGCAGCAAATCGCCTAGTGACACGAATTCGAGCAGTGCAGGCATGCGCCCGCCGTCCTTTTTGCGCGGTAACACCTCGCGTGCTGGTTCAGCCGGATTGTCACATACGTCGCCCTTGGCTTGCGCGTAGCGAAATACACCATTCAGGTGTTGCAGGATGCGGGTGGCTGTTTCCAGTACCCCACGCTTGCTGATGTTTTGAACGACATTTGCCACCATCGCGGGCGTGATAGTGTTGATGGGTAGTTTCCCCAGTGCCGGATACACGTCCCGTTCCAAGGCCCGTACGGACTTGGTGTAATGAACTTCAGTCCATTCCTTCTTCTTCATCGCATACCACTCAGCAGCAACTACTTGGAATGTATTGTCCGCACTAGCAGCATTGGCAGCCCGATTCACCTGTCGGTTGATTACAGGGTCTTTTCCTTCCAGCAGCAACGCCATTCTTCTCCCAGTTCCACAGGCGCAGCAGCAAGCGACACCTGCGGGTACGGGCCAATCGAGAACAGCCTCTCTTTGCCTTCAAGCCGGTACTTGATGCGCCACGTAGCGCTACCGGCAGGCGTGATGAACAGGTGCAGCCCACCGCCGTCAGCCAGCTTCTTGCCCGGTTCTGGCTTGACTGCAAAGGCTTTTACGGCCTTCTCACTCTGCTTTGCTAACCCGATACCCCCAGCCATCCAATTCTCCTTGGTTCGTTTTCCGGGGATACCCCCGTTGATACCCCCATTGTGGCTGGACAGTATTGGACTTGGCAAGACTCGTTTAGAAGGTAAGTGCTTGTAAATAAAAAGAAAAACGCCGTCACTTGGACGGCGTTAGATGATACTAAAGTGTTCGGTGGTGGAGACGGCGGGAATCGAACCCGCGTCCGCAAGCACTCCACAGACAGTTCTACATACTTAGCACTATCAATTAATTTAGCCGGAACAACGGGGACGTGCACCCTTTGTTCAAGCGAGTTACCTTAAATTTCGGAAGCAACCAAGTAACCCGGTTGAGTCCTAGCCTCTGTAAATGACTCCACAGCTTTTAACGGCCCACCCCAGAGGCGAGGTGTTGTGGAGCTAACAGCGATTAAGCTGCCAGTGCGTACGAGTTATCGTTTGCAGTTAGTTTGTTTCTGGATGTATTTACGAGGTGACCAGCCCTCGGTATGCCCTGTTCTGCTTTGCAACCCACGTCGAAGCCAGGTCGTCCCCACAGAAGGAAAAGAGATTGTACTCCAAACCGGGCCGCCGTGCATGCGAATGCAGTGCGAGACGCGAACTTAAGCACGGCCTAAGCGAAGTTCAGCCGCGCAGGGCAGGGAGGGGGCGGTCGTTCTCGGGCAGCCGGCGGATGACCGGGCGGCCGGCTTCGAACGTGCAGTCGAACAGGTGCCGGCGCGAGCGGCCGGCCTGGGCGGATTCGAGGTCGTGGAAGGCGTCGGCGCCCTGGAAGCCCAGGTTCACGGTCAGCTGTTGCAGGAAGTAGGTGTGCTGCAGCTCGTCCAGGTGGTCGCGGCGGTTGCCCCGTTCGATCTCGCTGCGCAGGCGGGAAGCGGGGTCTTCGAAATAGCCGATCAGCGCGCCTTCGAGCATGTCCATGTGGGTGCGCAGCGAGGCTTCTTCGGAGAGGTCGGCTGCGGTCGTGTCCACGGCCACATCGAAGCGTTGGATCAGCAGGAACATGTCGCTGTCCAGCATGGCGGCGTTGCGCGCCCGGTTGACTGCGGAGTGCTGGCCCTTGGCCAGCTTGCCGGCCGGGTCGTGGGTCTGGCCCACGTACAGCACGGTGCTCGGGAAGGCCAGGCCCGTGTCGAAGCGCTGGATCAGGTCGTGGATGCTGTAGGTTTCCACCAGTGCGCCCCAGTTCAGCAGCAGGAATTTGTCCTGCACTTGCACCTGCGGCTTCTTGTACGTGGCTTCGAACGGGACATCCAGCTCCATCGTGATCGCGCCCTTGCGCTCTTCCGGGCCGATCAGGATGGGAATCGTCAGTTTCAGCGAGAAAAAGCCCCAGCTGACGTTGCGTTGCAGGTCGAACCGCACGCGCGGACGGGCAACAAGAAAGTACAGCAGGCGCTTTTCCATCGTGCCGTCGATGGCGAATTGCATGCGGCGCAGGTAGCGGCCTACCGGATCGCGAAAATCCGGCAGCGGGCCGCCCTCGACCAGCAAGTCGTACCAGTAGAACTTTGTTTCTGCTACCGTGGCTGTCCAGACTTGCGGCGCACTGCTGCGCGGCATGAGGGGCTTCGTGGTCGCGTCTTCGCCAGGCATTGCTGCCTCCCCGGTGAAAGTTGCTTGGGATTTAACGTGTGTTACTTCAATGGTACGCTAATTTATTGATATTCGGCAATAAAAGAATGCAGCAAAGAGATTGGTCAGGCGGCCAGCGTGATGCCGCCTGCAGCGGCCAGCACCAGTGCCAATAACGCTTCCGGCGTGTCGACCAAATGGTCCGCGCCCCAGGTTTCCGGCTCGGTTGCGCCGTTGTAGCCCCACTGGCAGGCAACGGTCGTCATACCGGCAGCGCGGCCGCCCTGGATGTCGCGCAGGTCGTCGCCCACGTACCAGCATTGTTCCGGTGCCACGCCGATGCGGCGCGCGGCTTCCAGCAATGGGGCTGGATGCGGCTTTGCATGCGGCGTCGTGTCCCCGGAGACCACGCAGCCGGCATGATCGAGGCCGATCATCGGCACTAGCGGATCGGTGAAGCGGGCCGACTTGTTCGTGACGATGCCCCAGGCCAGGCCGGCATCCGCCAGGCCGGCAAGCAGGGTGCCCACGCCGGGGAACAGCGAGCTGTGCACCATCATCGCGTTTTCGTAGTAGCTGAAGAATTCGTCGCGCAGGGCGATGAAACCATCATCTTCCGGTTGCAGGCCGAATGCGGCGCCGATCATGCCGCGGGCGCCATGCGATGCCGTCGGGCGCAGGATTTCATACGGGGTCGGCGCGAAGCCGCGCTCGACGCGCTGCCGGTTCACCGCGGCGGCCAGGTCGGGGGCGGTATCGGCGAGCGTGCCGTCGAGGTCGAAAAGGATGGCGCGCGGGGCGGTCGAAAAGCTCATGGTCGGGGCATCTATTAAGGGCAGCAGGGCCGCCCAGGGGTCATTCCGGGCGGGTGCACGACATCATGTAGTTCACACTGGTGTCGTTGTTCAGGGAGTAGAACTTGGTCAGCGGGTTGTAGCCCAGACCCTTCAGGCTTTCCACCTGCAGCCCGGCGCTGCGCACGTATTGCGACAGTTCGGCCGGCGTGATGAACTTTTCGTAGGTATGCGTGCCCTTCGGCAGCATGCGCAACACGTATTCGGCACCGATCACGGCAAACAGGTACGACTTGGGATTGCGGTTCAGCGTGGAAAAGAACACGTGACCGCCCGGCTTCACCAGGGTGGCGGCGGCGCGCACGATCGCGGCCGGGTCGGGTACGTGCTCGAGCATTTCCATGCAGGTCACCACGTCGTACTGGCCCGGCTCGGCCTCCGCCATTTCCTCGGCGGCGATCAGCTTGTAGCGCACCGGCACGCCCGATTCCAGGCTGTGCAGGTCGGCCACTTTCAGGGCCCGCTTCGACAGATCGATGCCGGTCACGGTGGCGCCTTTCTTGGCCATCGATTCCGACAAAATGCCGCCGCCGCAGCCGATGTCGATCACGTTCATGCCCGCCAGCGGGGCACGCGCGTTGATCCATTCCAGGCGCAGCGGATTGATGTCGTGCAGGGGACGGAATTCAGACGTCGGGTCCCACCAGCGGTGGGCCAGCTCGCTGAATTTTTGCAATTCAAGTGGGTCGGCGTTTGCGTTCATGACCGGCATCATAAACGGTATTTGTCGTGTTCCAAAGCGACGCTCACTGCAGTGTTTCCTGAAACCGGGGTCAGACCCCGTTTTTGGGAAATAATTTCCATGGATTTTCGAAAATGCCGCGTGATGCATGTTTGTCGCCACAGGCGGCATTGGCCTGCCTTGCTCGCTTTCCGGGGAAATGCGCGACTGCAATGTTTCCAAAATTTGGGGTCTGACCCCGGTTCCAGGAAACGCAGGCAAAAAAAATCCCGCCGGAGCGGGATTTTTTGATGGCGCGAGCCGGGATTACTTGTTGCGGGTGCCCACGACTTCAATTTCCACGCGGCGGTTCTTCGCGCGGCCTTCGGCGGTATTGTTGTCGGCGACCGGCTGTTTCTCGCCCTTGCCTTCGGTGTACACGCGGTTCGAATCGACACCTTTCGACAGCAGGTATGCCTTCACGGACTCGGCGCGGCGCACGGCCAGCTTTTCGTTGTAGGCGTCGGTGCCCACGGAGTCGGTGTGGCCGACGGCGATCACCACTTCCACGTTGATGCCGCCCAGCTTGCCCGACAGCTCATCCAGCGCGGACTTGCCTTCCGGCTTCAGCGTGGCCTTGTCGAAGTCGAAGAACGCATCGGCGTTGTAGCTGACTTTTTCGGACGTCGGCACAGGTGCCGCAACGGGTGCAGGTGCCGGGGCAGGCGCCGGTGCCGGAGCGACCGGCGGCGGCGGGGCGACGCATTTGCCGTTTTCCAGGCGCTCGGGTTCCACGCAGATCGGCAGGTCGCAGCCTGGCACCGCGTCGGCCGGCGTCCAGTAGCCGGTGCGCCAGCACAGGCCGAACGGGTTGCGGGCGATCACGCCGCGCTGGTCTTGCACGTACGCGCTTTTCGGCGTCGTGGCCTGGATATCCTGCGTCACGGGCGCGAAAGGCGGTGCGGTCGGCTTGTCCTGCGCGGCCACGGAGCCAGCGAACACGGCCGACACTGCGAAGATGCTGGAGATCAGTTTTTTCATGTTTTTGTTTCCTTTCGGGTGTGATATCGGCAGCGTGCGCCGCGCGACGTATGTTGCCTAAGTGCGAACGGCGCGAATACTAACATGTGTGGCTCCCGTGCCCCGCTGAGGCAGGGCAGTTGCTGCCGATTTGCGATTCAGCCAAGTTTGTATTTCCGTCATTTTGCCATATGCACCTGTTACGCACGAAACGCGCTCCGATCCGGGCGATTGCCCCATTCAACCAAATTGTTGTGTTATTGCAACGCCCATGCCGACGTGCGGCGATGATAAGGCGTGAATATGTCGGCACGATTACATGGCGATATTGCACCGCCCGCCGCAACCGTGGCGCGCAGTGTTCGAGCGGAAAGACCTGGATCGGCCGGGGCACTGGCCAGCATGGTAAAATCGTACGATTGTCTGCGGTCCCATGCAGCCTGAACCAACGTCAGAGAAGAACGACCCGCCAATGGATCAATTCGCAAAAGAAACAATCCCCATTTCACTCGAAGAAGAGATGCGCAAGAGCTACCTCGATTACGCCATGAGCGTGATCGTGGGCCGGGCCTTGCCGGATGCGCGCGATGGCCTGAAGCCGGTGCACCGCCGTGTATTGTTCTCCATGCACGAAAGCAATTACCACTACAACCGGCCATACGTGAAATGCGCCCGCGTGGTGGGCGACACGATGGGTAAATACCACCCGCACGGCGACGCGTCGATCTACGACACGCTGGTGCGCATGGCGCAGGATTTCTCGCTGCGCTACACACTGGTGGACGGCCAGGGCAACTTCGGCTCGATCGATGGCGATGCCGCCGCGGCGATGCGCTACACCGAGTGCCGCCTCGACAAGATCGCCGGCGAGCTGCTGGCCGACATCGACAAGGAAACCGTCGACTTCCAGCCGAACTACGACGGCAAGGAGAAAGAGCCGACCGTCCTGCCGACGCGCGTGCCGAACCTGCTGATCAACGGTTCCTCGGGCATCGCGGTCGGCATGGCCACGAATATCCCGCCGCACAACCTGGGCGAAGTGATCAGCGGTGCGCTGCACGTGCTGGCCAATCCGGATTGCACGGTCGACGAACTGATCGAACTGATCCCGGCGCCGGACTTCCCGACCGGCGGCACGATCTATGGCGTGTCCGGCGTGCGCGACGGCTACCGCACGGGCCGCGGCCGCGTCGTCATGCGCGCCAAGACCCACTTCGAGGAATACGGCAAGGATGGCGGCCGCATCGCGATCATCGTCGACGAGCTGCCGTACCAGGTGAACAAGAAGTCGCTGCTCGAGCGTATCGCCGAGAACGTGCGCGACAAGAAGCTGGAAGGCATTTCCGACATCCGCGACGAATCCGACAAGTCGGGCATGCGCGTGGTGATCGAGCTGAAACGGGGCGAAGTGCCGGAAGTGGTGCTGAACAACCTGTACAAGCAGACCCAGTTGCAGGACACGTTCGGCATGAACATGGTGGCGCTGGTGGACAACCAGCCCAAGCTGATGAACCTGAAGGACCTGCTGTCGGTGTTCCTGTCGCACCGCCGCGAAGTGGTCACGCGCCGCACCGTGTTCGAGCTGCGCAAGGCGCGCGAGCGCGGCCACGTGCTGGAAGGCCTGGCCGTGGCACTGGCCAACATCGACGACTTCATCGCCATCATCAAGGCCGCGCCCACGCCGCCGGTGGCGAAGACGGAGCTGATGGCGCGCGCCTGGGATTCGTCCCTCGTGCGCGAAATGCTGGCCCGCACCGGCGACGGCGGCGAGGTGGACATCAACGCGTTCCGCCCCGAGCACCTGCCGAAGCACTACGGTATCCAGACCGATGGCATGTACAAGCTGTCCGACGACCAGGCGCAGGAAATCCTGCAGATGCGCCTGCAGCGCCTGACCGGCCTGGAGCAGGACAAGATCGTCAACGAGTACAAGGACGTGATGGCGCAGATCGCCGATCTGCTGGACATCCTGGCCAAGCCGGCCCGCGTGACGGAAATCATCAGCAACGAGCTGACCGCCGCCGTGACCGAATACGGCGCGAAGGACGTGCGCCGTTCCACGATCGAGCACAACGCCACCGACCTCGGCACGGAAGACCTGATCACGCCGCAGGACATGGTGGTCACGCTGTCGCACCTGGGTTACATGAAGGCGCAGCCGATCTCCGAATACCGCGCGCAGAAGCGCGGCGGGCGCGGCAAGCAGGCCATGGCCACGAAGGACGAGGACTGGATCGACCAGCTGTTCATCGCCAACACGCACGACTACATCCTGTGCTTCTCCAACCGCGGCCGCATGTACTGGCTGAAGGTGTGGGAAGTGCCGCAGGGGTCGCGCAACTCGCGCGGCCGGCCGATCGTCAACATGTTCCCGTTGCAGGACAACGAAAAGATCACCGTGGTGCTGCCGCTGTCGGGCGAGAACCGCACGTTCCCGGAAGATCACTATGTATTCATGTCCACCAGCCTGGGCACCGTGAAGAAGACGCCGCTGCGCGACTTCTCCAATCCGCGCAAGGCCGGCATCATCGCCGTGGACCTGGACGAGGGCGACTTCCTGATCGGCGCCGCGCTGACCGACGGCAAGCACGACGTGATGCTGTTCTCCGATTCCGGCAAGGCCGTGCGCTTCGACGAGAACGACGTGCGCCCGATGGGCCGCACGGCACGTGGCGTGCGTGGCATGAACCTGGACGAAGGCCAGAACGTGATCGCGCTGCTGGTGGCCGAGAACGAGCAGCAGACCGTGCTGACGGCCACCGAGAACGGCTTCGGCAAGCGCACGCCGATCACCGAGTACACGCGCCATGGCCGCGGCACGAAGGGCATGATCGCGATCCAGACGACCGAGCGTAACGGCAAGGTCGTTGCCGCCACGCTGGTCGAACCGACCGACGAGATCATGCTGATCACGACCGGCGGCGTGCTGATCCGCACCCGCGTTTCCGAGATCCGCGAGATGGGCCGCGCCACCCAGGGCGTCACGCTGATCGCCGTCGAGGATGGCACGCACCTGTCCGGCCTGCAGCGCATCGTCGAGGCGGATGCGGACGAGGTCGACATCGACGTTGTCGACGCATTGGCCGACGGGGTGACCGATGAGGTGGCCGATCCTGCGCCCGAGGCGCCGCAAGACGCGCCGGATGATGCACCCGAAGACGATACTCCAGCCGAGTAATCCGCCCGCGGGCCCGTTCGAGCGATCGAACGGGCCCGCGGTTTTTCAAGCCAACGAAAAGTGCATAAGAATATGAAGAAAATCGCCGCAGCCCTGTTGATGTCGTTCGCCGCCGTCACTTCCTTTACCAGTGCGCCTGCGCTGGCCCAGGCCACCGCGGCACAGCCGGCCGCCGCCACGGCCGCCGCCGTCGATCCGGCCGCCGCCGCCGCCGTGCGCGAACTGCTGGCAGCGATGGACTACAAGACCGTGATGCTGGAATCGTTCAAGCAGATGACGGCCTCGCTGCCGTCCGCGATCAAGGCCGGTGCCGAAGGTGCCGTGCGCGCCGATCCGAACCTGAGCGACGAGCAGCGCGCGAAGAAGCTGGCCGAAGTGGAGCAGGGCGTCCCGAAGATCGCCGCCGCGATCAGCCGCACGTACAGCGACCCGACGCTGGTCGACGAGATGCTCGAAGCGATGGTGCCGATCTACGCACGCCACTACACGGCCGACGAGATGCGCCAGCTGGCCGCGTTCTACAAGACGCCGGTGGGCGCCAAGACATTGCGCCTGATGCCGCAACTGATGAACGAAGGCATGCAGGTCGGCCAGCAGATCATCATGCCGCGCATGCAGAAGCTGATGCAGGAACTGAAACAGGAACAGGGCCAGGGGAAATAAGCGACGTGAGCACGATCTACAACTTCTCGGCCGGCCCGGCCGTATTGCCGAAGGAAGTGCTGCAGCAGGCCGCCGATGAAATGCTGGACTGGCACGGCAGCGGCATGTCCGTGATGGAAATGAGCCACCGCGGTCCCGAGTTCATCTCGATCTACCGCGCCGCCGAGCAAGACCTGCGCGACCTGCTGGCCGTGCCGGACAACTACCGCATCCTGTTCATGCAGGGTGGCGGCCTGTCGCAGAATGCCGTGATCCCCATGAACCTCGTCGGTCGCAAGGCCGATCCGGTCATCGACTTCGTCCATACCGGTTCCTGGTCGGGCAAGTCGATCAAGGAAGCGGCGCGCTACGCGAAAGTCAACGTGGCGGCATCCGCCGAGGCCAGCGGCTACACGGCCGTGCCGCCGCAAGCCGAGTGGAAGCTGACGCCCGACGCGGCGTATCTGCACCTGTGCACCAACGAAACGATCGACGGCGTCGAGATCGACTTCGCGCCGGACGTGCCGGCCGGCGTGCCGATCGTGGCCGACATGTCGTCGCACATCCTGTCGCGCCAGGTGGACGTCTCGAAATACGGCCTGATCTTCGGCGGCGCGCAGAAGAACATCGGCCCGGCCGGCGTGACCGTCGTGATCGTGCGCGACGACCTGATCGGGCACGCGCTGCCCGTATGCCCGTCCGCGTTCGATTTCCAGAACGTGGCCGCCAACGAATCCATGTACAACACGCCGCCCACCTACGGCATCTACATCGCCGGCCTCGTGTTCCAGTGGCTGAAGAAGAACGGCGGCGTGGCGGCGATGAAACAACGCAACATCGAAAAAGCCAGGCTGCTGTACGCGGCACTGGACGCGGACGACTTCTACCAGAATCGCGTCGCGCCCCCCTACCGTTCGCGGATGAACGTACCGTTCTACCTGCGCGACGAATCGCAATATGAAGCATTCCTCGCCGGCGCCAAGGCGCGCGGGCTGCTGCAGCTGAAGGGCCACAAGTCCGTCGGTGGATTGCGCGCATCGATCTACAATGCGATGCCGATCGAAGGCGTACAGGCGCTGGTCGATTATTTGAACGAGTTTGCAAAGCGGTAAGCCATAGTCAGCCGAGCAGCTGGTGTCAGACACTATTTCTGGGTGAATGTTCCAGAAATAGTGTCTGACACCGGTTTTCCTGACCGGCGTCGACTGCGCTCGGAGAAAACCGGTGTCCGACACTTTTCCGGAAGATGCCCCGAAAAAGTGTCGGACACCAGGCAAGCGCCGGTGGCCAGGCATGCGCCGCTGCGCCACGCAAACCAAATCACAAGCACACCATGACAGACAAACTGAAACCCCTGCGCGACCAGATCGATTCGATCGACGCGCAGATCCTGTCCCTGCTGAACCAGCGCGCCAAGGTCGCGCAGGAAGTGGGGCACGTGAAAGCCGAAACCAACGCGCCGGTGTTCCGCCCCGAGCGCGAGGCGCAGGTGCTGCGCGGCGTGGCCGAGCGCAACCCGGGCCCGATGGGCGACACGGAAGCGCAGACGATCTTCCGCGAGATCATGTCGGCCTGCAGGGCATTGGAGAAGCGAGTGACCGTCGCGTATCTCGGCCCGGCCGGCACGTTCAGCGAACAGGCCGTATACCAGCAGTTCGGCCACGCGGTCGAAGGCATGCCGTGCGCTTCCATCGATGAAGTGTTCCGCGCCACCGAGGCCGGCACCGCCGAATTCGGCGTGGTGCCGGTCGAGAATTCGTCGGAAGGCGCGATCAACCGCACGCTCGACCTGCTGCTGCAGACGCCGCTGATCATCAGCGGCGAAGTCGCGATCGCCGTCCACCACAGCCTGATGAGCAAGACCGGCACGATGGAAGGCGTCACCGCCATCTGCGCGCATTCGCAGGCGCTGGCCCAGTGCCAGGTGTGGCTCAACGAGCACTTCCCGCATGTGGAGCGGCGCGCCGTCGCGTCCAATGCCGAGGCGGCACGCCTCGCCAGCCTCGATCCGACGGTTGCCGCGATCGCCAGCGAGATCGCCGGCACGCAGTACCACCTGGGCGTCGTCAACAGCCACATCCAGGACGATCCGCACAACCGCACCCGTTTCGTCATCGTCGGGCAACTGCAGCCGGGGCCGTCCGGCAGCGACCGCACGTCGCTCGTGCTGGCCGTGCCGAACAAGGCCGGCGCCGTGTACCAGCTGCTCGCGCCGCTGGCGAAACACGGCGTGTCGATGACGCGCTTCGAATCCCGTCCCGCGCGCGTGGGCACGTGGGAGTACTATTTTTATGTCGATATCGAAGGCCACGTCCAGAACCAGGCCGTGACGCAGGCGCTCGCCGAACTCAAGAGCAACGCCGCCTTCTTCAAAGTGCTGGGCTCCTACCCGACCAGCCTGAACTGAACCAGAAAGAGAGATCAAGCATGTCCAAGCAGTTCGGTCCTGAATATGTCCGTGCCATCGCTCCCTACCAGGCGGGCAAGCCCATTTCGGAAGTGGCGCGCGAGTTCGGCCTCGACGAGGAACACATCGTCAAGCTGGCTTCCAATGAAAACCCGTTCGGCGTGCCGGACTCGGCGAAACAGGCGATGGCGCGGGCCGCCGCCGACCTGGGCCGCTATCCCGACGCCAACGGCTTCGAACTGAAGCAGGCGCTGTCGCAGCGCTACGACGTGCCGATGGAATGGATCACGCTCGGCAACGGCTCCAACGACATCCTGGAAATCGCCGCCCACGCCTTCGTGGAGAAGGGCCAGTCGGTCGTCTACGCGCAGTATTCGTTCGCCGTGTATGCGCTGGCCACCCAGGGCATCGGCGCGCGCCACATCGTGGTGCCGGCAAAGTCCCATGGCCACGACCTGGAAGCCATGCTCGACGCGATCGAGGACGATACGCGCCTCGTGTTCATCGCCAACCCGAACAACCCGACCGGCACCTTCATCCCGGGCAGCGAGATCGAAGCGTTCCTGCAGAAAGTGCCGCCGAATGTCGTGGTGGTGCTGGACGAGGCCTACAACGAATTCCTCGACAAGGAAGACCAGTACGAATCCGCGGCATGGGTGCGCCAGTACCCGAACCTGCTGGTATCGCGCACGTTCTCCAAGGCCTATGGCCTGGCCGGCCTGCGCGTGGGCTTCGCGCTGGCCCAGCCGCAACTGACCGACCTGATGAACCGCATCCGCCAGCCGTTCAACGTGAATTCGCTGGCGCAGGCTGCCGCGATCGCCGCGCTGAACGACGCGGAGTTCCTCGAAAAGAGCGCGCGCAACAACGCCGCCGGCTACCAGCAGTTCGTCGAGGCCTTTGAACAGATGGGCTTGCAATACGTGCCTTCGTACGGCAACTTCGTGCTGGTCAAGGTGGGCAACGACCTGGCCGCCGGCGCGCGCGTCAACCTGGCGCTGCTCAAGCAGGGCGTGATCGTGCGGCCGGTCGGCAACTACGGCCTGCCGGAATGGCTGCGCATCTCCATCGGCCTGCCGCAGGAAAACGCCGTGCTGATTGCCGCCTTGCAGAAGGCATTGGGTGAAGGCATTGCTGAATAAGGTCGTCATCTTTGGCGTCGGCCTGATCGGCGGCTCGTTCGCACGGGCGCTGAAGGCCGCGGGCCGCGTGCGGCACGTGGTCGGCATCGACCGCTCCGAGGCATCGGTGCTGCGCGCACTGGAG
Organism: Pseudoduganella sp. jia 12; assembly: GCF_055502675.1. NCBI lineage: Bacteria > Pseudomonadati > Pseudomonadota > Betaproteobacteria > Burkholderiales > Oxalobacteraceae > Pseudoduganella > Pseudoduganella sp. jia 12. The sequence continues at coordinate 13,031 of NZ_JBUXKP010000018.1, forward strand.
CTGGGCATCATCGACGAAGCGGGCGCTGGACCAGAAGTGGTCCAGGGCGCCGATCTCGTCGTGCTGGCCACGCCCGTCGCGCAGACAGCACGCATCCTGGCGGCGCTCTTGCCGCACCTCGATGCACAAACGGTCGTCACCGACTGCGGCAGCACGAAGGCCGATGTCGTCGCGGCGGCGCGCGCCGTGCTGGGCGGGCGCATCGGGCAATTCGTGCCGGGCCACCCGATTGCCGGGCGCGAAACGAATGGCCCGGATGCGGCGATTGCCGACCTTTACAACGGCAAGAAATTCGTCGTGACGGCGCTGGCGGAAAACCCGCCGGAAGCCGTCGCACGCGTGACGGACGCATGGCAGGCCTGCGGCGCGATCATCCATCGCCTGGCGCCGGAGGAGCACGACAAGGTGTTCGCTTCCGTCAGCCACCTGCCGCACCTGCTGGCCTATGCGCTGGTCGACGACATCGCCGGCAAGCCGCACGCCGACCTGCTGTTCCAGTATGCGGCCAGCGGCTTCCGCGATTTCACGCGCATCGCCGGCTCGTCGCCGGAAATGTGGCGCGACATCAGCCTGGCCAACCAGGCGGCGCTGCTGACGGAACTGGACGCCTACATGGCGCAACTGGCCCACCTGCGCGAACGCCTGGCAGCGGGCGACGGCACCACCCTCGAAGGCGTGTACGGCAATGCGCAGCGCGCGCGCCGGCGCTGGATCGAGGCGATCGAGGCGGCCGAAGCGCCACCCCCGAAAGACACCGCAGAATAAAAGGATTTTCATCATGGCAGAACTGAATCACCCGCCGTACATCGACCTGAAGCCGGTGATGCACGTGGAAGGCGTTGTCCGCCTGCCGGGCTCCAAGAGCATCTCCAATCGGATCCTGCTGCTGGCCGCGCTGGCCGAAGGCGAAACCAAGATCGTCGACCTGCTCGATTCCGACGACACGCAGGTCATGCTGGCCGCGCTGCGCGCGCTGGGCGTGGAGTGGAAGGAAGAGCCGCAGGAGGCTGTCAACGGCAATGCCCGCACGATCCACCGCGTGCAGGGCGCCAACGGCAGCTTCCCGAACCGCCAGGCCGACCTCTTCATGGGCAACGCCGGCACCGCGATCCGCCCGCTGACGGCGGCGCTGGCCGTGATCGGCGGCGACTACAAGGTAAGCGGCGTGCCGCGCATGCACGAGCGCCCGATCGGCGACCTGGTCGACGCGCTGAACGCCGTCGGCGCGAACATCGAGTACACGGGCAATGCCGGCTTCCCGCCGCTGCATATCCGCGACGGCCAGTTCAACACGAACAAGCTGTCCGTGCGCGGCAATGTGTCGAGCCAGTTCCTGACGGCGCTGCTGATGGTCGCGCCGCTGATGGCGCATGCGCACTCGGTGACGATCGAAGTCGAAGGCGAGCTGATTTCCAAGCCATACATCGAGATCACGCTGAACCTGATGCGCCGCTTCGGCGTCACCATCGAGCAGGATGAGTGGCAATCGTTCACGGTCGCCTCCGGCCAGCGCTACCAGAGCCCCGGCAACATCCACGTGGAAGGCGATGCGTCGTCCGCGTCGTACTTCATGGCGGCGGGCGCCATTGCCGGCGGCCCCGTGCGCGTGGAAGGCGTGGGCCGCGACTCGATCCAGGGCGACGTGCGCTTCGTGCACGCGCTGCAGGAAATGGGCGCGCAGATCACGATGGGCGACAACTGGATCGAAGCAAAATCGTCCGGTCCTCTGAAGGCCATCGACGCCGACTTCAACCACATCCCGGATGCCGCGATGACGATCGCCATCGCCGCCCTGTATGCCGAGGGCACGAGCACGCTGCGCAACATCGCCAGCTGGCGCGTGAAGGAAACCGACCGCATCGCCGCCATGGCCACCGAGCTGCGCAAGCTGGGTGCCGAAGTGGAGGAGGGCGCCGACTACCTGAAGGTGACGCCGCCGAAGGTGCTGTCCGCCGCCACGATCGACACCTACGACGACCACCGCATGGCGATGTGCTTCTCGCTGGCCTCGCTGGACGGCGCCGCCCGCCGCGGCGCCGACGTGCGCATCAACGACCCGAAGTGCGTGGCCAAGACCTTCCCCGACTACTTCACCGCCTTCGCCGGCATCGCCCACGACGCCAAGTACTAAAAAATTTCCTGGAAAATGGGGACGTACCCCATTTTTCAGGAAACAATTGCTCGAAAAATGGGGTACGTCCCCATTTTTCGAGCAATTGTTTCAAGCGGTCGCGGGTTAAAATCCGCCCCATGCCTACCTCCCACATTCCCGTCATCACGATCGACGGCCCCACCGCATCCGGCAAGGGGACCGTTGCCCACAAAGTCGCCGATAAGCTCGGCTTCCACCTGCTCGATTCCGGCGCGCTGTACCGCTTGACGGCGCTGCAGGCGTTGCGTCGCGGCACGCCGCTGAACGATGATCATGCTCTTGCGAAACTTGCCGAGCATCTCCATATCCACTTTTCGGGCGACGCGATCTTCCTGTCCAGCGAGAACGTGACGGATGCGATCCGCGCGGAGGAGGTCGGCAATACGGCGTCGAAGATCGCCGTGCTGCCCCCTGTGCGCCAGGCGCTTTACGGCCTGCAACTGGGCTTTCGCAAGGCGCCGGGCCTCGTGGCCGACGGCCGCGACATGGGCACGGTAATCTTTCCACATGCGCAACTAAAGGTATTCCTGACTGCAAGTGTCGAGGCGCGCGCCGATCGCCGCTATAAGCAATTGATCGGCAAAGGAATTTCTGCTAATATGGACGACCTCCTGATGGATTTGCGAGCGCGCGACGACCGGGATACGCACCGGGCCATCGCACCTCTCGTCCCCGCAGAGGGGGCGCATGTTCTCGATACCTCGAACATGACGGTGGAAACCGCCGTAGAACAGGTGCTGGGATGGTATGCGGCCATCGGGAAATAAGTTGATGTCGTGACTGATGTAGTGAGTTCGAGCTGCGGCGTGCTCTGTCCGTGCGCAGTGTGTTTTAACCCTTAACCCAGTTGAAGTCGCATTTTGCGAGCCTTGCTGGATAACCTGGAATTAATTTAAATGGAAAGTTTCGCAGCCCTCTTCGAAGAGTCCCTGTCACGTCAAGACATGCGCTCTGGCGAAGTGATCTCCGCTGAAGTCGTGCGTCTGGATCACAACTTCGTGATCGTCAACGCCGGCCTGAAATCGGAAGCTTTCATCCCCGTTGAAGAATTCAAGAATGACCAGGGCGAACTGGAAGTCAAAGTAGGCGACTTCGTTTCCGTGGCCATTGAATCGCTGGAAAATGGTTTCGGCGATACCATCCTGTCGCGCGACAAGGCCAAGCGCCTGGCATCGTGGCTGGCACTGGAAAAAGCCATGGAATCGGGCGAGATCGTCACCGGTACCGTCAATGGCAAAGTCAAGGGCGGCCTGACCGTTCTGACCAACGGCATCCGTGCCTTCCTGCCGGGTTCGCTGGTCGACACCCGTCCGGTCAAGGACACCACCCCGTTCGAAGGCAAGACCCTGGAATTCAAGGTCATCAAGCTGGATCGCAAGCGTAACAACGTCGTCCTGTCGCGCCGCGCCGTCATCGAAGCATCGATGGGCGAAGAGCGCCAGAAGCTGATGGAAACGCTGAAAGAAGGCACGGTCGTGACCGGCGTCGTGAAGAACATCACCGACTACGGCGCGTTCGTGGACCTGGGCGGCATCGACGGCCTGCTGCACATCACCGACCTGGCATGGCGCCGCGTGCGTCACCCGTCGGAAGTGCTGACGGTTGGCCAGGAAATCACCGCGAAAGTGCTGAAGTACGATCAGGAAAAGAACCGCGTTTCGCTGGGCGTGAAGCAGCTGGGCGACGATCCTTGGACCGGTCTGTCCCGTCGCTACCCGCAAGGCACCCGCCTGTTCGGTAAAGTCACGAACCTGACCGACTACGGCGCGTTCGTGGAAGTGGAACAGGGCATCGAAGGCCTGGTTCACGTGTCCGAAATGGACTGGACGAACAAGAACGTGGCCCCGAACAAAGTCGTGCAGCTGGGCGACGAAGTCGAAGTCATGGTTCTGGAGATCGACGAAGAGCGTCGTCGTATCTCGCTGGGCATGAAGCAGTGCAAGGCCAATCCTTGGGACGACTTCGGCGTCACCCACAAGAAGGGCGACAAAGTGCGCGGCGCGATCAAGTCGATCACCGACTTCGGCGTGTTCATCGGCCTGGCTGGCAACATCGACGGCCTGGTGCACCTGTCCGACCTGTCCTGGACCGAAGCCGGCGAAGAAGCCGTGCGCAAGTTCAAGAAAGGCGACGAACTGGAAGCCGTGGTCCTGGCAATCGACGTCGAGCGCGAGCGCGTCTCCCTGGGCGTGAAGCAGCTGGAAGGCGACCCGTTCAACAACTTCGCAGCCCTGAACGACAAGGGTTCGCTGGTTACCGGCACCGTGAAATCGGTGGAGCCGAAAGGCGCCGTGATCCAGCTGAACGAAGAAGTCGAAGGCTACCTGCGCGCTTCCGAAATCTCCCGCGATCGCGTGGAAGATGCCGGTACGCACATGAAGGTGGGCGACAAGGTCGAAGCACTGGTCATCAACATCGACCGCAAGGCACGCAGCATCCAGCTGTCCATCAAGGCCAAGGACAATGCTGACACCGCCGAGCAGATGCAGAAGATCGCTTCCGACAGCAACGCCGCATCGGGCACCACCAGCCTGGGCGCACTGCTGAAGGCCAAGTTCGATAACAAGAACTGAGCAAGAACTAAGCAAGAAGTAAATAACCACTGACTTTTCCTGGAACGCAGATGACCAAGTCCGAACTGATCAACCGCCTGGCTGAGCGTTATTCGCAGCTGGTGGCCAAGGATGCGGAGTATGCCGTGAAGACCATTCTCGACGCGATGACCGGTGCCCTGTCGGCCGGCCAGCGCATCGAGATCCGGGGCTTCGGCAGCTTTGCCCTGAACAGCCGGCCACCGCGCATCGGTCGCAATCCGAAGTCCGGCGACAAGGTGATGGTGCCTGAAAAGCGGGTACCGCACTTCAAGCCGGGCAAGCAGTTGCGCGAGCGCGTGGACGCGATGGTCGGGCAACCGATCATCGAGGACTGAGGTCTCTGCGCACAGGATGGTCAAAAAGGGGTGGGCGAAAGCCCGCCCTTTTTTTTTATGCTGAAAAGTTGTAATGTCCGGCATGAGTGAAAAACGGGAACGCTAAAGCGATGAAAATCATTTCCACAATTGTTGGCATAGTGCTGTTTATCCTGTTCTTCGGCTTTGCCCTGAAAAACACGCAGGAAGTCGACCTGCACCTGTTCCTGAACTACGAATTGCGCGGCCCCCTGGTGCTGTTGCTGCTGGCCTTCTTCGTGGCCGGCGCCGCCCTCGGCGTGCTCGCCCTGACTCCCTCCATCGTCCGCCGGCGCCGCGAAGCGACGCGGCAGCAGACCATGATCCTCACGCTGCAAAGCGCCGCGCTGCAAGTGAACCGGGCGCCGGACAACGTCAACGCGCAGCAGTAAGCGGTCGGCTCAGACAAGAAAAACAAGCACACATGGAATTTGAACTCTGGTGGTTACTGGGTATCCCGGCATTCTTCGGCCTGGGATGGATTGCCGCGCGCGTCGACATCCGGCAACTGGTATCGGAATCGCGCACCCTGCCGCGCGGTTATTTCAAGGGCCTGAACTACCTGCTGAACGACCAGCCGGACAAGGCGGTCGATTCCTTCATCGACATCGTCAAGCAGGATCCCGAATCGACCGAGCTGCACTTCGCGCTCGGCAACCTGTTCCGCCGCCGCGGCGAAACGGAGCGGGCAATCCGTATCCACCAGAACCTGCTGGCACGGCCCGACCTGCCTGTCGACGAGCGCGCGCATGCCGAGTATGAACTGGGCCAGGATTACCTGAAGGCGGGTCTGCTGGACCGCGCCGAGGAAACCTATACGCGCCTGCTGGACACGTCGTACGCCGTGCAGGGCCGCCGCGCGCTGCTGGAAATCTACCAGCGCGAAAAGGAATGGCACCGCGCCATCGAGGCGGCGATCGCCCTGCAGGAAGCGGGTGCCGGCTCGCGCCAGAAGGAAATCGCGCAGTTCTACTGCGAGCTGGCGCAGGATGCGCTGGTGCACATCCATCCGGACGATGCGATGCCGCTGCTGGACAAGGCGCTGCAGGCCGACCGCACCAGCGTGCGCGCCACGATCCTGTGTGGCGACGTGCACCTGGCGAAAGGCGACGTGGAAGGCGCGCTGGCGGTATGGCGCCGCGTGGAGCAGCAGAGCGTGCCGCACGTGGCGCTGGTGGCGCAGCGCATCATGGACGGCTACCGGAAAGTCGACAGGGCGGCCGAAGGCCTGTCCCTGCTGAAATCGTACCTGCAGCAGGCCTCGTCGATCGACCTGCTGGAAGTGGTGTTCAAGGCCGTGCTGGACCTGGAAGGCGTGGAAGCGGCGCGCAACCTCGTCGGCGACGAATTGCGCCGCACGCCGACCCTGCTGGGGCTCGACAAATTCCTCGAAGCCCGCATGCTCGACGCCGCGCCGGCCGTGCTGGCCGAACTGTCGCTGGTGAAGAACCTGGTGCATGGCTACACGCAAAAGCTGGCGCGCTACCAGTGCAGCCACTGCGGCTTCAAGGCGCGCCAGTTCTACTGGCATTGCCCGGGCTGCAGCCGGTGGGAGACTTACCCGCCGCGGCGCACCGAAGAACTGAATGTGATGAATTAATCCAGTTTGACGCCAGACCCAACGGCGAACGGTTGGGGGCAGGCCCTCGGGGTCTGACCCCGGAATTTGCACTTGGGGTGGCATCAACGATGTCAACAGCTGCATTGTTCAGGATGCAGCATCGAAGGAATCGATCTTGACCACCAATCCCTCCCCAATTTCTTCCCTCGACAAGGTTCGCCTGCTGGTCGTCGGCGACGTCATGCTCGACCGCTACTGGTTCGGCGAAGTCGCCCGCATCTCGCCGGAAGCCCCGGTCCCCATCGTGCGCGTGGAAAAGCGCGAAGCCCGGCTGGGCGGCGCCGCCAACGTGGCCCGCAACGCGGCCGCGCTGGGTGCGCGCGCCGGCCTGCTCGGCGTCGTCGGTGCCGACGAGGCGGGCACCGAAGTCGAACAGCTGCTCGCCGGCGGCGGCATCCACAGCTACCTGAAGCGGGACGAGGCGATTTCCACGATCATCAAGCTGCGCGTGATCGGCCGCCAGCAGCAGATGCTGCGCATCGATTTCGAGGAACCGCCCAGCGACGTGGTCCTGCGCGACAAGCTGCTGCAATACCGCGCGCTGCTGCCGGATCATGACGTGATCGTGCTGTCCGATTACGCCAAGGGCAGCCTGGTCAACGTGACCGACATGATCATGGCGGCCCGTGCCGCCAACAAGATCGTGATGGTCGACCCGAAAGGCGACGACTTTACGCGCTACACGGGCGCCACGGTGCTCACGCCGAACAAGGGCGAGCTGAAACGCATCGTGGGCAGCTGGAACAGCGAGGAACAGCTGACCGAGAAAGCCCAGAACCTGCGCGAGTCGCTGCTGCTCGAAGCGCTGCTGCTGACCCGTTCGGAAGAAGGCATGACGCTGTACACGAGGGACCAGCGCTTCCACATCCCGGCCGACGCGCGCGAAGTGTTCGACGTGTCCGGCGCCGGCGACACGGTGATCGCCACGATGGCGGCGATGCTGGGCGCCGGCGCGAGCTGGCAGGATGCGGTGCAGACGGCGAACCGCGCCGGTGGCATCGTCGTCGGCAAGCTCGGTACGGCCACGGTCACGCGCGAAGAGCTGTTCGGCTGACCTCCGACCGGGGAATTTTCGCGGCATGCGAAGTTCCCTTCATTGCCGAGCCCGCTGACAGGCCGCAATGGCGCGTGCATGAGGCCGGTGCAACCCGTTTTCGTCCACTACTCTGTGTCGGGACGCAGCCGCGTCGCACCCACTTCACGGAGGACACCATGCTGAAAAAACTGTTGCTCGCCATTGCCGCCATCGTCGCCACGATGGGCATCGCGTTTGCCCAGGTCGACGTCAACAAGGCCGACCAGGCCGCGCTCGATACGGTCAAGGGCATCGGCCCGGCCAAGTCGAAAGCGATCCTGGACGAGCGGGCAAAGGGCGAATTCAAGGACTGGTCCGATTTCGAACAGCGCGTGAAGGGCGTCGGCGAGAAAAACGCGATGAAGCTGTCCGAAGCGGGTTTGCAGATCAACGGCAAATCGCGCGACGGCGCGGCGGCCAAGGTGGCGGCCGCACCGAAGGACACGGCGAAGAAATAACGCAGGTAGTGTAGGGAGCGGCCCGGGCAATGCCCGGGCTTTTTTCAGGTTGGCAAATACCACTTATCACGTGGCACCTTTGACTTGATCCTGACGCATCCTGAAGCGCGCGTTAGCCGCAGGTGAAGCATCTTCGAGCAGCAAAGCTGGCGATTAACAGCTGACTGTTCCGATGCTCTTGCCGGTGCGAAGGTCTATTCCGATCCAGCAATCATAGCCCGTGTTCTTTCCTTGGGCAGTATAAGTGCACTGCACCCCCTGTTTGGCTCGTTGTCTGTCTCCTTTATCTTGCAAGCAGGTGGGGGGCACGTCCGGCCCGATGGAATCAAAAATCTCCTTTGCCGGCTGCCCTTCGACGAGAATAGTGAGCTTTCTATCTGTCGAGGTGGGCGGCTCTCGATCGGACAAGACAGGCCCGGAAAAGATTGTGTAGCGAGCTTGGAACGGGCGCCATGAATCCAAGGGGGCCGCCTTGACTATTGTAAAAATGGTGGTCCCCATTAGGATTAGCAAAAATAGATTCTTCATCTCAGATCCAAATGGTCGCGTGAAAATGATTGTCGTGATACGGTGCCGGGACTACAAAGGGGATTCGTCGATCATTGAAGAGAATGACTTTTGCATTTGCGTATGCGTGAAATAAACCGATCAGCTTCTCGGTTGCTTCAAAGTCATATGCACTGTTGTCATTCCAAACAACAGGAATATGTTTGCCATCCTTGCGAACTGGCCGTACATCGACATCAATGCCTCTCTCGTGGTACTGATGGTCAGGGTGATCTCCGCCCCCTGCCAAGCTGATATCCCCGATGCCGAATTTACGAGTCTCGAAAGTACGCCACTCTCTTTCAATGCGAAGTATCGCGGTCATCAATGAGGGGTGGACATATTGAGCAGCTCCTTTGCTCGGAACTCCATTAAATTTTCCATAGACGTAGTAGCCCGAGTCTTCCGGAGCTTGCGGGAGCATAAAATAGCTGCGTGAATCTATTGGCTGGTTTTCCATTTCAACCTCCGTCATACGCATTTGTTACAGGCGAGATCCCAACCGCCTGTAGTATTGCCACCTATGCCTCCGGAAATTTTTTGATAGGTGTATTTCCACTTGACCTTCGAGAAAGCTAGTCCGACCGAGTCGCGCAAGATATTTCCTTCAGCTATCGCCTGATCCACGCTAGCGATAATGACGTTTTCCATTTCGACTTCATAATATCTTACCGGTGTGCCATTTCCATCTGCACGCATGAATTCCAACTTTACCTTTGGAATCGTTCTGCCGGCAGAGCACGTCTGCAAAAGAACCGGTGAAGCCATATCTGCCAGCTTGGTGAACGATAGCTTGCGATGCTCGCACCGTTCAGCTGTGTGGCCGCCGCCAGTCGATGCCGTCGCGCTGCGTGGTTGCGAGACGCCCCAATAGGCTGAAGTCACTTCGATCCAGCCCTGATGAGACGCGTCCGCCGACTCCCCTTTAATGCCGTCAATTTGCAGGTAAACGTCAATTGCCATGTCATTCTCCTAGGAAAGATGTGTGGAAGGGATTGTTGCCTGTTCAGAGGTGCTGTTTGTTGGGAACGCTCAATAGATGAGTAGGTGCGTGACTAACGGCATGCGCGCTAGAGACGCGAGAAGTGACTGCGGCGATAAGTAAATGTTTTTATTTATTTATCGGACAGGCGGGCGTATAGTTGGTCATCCTTTCAAGGAGACCGCCATGACCACTGCTGCCATTTCCTCCACCTGCTCGGCCCTGCTGGCCGACGCCCGCCGCTACGGGCCCTTGTACGGCCCCGGCTTTTCCAACCACCTGCCGATGGCGCTGATAGCGCTGGAAAGGATGCGCGCGCCACCCGCCGTGCTCGAACGGTTCGCCGACGGCTACCGCCAGCGGCTGCAACCGGCCGGCGCATGCGAGCCCGTCACCGATCCGCTGGCGCTGCTGGGGCAGGGCGTGCACTACGCGGGACTGGAACGCTTTTTCAACGATGCCATCGCCACAGATGGTGAAGAAGCCGTGCTGCGCCGCTGGCTGCCCGCGCTGATGCCGGGCCTGGCCGCGGCCGGCTTCCATGCGATGATCCGGCTTGCTTACGCGCTGGAAGCAGGGGATCGCGGCGAGCTGTGCGCCGCGCTGGCATTCTGGGTGCTGGCCTGCAAGCCGTTGCCGGTGCCGTCAGGCCGCGCGGAGGAAGCGCTGGACGTGATCGCGGCGCGCATCGCCGCCGCCACCGGGGACGGCGGCGGAGCAGGGCAGACCATCGGCGCGCGCATGGCCGCTGTCGAACGCAGTCCGGCGCTGGCCGGCGCGCAGAGCGCATCGATCGCACTGCGCGACGTGGCCGCGTTCGCACTGGCCGCCTTCCATGCCAGCGAGGATTTCATGCTGCTGCATACGGTCACCGCGTGCCATGCATTCCGTACCATCGTCCGTCACGTGGACGATGGCGAAGCGGCATTGCGCCAACTGTGGCAGGGGGTGCTGGTGGCGTGGCTGGCCGCGCAGCGTGAAGGCCGCCGCGCCGGGACGACCCGCGCTGGCTGGAACGAGATCGCGGAAAGCGCGATCCAGTCGACGGACGACCACGTGATCAAGCTGTGCTACACGGCGCATGCGGAATACGAAGAATACGGCGATGCCCGCTACCGGGAGATCGCCGCCCGCGCCGTGGCGCCCCGCTGACGGCTACTTCGCCAGCGGCAGATGCGCGAGGAAGGCGTGGATCTGCGACACGACCTGCGCGCCTTCGCCCACGCCGGCCGCCACCCGCTTCGTGGAGCCGGCGCGCACGTCGCCGATCGCGAACACGCCCGGCACGCTCGTTTCCAGCGGCGAGCGCTGCGGCTGGTCCTTCGGGTAGATGCCCTCGTCGAAGTTGGCGCGGCACTGCGCCTTCGTCACGTCGTGGCCGGTGCGGATGAAGCCTTGCGGGTCCACGTCCACGCCGCAGTCGCCCAGCCAGTCCGTGTTCGGGTCGGCGCCGATGAACAGGAACACGCGGCACACGGTCGAATCGTGTTCCTCGCCGGTGCGGTTGTTCCGCAGCCGCACGCCCTTCAAGCCATCGTCGTCGCCTTCGAGCTGCACGATTTCAGTGTGCGTGTGCAGTTCGATGTTGGGCGTGGCGTGGATGCGCTCGATCAGGTACGTGGACATCGTCGCTTTCAGGCCGTCGCCGCGGATCACCATGTGCACCCGTTTGGCATGGCTGGACAGGAACACGGCCGCCTGGCCCGCCGAATTGCCGGCGCCAACCAGGATCACATCCTCGTTCTGGCACAGGTTGGCCTCGATGCGCGACGCCCAATAATAGATGCCGCGGCCTTCGAACTGGGCGATGTTGTCCAGAGCCGGGCGGCGGTAGCGCGCGCCGCACGACAGCACCACGGTGCGGCCCTTCATGCGCTTGCCTTCGGCCAGCTGCACCTCGAGCGGATAGGTATCGCAGACCAGGCGGGTCGAGGGGGCGGGAATCGCCAACTCCACGCCGAATTTCTGCGCCTGCACGAAGGCGCGGCCGGCCAGGGCGCCGCCCGAGATCCCGGTGGGGAAGCCCAGGTAATTCTCGATGCGGGCGCTGGCCGCCGCCTGGCCGCCATAGGCACGCTGTTCGAGCGCGAGCACGGACAGGCCCTCCGAGCCGGCATACACGGCCGTCGCCAGGCCGGCGGGGCCGGCGCCCACCACGATCACGTCCCACACCTTTTCCTCGTCCAGGTCGGGCAGCAGGCCGAGGCAGCGGCCGATGTCGGCATTCGTCGGGTTCTTCTTCACGCTGCCGTCCGGGCATACCACCAGCGGCCAGTCGTCGGCCGTGGGCTGGTAGTACTCGCACAGGCTGCGCGCCTGCTCGTCCTCCTTCGGGTCGAGCACCGTGTGCGGATAGGCATTGCTGGCCAGGAAGCTGCGCAGCTGGTGCAGGCGGCCATGGCCGGCGGGGGCCACCAGCACCGGGCCACCGGAATTCGCTTCCAGCAGGCCCACGCGGCGCAGGATCAGCGCGCGCACGATGCGCTCGCCCAGTTCGGCCTCCGCGATTACCAGCGCGCGCAGGTTCTCCGGCGAAATCACGAGCGCTTCCACGTCGCCCACGGCCATCGCATTGACGAGGGTGGGCCGGCCGGCCAGCTGCGACACCTCGCCGGTGAACTCGCCGCGGCCGTGTTCCGTGATCGGCCATGAGTTGCCCAGGCCGTCGTAGCGGCTGATCGCGATGCGGCCGGCCAGCGTGACGATCAGGCCGAACGTGGTGTGGCCCGCCTCCAGGATGCGCACGCCGTTGTGGTAGGTGCGCACGGTGCCGAAGCGCTGCAGCTTTTTCATCTCCGCATCGGAGAGCGTGGGGAACATCTGGTAACGCCGCGATTCGAGGTTCTGCGAGACCGGCGTCACCGCTTCCTCGCGGCTGGATTCGGGCACGAATTGATTCGGGGTCAGCTGCATGTTCGCCATGGCGGGTTCCTGCGCGGTGATGGTGGAGTGGCTGCGCCAGTGTAGCCGAACATGCCGCGCCGCAGGGCTGCCGCGGCGCCCGGTATCCCGTTCGGCAGATGTCGCGCCACCCCCACACGACAAATAAACTCTTTGCATGCCCAAATGTGTGCGGTTACATTCGGGTTACATTCGGGTTACATTCGGGTTGCATTCTTTTCAAGCGATCCTGGCCTTCCGGCCATTTTTTTGACGGTGCAATGTAATCGGTTACATCCGGAAAGAACGAGGGCTGCACGGCAATGGGAATCACCATCAAGGACGTGGCGCAGGCGGCAAATGTGTCGGTGGCATCCGTGTCGCGCGTGCTCAACGGCCATTCAACGGTCACCGACGGCACCCGTGCCCACATCCTTGCCGTGATGAAGGCGCTGCGCTACGTGCCGCACGTGGGCGCGCGCAGCCTGTCCACCAACCTGACCGACACCGTGGGCGTTCTGCTGCCCGACCTGTACGGCGAATATTTTTCCGAGATGATCCGCGGCATCGACGGTGCCGCGCGCCGCCGTGGCCTGCACCTGCTGGTGGCCAGCCTGCACGGGGGCGCCGACGAGGCGGCCACCGCGCTGCGCACGATGCGGGGCCGCGTCGACGGTCTGCTGGTGATGTCGCCCCACGCGGATGCCGCCTTCCTGGCCGACAACCTGCCTGGTCAACTGCCGGTCGTGCTGCTGAACAGCGGTGCCGGAGGCGGCGCGTATGCTTCCGTTTCGATCGACAACTACAGCGCCGCCCATGCGATGGTAGGCCACCTGGCGGCCTGCGGCCACCGCAGCATCGGCTTCATCACCGGCCCGGCCGGCAATTTCGAAGCGCAGGAGCGCTTGCGCGGCTACCGCGCCGCGCTGGCCGCCTTCCTGCCACGCGCCCGCGAAGCAGTGTACGCAGGCGATTTCACCGAGGAAGCCGGCACCCGCGTCGGCGCCGCGCTGGCGCGCCGGAAGCGGCGACCGGGCGCCGTGTTCGCCGCGAACGACATGATGGCGATCGGCGCCCAGCTCGCGCTGCAGGCTGCCGGTGTCGACGTGCCCGCCCATATCGCGCTGGCCGGCTTCGACGACATTCCCGTGGCCCGCTACGTCACGCCGGCGCTGACCACCGTGCGCGTGCCGATCGCGGAGATGGGCGCCCTGGCGCTGGACCGGCTTGCCGGCCAGATCGCCGGCGGCGCGCACGGCGGCCATGGTGCGGCCGCCGACACGCTGGACGCGCACCTCGTCGTGCGCGCCTCCAGCGGCCAACGGGCACCCGCCCCATCGAACAGGATTCCAATAACAGGAGACCGGCAATGAAGAACATGTCACACCACGCACTGCGCCTCACGGTCATGGCCGGCGCGCTGGCGTCGGCCCTGCTGGCGACGCTGCCCGCATCGGCGCAGTTGTCCACGGCCACCTTGCGCGGGCAGGTCACCGCGGCCGGCGCCATCAGCCCTGCCGGCACGCCCGTGACGGCCACCAACCAGGCCAACGGCTATGTATACCGCACCGCGACGCGCAGCGATGGCAGCTACGTGCTGACCGGCCTGGCGCCCGGCGCCTACCAGGTGCAGGTCGGCGGCCAGGCCACCGACACGGTCACGCTGGCCGTCGGCCAGACCAGCACGCTGGACCTGAACACGGTCGCGGCCAGCGGCAGCCAGCCGCAGCGCATCGTCATCACCGGCTCAGCGCAGCGGCGCGACGTGACCACGTCCGAAGTGGGCACGTCGGTCTCGCGCGAGCAGATCGAGCGCCTGCCGCAGGTCACCCGCAATTTCCTGTCGTTCGCCGACCTGGCGCCGGGCGTGCGCTTCGACGTCGACCAGTCCGGCAACGTGACCTTGCGCAGCGGCGCCCAGAACCAGGACAACGTCAACGTCTTCATCGACGGCGTCAGCCAGAAGAACAATATCCTGCGCGGTGGCGTGTCGGGCCTCGACTCCAGCCGCGGCAACCCGTTCCCGCAATCGGCCATCGCCGAATACAAGGTCATTTCGCAGAACTACAAGGCCGAATTCGACCAGGTGTCGAGCGCCGCCATCACGGCCGTCACCAAGTCGGGTACCAACGAGCTGCATGGCGACGTGTTCTGGGACCATACGGGCACGAAGGTAACGGCGATGGATCCGTTCCAGAAAAAGGCCGAGGCACAGGGCATCGGCCGGCCGGACTCGAAGCAGGACCAGTTCGGCATGACGCTCGGTGGCCCGATCAGGAAGGATGTGGCGCACTTCTTCCTGGCCTATGAAGGCAAGAAGATCGACGATCCGCGCCAGATCCTGCTGCAGAACCGTAACCAGCTGCCCGATGCCGGCGTCGTGCCGTCGCTGCTCGCGCAGCAGGGCGCCACAACGTCGAAGTTCGACGAGGACCTGTTCCTGGCCAAGCTGAACGCGCGCATCTCGGACGAACACGGACTGGAAGCCACGCTGCGCGTGCGGCGTGAAACGGACCTGGTGCCGGAAGACAGGCTGCTCAGCCTTCCCGGCAATGAAGTGGCGCGTACCAACGATGAAGACCGCTTCGACGTGAAGCACACGTGGACCACCGACAACTTCGTCAACGAAGCCCGCATCGGTTACGAGAAGTACACGTGGAACCCGCATTCGTCGGCCACGGAACCCTACATCAAGTACCTGGTCTCGCCCACCAACACGCCCAACAACGTGGTGAGCGTGGCGATCGCGGGCGGTTCGCCGAATGCCCAGTTCCGCGAACAGAAAGGCCTGCTGCTGCAGGACGACCTCACGTACACGGGCTTCGACCGCCACACGATCAAGGGCGGCTTCAAGGTCAAGTGGATGGAATACGACCTGTCCGGCACCTCGCGCGGCGTGGACATGTTCGAGCAGCTGATCGACAACGTGACGGGCATACCGCGCGTGACGAAAACCGACCTGGCCATCCCGCCGATCGGCGTGAACTTCAAGAACACGCAATACGGCATCTACGTGCAGGACGACTGGCAGGCCACGCCGCAGCTGGAACTGAACCTGGGCCTGCGCTACGACTACGAGAACAACATGCTCAACGACGGCTACGCCACGCCCGCGGACCGGGTTGCGGTGTTTGGCCGGCAGGATCCGCGTGACGGCGCGCCGGCCGGCCAGACCTATGCGCAATCGCTGGCGAAGGGCGGCGTGAACATCGCGGACTACATCAGCACGGGAGGAAGCCGCAAGTCGTTCAAGAACGCCTGGCAGCCGCGCCTGGGTTTTTCGTTCGACCTGAAGGGCGACCGGACGTCCGTCATCTTCGGCGGCTGGGGCCGTGCCTATGACCGCGCCGTGGCGAACTACGCGCTCGATGAGTTACAGAAGAATGCCCAGCAGGGCGGCGAGATCTGGCTGATCCGCAACGACCGCAAGGCGCCGTACACCGACCAGTTCAGCTTCGGCCTGCGCCAGGCGCTCGGCATGTGGAATGGCGAAGCGGGCTACACGAATTCGCGCAGCCGCAACCAGTTCAACTGGTTCGGCGGCAACCGCGACGTGCGGGGCGGCTGGGGTGACCAGAGCCCGATCGATCCGCTGTGGGGCTCGGTGCCCGGCTATGGCACGCTGGTGCTGGGCGACTTCATCAGCCAGGCACGGGCCGAGACCGTGTACTTCAAGGTGGACAAGCCGTACTCGCGCAGCTCGCGCTGGAGCGTGTCGGCCACCTACACCTACAGCGATGCGCAGACCACCAACAAGGAATGGAAGAACGACATCTTCAACTGGACCTATGGCCGCTATCCGGGCCAGTGGAACCCATCGGCGGAAGTGGAGAAGCACCGTCTCGTGGTCGCGGCCACGTCCGGCGACCTGCTGCCATGGGGCCTGCTGCTGTCCGGCAAAGCCACGTTCGGCTCGGGCCTGCCGTTCCGCATGACCGATTGCCACCTGGGCGCCAACCAGTGTGTGCCGAGCAAGGGCAACAGCGACAACTTCAAGCAGGTCGACGTGGGCCTCGCCAAGGACATTGCCTTCCGCTTCGGCGCGCTGACCTTGCGGGCGGACGTGATCAACCTGTTCAACAGCGTCAACTACGGCGGCTACGATGGCTGGGTGGGGTTGGCCGGTTCGGCCAACCGCTATGGCGGCGACAACCCGAACGTGGAGCTGGCCAATGCGATGGGCGGGCCGATGCGCACGCTGAAGCTGTCCGCACGCTACGCATTCTGAGGAGGCGGCGATGCTTCGCACTTTCCTCGCCCTGCTGCTGGCGGGCGCATTGACCGCGCCCGCCATGGCGGCCAACACGCTGCCGCCGATGTTCGACGACCTGCAGGAGCGCACGTTCCGCTACTTCTGGGAGACGGCGAATCCCGCCAACGGCCTGGTGCCCGACCGCCACCCGACGCCGTCGTTCTCCAGCGTGGCCGCTGTCGGCTTCGGCCTGACGGCGTATCCGATCGGCGTCGAGCGCGGCTACGTCACGCGGGCGCAGGCCAGGGAGCGCACGCTGGCCACGCTGCGCTTTTTCCGCAACGCGCCGCAGGGCGACGCACGGACGGGCATGTCCGGCCACAAGGGTTTCTTCTACCACTTCCTCGACATGAAGACGGGCCAGCGCTACGGCAACGTGGAGCTGTCGACGATCGACACGGCCCTGTTCCTGGCCGGCGCCCTGTTCGCGCAATCGTACTTCGACCGCGAGGAGGCCGATGAAGTGGAGATCCGCCGCCTGGCCGCCGAGATCTACGCGCGGGTCGACTGGAAATGGGCATCGGCCAATGCGCCCGCGGTGTCGCTGGGCTGGCGCCCGGAGCAAGGTTTCATCAGGTACGACTGGAAGGGCTACAACGAGGCGATGCTGCTGTATGTGCTGGCGCTGGGTTCGCCGAAGCCGGAGCATGCGCTGGGCCCCGAAGCGTGGAAGGCGTGGACCAGCACGTATGACCGCAGCTGGGATGCGCCATACGACAGGCCGCACCTGACGTTTCCATCGCTGTTCGTGCACCAGTACAGCCATGTGTGGATCGACTTCCGCGGCATCCGCGACGAGTACATGAAGGGCAAGGGCTTCGATTATTTCGAGAACAGCCGCCGGGCCACGTATGCCCAGCGCGATTACGCGATCGCCAATCCGCTGAAGTGCGAGGGGTACGGCGCCGATATCTGGGGCCTGACCGCCAGCGACGGCCCGGTCGACAGGACCTTCGAATGGAAAGGGCAACCCATTCCGTTCCGCAGCTATGCGGCGCGCGGCATGGGCGGCCTGCGGCACTACGACGATTGCACGCTGGCGCCCACGGCCGTCGCGGGCTCGCTGCCGTTCGCACCGGAGATCACGATTCCCGCCGTGGTGGCGATGAAGGAGCGCTACGGCGACTTCCTCTACGGCCGCTATGGTTTCCTCGATGCGTTCAATCCCAGCTTCGCGTTCAAGACGACGCTCCAGCATGGCAGGGTCGTGCCCGGCAAGGGCTGGGTGGCGGGCGACTACCTGGGCATCGACCAGGGCCCGATCCTGGCGATGACGGAAAACCATCGCAACGATTTCGTGTGGCGCGTCATGCGCACCAATCCCGCCATCCGCACGGGCTTGATCCGCGCCGGCTTCACCGGCGGGTGGCTCGACAAGTGAGGGAAGGGCGCCGCACCGCGTTGCGCAGCGTGCTTGCCGCCGGCATCGCGGCGAGCCTGCCGGCCTGCACGCGGCAGGAAGGCAATGGCGATACCGTCCTGAAATTCTGGGCGATGGGACGAGAAGGCGAAGTCGTGACGGCGCTGGTCCCGGAATTCGAGCGGCTGCATCCGGGGGTGAAGGTGGCCGTGCAGCAGCTGCCGTGGACGGCGGCGCACCAGAAGCTGTTGACGGCGTTTGCGGGCGACGCGATGCCGGACCTGTTCCAGCTCGGGAACACGTGGGTGGCGGAGCTGGCGGCGTTGCGCGCGATCGAACCGCTCGACGCGCGCGTGGCCGCATCGCCCGCGCTGGACCCGAAGGACTACTTCGAAGGTATCTGGAACACCAACGTGATCGATGGGCGGCTGTATGGCGTGCCGTGGTATGTCGACACGCGCGTGATGTTCTACAACCGCGAGCTGCTGGCGCGCGCCGGCTATCCGGCCATGCCGGCCACGTGGGATGGCTGGATGCAGGCCATGCGGGCGGTGAAGAAGCTCGTGGGACCGGACAAATACGCGATCCTGCTGCCGCACGAGGAATTCGCGCCGCTGCTGGTCCTGGCGCTGCAGCAGCCGGAAGAACTGCTGCGCGACGGCGGCCGCTATGGCAACTTCCGCAGCGCGTCGTTCCGCCGTGCGCTCGCGATGTATGCGGCCATGTACCGCGAAGGGCTGGCGCCGCTGGAACGGGTGTCGAACATCTACCACGAGTTCGGCACGGAGTATGTGTCGTTCTACATCTCCGGTCCCTGGAACATCGGCGAGTTCCGGCGCCGCGTCGCGCCCGAGCGGCAGCACACATGGGCCACGGCGCTGCTGCCCGGGCCGCGCGGGCCGGCAGCATCGCTGGCCGGCGGTTCCAGCCTGGCGGTGGCCAGCAGTTCGCGCCACAAGGAAGCGGCATGGCAGCTCGTCGAATTCCTGTCGCGGGTGGACACGGCGGCGAAGTTCAATGCGCTGACCGGCAACCTGCCGCCGCGCCGCGCGAACTGGAACGATCCGCGGCTGGCCGGGGACCCGCCGGCGCGGGCGTTCCGACTGCAGCTGGAAAACGTGCGGCCCGAGCCGCGCGTGCCGGAATGGGAAAGCATCCTGGCCGAACTGCGCGTCATGGGCGAGCGGGTGGCGCATGGCGGCATCGGCGTGGAGGCCGCCGCCATCGAGCTGGATGCGAGGACGGACCGCATCCTGGAGAAGCGGCGCTGGATGCTGGACCGGAAGGCACGCGCATGATGGGCAGCGCCACGACGCAAAGGGCGGCATGGTGCTTCGTGGCACCGGCGCTGCTGGCGATCGGCGTGTTCTTCTTTCTGCCGGTGCTGGCCGCGCTGGCGATGAGCCTGACGGATTTCGACATCTATGCGCTGGCCGATATCGGCAACCTGCGCTTCGTCGGCCTGCGCAACTACATCGAACTGCTGCAAACGCCGCTGTTCTGGCGCGCGCTGGGCAACACGTTCTACTTTGTGATCGTCGGCGTGCCGCTGTCGATCGCCGCATCGCTGGGCGCGGCACTGTTGCTGAACTCGCGCGTCACGGGCCTGAAGGCGCTGTTCCGCACCGCGTATTTCGCGCCGGTCGTCACGTCGCTCGTCGCCGTGGCCGTGATCTGGCGCTATGTGCTGCACACGCGCTACGGCATGCTGAATTATGCGCTGTCGTGGTTCGGCATCGACCCGGTGGACTGGCTGGGCGATCCGGACTGGGCGATGCCGGCCATCATCCTGTTCGCCGTCTGGAAGAACTTCGGCTACAACATGATCATCCTGCTGGCCGGCCTGCAGAGCATCCCGCGCGACTTGTACGAAGCGGCCGACCTCGATGGTGCCGGCGCCTGGGCGGCATTCCGCTGGGTGACGTGGCCGATGCTGGGCCCCACGCTGCTGATGGTCAGCATCCTGTCGATGTCGGGCTACTTCCAGCTGTTCGCGGAACCGTACGTGATGACGCAGGGCGGCCCCGTGCAAAGCACGGTCAGCGTGTTGTACTTCATGTACGAGCAGGGCTTCAAGTGGTGGAACCTGGGCGTGGCATCGGCGGTGGCGTTCGTGCTGTTCGCGATCATGTTCGCCATCACGCTGCTGCAACTGCGCGTGGCGAAAGGGATCGACGCATGAGGAAGATCCTGCTCAACGCCGCGATGGTGCTGGCTGGCCTGCTGGCCGTGTTTCCGCTCGTGTGGATGGTGGCCGTGTCGCTGATGCGGCCCGGCGAGGCCAGCGCGTTCCCGCCGCCGCTGGTGCCGGCCCGGGCCACGCTGGCCAACTACCGGGAATTGTTCGCCCACGCCGGCATCGGGCGCTACCTGTTCAACAGCCTGCTGCTGTCCACCGGCGCGACCGTGCTGTCGCTGGCCTTCAACGTGACCGCCGGCTATGCGTTCGCCAAGCTGCGCTTCCGCGGCCGCGACCGCATCTTCCGCGCGCTGCTCGGCGCCCTCGTGGTGCCCGCCCAGGTGGCGATGCTGCCCCTGTTCCTGCTGCTGAAGCACCTCGGGCTCGTCAACACCTACGGCGCCGTGCTGGTGCCGGCGCTCGCGTCCGTGTTCGGCATCTTCCTCGTGCGCCAGTATGCGCTGTCGATTCCCGATGCCCTGCTCGAAGCGGCGCGCATGGACGGGGCAGGGGAGTGGCGCATCTTCCGCGCGATCGTGCTGCCGCTGCTGGCGCCGATCCTCGTGACGCTGGCGGTCTTCACCTTCCTCGGCACGTGGAACGACTTCATGTGGCCGCTGATCGTGCTGACCGACAGCGAGCTGTATACGCTGCCCGTGGCGCTGGCTTCGCTCTCGCGCGAGCACGTGCAGGACAACGAACTGATGATGGCCGGCGCCGTGCTGACGATCGCGCCCGTGCTGCTGCTGTTCCTGGGGCTGCAGCGCTACTACATCCAGGGCTTGCTGGTGGGGAGCGTGAAAGGATGAGGAGCCTGCTTGCCGCACTGCTGCTGGTGCCCGCGCTGGCGGGCGCGCAGTCCGGGCCGCTACTGCTCGACGGCTTTGACACGCTGGCGCCATGGCAGGCGCAGGGTTCCGACGGCGTCGTGGCGCGGGCGGCCTCCGTGCCCGGCTACAAGGGCCAGGCGCTGCGGCTCGACTTCGACTTCGGCGGCAAGGGCGGCTATGCGTTTGCGCGCCGCGCGCTGCCGCTCGACCTGCCGGACAACTACGAGATCTCGTTCATGGTGAAGGCCGAGGCGCCGTCGAACCACCTGGAATTCAAGCTCACCGATGCTTCCGGCGACAATGTCTGGTGGTACCGGCTGCCCGACTACGTGTTCCCCGAGGGCTGGAAGCAGGTGCGGTTCAGGAAGCGGCAGGTAGCCTTCGCATGGGGCCCCACGAAGGACCGCACGCTGCGGCGTGCCGACCGGATCGAATTCGTCGTCAGCGCCGGCAGCGGCGGCAAGGGTGCCATCTACCTGGACGAACTGGCGCTGCGTGCCTTGCCGCCGCCGCCCGCATCGTGGCCGGCATTGCAGGCCGAGGCCACTGCATCGTCCGCGCCGGCCGCGCTGGCGGTCGACGGCCGGCGCGATACGGCCTGGATCGCGAATGCGGGGCGCCGGCAGCTGACCGTGGACCTGGGCGCCGTGCGCGAGTTCGGCGGCATCGTGCTGCACTGGCTGCCCGGGCGGCACGCCAGCCGCTACGACGTGGCGCTGTCGACGGATGGGCAAACGTGGCAAGCCGTGCGCGCCGTCCGCGACGGCAATGGCGGCAGCGATGCGCTGCTGTTGACGGAATCCGAGGCGCGCTACCTCCGTGTGCTGGCGCAGGACGGGCCGGCGCAAAGTTACGCGCTGGCCGAAGTGGAGCTGAAAGACCTGGCCTTCGGTGCCACGCCGAACGCGTTCATCGATGCGCTGGCGGCCACGGCGCCGAAAGGGTGGTATCCGCGCGGCTTCTCCGGCCAGCAACCTTACTGGACGCTGGTGGGCGTCGATGGCGGGGCGCGCTACGGTGCGCTGCTGTCGGAAGATGGCGCCATCGAACCGGCGCGCGGCGGCCCGTCGCTGGAACCGTTCGTGCTGGCCGACGGCCGCCTGCATGGCTGGGCCGACGTCGATGTCACGCAGTCGCTGCGCGATGGCTACCTGCCGATACCGTCGGTGCACTGGCGCGCACCCGGCTGGACGCTGACGACGACCGCGGCGGCGGCCGGTACGCGCGAGGCGTCGCAACTGCTCGCCCGCTATGAGCTGCGCAACCTGCGCGATGTGCCGCAGGAACTCGAGCTCGTGCTGGCCGCGCGGCCGTTCCAGGTCAACGCGCCGCGCCAGTTCCTGAACACGCCGGGCGGCTTCGCGCCGGTCCGCGAGATCGCCTGGGATGGCACCGCGCTCGCTGTCGGCGCCAGCCGGTTCATCCCGCTGCGCGCGCCCGATGCCGTGGCGCTGTCGTCGTTCGATGCCGGCCTGCTGCCTTTCGAAGGCGGCGGCACCGCCCGCGCCGTGCGCGACGAGGCCGGCATGGCATCCGGCACGCTGCGCTGGAAAGTCCGGCTGCCCGCACGCGGCAGCGCCGTCATCGGCGTCGTCGCACCATTGACGAGCCCGTGTCCCGGTGGTGAAGCAGGGGTTTCAAGGAGCACTCCTCCTTGCCTGAGCCCGTGTCCCGGTGCCTGGCACGAGGACACGAGCTCAACTATTCCAACCATGCAGAGCACTGCTTCTTCTTCGCAGGGAAATTTGCTGTTGAGTCCGTGTCCTGGTGGTGAAGCAGGGGTTTCAAGGAGCACTGCTCCTTGCCTGCGAAACGGTGATGCCCTGCCAGGCATCACTCCTCCCTGGCACGGGGACACGGGCTCGAGCATGGATAGCGACTGGCTCGACCGCAAGCTGGCGCAGGTGGCGGACGACTGGCGGGCGCGTCTGAACGGCGTGGAACTGCGAGTGCCGCCGGAAGGACAGCACATGGCGGATACGCTGCGCTCGTCGCTGGCGCATATCCTGATGACGCGCGACGGCCCCGCGATCCAGCCCGGCACGCGGTCCTACCTGCGTTCGTGGATCCGCGATGGCGCGATGATGTCCGAGGCGCTGCTTCGCATGGGCATGCCGGAGGTCGCCGCCGATTACCTGCAGTGGTATGCGCCGTACCAGTTCGCCAACGGCAAGGTGCCGTGCTGCGTCGACCACCGGGGCGCCGACCCGGTGCCGGAGAACGACAGCCATGGCGAATTCATTTTCCTGGCGGCCGAGCTGTACCGCTACACGCGCGACAGGGCCGCGCTGCAAGCCTTGTGGCCGCGCATCGATGCCGCCGTGCGCTACATGGAGATGCTGCGGCAGTCCGAACGCACCGCCGCGCAGCGGGGCACGCCGCTGTATGGCCTGATGCCGGCCTCGATCAGCCACGAAGGCTATTCCGAGAAGCCCATGCATTCGTACTGGGACGACTTCTGGGCGCTGCGCGGCTACAAGGATGCGGTGGCGATCGCCACGGCGCTGGATCGCCGCGACGATGCGCGCCGGCTGGCGCGGCAGCGCGACGGATTCCGCCGCGACCTGTATGCGTCGCTGGCTGCCGCGACCGCGTTGCACGGCATCGATTACCTGCCCGGCGCGGCCGAACTGGGCGACTTCGACCCCACGTCGACGACCATCGCGCTGACACCGGGCGGTGAGCAGCAGCACATGCCGCGCCGCCTGCTGGACAACACCTATCGCAAGTACTGGGACTTCTTCACCGCGCGGCGCGACGGACAGAAGGCGTGGGACGATTACACGCCCTACGAACTGCGCAACGTCAGCGCGTTCGTGCGGCTGGGCTGGCGCGACAGGGCACATGAGCTCCTCGACTGGTTCTACGCGGACCAGCGCCCCCGCGCCTGGAACCAGTGGGCCGAGGTGGTCGGCCGCGAACCGCGCACACCGCGCTTCCTGGGCGACATGCCGCATGGGTGGATTTCATCGGACTTCATGCGCGCCGCGCTCGATGCGTTCGCCTACGAGCGCGAGCCCGAGCACGCGCTGCTGCTGGCCGAAGGCATCCCGCCGGCGTGGCTGGACGGCGACGGCATCGCGATCCGCCGGCTGCGCACGCCGTACGGCCTGCTCGGCTACAGCCTGCGCCGTGCCGGCGGCCGGCTGGTGCTGCACGTCGAGGCCGGGCTGGCGATCCCGCCGGGCGGCATCGTGCTGCGCTGGCCGTATCCCGGCAAGCCCGGTGCCGCACTGCTCGATGGCCGGCGTGTCCAGGTCAAGGATGGCGCCGTCACGATCCGCGCGGTGCCTGCCACGCTGGCCATCGAACTCCCGGACGGGGAGCCGCCACGATGAACGAACCCGTTCGACTGGCGGTCCGCTGCCACGCCCGAGCGGCGCGTCGGGCCGTCCCGGAGCATGGTAAGGTCGCTGCCGGACAAGCCCTGACGGTCGCCCGGCCGCACACGAACATCGCCGCCAATGCAGGCGCCAATGACGGCGCCTGCCTGAACCAGAGGAAGTGAGGGAACATTATGGCAACCCCTGCCTTTACCACGAACACCGCCGGCACCAGCGCGGGCGCGGCGTCCCTGCCGCCCACGCATCTGCAGCCCACGCATCTGCAGCCAAATGCTCGGCTGCTGTCGAACGGCCGCCTGAGCACGCTGATCACGGAATCGGGCAGCGGCTTCACCCGTGCCGGCGACATCGCGCTGACGCGCTGGAACGGCGACCGCGTGGCCGATACCGACGGCTGGTTCTTCTACCTGCGCGACGCCGAAACGCATGACCTGTGGTCGATCGGCGCCCAGCCATGCGCGGGGCAGGATCCCGACCTGCAGCGCGCCGCTGGCGCCGGCCTTGCCAGCATGTGGCTGGAGGTGTCGGCCCACGGTATCCTCGCCCGCATGGAAGTGGTGGTGCACCCGGACAGGGATGTGGAGCTGCGCACGGTCATCGTCACGAACCTTTCCGGAAGGTCGCGGCTCATCGAGCTGACGGGCTACCTGGAAGTGGTGCTGGCCCGGCAGGCCGACGAGGCGGCGCACCCGGCATTTTCCAAGCTGTTCGTGCAGACCGAACACGATGCGGCGACGGATGCCTTGCTGGCGCACCGCCGGCCGCGTGGCGCCAACGAGCGGGGCCTGTGGATGGTGAATGCGGCACTGGGGGGCACCGAGCCGCAGTTCGAGACGGACCGGGCGCGTTTCATGGGCCGCGGCCGCGGACCATGGCATCCGCAGGGCCTCGACCGGGAAGCGTTGTCCGGTACCGCCGGCAACGTGCTGGACCCGGCGATGGCCCTGCGCCGCACGCTGGCGCTGGGCATCGGCGAGCAGGCCCGGCTCGTGTTCATGCTCGGCACCGCGCCCACCCGCGCCGAGGCGCTGGCGCTGGCCGCCGACCTGCCGGGCATGAACGTGCCGGCGATCCTCGGCGATGCGCAGCTGCGCGAGACGGTGCTGCTGGGGCAGGTCGGCTTGCCGGCCGCGCAGGCCGAGTACTACCACCAGCTTGCCGCCGCCGTGCTGTATGGCCAGTCGGCGGCGCGGGCGCGTGAACCGGGCGGCACGCAGGATGCGGCACCGCCCGACACCTCGCGGTACGGGCTGCCGGATGGCCGCCTCGCCATCGTGCACACCGCGGGGCCGGACGACCTGATGCTGCAGGCGCTGCTTTCCGCGCGACGGTTCTGGCAGGCCAAGGGCCTGAACCTGAACATGCTCGTGATGGACGAGCATGGCAACGGCACCGCCGTCGAGCAGGGCCTGCTGGTGCGGCGCACGGCGGATTTCGCGGCGGACGACTTGGCCCGCTTCGAGCGCACCGCGCACCTCGTCGTGCGCGGCAAGCTGCCGGCGCTGTCGCGGCCCGACGGGTACGCGTCGGTGCCGCCCCAGTACCATGTGCCGGTGCCCCCGGTGGAACATGGTTCGGCGCCGCCGCGCGGTGAAGCACGGCCGGAACTGCAGTTCTTCAATGGCTATGGCGGCTTCAACGCCACCGGCAACGAATACGTGATCCGCATGGACTGGGACCGCCACGCGCATGGATTGCGCCGCCCGCCGCTGGCATGGACCAACGCGATCTCGAACGAACGCTTCGGCTGCCTGGTCAGCGATGGCGGCGCCGGCAACACATGGAGCCGCAACAGCCGCGTCCACCGCCTGACACCGTGGCACAACGATCCGGTGGCCGATCCGCACGGCGAGGCCCTGTACGTGCGCGACGAGGATACGGGCGACTTCTGGTCGCCATTGCCCGGCCCGGTGCCCGCCGCGGCACCTTACGAAGCGGCGCACGGTTTCGGCTACAGCCGCTTCGACCATGCCAGCCACGGCCTGCGGCAGGAAACCATCGTGTTCGTGCCGCGCCACGACCCCGTGAAGATCGTGCGGCTGACGGTCACCAATGACGGTGTGCAGCCGCGGCGCGTGTCGCTGTATTCGTGCCAGCACCTGGTATTGGGCGGCACGCCGGCCGACAGCTGCTGCCATGTCGTCACCGAACACGATGCGGGTACCGGTGCCCTGCTGGCCACGAATGCGCAGGCCGGCGTGTTTGCCGACGGGGTCACGTTCGCGGCCGTCGTGGCGCCCGGCGCGCAGGTCACGCATTTCACGGCCGACCGCGCGGCCTTCCTTGGCCGGCACGGCGCGCCCAACCGGCCAGCGGGGCTGGCCGTGCCGGCCCTCGACCATGCGACCGGTGCCGGCCTCGATCCCTGTGCCGCGTTCCAGGCCGTCCACGACCTGGCGCCCGGCCAGGCCGTCAGCTGCCTCTTTCTCTTGGGCGAGACGCAGGCACGCGACACGGCCCTGGAACTGGTACGGCGCTACCGGGCGCCGGGCGCCGCGCAGGCCGCGCTGGAAGAAGTGGTCGATTTCTGGCGCGCCACGCTGGGCGCGGTGCGCATCGACACGCCGGTGAAGGAACTGGACCTGGTGATGAACGGCTGGCTCATGTACCAGAACCTGGCTTGCCGGATCTGGGGCCGCTCGGCGTTCTACCAGTCCGGTGGCGCGTTCGGTTTCCGCGACCAGCTGCAGGATTCTTCCGCGCTGGTGTATGCGCGGCCCGACCTGGCGCGCGAGCAGATCCTGCTGCACGCGGCGCACCAGTTCGAGGAGGGCGACGTGCTGCACTGGTGGCATCCGGCGCCCATGGAGCAGGGCTTGCGCACGCGCTTTTCGGATGACCTGTGCTGGCTGCCGTACATCGCCGCGTTCTACGTGCAGACCACCGGCGACGCGGGCGTGCTGGACGAGGTGGCGCCGTTCCTCGCCGCGCGCCAGCTGGAAGAAGGCGAAGACGAGGCATACCTGGCGCCCGCGCCCGCCGGCACCGATGCGGACATCTACGAACACTGCTGCCGCGCACTGGACCGCTCGCTGGCGGTCGGTGCGCACGGCCTGCCGCTGATGGGCACCGGCGACTGGAACGACGGCATGAACCGCGTGGGCCGCGAGGGGCGCGGTGAAAGCGTGTGGATGGGCTTTTTCCTGGTGCGCATCCTGCGCGATTTCCTGCCGTTCTGCGAACAGCGGCGCGATACCGCGCGCGTGAAGGCCTATACCGACCACCTGGCGCACCTGCAGCGGGCCGTCAACGAGGCGGGCTGGGATGGCGAGTGGTACCGCCGCGCCTACTACGACGATGGTACGCCGCTGGGCTCGAAGGACAGCGACGAGTGCCGCATCGATGCGCTGGCGCAGGCCTGGGCGGTGATCTCGGCAGCGGCACCGCCGGACCGCGCGCGGCAGGCGCTGGACGCGATGGAAGCGCAGCTCGTTTCCGAGGACGACAAGCTGGTCCGGCTGCTCACGCCGCCGTTCGTCGATACGCCGCACGACCCTGGCTACATCAAGGGCTATGTCGCGGGCGTGCGCGAGAACGGCGGCCAGTACACGCACGCGGCCTGCTGGGCCGTGCGGGCGCTGGCCGAGGCGGGGCGCCGCGACCGCGCCGCGCGGCTGCTGCGCATGCTGTCGCCCGTCAGCCATGCGCTCGACACGGCATCGGCCGATGTGTACAAGGTGGAGCCCTACGTGGTGGCGGCGGACGTGTACGGCGCCGCGCCCCACGTGGGCCGCGGCGGCTGGACGTGGTACACGGGATCGGCCGGGTGGATGTTCCGCGTCGGCCTGGAGTCCGTGCTGGGCTGCACGATCGAGAACGGCGACACGCTGGTGGTCGCGCCGCGCATTCCCGACGACTGGCCGGAATTCCACGTGCACTACGAGCTGCCGGGCGGTGGTTCCTACGATGTCACGGTGCGCAATCCAAACGGGACCGCGGCAAAGGTGATCGATGTTACGCTGGACGGATTACCGTTGAATATCGCCGACGGCGTCGCGCGCATTCCGCTGGTGCGGGATGGCGGCCCGCACGGCGTGCACATCCTGCTGGGAGGAGCGTAGAAGATGGCGGACCTGAAGATTCGCGGCGTGCGCAAGCGTTTCGCGGAAACCACGATCCTGCACGGGATCGATCTCGATATCGGCGACGGTGAGTTCATCGTGTTCGTCGGGCCGTCCGGGTGCGGCAAGTCGACCCTGCTGCGCACGATCTGCGGGCTGGAGGAGCCGGATGACGGCACGATCGCGATCGGCGGCCGCGACATGACGAACGTGCCGCCGGCGCAGCGTGGCATCGCGATGGTGTTCCAGAGCTATGCGCTGTATCCGCACATGACGGTGTATGACAACATGGCGTTCGCGTTGAAGCTGGCCGGCACGCCGGCCGCCACGATCCGCGACAAGGTGCTGGCCGCCGCCGCCAGCCTGCGCATCGAGGCGCTGCTGGAGCGCAAACCGAAGGAATTGTCCGGCGGGCAGCGCCAGCGCGTGGCGATCGGCCGCGCGATCGTGCGGCATCCCGAAGTGTTCCTGTTCGACGAGCCCCTGTCGAACCTGGACGCGGCGCTGCGCGTGCAGATGCGCATCGAACTGAAGAACCTGCACCGCACCTTGAAAAGCACGATGGTCTACGTGACGCACGACCAGGTGGAGGCGATGACGCTGGCCGACCGCATCGTCGTGCTGCGCGGCGGGAAGGTCGAGCAGGTGGGCGCGCCGCTGGACCTGTACAACCGGCCCGACAACCTGTTTGTCGCCGGTTTCATGGGATCGCCGGCGATGAACTTCCTGCGCGGCGCGGCCGACGGCAACGGCGCCATCACGCTGGCCGCCGGCGGCACCATCGCGCTGCCCGTGGCCGCGGGCCTTGCCGCCGGTGCGCCCGTCACGCTCGGCCTGCGCTCGGAAAACGTGGTGCTGCGCGAGGGCGGCGAGGGCCTCGTCGCCGTGGTGCAGAACGTGGAACTGCTGGGCGACTTCAGCTTCGTCTACCTGCAAACGGAGAGTTCCGGCGAAGCCCTCGTCGCCCGCGCCGACAGCAACAGCACATGGCACCCCGGCCAGCGCGCCACCCTCGGCGCCGCCCCGCAGTGCTGGCACCTGTTCGACAGCGACGGCAAGGCCCGGCGTTAGCAAATCTGTCGAGCCCGTGTTGCCGGACTGGCATCCGGCTGCCTGGCACGGGGACACGGGCTGGGCCGTGGGGCCGCGGCGAGCGGCCGGACGGCAACCGGGCTAGAATGGCTCTTTTGGTGAAGAAAAGAAGCGAACGCATGGCCTACAAAACTATTGCCGACACGATCGGCAACACGCCGCTGGTCCAGCTGGTGCGCCTGCCTGGCGCGGAAGCGGCAGCGCGCAACAATATCATCCTGGGCAAGCTGGAAGGCGACAACCCGGCCGGCTCCGTGAAGGACCGGGCGGCGATGTCGATGCTGCGGCGGGCCGAGGAACGCGGCGACATCAAGCCGGGCGATACGCTGATCGAAGCCACCAGCGGCAATACCGGCATCGCCCTGGCGATGGCGGCGGCGATCCGCGGCTACAGGATGATCCTGCTGATGCCGGAGAACCTGTCCGAGGAACGCCGGCAGAGCATGGCCGCGTACGGCGCGCAGATCGTGCTGACGCCGAAGACGGGCGGCATGGAATACGCCCGCGACCTGGCCGAGCAGATGCAGCGCGACGGCAAGGGCATCATCCTCGACCAGTTCGCCAACGGCGACAATCCCCGCGCGCACTATGAATCGACCGGCCCGGAAATCTGGCGCGACACCGAAGGCCGGATCACGCATTTCGTGTCGGCGATGGGCACGACGGGCACGATCATGGGCGTGTCGCAATACCTGAAGGAACAGAATCCGG
Source organism: Pseudoduganella sp. jia 12 (assembly GCF_055502675.1). NCBI lineage: Bacteria > Pseudomonadati > Pseudomonadota > Betaproteobacteria > Burkholderiales > Oxalobacteraceae > Pseudoduganella > Pseudoduganella sp. jia 12. The sequence continues at coordinate 43,521 of NZ_JBUXKP010000018.1, forward strand.
ACGTGCGCATCATCGGCGCCCAGCCGGAAGACGGCTCGTCGATCCCGGGCATCCGCAAGTGGCCGGAAGCGTACCTGCCGAAGATCTTCGACAAGGCCCGCGTGGACCAGGTGGAATCCGTGTCGCAAGCCGCGGCCGAGCGCATGGCGCGCCGCCTGGCGGCGGAAGAGGGCATCTTCTGCGGCATTTCCGCGGCCGGCGCCTGCGAGATCGCGCTGCGTATCTCGCAAACCGTGGAGAACGCGACGATCGTGTTCATCGTCTGCGACCGGGGCGACCGCTACCTGTCGACCGGGGTCTTCCCGGCCTGAGGGGGAGTTCGGCGCACAAGCGGCGCCGACCATGAAAAAAGCCGGGTTGCCCCGGCTTTTTTCACATCAGCTGTTGCTGTTGTTGTTCGAGTTGTTTGCCGCCGGCGTTTCGCCTTCCTTCGGCTTGAACTGCTTGTCGCTGATGCGGAACTTGTTGCGGCGGTCGCCCATCAGGTAACGCAGGTCGCGGATCGACAGATCGCTCACCTCGTGCATGCGGATCAGCAGCGAAGCGCCGACCGGCAGGCGGTGGTGGCGGATCTTGCTGATGACCGGCGGTGCGACCTCGAGTGCGCGGGACAACGCGGCGTCGTTTTTCAGGCGCAGGTTTTCGATCAGCGTGTCCAGCAGACGGTTCGGGTTGTACTGCAGCAGATCATCGCCGTCCGAATCGTTGTTCATATCAATGCCGACTTGGTTTGTCATGATGCGTCTGTTCCTTCTGTAAAGTTTGTCCTGCAAAGTGAATCACTCGGAGTTCATGCAAAGTTCTTCTTCGAGGAGGAACGATCGGCACACGATTCCGGGATAACAAGTTTCATAATATATACACAATTGTACAACATTCGGCATTCTCATACCCATGAGCAATAAAAAAATATTACTAATTCATGACGCCGTTGTCGCATTGCAACAATTGGTGAGAATTCTACCGTAGTTCGTGTGCTAGTTAAAAGCCAATCAGCAGGCGCGGCTTTGTCAATCGTACAATTTTAAGCATAATATAAAACTTATCATCAATGCTGCCATCAAAGCAACAGTGTACAGCGGCATATTCGGGATACGTTACATTCGGGCAACGAGCTGATCAAGCCGCATTACCCAACTTTACACCGCTGTCGTACCCGTCCACGATCGCTCAGGGGCGCGCCATGCGCACGGCGCGGCCCAGTTCCACGACCGACATCGCATAGAAATAGCTGCGGTTGTACTGCGTGATCGTGTAGAAATTATTGGACGCTATCCAGTATTCCGTCGGCTCCGAGCCGTTTTGTAGATCCACCAAGCCATAGAGCATGCCGGGTGGTAAGGTCGATGTAGGGACGATTCCCGCCCCCGTCAAGTCTTCCGGCGAGAATTTCGCCTCCAGGCTGCCATCGGCGAAACGCTCCCACTCGCGTGCCGGCGACACGGTGGCCGGAAACACGATCGGGCCCGGCTGGTCGCGCTTCCAGCCGTGCCCCACAAGGAACGACGCCACGCTGCCGATCGCATCGGCGGGAGAAGTGCGCAAGTCGACGTGGCCGTCGCCGTCGAAATCCACCGCGTATTTCAGGATATTGCTGGGCATGAACTGGGGCAGGCCCACGGCGCCCGCGAACGAGCCCTGCAGCGACAGGGGATCGATGCCGGTCTGCCGCGCGTACAGCAGCGTGGCTTCCAGTTCGCTGCGGAAGAAAGCCATTCTCGCTTCGCGGTTCGGTGCCACCGGGTAGGCGAAGGCCAGCGTGGTCAGTGTGTCGACCACGCGGAAACGCCCCGTGTCGCGACCGTAGATGGTTTCCACGCCGATCACGCCCGCCAGGATCTCGGCCGGCACGCCGTACAGCGCCTCGGCGCGCGCCAGCGTGTCGGCGTGTTCGTTCCAGAAGCGCACGCCGGCGGCAATGCGGATCGGTTCGATGAACCGGCTGCTGTACACGGTCCAGTTCTTCGGCTTGCCCGGCGGGGCCGGCTTCACCAGCTGCACTACCGAATCCAGGAAGCGCACGTTGCCCAGCAGTGCTTCCAGCTCCGGGCGTGTGAAGCCGTGCTTCGCCACCATCTCGTCCATGAAGGCCTGCACTTCCTTCCACTGGCCGAAATTGACGAACTCGCCGGTGTAGTAATCGCTGGCCGGTGCCGGCACGGCCTTCTTGACGGGTTTCTTCTTTGCTTTCCTTGCCGCCTTGGCTTTTTTTGCCTTGGCGGCTTGCGTGGTGTCGCTCGGTGCGGCCAGCAGTTCCGCCGGCAGGAGACTCGTGGCGGCAACGGTTGCCGCCAGCAGCAGGGAGAACAGGGTCTTGGGTTTCATCGTGACAAGCTCAGCAGTTTGACCAGCCGGCGGACCGACCGGTGTCGTTCATCGTCATCGAGCGCGCGGTAACGCAACGCCGCATACAGTTGCAGGAATTCGGCCATCGCGGCCTTTTTCTCGTCCGCCAGCGCCAGTGCCGCCACCCGGGGTCCGAGGCTGTGCGGCCCTTCGTCGGGTGCGCGCCGGATGCCATGGCGCGCCAGCAGCAGCTCGAACCGTTCCCACGCAGTCTGCACGGGATCGCGCCCGCGCCGCGCACGAAGCAGGCGCCACAGCCAGCCCAGCACCAGCACCGCGGGCAGGACGGCGAGGGTGCGCCAGTCGGTGGCCCACTCGGATAGTACCGACAGGAAATTTCGCTGCCGTTCCGGATTGTAATCCAACACCCATTGATTCCAGGCATTATTCCCCGCATTGATGTGGAAACGGAGGCGCGCCAGCCACGAATCCTTGTCGCCACGGAAAGCGGCGATCCCGAATGGCGCCTCGCGAGGCAGTGCGCCGCCAAGGCCGAGGCGCACCCGCTCCGGCGCCACGGCGGCCGTCGGATCGACGCGCAGCCAGCCATGGCCCTTCATCCACACTTCGGCCCACGCATGCGCATCGGACTGCCGCACGGTCATGTAGCCGTCCACCGGGTTCAGCTCGCCGCCCTGGTAGCCCGTGACCACGCGGGCGGGGATGCCGGCCGCCCGCATCAGGAACACGAACGCGCCGGCATAGTGCTCGCAAAAGCCCTGGCGGGTGACGAACAGGAATTCATCGACGGCATCGCGCCCCAGCAGCGGCGGCTGCAGCGTGTAGACGAACTGCTTCATGCGCAGCAGCAGCAAGGTTTCCGCGACCACGCGCGCGGCATCGACGTCCGCGCCGTCGCCGCGCAGCGTGCGTGCCAGTTCGCGCGTTTTCGGATTGACGCCGGCCGGCAGCTGCAGCCACTTGCCCGTGAGTGCGGGATCGAGTTCCGGCTGCACCGCATAGTCGGCATAGGCGGCCGCCCGGTAGCGCACGCGCCGGTGCATGGGGCGCACCGTGAAGCTTTCCAGTTCGTCGGATTCGCCGACCCGCTCACCCGGCACTTCGAGCGCCGGCGGCGTCAGTTCCAGCGTGAACAGCCAGCGCCGCTCGCTCGGTTCCAGCGTCACCTCGTAGGGCGCCGGCGTGCCGTTCACGCGCAGGGTCATCGCATCGCCGTCGCGGCGGTACAGGCGGCCGCCGATGCGGGTCCACGTGCGCCCATCGTAGTGGCTGAGCACCACGCCGCGCCAGTACAGCCGGTTCTGCGCCGGTGGCGCGCCATCGAAGCGCACGCGGAACGCCACCTCTTCCGACAGGGCCAGGTCCGTCATCGTGCCGGGCGCCATCGTGTCCGAGATGCCGCTGCGCGGGCCGTGCGCGTCGCCCGGCATGCCCCACAGCGGCCCCTCGAAGCGGGGGAACAGCACGAACAGCGCGGTCGCCAGCGGCGCGGCCAGCGCGAACATCTTCGCGGCAAGGCGCAGGCGCCGCCCGAGCGGCGGCACGCTGCCCGTGTACTGGTAGGTGATCTGCACGGTCAGCAGCGCGACGAGGGTGGCGGCCATCGCCACCCCGGCCAGGATGCCCTGCGAATAGAAGAAACCCGTCAGCATCAGGAAGAAGCTGAGGAACAGCACCACGTACAGGTCGCGCTTCGCATGCATCTCCAGCAGCTTGAACGCCAGCAGCAGCGCCAGCATCGCCACGCCGGGATCGCGCCCCAGCAGCGTGCCGTAGGACTGGAACACGCCGCCCATGGCGATCAGCGCGATCGGCAGCAGCAGCCAGATGGGCGGCAGGCGCCGGCCGCGCAGCGTGAGCAGCACGCGCCACAGCAGCGTGACGCACACGGTGCCGATAATCCACCATGGCATGTGCATGAAATGCGGCGCGAGCACCAGCAGCGCCGCGGCCACGAGCAGCAGCGTGTCCTGCTTGTCGCGCGCGAGGGAGGATAGGGCCTTCATGGCAGCGGCTCCCGGCCGTACAGGGCCAGCGCCTGCAGGCAGGCGGCGCGGTGCGCGTCGCCCAGGCCGGCCGCATAGTGATGGTGGCCGAGGCGGAACGAGTACGGCAGCGCGCGCTGCTCCGCTTCCAGCACCCAGCGCGTCATGCGCGCCAGCCTCGCCTCCACGTCCATGTGCGGCGGCAGCTGCGCGAAATCGAGCGCCAGTTCGGCCACGGCGCCGCCCTCGAAATGCTTGGTGACGAGCTGGCCGCCGTCTTCCGGCGCCAGGCGGGCGATCTGCCGCCATGCCAGGTGGCGCAGCGGGTCGCCAGGCTGGTAGCTGCGGATGCCGGCGAAATTGTCCAGGCCCACTTCGCCATGGCCTTCCTCGCTGGCGGCGCCGCGCACGGGCAGCGGCTGGGCCGGCGTTTCCGGGTACGGATAGACCAGCACGCGCAGGTCCGGCTGCCACCAGCTCCAGGCGCGGAACAGGCCGAGCGGAAAGCGCGTTTCCAGGTGGATGCGCGGCGCGCGCAGCCAGCCCCGCTCGGGCGCCGCGATGGCGAGGGCCACGGTGGCGCTGCCGCGCGCCGGCACGTCGGCCGCGTGTTCCGGGGCTCCCTCCTGCGCGGTGCCGAAGCGCAGGCGGATCGCGTAGCGGTCGGTATTGCCGGCGTTATGCACGTGGACCCCGAACTGCGCCGTGTCGCCCGCGAATACCGGCGCGGCGCGGCCGCCGGCGAGGCGCAGGCCGGCCAGGTTCTTCACGGTGAGTACCATGTCGGCCACCGCGCATGCGCCGGCCAGGAAAGTCAGCGCGAAACCCAGGCCCAGCGTGTAGTTGGTGGCGCCGATCAGCATCAGCACGAGCAGCACGGCGAAGGCGAGGCCGGCACGGGCCGGCAGGATATACACGCGGCGCAGCGTCAGCATCACGTCGCCATCGCGCGCCTTGCGGCGTTCGAAGCGGAATACGCGGCGCCAGAACGCTTCGAGCATCGCTAGACCGGCACCGATTTCTGCAGCTGCAGTACCAGTTCGCGGCTGGCCAGCGCCACGCCCTGGCTCGACTTCATGGGCCGCAGCCGGTGCGCGCACACGGGTATCAGCACCGCCTGCACATCCTCGGGAACCACGTGGTCGCGGCCTTCCAGCGCCGCCCACGCGCGCGCCGCCTGCACCAGCGCCAGCGCGGCCCGCGGGCTCAGGCCTTCGGCAAACGAACCGTTGCTGCGCGACGCGAGCACCAGCGCATGCACGTAGTCGATCAGCGCGGCCGACGTGTGGATCGCGCGCAGGCCGCGCTGCGCCGTGGCCAGTTCGGCCGGCGTCATCGCCGCGCCGAGCGACTTGAGCATGCTGCGGCGGTCTTCCCCCATCAGCAGCGCGCGCTCCGCGGCCGGATCGGGGTAGCCCAGCGTGATGCACATCAGGAAGCGGTCCAGCTGCGATTCCGGCAGCGGGAAGGTACCGATCTGGTGCGTGGGATTCTGCGTGGCGATCACGAAGAAAGGTTCGGGCAGCGCGCGCGTGACGCCGTCGGCCGTGACCTGGCGCTCTTCCATCGCTTCCAGCAGGCCCGACTGCGTCTTGGGCGTGGCGCGGTTGATTTCGTCCGCCAGCAGCACCTGCGTGAAGATGGGGCCGGGGTGGAAAGCAAAACCGTTCTTTTCGCGCTCGTAGACGGAAATGCCGGCCACGTCGGCCGGCAGCAGGTCGCTGGTGAATTGCACGCGGTTGAACTGCAGGCCGAGCGACAGTGCCAGCGCATGCGACAGCGTGGTCTTGCCGACACCTGGCACGTCTTCCAGCAGCAGGTGGCCGTTTGCCAGCAGGCACGCCAGCGACTGCCGGATCTGCAGGTCCTTGCCGACGATGAGGCTGCCCACCTGGTGCGCGACGGCGTGCAATTTCGTATACATGGTCTGTTATAGTTGCCCTTGATGCAGACCATTCTACCCTGCATGAATTACGATGAGTAAGAATGATGCAGCACAGAAACTGCAACATAGAGTCTGCAATAAAACCAGCGGTAGAGACCCGTGACCACAGCCATCTATAGTCATCCCGATTGCCAGCGCCATGAAATGGGCGAGTGGCACCCAGAATGCCCCGCGCGGCTGCAGGCCATCGCGGACCAGCTGATCAGCGCCCATATCGACGACCTGCTGGACCACCGCGAGGCGCCGCTTGCCGCGCTGGACGCGATCGCACGCAACCACACGCCGAACGCGATCGCCATCGTGCAGAGCCAGCCGCACGAAGGCGACGACTATTACCCGATCGACGGCGACACGTCGATGAACCGCCACAGCTACCAGGCCGCGCTGCGCGCCGCGGGCGCGGCCGTGGCGGCCACCGATGCCGTCATCGATGGCGACATCGACAATGCGTTCTGCGCCGTGCGCCCGCCCGGCCACCATGCGCGGCCGTCGGTGCCGATGGGGTTTTGCCTGTTTAACAACGTGGCGATCGCGGCACGCCACGCGCTCGACGCGCGGGGCCTGGAACGGGTGGCGATCGTCGACTTCGATGTCCACCATGGCAACGGCACGGAAGAGGCGTTCAGGAACGAGCCGCGCGTGCTGATGGCCAGCTTCTTCCAGCACCCGCTGTATCCGTACACGGAGCCCTTGCCCGTCACGCCGAACCGGGTCAACGTGCCGGTGCCGGCCGGCACGAAGGGCGACGTGGTGCGCCAGCTGGTGCTGGACCAGTGGCTGCCCGCGCTGCACGCGTTCAGGCCGCAGATGCTCTTCATCTCGGCCGGCTTCGACGCGCACCGCGAGGACGATCTCGCCGGCATGGGCCTGGTCGAGGCGGATTATGCGTGGATGACGCAACAGATGATGGAGGTTGCCAGGCGCCACGCGCAGGGCCGCATCGTCAGCTGCCTGGAAGGGGGCTACAACCTGTCGGCGCTGGGACGCAGCGTCGTCGCGCACGTCAAGGCGCTGGCCGAGATCTAGCGGGTCAGTTGGCGAACTGGAATTCCACCAGCGTGTCGTCGCTCCACGAGCGGTCCGCCAGCGGCGGGTTGAACACGCGGCGGTAATGGCGGTTGACGGGAATCTGCTCGCGGCGCGCGCCGTCGCGCAGCCAGGCCGAGCGCAGCGGCGCCGGCGCGTCGAAGCCCATGTGCATCGTCATCGCGCGGCACGGTCCGCCGCTGGCCGACAGCGCGGCGCGTGCCGGCGGCGCCAGGTCTTCCTGTTCGATCGCCCACTGCACGGCGCACTGCGCGCGCAGGTCGCCCAGCCGGCGCGCATCGGCCGGCACGCCGGGGCTGCGCACGTCGGGCCGCCAGCGGAACGCATTCTTTTTCTTGTTCAGCACCAGTGCCGCGCCATCGCGCAGCGCCTGCTCGTTGCGCGGCAGCGTGAAGCCGCCGTCGGCATCGAGCCGCACCGGCAGGTTGACGGCGTCGCCGACGATCTTCAGTTCCAGCCCGGCCAGGCTCTCGTCGCGGCTGGCGGGACGCAGCAGGAAGCGCAGCGAACCCCGCGGCGCATGGCCGCGCGCGGCGTCGAACGCGTCCAGGCCCTTGGCCATCGTTGCGTAGGCCTTCAGCTCCGGGTCGCGCACGTTGCTGACTTCGACGATGGGTTGTGCCGTTGCCGAAAGCACCACGAAGGCAAGGGAAAGAAGCGGGAATTTCATCGAAGAGGCAACGGTCGGGCAAAACGCACATGGTAACAGCAGCGCCTGTGCCGGTAAAATAGCGGATTGTTCCAGACATTCAGAAGGTAACAGCATGGCCATCCAATGGTTCCCCGGGCACATGAACGCCGCCAAGAAGAAGGCGGCCGAGCAGATGGCGGATGTCGACGTCGTCATCGAAGTCGTCGATGCCCGCCTGCCGCAGGCCAGCACCAATCCGCTGGTCGAGGAACTGCGCAAGTTCCGTTCGAAGCCATGCCTGAAGGTGCTGAACAAGATCGACCTGGCCGATCCGGACGCCACCAGCGCGTGGATCCGCCACTTCGAGCAGGACAGCACGGTCACCGCCTATGCGATGACGACCAAGAAGCCGTCCGACGTGGCGAAGGTGATCGACAAGGCGCGCGCGCTGGCGCCGCACCGCGGCGTGCCGACCAAGCCGCTGCGCATGATGATCATGGGGATCCCCAATGTGGGCAAGTCCACGCTGATGAACGCGCTGCTCAAGCGCCGCGTGGCCAAGGTGGGTGACGAACCGGCGGTGACGAAGACGCAGCAGAAGATCTACCTCGACATGAACACGGCCATCATCGACACGCCGGGCCTGCTGTGGCCGAAGATCGAAATGCCGAGCGACGGCCTGGCGCTGGCCGCCAGCCACGCGATCGGCGCCAACGCGCTGATCGAGGAAGAGGTGGCCGAATGGCTGGCCACCGAGCTGCTCGCGCGCTACCCGCAACTGCTCGCCGCCCGCTACGGCTTCAAGCTCGAAGGCATGGATGGCATCGCCGTCGTCGAAGGCATCGCGCAACGGCGCGGCTTCCGCGTCCGCGGCGGCGACTGGGATTTCGAAAAGGCGTCGCACATGCTGCTGCAGGACTACCGCAGCGGCGCCCTCGGGCGTATCTCGCTGGAGACGCCGGAAACCCGCGCCGCCGCGCTGGCCGTGTTCGCCGAGAAGGAGCGCATCAAGGCCGAAGCCGCCGCCGCGAAGGCCGCCGAGAAGGAAGCCGAGCGGATGAAGGGCAAGCGGGGAACGTAATTCGCCGGCGGCCCTCGTTCGGCCGCCATGCCTGGAACGGCCGGATGCGACCTCGCAGGCAAACCGGTGTCCGACACTATTTTCCGGAAAATTCGCCCGGAAAATAGTGTCGGACACCAGGCCTCGGCGGATCAGCCGTTGCCGAACCTGAAACTGCTGACGGCCAGCGCGCCCATGAACGCATCCTCGTGATAAACGACGGCGGCCGGATCGTCCTCGGCGGCGCCGAGCGCCACCATCAGCGGCAGCAGGTGTTCTTCGCGCGGGTGGGCGGCGCGGGCGGCCGGGGCGCGGTCCCAGTTCATCAGCGCGATGGTGCGCTCCCTGGGCGGCAATGCCATCGCCTGCCGCAGCCAGCCATCGAACTGGTGCGACGCGGCGGCGCCGGCACCGTTGAAGGCGCGCAGGTTGTGGTAACTGAGCCCGCTGCCCACGATCAGCACACCCTCGTCGCGCAGCGGCCGCAGCGCGCGGCCCGCCGCCAGGTGGTCCAGGGGATCGAGCCCGCGTTTCAGCGACAGTTGCACGATCGGCACGTCCGCTTCCGGGAACACCGGGTACATCGCCGAGAAGGTGCCATGGTCGAAACCGCGTTCCCCGTCGAGCCCGGCGGCAATGCCGGCATCCGCCAGCAGCGACTGCGCGCGCGAGGCCAATGCCGGCGATCCCGGTGCGCCATACCGGATCTGGTAGGTGTGCGGCGGGAAGCCGCCATAGTCGTAGATCATGCCAGGCCGTTCGCCGGACGACAGCGCGAAGTCGCCGCCTTCCCAATGCGCCGTCACCGCCAGCACGGCCTTTGGTTTTCCGCCGACCTGGCGGGGAATGTCGCGCAGCGACGCATCCAGCGCGTCGTAAGCGCCGCCGAATTCGGTTTTCATCCACGGCCACGGGCCGCCGCCATGCGACAGGAAATAAGTGGGCAACATGCTGCGCTCCATCGTTTGAACGCGACGACTATACGGCGGCCCGCCCGCCGCCGCAACGGCCAAAAAATCGATACTGACGTTCGACGGATTCGCTGCCTGGTGGCCGATGCCGGCGCCATTCAATGCCGCCGCGCCGGGCCGGCCGCATCTACTCCTGCATCTACTCCTGCATCTACTCCTGCTTCTGCTCCTGCTTCCGAGCGAGCGCCACCAGTGCGAACAGCCGCGTCATGCGCATCCATGCCAGCACCAGCACGACCAGCTGCGCCAGCAGCAGCGCGCCGAGCGTGCCGGCGGGGCCGATGGCCGGCACGTGCATCCGGCACCAGCCCAGCATCGCCGCCAGCGCCAGGCCTCCCACGGTCGGTACCAGCCACGCCAGCAGCGCGGCCCCCGGGCGTTGCGCCAGCAGGCGCAGCCCAGCACCCCACGCCCGGATCGCGCCCGTGCGCCGGCGGTCGATCGCCAGCATGGCGCGGCCCGCGTCCACCGTCAGGTTCGCCAGCAGCACCAGCACCACGGCGGCGGTGGCCGCGGCGACCTGCCATGGCAGCGTGTCGTCATAGGTGATGGCGCGGTCGGCATGCTGCCGCGCCTCGTCCGCCAGCCAGCCGCCGGCCAGGGCGGCCGCGCCGAGCGGCACCACGGCCCAGGCCAGCATGCGCGCCATGCGCGGGTACTGTTCGCCGGCGCCCGCGAGCAGCTCGCGCAGCCGCGGCGCTTGCGGCGCCCGTGCGGCCGTGATCGCCGCACCGGTCAAAAAGGGCGACAGCAACAGCGTGACGAGCAGCGCGCCCAGCCCCGTTGCCGTCATCGTGCCCCGCTCGCGTTCGAACGCCGTGGCCAGGTCGGTAAGCGCCACCATGTCCAGCGACCGCGCCAGCGCCGCCACGTGCACGGAGTGATCGAGTTCGCGCGCCAGCAGCATCCACACGGGCAGCGAGGCCAGCACGGCCGGCAGCAGCAGGCAGGCAAGCCACAGCAGCAGCAGGCGCCATTGCAGCGCCGCGCGGGCGGCATCGGGCAGGCGGCTCATATCGCCGCCACCAGCGCGAGCAGGGCCTGCGCCGCGGCCGCGAAATCGAGCGTCCAGCGCCGCGTGGCGGCGTCGTCCGCCTGCGCCGTGCGCGTGTCGTCGAGCTTGTTCGTGTCGAGCAGGTGGCGGCGTTCCGGGTCCAGCTCGGCCGACACGGCCGGCACACCCTTCACCCACTCGAAACGCCGCCAGGGCGTGTCGCCGTTCCACCGCACGGTTTCGCGGTCGCCATTGGCGAATTTCACCACCAGTACCTGGGGCACGGCCGCGCCGCGGCGGCGCACCACGACCGTGGTCCTGTACTTCGGTGCCGGCGCCGATGCGGCGGACGACTCGGCGGCCAGCATGCCCGGCGTCACTTCCACCTGCCTGCCGCCGCGCGGCGCGAAGCCCGGCTGCGGTGCCACTGCCTCGCTGGCCAGCGAAGCGATGCGGTCGTCCACTTTCCGCGTGGCGTACACCTGCTGGGCGAACACGGTTTCCACCAGGGCGCGCTGGCCGCTGACCTCGGCGATCGTTTCCCGCAGGTCCGCCGCGCTCGGATGCCGGAATTGCCAGCGCCGATAGTACTCCCTGAACGCGCGGTCCATCGTTTCCGTGCCCAGCTGCGCCTGCAGGTCGTGCAGCATCACGGCCGTGCGCGAGTAGGCGGGACCCACGCCTTCGAGCCGGTCATAGGCGTTGGCGCCGATGGGGTCGGCCGGTTCCTCGCGCGGCGCATCGAAGCGCTCGCCGGGGAAACCGCCGAACGCGAAAGCGCCGCCGCCACTAAGCAGCGACGCCAGCACCGGCAGCGAAGCGGGGCGCTGGCCCAGCATGCGCACGTTCCAGTATTCGTTCACGCCTTCGTCGAGCATCGGCTCTTCGAACTCGTTGCTGGCCAGGATGCCGTGGAAGTACATGTGCGCGAATTCATGCACGGTGACGAAGTCGAGGTCGTAGCGGTCGCGCGTGCCGGGCGACACATCGCGCACGCTGTCGGTGGAGAAGAACGTGGGGTATTCCATGCTGCCCGCGTGGGCGGCGTTGAACGGCGGGATCACCACGGTGAGCGTGCCGTAAGGGTAGGGGCCCAGCCTGGCGGCGAAATAGTCCAGCGATTTCCTCGTCATCTCCAGCACCGGCGCCGCGTTCGACGCATAGTCGGGCGGGTACAGGACCGTGATGTCCACCGGCTTGCCGGCGGGCCCGGAACCTGGCGCGGTCCACGTGGCGCGCAGCGGCGGTGCGGTGCGGCTGTCCGCCGTCCAGGCGAAATCGTGCACGTCGCCCTGCGCGTAGTGATGGGTCACGTGCCCGCCGCTTTCCACCGGCTTGCCCTGCAGCGCCCCCGTGGCGCCCACCGTGTACCCCTTCGGCACCGTCAGCTTCACGTCATAGTGGCCGAAATCCGCGTAGTACTCGGAATCGGTGTGGTACTCGTGCACGTTCCAGCGCACGGCCGTGGCACCGCGTTCGCCCGGCAGTTCCAGCACGCCGATCTTCGGGAACCATTGCGCCACCAGGTGGAACGTGCCGAAGTAGCCGGTGCGCGCCGTCACGCGCGGCAGCTGGTCGAAGAATCCGATGTCGAGCGTGGTGCTGGCGCCGGGCGCCACGCCCTGGGGCAAATCCAGCCGCACCACGGTGCGGTCGGTCGGCGGGCCGCCATCCGGTTGCACGAATGTCCACGGCACGTCCACGGCCCCCTGGCGCACATGGCGCAGGTCGATGTAGCCCCATTCGCCTTCGCCCATGCCGTCGGCCAGACCCTGGGCGCGCAGTTCCGTGTTGAACGTGCTGTCGCCGTTGCGGAACGCGTTCAGGTACAGGTGCAGGTAGACGCTGTGCACGGTGCGGTCGCTGCGGTTGCGCCAGGTGAGCTGCTGCCGGCCATCGATCGTGTGGCGCACCGGGTCGAGCCGCGCCTCGATCCGGTAGTTCGCCACCCGGTCGGACAATGTTGCCTCGGTGCCCGTGCGCGGGCCGCCCCATGCGCCCGCGGCACTGGGCGTGGCCACGGCCGCGGCGTGCGGCGGCGCGAACGGAATGTCCTGGCGGGCGGCGGGCGCGATGCCCTGGGCCAGCGGCGCCGGCTGGACCAGCACGACCACGGCCGCGGCGGCGGCCACCATGAGGGAATGCAGGACGCGCATGCTGATCCTTTTGCGGGGGGCGATGCGGTGACTATAGCGAGCCTGATGCCTGTCCGGCAACGCTTTTGTCCTCTTAAACGGAGCTTAATTGCACAGTGAGCGCCCGATGAGCCCACACTACGTTACTTACACTGGCGCAAAAAATGGTAATCTCGCGGCGTTTGTAATCCCATGCGAATCAACCAGGAAGGAAGATACATGCGTCCAATGCGCCGCTTCATGCTTGCCGCCACCGCCACGCTGGCGTTGTCCGCCACGTTTGCCGCCACGTCCCATGCTGCCGGGCCGGGTTACACGACCCTGAGCACGCCGGTTCCCGCGACCGCGCCGGGCAAGAAGGTCGAGGTCATCGAATTCTTCATGTACACGTGCCCGCACTGCTACTCGCTCGATCCGCTGCTGGAAGAGTGGGTCAAGAAGCAGGGCGACCGCATCGTGTTCAAGCGGCTGCACTTCGCGCAGAGCCCGACCGATCCACTGGCGCATGCGTACCTGACGCTCGAAGCGATGGGCCAGACCGAGGCCGTGCACAGCAAGATCCTGCGCGCCATCCACGGCGAGCGCCAGCGCATCTACCGCAGCGACGACGAAATGAAACAATTCCTCGTCAAGAACGGCATCGACAAGACACGCTATGAACAGCTCTTTAATTCTTTCAGCGTGCAGACTAAGATGAAGCAACTGGCAGGCACGATCGCGAAATACCAGGTCAGCTCGGCGCCCACGCTCGTCGTCGATGGCCGCTACATGACTTCGCCGTCGATCGCCGGCGCCGCGGGCATCTCGGAAACGCAGGCCGGCCGCCAGACGATGGCCGTGCTGGACCAGCTCGTCGCCAAGGCCGCGGCCGAGAAGAAGTAACCGTATTCATCCCCGTACACGTCACAGCCAGGAAGCAGGAGTATCGTCATGACCGATCGCGAAAAAGGCATCATGGAAGCGTTCGACGCGCTGGAGCCCGACGAACGGCGGCTCTTCAACGTCAGCAACGTCAACCACCTGGCATGGACCCTCGTGGTCCTGCTGGTGATTCTTGCCTGCTGGCTGGCGGCCGCCCTCGTCAACGCCGAGAACCAGCGCCATGCGTTGATGACGAAGCAATGCCAGGACCGCGTGTTCAAGGAAGAGGTCGACAAGATGTGCCTGCTGACCGTGCGCTCGCGCGACCACTGGTGGCAGCATCTCGGCTACGGCCTGGGGCATTTGACCCCGGAAAAGTGAGCGATACAGCCTGACGAAAAAGCCCGCGACCGCGGGCTTTTTGTTACCATCCGCCAGCCCGCGCATGCGGGCTTTCCTGACTTGTCCGCCAGCCCGCGGGTGCGGGCTTTCCTGTTTTTTCCGCGCCGACAATCCGTTACAACTACCCGACAAACGACGACAGACGTCCCCCAATACCGAGCGCAGCATTGGACGAAGCGACATGCCCGATGCAAGCAAGCATTCGAACCGGCACCGGTTTTTGGGGAACAGTCTGCGGGTGATGCCATGGCCATGTGCAGCGAGCCAGGGATTGCTGCAGCCATATCATCTTGTTGCGCAATACTGTTCAGCGCATCCATGATTGGAAATGCCATGTGTAAGAACCACGATGTCTATGCCAATGTTTCCCGTGTCTATGCGTCAGCCCGCATGGCGCCCGATCCGGACCGCTGCATGGTCGCTCCGTCGCCGGAACTCAACGACCGGCTGCGCAAGGAGATCGCGGAGTTGAGTACCCAGTTCACCAGCCGCAGCGGCCTGCGCCTGCGCGCGACCGAACCCCGGGCCGAGGGCTTCAACGACGGGATGATCATTCCCCCCACGGACTTCCCGCTCGGCACATCGCCCAGCGTCATCCGGAACCAGGCGCTCGACCGGGCGCCGCTGCATGGCACCGTGCGGGTCATCGTGGTGCTGGTCGATTTCAGCGACCGGCCGATGGCCAGGAGCGCGAGCGACCTCAATCAGCTGTTCTTCTCGACTGGCGTGATTCCCACGGGGAGCGTGCGCGAATATTTTACCGAGGTCACGCATGGCCTCGTCGACCTGCAGGGCCAGGTCGTCGGACCCTTCAGGATGCCGCAGACGCTGGCCACCTACTGCCACGGCGACTCCGGCACCGGTGCCGCGCTGCCGAATGCGCGCACGATGGCCAGGGATGCGTTGACCGCCGCCGACCCGAGCGTCAATTTCGGGCCGTATGACAACGACGGCAATGGCTTCGTGGATGCCTTCGTCGTCGTGCACGCCGGGGCCGGCGCGGAGCAGACGGGCAGCAGCAACGACATCTGGTCCCATAAGTGGACGCTCCCCTCGGGGGCCGTGACGACCGACGGCACCAAGGTGTTCGGCTACCTGACCGTTCCCGAGGACTGCAGGATCGGGGTGTGCGCCCACGAACTGGGCCACCTGCTGTTCGGTTTCCCCGACCTGTACGATACGGACGGCAGTTCCGAAGGCATCGGCCGCTTCTGCCTGATGGCTGCGGGAAGCTGGGGCGGCGGCGGCGACACGCCGGCCCACCCCTCGGCCTGGTGCAAGGCCAACCAGGGCTGGGCCACCGTCGACAACGTCACGGTCAACGGCATGCGTTCCATCGCCGACGTGAAGGACAGCCATTCGGTGCTGCGCCTGTGGAAGGACGGCGGTTCGGGGTCCGAGTATTTCCTGGTCGAGAACCGGCAGCAGACACGGTTCGATGCATCCCTGCCTGGCGGCGGGCTGCTCATCTGGCACATCGACGAATCGGTTGCCACCAATGCCAACGAGGCGCGCTACAAGGTGGCGCTGGTACAGGCCGACAACGAGAAGGATCTGGAAAATGCCAGCAACCGCGGCGACGCCGGCGACCCTTATCCCGGCAGCACCGGCAACTCGTCGTTCACCAACACCTCGGCGCCGAACTCCAAGTCGTACGCCGGCCAGAATACCTGCGTGTCCGTGACCAGTATCAGCGCGCCGGGGGCCGTGATGACGGCCAGTGTCAAGGTCAAGTGCGGCCTGAAGGCGGCCAAGGAATTCATCAAGGACAAGGAGTTCGTCAAGGAGCTCAGGCCCGAGAAGCCCATCGTGGACAAGCAGATCGACAAGCAGATCGACAAGCGGCCGGAAAAACCGGTGATCGACAAGTCGATCTCGTTCGATAAACCGTTCGACAAGCAAGTCGACAAGCAGGTCGACAAGCCCATCGACAAGCCGGTCGACAAGCCGGTCGACAAGCCCGCCGACGGCGGCCTGCCCGGCGGTTTCGGCCGCGGGGCGGGCGATCCGGGCATGATGGAAGCCCGCATGGCGCAGCTCGAGGCCCTTGTCGGCACCCTGCTGGGGCAAGGGGGCATGCAGGGCATGCAGGGTGGGCAGGGTGGGCAGGGTGGGCAGGGCATGCAGGGCGGCCAGGGCACGCAAGGAGCACAGGGACAAGGACTACAGCCGTTCATCGGCGCGGGATTGCGCCCCGACCTGAGCCAGGGGGCGCTGGCCGACGAGGACGACGCAAGGCAGGATGCCATGCGGCGCGGCGATGCCGCCGGCAAGCGCTCGTACGACACCAAGCCCGGCGACGTCTGAGCCGCCATGCTGGTCATACGCCATCTCTACGACCCGGTCGCCGACACGCTTGCCGGCGCACTCGGGCCACGGCTGCGCAGCCTGGTGATCGAAGGCTGGCTTGCCGGGTGCAGCTTCACCCACTCGGTCGGGCAGGGCGGTGTCGCCAGCGAGGTTCGCAGGCAGGGCGGGCCCGTGCTGCTCGATGGCGCGACCGGCATCGTGCTCAACCGGGTGCGCCACGTGCCGGTGCCGGCGTTCCACCGGTCCGGCCAGGCGGACCGCGACTACGCGTCCGCCGAAGCGACGGCCGCGTTCTGGAGCTGCCTCGCAGGCCTGGACTGCCCGGTGCTCAACGACATGGCGCTGCTGCACATGGCCGGCCACGGCCGGCCAGGGCTCGCCACCGCCGGCCATGCCGCGCGCGCCGGCCTGCGCACGCACACGCTGCGCATGGCCACGCGTTCGCGCCTGGGGGAACCCGGCAGGCTCGGGCCGGTCGGTGCCGCGGACGGCCCCGTGCCGGCCGTGGGTGCGCCCGTGTTTTCGCACCTGCCTGCCGACGGCGAACCGGGCGCGCTTTGGGTGATCGGGGAGGAAGTCATGGGCGAACTGCAGGGCGTGGAGCACGCAGCCGTACGGGCATTCGCCCGGTCGACGGGGCTTGGTTTCGGCGTGGTGCGGTTCGTGCGCGGCCCGGATGGCCACTGGCGATGGTCGGGGTTCGACGCGACCCCATTGGAAGCGCCACCCGCGGTGATCGGCGCGCTGCTCCGGCACATGGAGCGCCATGCGGGACGCGTCGCTCATGGAGCAAAGCATGGGACAGCGCATGGGGCATCGCAGGGAGCAGCGCATGGCGTACTGCCCCGGGGAGCGCTCGCATGATACTTCTCTCGGGTATTCCTTCCGAGCCGCCCGTCGCCATGGCGCTGGCCAGCGCCGAGGCGCTGGGCATCCCCTGCGTGCTGCTCAACCAGCGATCGTTCGCCCACGACGAGATGGAGCTCGACTATGCCGACGGCACCTGCACGGGAGCGATGACCGTCGGCGGCCAGGTGTATCCGCTCGAGCGCTTCCGCGGCATCTACCTGCGCACCACCGATGCGTCGACCTTGCCGGAACTGTCGCGGATGGGCAAGGCCTGGGATGGGGCGTTGCTGGCGGCCCGTGCGCATGCTTGGGGGGAAATGCTCGTGCAGTGGACCGAGATCGCGCCGCAGCGTGTCGCCAACCGGCTTTCCGCCACCCTGTCCAATTACTCGAAACCGTATCAATCGCAGGTCATCCGCCGGGCGGGTTTCGCGGTGCCGGAAACGATCGTGACGAACGAACCGGCTTGCGTCCACGCGTTTCGCGCCAGGCACGGGCGGGTCATCTATAAATCCACCAGCGCGGTGCGCTCCATCGTGCGTGTCCTCGACGATGCCGCGCTGGCCCGGCTGGACAGCATCCGCGCGCTGCCCACGCAGTTCCAGCAATTCATCGACGGCGAGAATATCCGGGTCCACGTCGTGGGCGGCAGCGTGTTCGCCGCGCGCATCATCAGCGATGCCGTCGATTACCGGTATGCCGGCAGGGACGGCCTCGATGTCGAGATGGTTCCCTTCGAGCTGCCGGACCGGGAGAGGGGACGTTGCCTCGCGTTGTCGGGCGCGCTGGCCCTGCCATTGTGCGGCATCGACTTCAAGCGCACGCCCGGTGGCGAATACGTGTGCTTCGAGGTGAATCCGTCGCCGGCGTATAGTTATTACCAGGAGCAGACGAACCTGCCGATTTCGGATGCGCTCGTGCGCTACCTGGATGGACAAGGCTGATCGAACACTTGACGGAGGATGCAACATGCAGGTCGTGGAAAACTGGGCCTGGGCAACATGCCGGATCGAGGCGGTGCACGATCAGGGGCAAGGGACGGAACTCGAGGCGACCGTGGAATCGACCGCCCCGGTGCAGGGCTTTCCCGACCTGCTGGCGCAGTACACCGGCAAGCGGGTGCGCATCGCGCTCGGAATTCCAACGGCCCTTCCGCCGGTCCTGCCGCCGGGAAGCCGGTTCAGGATCAAGGCGCGCGTCGCCGGCCCCGGCGTCATCCGGGGAGACGCCGATTCCATCTCGGCTGCCGGCTGACGCGCCCCGTCCTAATCCGCCATCAACTTACTATCAACTTACCATCAGCTTCGTCGACTTGAGCTGCGCGCTGTCCGGTCCCGCGTGGATGGTGAAGCTGCCCGGTTCGACCACGCGCTTCATGTCCACGTTGTGGAACCACAGGTCCGATGGCTTGATGTCGAACACCAGCGTCTTCCTTTCGCCCGGTTGCAGCGTCACGCGCCGGAACGCCTTCAGCTCCAGCACGGGGCGCGTCACGGACGACACGTCGTCGCGGATGTAGACCTGCACCACCTCGTCGCCCGCCACCGCGCCGGTGTTGGCCACGTCCACTTCGACCTGCGTGGTTTCGTCCGGCCGGATCGTGGCCTTCCTCAGCCGCGGTGCCGAGATGTCGAACGTCGTATAGGACAGGCCGAAACCGAACGGATACAGCGGCTTCGTGCTGCCGTCGATATAGCCGCGCCGTGCCGAAGGCTTGTGGTTGTAGAAGATCGGCAGCTGGCCCACGTTGCGCGCCACCGATACGGGCAGCTTGCCGCCCGGGTTGACGCGGCCGAACAGCACGTCCGCCGCCGCGTTGCCCGTCTCCTGGCCCAGGTACCAGCCTTCGACGATCGCGTCGGCCCGCTCGGCCAGGAGGTTGATCGACATGGGCCTGCCATTGAGCAGGAACACGACCGTCGGCTTGCCCAGGTCGAAGATGGCCTTTGCGAGGTCGTTTTGCTGGCCCATCAGGTCCAGCGTGGCGCGGTCGCCCAGGTGCTTGTCGGCCCACGCTTCGCGGCTGGTCATCTCGTTGTCGCCCAGCACCAGCACGATCGTGTCGGCCGATTTCGCCGCCGCCACCGCCTCGGCGATCAGCCGCGCATTGACTTCCGGCGCGGTGAAGCGGATCTCGTCCTTGCCCCAGATGCGTTCCTCGGTGATGCGCACGCCTTCGCGGTAGTCGAAGCCGAAGCCCTGCGCCTTGGCCTCTGCCTGCAGCGCGTCGTGGATCGACACCACCTTGCGGGGAATGTCGGAATACCCGCCGATCGGCGTGTCCTTCGCGTGCGTGCCGAGCAGCAGCAGCTTGCCCGTCCTGTTCGCCCGCAGCGGCAGCACGCCCTTGTCGTTCTTCAGCAGCACCACGGAGCGGCCGGCGGCTTCGCGCGCCAGCGCCACGTCGGCCGCCGTCGCCGTCTGCGCATCGGCCTGCGCCGCATCGGCATACGGGTTCTCGAACAGGCCCGCCAGGAACTTCAGTTCCAGGATGCGGCGCACCATCGCGTCGATCTCCTTTTCGGAAACCCGGCCTTCCTTCACCAGTTCCGCCAGGTGCCGGTAGCCGTGGCCATCCGGCGTTTCGATGTCGACACCGGCTTTTACCGCGTAGTAGCCGGCTTCCTTCGGCGTGGCGGCCATGCCGTGGCGCGTGACCAGTTCGCGGATGCCCATGTAGTCGGACACCATCACGCCCTTGAAGCCCCATTCCTTGCGGGCGACGCCGTCCAGCATCCACCGGTTCGCGTGCGACGGTACGCCGCCGATCTCGTTATACGACGGCATGATGGCGGCCACCGTGGTTTCCTTCACGAGGCGCTCGAACGGCGGGAAGAAATCCTCGCGCAGTGTCCGTTCCGACACCTCGGCCGGGCCGATGTTGGTGCCCGACTCGGGCTGGCCGTGGCCGGTCATGTGCTTGAGCGTCGTCAGCACCTTGTCCTTCGCGAGCTGGCGCGACGTGCCGGAAAAGCCGATCACGGCGGCCTTGCCGATTTCCGCGCACAGGTGCGGGTCTTCGCCATAGGTTTCCTCGATGCGGCCCCAGCGCGGTTCGCGCGCCACGTCCACCACGGGCGCCAGCGCGAAGTTCGCGCCGCGTGCGCGCATCTCCTTCGCGGCCACCGCGAACACCCGCGTCACCAGGTCGGTATCGAACGACGACGCCAGGCCGATCGCCTGCGGGAACGACGTGGCGTCGCGCGCCGCGTAGCCGTGCAGCGCTTCCTCGTGCATGAAGAGGGGAATGCCCAGGCGCGTCTGCTCCAGCGCCCATTTCTGCGCGGCGTTCACATACTCCGCCGTCTCCCGCGCGCCGCGGTTCGGGCGCGCGCCATCGTCGCCGGCCGCCGCGGCGGCACCGGCTTCGGACTTGCCTTGCCGGTCCGAAGGACGCGCCAGCATGCCGATCCCGTTCGGATAAACCTTCGCTGCCTTCGTGGCCGAAAAGGCGCCATTGTCTTCGATCTTGCCCTTTTCGATCCATACGCAATCCATCTGCGCGATCTTTTCCGCCAGCGTCATCCGCTTCAGCAAGTCCTCCACGCGTTTCGGCACCGGCGCGGCCGGATCCTTGTACGTCGGGCGGGCCGTGGCGGCCATCGACAGCGTGGGGACCGCGCCGGCGGCGGCCATCGTGGCCAGGAAACGGCGGCGGCCGTTGTTCGAATCGTGTTGCATGTGTCTCCTTTGTTTTGTGTTCATGCTGCGGATGAGTCCGTGTTGCCGGACTACAGTCCGGCAACACGGGCTCATCCGTTCAGCAATCAGCGTTTGCCGGTTCGCGTGGCCACGTCGACCCACACGGCCAGCGTGAGGATGCCGCCCTTGACGATCATCTGCCAGTACGTGTCCACGTCCAGCATCGACATGCCGTTGTCCAGGCTCGCCATGACGAGCGCGCCGATCAGGGCGCCGTAGACGGTGCCGGAGCCGCCGCGCATCGACGTGCCGCCGATGAAGCAGGCGGCGATCGCGTCCAGTTCGGCCGACGTGCCGGCCGAGGGGGCGCCGGCCGCCAGGCGGGCCGTGTTGATCAGGCCGGCGAGGGCGCACATCAGGCCCATGATCCCGAAGATCCACAGCTTCACGGCCTTGACGTTGATGCCGGAAAGGCGCGTGGCTTCCATGTTCGAGCCCACGGCGTAGATGCGGCGGCCGAACACGGTCTGCGTCGTCATGTAGGTGAAGATGCCCAGCAGCGCGAGCAGCAGCAGCACGGGCAGCGGAATGCCTTCGTAGCTGTTCAGCGTGCTCACGATGCCGAACACCACGGCGGCGATGATGCCGAGGCGCAGGCCGTCGCGCCACGGCGGCGCCTGTTCCAGGCCGTGATGGGCGCGGCTCTTGCGCTGGCGGAAAGTGAGCGCGATGGCGATCACGCACAGCGTCACGCCCAGCACGATGCCCCATTGCGGCGGCAGGTAGCCCTGGCCGATGTAGACGAATTCCTCGGACACGGGAGCGATCGTCACGCCATCGGTCACGCCGAGCAGGATGCCCCGGTAAGCCAGCATGCCGCCCAGGCCGACGATGAACGACGGGATGTGCAGGTAGGCCGTCAGGTAACCGTTGAACAGGCCGATGAACAGGCCCACCGCCAGCACGGCGATCATGTTCGCGGGCAGGCCCATGCCGTGCGTGACGTCCAGCACGGCCGCGACGCCGCCCAGCAGCCCGAGCAGCGAACCGACCGACAGGTCGATCTCGCCGGCGATGATCACCAGCGACATGCCGCACGCCAGGATGCCCGTGACGGCCATCTGCCGCATCAGGTTCGACATATTGCGCGGCGTGAGGAAACCGCCTTCCGTCATCCATGTGAAGAAGCCCCAGATCAGCACGATCGCGACCAGCAGGGCAAGCATCTTGTACTGCGTGAACAGCTTTTTCAATTGATTGCTTTTCATCGGTCTCACTCTAGTGAAGCGGTTGCGCCAGGGCGGCGGCCAGCAGGGTTTCCTGCGTCAGGTTGTCGTTGACGAAATCGCCGCGCAGTTGACCTTCGCCGATCACCAGCACGCGGTCGGAAACGCCCAGCACCTCCTGCAATTCCGACGACACCATGATGATCGAGATGCCTTCGCTGGCCAGGTTCAGCATCAGCTGGTAGATCTCGAACTTGGCGCCCACGTCCACGCCGCGCGTGGGTTCGTCGAGGATCAGGATCTTCGGTTTCGTCAGCAGCATCTTCGACAGCACCGCCTTTTGCTGGTTGCCGCCGGAAAGCCCGGTGATCGGCAGAAAAGGGCTGGCCGTTTTCAGCTTCAGCCGGCCGATCTCGCCGCGGATCACCTTCAGCTCCGCGTCCTGGTCGATGCGGCTGCCGTGCGAGAACTGCTGCAGGACCGCCATCGTCATGTTCTGGCCCACCGGAAGGTCGGGCACGATGCCATGGTGCTTGCGGTCTTCCGGCACCATGGCCAGCCCGGTGCGGATCGATTGCATCGGCGACGTGGTGTGCCAGCGCTGGCCCTCGTAATACACCTCGGCCTCGTACTGGCCTTCGTACGACCCGAAGATCGCCGACACCAGTTCCGTGCGG
Organism: Pseudoduganella sp. jia 12; assembly: GCF_055502675.1. Taxonomy (NCBI): domain Bacteria; kingdom Pseudomonadati; phylum Pseudomonadota; class Betaproteobacteria; order Burkholderiales; family Oxalobacteraceae; genus Pseudoduganella; species Pseudoduganella sp. jia 12. The sequence goes on from NZ_JBUXKP010000018.1 coordinate 66,563, forward strand.
CCGGCGCCCACCAGGCCCGCGATGCCGAGGATCTCGCCGCGGCGCAGCGTGAACGACACGTCGTCCACGCGTTTCCTTTGCGGGTTGTCCGGATCCCAGCACGTCACGTGTTTTGCCTCGAAGACGACGTCGCCCGGCGTGTGCCGTTTTTCCGGATACAGATTGTTCATCTCGCGGCCGACCATCTGCGCAATGATCTTCTCCACGCTCATCTCGACCATCGGCGTGGTGGCGATGTGCTGGCCGTCGCGGATCGTCACGATCGTGTCGCAGATCGCCGCGATCTCGTCGAGCTTGTGCGAAATGTAGATGCACGTGACGCCCTTGGCCTTCAGCTTGTGGACGATGTCGAGCAGGATGCGGATCTCGGACGTGGTCAGCGACGACGACGGTTCGTCCAGGATCAGCAGCCGGGCATTCTTGTTCAGGGCCTTGGCGATCTCGATCAGCTGCTGGTGCCCGCCGCCATACTGCTTCACGGGCAGCACCACGTTCACGTCGCGGATGTTCAGCTCCGCCAGCAGTTCGTTGGCGCGGCGGTTCATCGTGTCGTAGTCGAGGCGCCCGCCGGGCAGCGTGATCTCGTTGCCGAGGAAGATGTTTTCACTTACCGACAGTTCCGGCACGAGCATCAGTTCCTGGTGGATGATGACGATGCCGGCGGCTTCCGTTTCACGGATCGAGGTGGCTTTCAACGGCGCGCCGTTCCAGTAGATCTCGCCGTCGTAGGTGCCGTGCGGGTAGACCCCGGACAGCACCTTCATCAGCGTCGATTTACCTGCGCCATTTTCACCGCACAGGCCGACGCATTCGCCGGCCTTCACCTTGATGTCGATGCCATTCAGTGCGCGGACACCGTCGAACTGCTTGACGATGGCGCGCATCTCGAGAAGGTAATCGCTCATGCGGTCTTAGTTGGCGGTCAGTTGGGCCTTCGAATAGAACCCGTCTTCGGCCAGCACCTGCACATTGGCCTTCGTCAGCGGGATGGGTTTCAGCAGCAGCGTGGGCACCTGTTTGGCACCGTTGTTGTACTGCGAATTGAAGCCGGGTTTTTCGTTGCGCACCAGTTGCACGGACAGCTTCGCCGCTTCGGTGGCGATCAGCTTCAGCGGCTTGTACACGGTCATCGCCTGCGTGCCGGCGATCACGCGTTTCACCGCGGCCAGGTCGGCATCCTGGCCGGATACCGGCACCTTGCCCTGCAGCTTTTGCGACGTCAGCGCCTGGATCGCGCCGCCGGCCGTGGCATCGTTCGACGCCACGATGGCGTCGATCTTGTTGTTGTTCGCGGTCAGCGCATTCTCGACGATCGACATCGCCTCGGAAGCGCTCCAGTCCTTGACCCACTGCTTGCCCACGACCTTGATGTCGCCCTTGTCGATCAGCGGTTGCAGCACCTTCAGCTGGCCCTCGCGCAGCATCTTGGCGTTGTTGTCGGTCGGCGCGCCACCCAGCAGGTAGTAATTGCCCTTCGGCTTGATCGCCTTGATCGCCTCGGCCTGCAGCTCGCCCACCTTCTGGTTGTCGAACGAGATGTAGGCATCCACGTCGGAGTTCAGGATCAGGCGGTCGTACGACACCACCTTGATCTTGGCCTTCTTCGCCTCGCGGATCGCGTTGTTCAGCACCGTGGCGTTGTAGGGCACGATCACCAGCACGTCCACGCCGCGCGAGATCAGGTTCTCGATCTGCGAGATCTGGCGCTGTTCGCTGGCATCCGCCGACTGCACGTACACCTTCGCGCCAAGGCGTTCCGCTTCCTTGACGAAGTAATCGCGGTCGCGCGTCCAGCGCTCGAGGCGCAGGTCGTCGATGCAGAAGCCGATCTTCGGGTTTTTCGCATCCGCCAGGGCGGCGGTGGAGGTGAGGGCGAGCAGTACGCTCGCGATGGCGATCTTCAACTTCATGGTATGTCTCCTAAGATGGGTGGCCTGTGGCCTGTTGTTGTTATCTTGGATCGTGAATGGGGCTTGTTTAATTCATCGTGTTCGAATTCGTTTGCAACTGGCGCAAAGGCGCCGATTCAATGGTGTCTGACATTTTTTCGCTCGCGAAAAAGTGTCAGACACCGGTTTTCCCGGCCGTAGTCGGCGGTGGCTGAAGAAAACCGGTGTCTGACACTTTTTCCGGAAGAAGCGCCCGGAAAAAGTGTCAGACACCAGCGGATCACACGTCAGTGGTTATGCCTTGGCACCACATCCCGCAAATTGCGGTACTCCAGCGCCAGTTCCATGCAGGCGCCTGATTGCATCTGCCCCACGGTGGAGCGGTAGATCTGCTGCCACGGCGTCTGGCTGGCCGGGAAGGCCGGGATGCCGTCGCCCTTGCGCCGTTCGATCTCGGCTTCGTCGACGAGCATGTTGGCGGTGCCGTTGTTCAGGTCGACGCGCACGGTGTCGCCGGTGCGGATCCACGCCAGGCCGCCGCCCACCGCCGATTCCGGCGATGCGTTCAGGATCGACGGGCTGTCGGACGTGCCGGACTGGCGGCCGTCGCCCAGCGTGGGCAGGTTCTTCACGCCGCGCTTGATCAGGGCATCGGGCGGTTGCATGTTGACGACTTCGGCCGAGCCGGGCCAGCCGATCGGGCCGGCGCCGCGGATGACCAGGATGCAGTCCTCGTCGATGTTCAGCGCCGGATCGTTGATGCGCTTGTGGTAGTCGTCCGAACCGTCGAACACGATGGCGCGGGCTTCGAACACGCCTTCGCTGCCCGGGCGGCTCAGGTAGCGCGCGCGGAACTCGTCGGAGATCACGGACGTCTTCATGATCGCGAAGTCGAACAGGTTGCCGGACAGGACGAAGAAGCCCGCTTTTTCCTTCAGCGGCGCGGCGAACGGCCAGATCATCTCACGGTCGTTCGTTTCCTTGCCGGCGAGGTTTTCCTTCATCGTCTTGCCGGTCACGGTGGCGCGGTCGGAACGCAGCAGGCCGTTCTGCTCCAGTTCCCACATCACGGCCGGCACGCCGCCGGCGCGGTGGAAGCGCTCGCCCAGGTATTTGCCCGAAGGCTGCATGTTCAGCAGCAGCGGCACGTCGTGGCCGTACTTCATCCAGTCTTCCGTGTGGATTTCCACGCCGGCGTGGCGGGCCATCGCCATGATGTGCTGCTGCGCGTTGGTGGAACCGCCGATCGCCGCGTTGGTGACGATCGCATCGAGGAACGCGTCGCGCGTCAGGATCGACGACGGGCGCACGTCCTGCTCGGCCAGCGCCACGATGCGGCGGCCGGTCTCGTAGGCCATCTGGCCCCGTTCGCGGTACGGCGCGGGAATGGCGGAGCAGCCGGTCAGCGACATGCCCAGCGCCTCGGCGATCGCATTCATCGTCGACGCGGTGCCCATCGTGTTGCAGTGGCCGGCCGATGGCGCGGAGGCGGCGGCGATCTCGAGGAATTTCTCGTTGTCGATCTCGCCGGCGGCCAGGCGGCGGCGGCCTTTCCAGATCGCGGCGCCGGAACCGACCAGCTCACCATCGAGCCAGCCGTCGAGCATCGGGCCGCCGGACAGCACGATCGCCGGCAGGTCCAGCGTGGCGGCGGCCATCAGCTGCGACGGCGTGGTCTTGTCGCAGCCGGTCGTCAGCACCACGGCGTCGATCGGGTAGCCGTGCAGGATCTCCACGAGGCCCATGTAGGCCAGGTTGCGGTCGATCGCGGCGGTGGGGCGGCGGCAGTTCTCGAAGATCGGGTGCAGCGGGAATTCCATCGGAATGCCGCCCGCATCGCGGATGCCGTCGCGCACGCGCTTGGCCAGGTCCAGGTGGATGCGGTTGCACGGGCTGATGTCGCTGCCCGACTGGGCGATGCCGATGATCGGCTTGCCGCTGCGCAGCTCGTCGGGAGTGATCCCGTAGTTCATGAAGCGCTCGAGGTACAGCGCGGTCATGTCGATGTGGTCCGGGTTGTCGAACCAGTCCTGGGAACGGTAGCGGCGGGTCATTTGATAAATCCAATCATATGCTGCGGCAGGCCCGGCACGTCGACGGGGAAGGCGAACACACCGCCCGCGAGCGGGGCGGCGGCACGTTCCTCGTCGGTGAGGCCTTTCGTGGCGGTCGTGGCAAAGGCGGTCTTCAGGTCCGGGCCGCCGAAGGCGATCTTCGTGATGTTCGGCACCGGGAAGGCGATGGTCTGGAGCAGTTCGCCGGCCGGCGAGTAGCACAGCACGCGGGCGCCGCGGAACACGGCGACCCACACGTTGCCGGCGCTGTCGACGGCGGAACCGTCCGGCCAGCCGGGCGCGTCGATCGTGGCGAACACGCGCTTGTTGGCGAGCGTGCCGTCGCCGGTCACGTCGAACGCGTACACGGTCTTGCCGAACGTGTCGGTATGGTAGAAGGTCTCGCGGTCCGGGCTGAATGCCGGGCCGTTGGTGATGACGATGCCGTCGTCGTGCTGCGTGAGGGCGCTGCCGTCAAAGCGGTACAGCGCGCCGCTGGCCGACGTTTCGGCATTGTCCATCGAACCGAACCACACGGCGCCATCGTGCGCCACGTGGCCGTCGTTCAGGCGGTTGCCGGGGCGGTCCGCTTCGAATTGCGTGACCGGCGTGAAGGCACCGGTCGCCGGATCGAAGTGCACCAGCTTGCCCGCCAGGCCGCAGACGAAGCCGCCCGCTGTTGCGGGCAGGGCGAAGCCCGTTTCACCGGGCATGTCCCACGTCTGGCGGTTTGCGCCTTGCGCATCGCAGCGGTGCAGCTTGTGCTGCTTGATGTCGACGAAGTACAGCATCTGCTCGGCCGGATGCCAGACCGGGCCTTCGCCCAGGGTGGCGGCCAGCGGCCAGATGCACTCCGGCGCCGCATTTGCCACCGAACTCATTTGCCGTCTCCGTACCAGCCGGCGTCCACGAAGTAATCGCGGCCCGTGCAGCGGGAAGCCTGGTTCGACGACAGGAACAGCGTCAGCGCGGCCACGTCCACCGGCTCGATGCGTTCCTTCAGCAGTTGCGATGCCATGATCTGCGCTTCGCCTTCCGGCGTGTACCACAGCGCCATCTGCTTCGGCGTCTTCACCGAGCCCGGGATCACCGTGTTGACGCGGATGCCGTCGCCGCCCAGGTCGCGGGCCAGGCCGCGCGTCAGGCCTTCGATGGCCGCCTTGGCGGTCATGTACAGCGTGAGGCTCGGCAGCGCCAGGTACCACGAGATCGAACCGAAGTTCAGGATCACGCCGCCGCCTTTCGCCTTCATGCCCGGTGCCACGGCCTGCGCGCAGAAGAACTGGTGGCGCAGGTTGACGGCGATGCTGTCGTCCCAGTACTGCGGCGTCACGTCGGCCACGGCATGGCGGTGGTCGTTGGCCGCGTTGTTGATCAGGATATCGACCGCGCCGTCCTGCTCGATCTCGGCAAACGTTTTCTTGAGTTCCTCGAGGTTCGTCATGTCGCAGTGGATGAAGCGCGGCTGGTGCGCCGCCTGCGGGTAGCTGGCGGCCAGCTGCCGCGACGGCTCGTCGTCGATGTCGAGGAACACGACTTGCGCGCCTTGCTGGACGTAGGCATCCACGATGCCCGCGCCGATGCCCGTGCCGCCGCCGGTGACGACGACACGCTTGTTCTTCAGGTCCGGATAGGTGGCATATTCAAACGGTTGCACTCTTTCGCCAGCCATCATTTTTCTCCAGTTGCTGCAGTTGCATTCGCCAGCAAGCCGCGGCGTGCCAGGTTGTTGTACAGGGCGCGAACGCCGAATGTCCATGGCGCGATTTCATCGCTGCGGTGGACGTGGTTGACCAGGGCCCCCAGCGCCGGGCTCGCGATGGTGACGCGGTCGCCCTTGTGGTGCGTGAACCCGCCGCCCTTGGCGTCGCGGTCCTTGATGGGGGAGAACATGGTACCGAGGAACAGCATGAAGCCGTCCGGGTACTGGTGGTGCGCGCCGCAGGTCTGGCCGATCAGGTCGAGCGGATCGCGGCTGATCTGCTTCATCAGGCTCACGCCGTCGAGCACGAAGTCGTCGTCCACGCCTTCGATGGTCAGGCGCACTTCGGCATTGCGCACCGTGTCGAGCGAGTACTTGTCGTCGAACAGGCGGATGAACGGGCCGATCGCGGTGGAGCCGTTGTTGTCCTTGGCCTTGCCGAGGAGCAGGGCGCTGCGGCCTTCGATGTCGCGCAGGTTCACGTCGTTGCCCAGCGTGGCGCCGACCGGCTTGCCCTGGCTCGTCACGGCCAGCACGATTTCCGGTTCCGGGTTGTTCCACTTCGATTCCGGGTGCAGGCCCACGTCGGCGCCGAAGCCCACCGCCGACATCGGCTGCGACTTCGAGAACACCTCGGCGTAGGGGCCGATGCCCACTTCCATGTATTGCGACCAGGCGCCGCGGCTGATGAATTCCTTCTTCAGCTGTTCGGCCTGGGGCGAGCCGGGCTTGATGCTGGAAAGGTCGGCACCGATCGATGCCAGCAGTTCGCCGCGCAGCTGTTCGGCGCGGGCGGGGTCGCCATTGGCCTGTTCCTCGATCACGCGCTCCAGCAGGCTGACGGCGAACGTGACGCCGCAGGCCTTGATGGCCTGCAGGTCGTTCGGTGCCAGCAGGCTGGGAATGTCGGCCGCCGGGTTGGGCGACAGGGCGTTCTCGATCAGCGTTTCCGCGCGGCCGAGCGATTCGCCCGGCGCCGAGCGCACGATGGCCACGAGGTCGTCGCGTTCCAGCAGTTCGGAGACGGTCGACACGTGGTGCGTGATGTCGAACACTTCGCCGTTGCGGACGGCCACGACGGCGGGGCCGTCGACGTCACCGCTCCGCCACACGCGGCCCACGAGCAAAGCCTGCGACAGGTCGGCAGGCAACAAAGACAAGGCTGGCGCTTCCTTCATATGAGTCTCCTCTTGTTCTGGTTATGGATGGATCCGGGTCGATTCAGCGCCCAAGGCTGGGCAACTTCGGCGAATAGGTCCATCCGGGAATCAAATACTGCATGGCCATCGCATCGTCGCGCGCGCCGGTACCCACTTTCAGGTACAGCGCATGCGCGGCGGCGATGCGGTCCAGATCCGGTTCGATGCCCAGGCCGGGGCGATCGGGCACGGCCACTTCGCCGCCGACGATCCGCAGCGGTTCGCGGGTCAGGCGCTCTTGCCCTTCCTGCCAGATCCAGTGCGTGTCGATCGCCGTGATGCGGCCCGGCGCGGCGGCGGCCGCGTGCGTGAACATCGCCAGCGACACGTCGAAGTGGTTGTTGGAATGGGAGCCCCATGTCATGCCCCATTCCTGGCACAGCTGGGCGAGCCGCACGGAACCCTGCATGGTCCAGAAGTGCGGATCGGCCAGCGGGATGTCGACGGCGCCCAGCAGGTGCGAGTGCGCCATCTGCCGCCAGTCGGTGGCGATCATGTTCGTGGCGGTGGGCAGTCCGGTGGCGCGCTTGAATTCGGCCATGGTCTCGCGGCCCGAGTAACCGTTCTCGGGGCCGCACGGATCCTCGGCATAGGCCAGCACGTGGCTCTGGTTGCGGCACAGGCGGATCGCCTCGTCGAGCGACCACGCACCGTTCGGATCGAGCGTCACGCGCGCGTCGGGGAAGCGCTTCTTGATGGCGGTGACGGCGGCGATCTCTTCCTCGCCGCGCATCACGCCGCCCTTGAGCTTGAAGTCGCGGAAACCGTAGCGGGCCACCGTGGCTTCGGCCTGTTCGACGATGGCCTGCGGCGTGATGGCTTCCCGGTGGCGCAGCGAGTACCAGTCGTCTTTTCCGGCCGGGCCTTCGAGCGAGCTTGCCAGATACGGCAGGTCGGTGCGGGTGCGGTCGCCGATATAGAACAGGTAGGCCAGCATCGGCACCTTGTCGCGCTGCTGGCCGCTGCCGAGCAGTTCGCAGACGGGCACGCCCAGGTGCTGGCCCAGCAGGTCGAGCAGCGCGGCCTCGATCGCCGTGACGACGTTCTCGAGGCGCAGGTTGATTTCATGGGGTTGCTTCAGCACGGCGGCCTCGGCGGCCGACGTGACCTGGTGCTGCAGCGTCTGCGGGCCGCTGGCTTTTCCGGCGATGCCTTCGCGCACCGCGTTCAGCGTGCGGTTGAAGCGGCCGATCTGCGTGCCGACGACGCGGGGGATCGCGTTTTCCAGCGCCTTCGTGATGCCGGCGCCGCCCGGTACTTCGCCCATGCCGGTATTGCCCGCGCTATCGGTCAGCAGCACGAGCGTGCGCAGGAAGTACGGACCGTGCGCGCCGCACAGGTTGAACAACATGCTGTCGTGGCCGGCCACGGGGATCACCCGCATCGCGGTGATCACGGGTGTGCTGTAGCCTGGATTCGTCTCGTTATTATATGTTGCCTGTACCATCGGCTTAACCTAAAATGAATAGCGCTAACATTAGCCAGTGTGATGGATTTGACGAACCAAGTCAACAACTGTCGCTGGCGCCGCAGGAGGAAGGTGGAAGGCCTGACGCCCGGGGGCGGCGCCGCCGGCGGGTTGCGCGAATGAACCCGGCAAGTCAGTACATCGGCACTGTAGAGATCGGCAAAAAGAACGGCGGCGGTAGCGCTACAACACCGCCTTACGCAGCAAGCATAAAAACGCACGCAAACCACGTTGAATGCAATTCGACGCACGATAAAAACGGAGACAACATGCGACAACTGCACACCGGGCTGCACGCCCGCGGCATGGCTGCCCTGGCGGCCACGATGATGGCGGCCACGATGATGGCGGCTGCGTCCGCCACTGCCGCCGAAACACCGAAAAACTGGCACTGGGTCGCCTCGTGGGGCGCCGCCCAGATGGCACCCGAACCCCAGAACGAACTGCCGCAGGAGCACTGGCGCGACGCGACGCTGCGCCAGGTCGTGCACGTGGCGCTGGGCGGCGAGAAGCTGCGGGTCCGCATCAGCAACGTGTTCGGCACCACGCCGCTGACGGTGGAGGCGGCCGGGATCGGCCTGGCGAAGGCGCCCGGCAATCCGGATATCGATCCGCAATCGGCAAAACCGCTGACGTTCGGCGGCCGCGCGTCCGTGATGATCCCGGCCGGCGCCGAGTACTACAGCGACGTGGTGGCCTTGCCGCACAAGGCCGGCGCCGACATCGCCGTGTCGCTGTATTTCAACGGCGCACCGTCGAAGCAGACGGGCCATCCGGGCTCGCGGGCGACCAGCTTCGTGGCGAAGGGCCAGCGCACGCTGGACGCGGCATGGACCGGTGCCGAGAAGATCCCGCGCTGGTACATGCTGGCCGACGTGGAAGTGCAGGCGCCGCGCGGCGTCGGCGCCGTGGTGGCAGTCGGCGACTCGATCACCGACGGCTACGGCACCACGACGGATGGCAACGACCGCTGGCCGGACGTGCTGGCCGGCCGCATCGCGCAGGGCGGCAAGGCGATGGGCGTGGTCAATGTGGGCATCGGCGGCGGCAGGATGCTGCGCGATGGCCTCGGCCCGAACCTGGCATCGCGCTTCGACCGCGACGTGATTGCCCGCGCCGGCGTGACGCATGCGGTGGTGATGATCGGCGTGAACGACCTGGGCGGGCAGCACCGCAACGGCGAAGACATCCCGGCCGCGCGGGCAAAACTCATCGAGGACCTGCAGCAGGCGCACCGCCAGCTGGTCGAACGCGCCCATGCGCACGGCATCTGTGTGATCGGCGGTACAGTCACGCCATACGCCGGCAGCGACTATTATCGGCCGGCCGCCACCAACGAGGCGGACCGCCAGCAATTGAACGACTGGATCCGCAAGTCCGGCGTGTTCGACGCGGTGGCCGACTTCGACGCTGCGCTGCGCGACCCGCAGGCACCGGACCGGCTGCGCAAGGAATACGACAACGATGGCCTGCATCCGTCGATCGCCGGGCTGCGTGCGATGGCCGACGCCGTGCCGCTGAAGGCATTGCAGGCGCGCTGCGGCGGTGCGAAATGAGGGCCGCCCTGCTTCCAGCGACGCTGCTTGCAACGGTGCTGATGGCGGCGATGCCTGCCATGGCGGCAGACGCCGCATCGCCGGCCAGCACCTACCGCAATCCCGTCATCAAGGGTTTCCACCCCGATCCCAGCATCTGCCGCGTGGGCAAGGATTACTACCTGGCCAACAGCACATTCGAATATTTCCCGGGCGTGCCGATCTTCCACAGCCGCGACCTGGTGAACTGGAAGCTGATCGGCCATGCGCTCACGCGCGAATCGCAATTGCCGCTGAAAGGCCAGCGGGCATCGCGGGGCATCTACGCGCCCACGCTGCGCTGCGAAGGCGGCACCTTCTACATGATCACGACGAACGTGGAAACCGGCGGCAATTTCATCGTCCACACGAAGGATCCGGCCGGCGAATGGTCGGAGCCCGTGTGGCTGAAGGAAAAGGCGCCATGGATCGACCCGTCGCTGTTCTTCGACGACGACGGCACCGTGTACTACACGCGGCACGACGGCGGTGAGAAGGGCGGCATCGTGCAGGCCCGCATCGACGTGAAGACCGGGAAGCTGCTCGACGAGCCGAAGCGGATCTGGAACGGTACCGGCGGCGTGTGGCCGGAAGGCCCGCACCTGTACAAGGTGGATGGCTGGTATTACCTGATGATCGCCGAAGGTGGCACGTCCTACGACCATATGATCACCGTGGCGCGCGCGAAGTCGCCATCCGGCCCGTTCGAGGCGCACAAGGGCAACCCGATCCTGTCGCATCGCCAGCATCCGGGGCTGCCGCTGCAGGCCACCGGCCATGGCGATCTCGTACAGGCGGAGGACGGCAAGTGGTGGATGGTGCTGCTCGGCGTGAGGCCGCAAGGACCAAACGAGCGCAAGCACCACCTGGGCCGCGAAACGCTGCTGGCGCCGGTGACATGGCAGGGTGGCTGGCCCGTCGTCAACGGCGGAAAGCCGCTGGCCCTGGAAATGAGCGCGGCCGGGTTGCCGCCCGCGGCGCCATGGCCGAAGGAGCCGGTGCGAACCGATTTCGACCAGCCGAAGCTGGACCTGCACTGGACCTTCGTGCGCGGTCCGTCCACCGGGCTGTACTCGCTGACGGAGCGGCCGGGATTCCTGCGTGTGAAAGGCAATGCCGCGACGCTCGACGACATCGCCACGCCGGCGTTCGTGGCGCGCCGCCAGCAGCACCTGGATGCGCGCATCGCCGCGCGCATCGACTTCGCGCCGGACGGCCCGGGCCAGTTTGCGGGCCTGGCGCTGCGGCAGAACGAAGCCAACCATTACCAGGTGCGCATCGCCGGCGGCAAGGCCGCGCGCAGGATCGAATTCGTCACGCGCGTAAAAGGCGAAACGAAGGTTGTCGCCTCGGCGGCGCTGCGTCCCGGGCCGGTGGCGTTGCAGATCCGTGCATGGCCCGACCGTTACCAGTTCAGCTACGCGCAGGGCGGCAAGGCGGTGGTACTGGGTTCCGCGCCGACCGCCGCGCTGTCGTCGGAAGAGGCGGGCGGCTTCACCGGCGTGTTTGCCGGCGTGGTGGCGACCGGTGCGCCGGCCGATGTCGACTGGTTCGACTACGAACCGCTGGGAGAATGATGAATACCTGTCGTTTGTTTGTGCTGGCGCTGCTGCTCCCGCTGCTCCTGCTGTCCAGTGCCGCGCACGCGCTGGGCAACAAGCCCTTCATCGCGTTCGAGCGCGACTCGCTCGACGCCGTCGAATTGCTCGCCAGGGGAAGGGCGGCACCGATCTTCGTCGACGCCGGCGACCATGCGGGCGTGCTGCGCGCGGCCGGCGACCTGCAGGCGGACATTGCCCGCGTGGGCGGCGCGAAGCCGGTTCTCCACAAGATCGGGCAGTCGAAAGCGCCGATCGGTATCGACGTCGTCATCGTCGGCACGGTCGGCAAGAGCGCCTTGATCGACGGCCTGGCGAAGTCCGGCATGCTCGACGTGGCGCCGATCCGCGGCAAGTGGGAAGGCTATATCGTGCGCACCGTGCGCAATCCGATGCCCGGCGTGCAGCGCGCGCTGGTGATCGCCGGCAGCGACAAGCGCGGCACGATCTACGGCATCTATGAAGTGTCCGAGCAGATCGGCGTGTCGCCCTGGTACTGGTGGGCCGACGTGCCGCCCGTGCAGCGCAAGGCGCTGTATGCGCAGGCCGGCACGGCGTTGCAGGACGCGCCGGTGGTGCAGTATCGCGGCATCTTCCTGAACGACGAGGCGCCGGCGCTGACCGGCTGGGCCAAGGAGCGCTACGGCGGCTACAACAGCAAGTTCTACAAGGGCGTGTTCGAACTGATCCTGCGCCTGCGCGGCAACTACCTGTGGCCGGCGATGTGGGACGCGGCATTCTTCGACGACGATCCGGAAAACGGCCGCCTGGCCGACGAGTACGGCATCGTGATGGGCACGTCGCACCACGAGCCGATGATGCGTGCCCACAAGGAGTGGTCGCGCTACGGCAAGGGGCCATGGGACTACGGCCGCAACGAAAGCGTGCTGAAGGACTTCTGGCGCGATGGCCTGAAGAAGACGCGCGACTACGAGAAATTCGTCACGCTCGGCATGCGCGGCGATGGCGACGAGCCGATGTCGCGCGATGCCAACGTGGCGCTGCTGGAGCGGATCGTCGGCGACCAGAGGAAGATGATCGCCGAGGAACTGGACCCGGACATCACGAAGGTGCCGCAGGCATGGGCGCTGTACAAGGAAGTGCAGGATTACTACGAGCAGGGCATGCGCGTGCCGGACGATGTGCTGCTGCTGTGGTGCGACGACAACTGGGGCAATATCCGCCGGCTGCCCACGAAGGAAGAACGCAAGCGCGCCGGTGGCGCCGGTGTCTATTACCACTTCGATTACGTGGGCGGCCCGCGCAACTACAAGTGGCTCAACGTGACGCCGCTGCCGAAGGTGTGGGAGCAGATGCACCTGGCATGGAAGTACGAGGCCACGCGCATGTGGATCGTCAACGTGGGCGACCTGAAGCCGATGGAAGTGCCGATGGAGTTCTTCCTCGCGTATGCCTGGAACCCGGCCGCGTGGCCGGCCGACCGGTTGCAGGAATACCAGCGGCTGTGGGCGGCGCGCGAGTTCGGCCCGCGCCATGCGGCCGATATCGCGGACATCGTCGCGAAGTATGCGCAGTACAACGGCCGTCGCCGCCCGGAAATGCTGGAACCCGACACGTACAGTTTCGTGAACTATGGCGAATCCGCGCGCATCGTGGCCGAGTACCGTGAGCTCGAAGCGCGCGCCGAGAAGATCTTCGCCAGCCTGCCGAAGGAACGCCGCGATGCGTTCTACCAGCTGGTGCTGCACCCGGTGAAGGCGGGCGCCGTCGTCAACGACCTGTATGCGGCGGCGGGCCTGAACCGGCTGTACGCGAAGCAGGGCAGGGCGGCCACGAACGACATGGCCGCACGGGCCCGCGCGCTGTTCGCCGACGATGCCGCGCTGACGCGCCGCTACCATGCGATCAACGGCGGCAAGTGGAACCACATGATGGCGCAGACGCACCTGGGCTACACGTACTGGCAGCAGCCGCCGCGCAACGTGATGCCGGCCGTGAGCGAAGTGCAGGTGCCGAAGGCCGGCGAGCTGGGGATCGCCATCGAGGGCAGCGAGCAGGTGTGGCCGGATGCGCAGGGTCTCAGGCTGCCGGCGCTCGATGCGTTCGAGCGCCAGCCGCGTGTCGTCGAACTGTTCAACCGCGGCGGCACGCCGTTCCGGTATGCGGTGCGCGCCAGCGAGCCGTGGATCGTGCTGGATAAACCGTCCGGCATGGTGGACAAGGCGCAGCGCGTCGCCGTCGATGCCCGCTGGGACCAGGTGCCGGCCGGCACGACGAGCGCCACGCTGTTCGTCACCGGTCCGAATGGCGAAGCGAAGATCGAGGTGCCGATCCACAAGCCCGCCGCCGCCGGTGCTGTCCGCGGCTTTGTCGAGACGCATGGCGTGGTATCGATCGAGGCGGAACACTATGCCCGCGCGGTCGCCGCGCCGGGCCGCGCGTGGCTGAACGTGCCCGGCCATGGCCGCACGCTGTCCGGCATGACCACGCTGCCGGTCGATGCGCCGGCGCTGGCGCCGGGCGACGGCATGCGGCTCGAATACGACATGCACCTGTTCAGCAGCGGCAATGTGCAGGTGCATGTCACCGTGGCGCCCACGCTGAAGTTCCAGCCGGGGCAGGGCCTGCGCTTCGCGGTGGCGTTCGACGACGAGGCGCCGCAGGTCGTCAACCTGCATGCCGATGCTTCCGAAAAGTTCTGGGAGAAGATCGTCGGCGACGGTGCCGCCGTGTTCACCACGCGGCATGCCGTCGGCAAGCCGGGGGCGCACGTCCTGAAGATCTGGGCGCTCGATCCGGCCGTGGTGCTGCAGAAGGTGGTCGTGGATGCGGGCGGGATGAAGGCCAGTTATCTCGGACCGCCGGAGAGCCCGCGGGTGAAGTAGCGGGTGAAATAGCAAGTGAATCAGCGGGCGATCCGCGCTGATCACCGCGTAACGGCGTTCGCGCCAGCCACCGGCCCGGTCAACACCGGGCCGGTCGCGAGTCTCCTGTCGCCCCGCATCGCCGTAGCCGCGAGTGCGGGAAAAGAAATCATGCAGTCCCCCGATTGACATGGAACTTGACATCCAACATACTTGAATGGAAACGATTCCAATCCTAAACGACGGAGACAAGACATGGTTGGCATGCGAACGAAGCACTTGAGTGGCAGCATGGTCGTACCCTTCGGCAGCGCCGCGCGCGGTGCTCTGCTGGGTGGTTTGATGGCGACGGCGTTATTGGCGGGTTGTGGTGGCAGCGATACCTCGGCATCTTCGCCGGCCCCGGCACGTTCGGCGGCCGCGGCACGGTCACTTGCTCCATCCATGAGCCTGCCCATGTTGAAGACCGATGGCACCCGGTGGGTGGACGCCGACGGCAAGCAGGTCCTGCTGAAGGGTACCAACCTCGGGAACTGGCTGGTGCAGGAGTTCTGGATGATGGGCCAGGGTGGCAACGGCGTGACGGACCAGTGCACGCTGGAGGCCAGGCTGACCCAGCGCTTCGGCTACGAGGAGAAGGAACGCCTGATCAAGCTGTTCCGCGACAGCTGGATGACCGAACGCGACTGGGACCAGCTGAAGGCCTTCGGCTTCAACGTGGTGCGCTTGCCCATCCTGTGGAGCGTCATCGAAGACGAGAGGAAGCCGAAAACGTTGCGCGTCGACGCGTGGAAATACCTGGACTGGAGTATCGCCGAGGCCAGGAAGCGCGGCATGTATGTCATTCTCGACCTGCACGGCGCCGCTGGCGGACAGACGCCCAACGATCATACGGGATGCGCCGGGCTGAACAGATACTGGACGGATGCGGCCGCGCAAGAACGTACGCGCTGGCTGTGGCAACAGATCGCGACCCGGTACAAGGACGAACCTGTGGTGGCCGCCTACGACCCGCTCAATGAGCCTTGGGGCTCGACTGCCGAGGCCATGGCCACGCGCGTCGAGGAGCTGTACAGGACCATCCGGGCCATCGATCCCCGGCACATCGTGATGCTGCCCAGCCATTACGGCAGCATCGACCCTTACGGCGATCCGGTCGCCAGGGGCTTCACCAACGTGGCCTTCGAGCTGCACCCCTATCCCGGCCTGTATGGCGACAGGCCGAACGACACGCACTACATGGTCCACCGCGACTGGCTGCTGTGCGGACAGACCGGCATGACGGGCGTGTGCGCGGTCGACAAGCAGGTGAGCGACCTGAAGATCCCCCTGCTCATGGGCGAGTTCCAGCCCTGGCAAGGTGCCGGCGTGGACCTGGGTGGACAGATCGGCCGGGCCACGTATGACACGTACGCCAGCTACGGTTGGGCATCCACCTCGTGGTCATACAAGGTCGTCAGCGCAGCAGGGGGCACGGGCAACGGCACCTGGGGCATGGTGACCAATGCGGTCGATCCCGGCCTTGACACGGGCATTGGCCTGGTCGCCAAGGCCAGCACCTGGGACTGCGCGGGCTGGAACGCCAGTTTTGCGGACGCATGCGCAAGGAAGGCCTCCACCATCAAGGTGGCTGGTACCGGCCCCAAGACCTTCTGGTTCGTCATCAAGAGCGGCGCGCTGGCAGACAGTGCCCTGGATGTGAGCTTCGACAGGATCAGCTTCGTCGACACCGCGGGCAGCTCGAAGGTCATCGCGAATGGCGATTTCGGCTCGAATGCCGGTTGGACCACCCTGGCCATCGACGGCAGTCTGTCGCTGAACTTCAATGACACGACCGCCGGCAAAGCGCCGGCGGGCAGCAAGGGCGCTGTGCTGCGCATCACCCGCCCCCCTGGCGTCACCGGCGCGATCAATGGTGGCGTCTATCAAGCGATCACCCTGCAAGGCGGCAAGACGTACACCGTGAGCGGCGTCTTCAAGGACAACGGCAGCGCGAATACCTGGGCCGAGATGTACCTGCTCGACAAGCCTCCCGTGCAGGGCCAGGACATTGTCGACATGCAAGGCAAAGTGGACTTCACCACCGCCACGGTGGCCGAGATCGAGACGCTGTTCAAGCGCTACGCAACGCAGCCCCTGGAAGCTCACCCGGGCCTGGTCAAGTGGATGACCAGCACCAACCCTCCCGAGGTATTCAAGCTGCCGGCACGGCCTGCCGGCTTGACGCTGACGGAAGGCGCGGGCGGCAATGTGCTCGCCTGGGACGTCAGCAAGAGTGCGAAGGGTGCCAGCTACAACGTGTATCGAAGCACCAGCGTGGCTGGCACCTACACCAAGCTGGCCGGCGAGGTCGCAAAGCCCACTTATACGGACACCACCACCGAGCCCGGCACCACGTACTACTACGTCGTGACGGCTGTCGCGGGTATCAACGAGAGCTTCTACAGCAATGTGGCGAACACCAGCATCAAGTACGTACCGGTGCCGGCGACGCTGCAGGCGGAAGCCTTCACAGCCATGAGCGGTGTCCAAACGGAGAGCTGCAGCGACACCGGCGGCGGCGAGGATGTCGGCCACTTCGATGCCGACGACTTCGTCGAATACAAGATCAGCGTTGCGACTGCCGGCAACTTCACCATCGACTACCGGCTTGCGACCGCCAATGGCAGCACGGGCTTCGAGGTATGGGTGGATGGCGTGAGAGCCGTGGGTGCCATGGCCGTGCCCAACACCGGCGGCTGGCAAACCTGGGTAACGCAGACGAGTATTCCCTTTGCCATGACAGCGGGAGACCACACGCTGCGCCTGAAGTCCGTCGGGAAGGAGTGGAATCTGAACTGGCTGAAGGTGAATTCACAATAGAAAGCAGCGAAGAACCTCCCTGACGGGACAGGTTCCTGGACGTTTTGCGACGCGCGATGCACTGCCTGTCAATCACGTGCCGGCGGCAGTTCGATACCCACCAGGCGCCAGCTCGCGAACCCTTCGCGGGCGAGCAGGAAGCGGGGGCCCGGGTTGCCGTTGCGATCGAAGGCCATGGCCACCAGCTCGTTCAATCCGCGCCGCTCGAACACCCACTGCTTTTCCGGCGTGTTTTCCGCTTCGACTGCGGCAGGTTCCTCGCGTCCACCCGCGAGCTGCAGTTCACCCTGGCGCATCGCATCGGCAAGCCGCTCGGGCGTGACCATCGCGTCGACCAGCTTGTCGGTGACCAGGTTGCCCAGCATCGCACCGAAGGCGGCACCGGCGGCGGCAAGACCGCTCCCGCCGGCCGCTTCCTGCGCGCGGCGCTCCGTTATCGCATGCAACTGAACCTTCAGGCTTTCGCGCACTTTCGGGAAGTCGACATGCGTTGCCAGTGCCGCTGCATCGTGCGCCTGCGCGGCATTGCGCATCGCGTGCAGCGCAAGGTATGGCGAGAAATACCAGAATGCCGCCAGCAGCACCAGCAGCAGTGCGGCAATGATGGCGGCGAGACGTTGCCTGGACATGGAAAACCTCCTGTTCGATCGGAGCGTCACTATACCCGCTGCCGCACATGTAGCTTTTCCCTGTCATCCCATGCGGCAAACCACGCCCCGGCAGCCGTCCACACCCGCTTTACACCACGATCAGCTTGGTGAGTGTATGCCCCATGCCAGTTGTCGTGGATAACCTGGAACACTAATATATTAGTGCGGTTGACGTTGCCTGGCGTTAAGCCTGGCAAGGTAAACGGTACTGCTTCTCTCCTCCTTGGCTGGCTTGCGGGTGCTCGCAAGCCAGCATTTTCTCCGGTACCGCGGCAGTCGCACGGCAGCAGGCATCACCCACTCCGCCCGGCGGAGCACGACCACAGAACAGGGAGACAGACCATGTATTTCTCGAGCATTCCGGTGCGCCGCACCGCGTGCAGCTGCGCCGTATCGGCCGCACTGATCCTGATGACGCCGCAGGCGGCGCTGGCCCAGCAGGCTGCAACGCCGGTCGCCGAAGCCGGGGGCAACGGCAATAGCAATAGCAATAGCGCCGTGGCCACGGTGACGGTGGTCGGCACGCGCGAATCCGAGCGCGGCTCCATCGACCGCAAGAAAAACGCCCGCACCGCGCAGGATTCGATCATCGCCGACGATGTCGGCTCGTTCCCCGACCGTAACGTGGCCGAGGCGATCTCGCGCATTGCCGGCGTGTCACTGCAGCGCGACGATTTCGGCGAGGGCAATACGGTCAGCGTACGCGGCAACACGGCCGACCTGACACGCGTGGAAATCGACGGCATCGGCGTCGTGTCCGGCGGCGGCACCGACATGAACGGCGGCGGCGAGGGGCGCGGCGTCACGCTGCAGGACATGCCGGCCGAGCTGATTTCCAGCGTCGACGTGGTGAAGGGCGCCACCGCCGACATGACCGAAGGGTCGCTGGGCGGCAGCATCATCATCAAGACCCGCACAGGGCTGGACTTCAAGAAGCGCACGATCGTGGCCCGCGCCGCCGGTGAAAAGAACACGCTGGCGCGCAAGTGGACGCCCAGCCTGAACCTGATCTTCGCCGACAACTACCTCGACGGCCGCTTCGGCATCGTGGCCAACGTGACGAAGACCGATGCGCGCAACGAAGCACACTCCGTATCGCAGAACAGCGGTGCCACGGGCGGCTACCAGCGCGTGATCGACTTCGACAACTCGCCGGAAAAGACATTCTCGTTCAATCCGGACGTGCTGGCGCCGGACGATCCCGCATCGTCCACCCCGCTGGCCGGCTGGAACCGTTCGGCGGCTTCCGGCGGCGGGCGGATCAACGCGCTGTCGCCGCATGAAATCCTGAGCCGCTCGGGCGCCGCGCAGACGAAGGAGGCGTGCTACGCCGCGTTCCCGCTGCTGCAGAACGGCGACGTAGCCGGCCTGTCCGGCAGCGACGGCAACCGTGCCCGCAACCAGCGCATCAACGAACTGCGCACCTGCCTGGGCCAGTGGAACGATTACTCGCCGCACCTGCTGCGCAACACGATCCGCCGCAACCAGGATGAACGGCTCAACCTGGACCTGCGCGGCGACTTCAAGGTGAACAGGAACCTGACGGTCTACGGCAATTTCAAGAGCAGCGACCGCAAGCTGGAGGAAAACATCCTCAACCTGTCCCTGGGGAACCTGGGTTTCAACGGCACCGGCAGCTTCACCGACAGCGCCCAGGTAAACGGCCTGGCAACTCGCACGCCGGTGGCAGGTTCCGGCTACTACTTCTTCGATACGCCCACCAATGCCGGCAGCAGCTCGACCTACCGCGGGCTGACCAATGGCCAGGTGGCCAACGTCATCCCGTCGTCCGTGCGGGTGGACGGCAACCACCACGTGACCAGCTTCACGCTGGCCAACGGCTCGTCCGGCACCGACCAGATCGTGACGGAGATGGAAACCAGGACGAAGACGGCGATCTTCGGCGGCTCATGGCGTTCGCCAGGCTGGCGCGCCGAGTTCCTGGGCGGGCGCACCAAGTCGGATTTCTACCGTTACGGCTGGCGTTCCAGCCTGGGTGCCACCTATGGCGCAGTGGACGTCGCCGTGGCGCCGAACGGCCTGTGGACCCATA
Source organism: Pseudoduganella sp. jia 12 (assembly GCF_055502675.1). NCBI lineage: Bacteria > Pseudomonadati > Pseudomonadota > Betaproteobacteria > Burkholderiales > Oxalobacteraceae > Pseudoduganella > Pseudoduganella sp. jia 12. Next base: position 86,437 of record NZ_JBUXKP010000018.1, read on the forward strand.
CGCCGCAAAGCCCGTTCAACCAGGGCGATCCGGCGAACTACGGCACGCTGGCGTCGAGCGCCAACGGCATGCCGCTGCGTACGGCGGGGCTCAATGGCACCGCGCTGACGCTGGACAATCCGCGCGCCAATGAAATGTCGGAAGACACGGTCAAGCTCGACGTGACCAATTCGTCGGTCGGCGACTATGTGCCGTTCCTGCAGAACGTGAAATTCGGCGTCAACGCACGCCGGCAGAAATCGACCAGCTGGGGCGCCGGTGGCGGCGAAGTCAGCAACGACCCGCTGGTGACGGTGCCCGACCTGGCCGTGCGCAGCTTCTTCTACGGCTGCCAGGACACGCCGGCATCCGCCGGCACGGCCAACGCCTGCAACTACGGCGTCAATCCCGCTGCCACGGCCGTCGCCAATGGGCGCGATGCCCGCGACGTCAGCATCGTGATGACACCGGCCGACTACAACAACGTGATCGCGCAGGTGCTCACGCGCCAGACCAATCCGTTCTTCGCCGGTGCCAAGGACCGCCCGGCCACGCTGGTCAGCGGCTGGACCGAACTCGATCTGAAGAAGATGTGGCAGCTGACCGGCGTGCCGAACATGGATCCGCGCAATTGCCTGAAGGAGTGCACGGGCAGCGACGGCCAGGTGTATGCGCAGCCGCTGAACCGGATGTCCGAAAAGGTGACGGCAGGTTATGTATCGACCGATTTCGGCTTCGACAGCGTGCCGTTCACGAACCGCCCGCTGCCGTTCGGCGTGGAGCTGGAGGGGAACTTCGGCTACCGCTATGTCAAGAGCGAAGTGAGCGGCACCAGCTCGACGACGTTCCGCGCCATCACGCTGGCGCCGGATGGCAGCGAACTGACTTCCTCGTTCCGCCGCAACAGCACGCTCACGCGCAAGACCACCGACATCATGCCGATCCTGAACCTGGGCTTCTGGCCCATCAAGGACGAGCTGGTGGTGCGCTACAACCGTGCCAAGCAGATCGCCCGGCCGCCGGCCAGCCGGCTCACGGGATCGTCGGTGGTGTGCACGAACGACTACACGGCGCTCGAGGGCGGCGGCGACGAGGGCGAAAACACGATGTCCTGTTCTGGCGTGATGGGCAACCCCAGCCTGCGGCCGCAGACGAACTGGAACCAGAACGCTTCCGTGGAGTGGTACGTGAACCGCGACACGATGATCGGCCTGTCGGGATTCCGCTCGAAAGGCGTCATCGGCGCGGCGCAACGCGTTGGCGTGGTCAGCCGGCCGTTCGCCGGCACCGGCGAAACCGATCCGCTGGGCCGGCCGCTGGAGGATGTGTCGTTCTCGTACTCGACCTGGGAAAACGGCCCGGCGCTGCTGAAGAAAGGCATCGAGCTGTCGGGCAAGACGGCGTTCACGTTCCTGCCGTCGGTGCTGCGCCATACGGGCATCAGCGCCAATTACACGAAGCTGCGCACCACCAGCCTCGAAGGCCAGATCCGCGACCTGCTGACCGGCGTGCCGCTCGATCCGGTGGGCCAGGAAAAATATTCGTGGAACACGTCGCTGTGGTACGACGACGGCGCACTGCAGATGCGCGTGGCGCTGCAGGTGGTGACGAGCACGTTCTCGCGCATCGCCACCGACGACGCATTCTCGAACTTCCCGGCCACCGGCGTGTCGTCCGTGGGCAGCATCCCCTACAACCCGGGTTCGCCCGTGTTCCGCGACGGACGCCGTTTCGTCGACGCCAAGATCGGCTACAAGTTCAAGAACGGCGCCGAGATCTTCGCCGAAGCGCGCAACCTCGGCAAGTCCACCACCACCAATTCGCAGGGTGGTTTCGCACCATTCGCCGACGGAGTGCCGTCGATCAACGACTACGTGTACGGGGGAGCGCGCTACATGGTGGGGCTGATCGTGCGGCTCTGAACCAGGCGCACTGTATTGCCTGCAAACAGGGGACGGACCCCTGTTTAGAGGCAATAACGCAGGGCCGGCGGGCGCCGGCCGGAGAAATTCCTGGAAACCAGGTACGGCAAGGAAGGCGGCTTACGCGGCGCGCTGCGGCATGGCGCGCATCGAAGCGGCGATGGCGTCGCGCAGCGGTTTCGCACGCAGCTGGGCGTCATACGGGCAGGGGCGTTGCGGCAGCTTGTCCTTGCGCGGCGCTTCGTCCCAGGTCTGCAGCCAGCTCACGTTGTCGGACAGACCCCACAGCAGGAAATCCTTCAGCTGCGGGTACGACAGCGTGACGTCGAGGTAATCCCTGGCCAGCGCGGCCACGCCGGCATCGCGCATCGGGAAGTCGGCCGGCAGCATGCGGTCGTTGACGTCGAACTCCGTGATCAGGAGGTCGTAGCCCATGCCCGTGACTTCGTCGAGGAAGGCGCGCCAGTCGCGCACGGGGTCGGTCTTTTGCTTTTCATCGTCCCACGAACCGATGTGGCTCTGGATGCCCAGCGCCTGCACGGGCGTGCCGCGCTTCTTCAGTTCGGCCAGCATCTTCAGTACGCCGGCGCGGTGTTTCGCGCTGCCCGCATCCTCGCGCATGTAGTCGTTGTAGACCAGCTGCGCATGGGGCGCCTGCTCGCGCGCCACGCGGAAGGCGAAGTCGATCTGCTCGATGGCGCCCATGCGCTCGGTGAACACGTTCTTGCGCATGTCGCCGGTGGCCGGGTCCACGGCTTCGTTGACCACGTCCCAGCTGTAGATGCCGGTACCGTAATGCTTGCAGACAGTGGTGATGTGCTCGCGCAGCAGCCGTTCCGCCTCCGTGCTGCCCTGGCCGAAGTCGTGGGCGTTGACCCATGCCGGCAGCCACTTGGCCGGCTGCCAGACGAGCGTGTGGCCGCGCATCTGCATGCCTTCCTTGCGCGCCCACGCGAACATTTCGTCTGCCGGGCCGAAGTTGTGCTGGCCGCGCTTCGGTTCCAGCGCCGGCCATTTAGTTTCGTTCTCGGCCACGATGACGCCGCATTCGCGCGCCATCAGCGCACGGTGCGCCGGATCCTTGAAGTATTTGTAGCCGAGCGCATTGCCGAAGCGCAGGCCCTTGGCGGCGGCGATCGCCTTCAGCGGTTCCGGGGCGGCGGCGAACAGCGGGGGCAGGGTGGCGGCGCAGGCCGTGCCGGCCAGCAGGCGCAGCATGTCGCGGCGGGTGGTGTTCATCTTGTCTCCTGTACGGCTCGGTGGCCGGGTTTTATTTGTGGCGTGCGATGGAAGGTTACGCTAACATCGGAAATGGTGCAAACGGTTGCGCTACCAAAAAACAACGGAGACGAATTTGCGAGTTCTTAAAGGAGCCTTGGCGGCAGTCGTGTCGCTGGTCGTGGTCCTGGCGCCCGCGCAGGCGGCGGAAGAAGATGGTTACCAGCTGTGGTTGCGGTACCGTCCGTTGCAGCAGGCTGGTCCGGCACAGCAGCTGGCGCAGTCGATCAATTATGCTGGCAAGGCATCGCCCACGGTGAAGGCCGCCATCGACGAACTGCGCCGCGGCCTGCAAGGCATGACGGGTAAGATACCCGCTGTCGGCACGTCGGTCGCCAATGGCGCCATCGTGCTGGCGAAAGCGGGCGCGCTGCCGCAAGGGTTCCAGGCCGGCGGCCTGGAGGACCTGGGCCGCGAAGGCTACCTGCTGAAGAGTGCCAACGTGAACGGCAAGCGCGTGACGGTGATCGCCGCCAACGAGGACATCGGCCTGCTGTACGGCGCCTTCGGGCTCCTGCGTGCGCTGAACACGGGCAAACAGCTCGCCGCGCTGGACGAGCGCTCGGCGCCGAAACTGCAATTGCGCGTGCTGAACCACTGGGACAATCTCGACCGCACGGTGGAGCGCGGCTACTCGGGCCAGTCGATCTGGAACTGGTGGGAGCTGCCCGATATCCGCGAGCGCCAGTACGTGGACTATGCGCGCGCCAACGCTTCGCTGGGCATCAACGGCACGGTGCTGAACAACGTCAACTCCAAGGCCGAGATCCTGACGGCGCCGTGGCTCGCCAAGGTGGCCGCGCTGGCTGACGTGCTGCGACCGTACGGCATCAAGGTCTACCTGTCGGCGCGCTGGTCGACGCCGCTCGAACTGAAGGAAACGACCACGGCCGACCCGCTGGCGCCCGAAGTGGCGGCATGGTGGCGCGCCAAGGCGGACGAGATCTACCGCGTCATCCCCGACTTCGGCGGCTTCCTCGTCAAGGCCAATTCGGAAGGGCAGCCGGGCCCGCAGGATTACCACCGCACCCATGCCGACGGCGCCAACATGCTGGCCGCCGCGCTGGCGCCGCACAAGGGCATCGTGATGTGGCGCGCGTTCGTGTACGCGGCCGAGAAGCCGGACGACCGCGCCAAGCAGGCCTACGACGAGTTCAAGCCGCTGGACGGCAAGTTCGCGCCGAACGTGATGGTGCAGGTGAAGAATGGCGCGATCGACTTCCAGCCGCGCGAACCGTTCCACCCGCTGTTCGGCGCCATGCCGCGTACGCCGCTCATGATGGAATTCCAGATCACCAAGGAATACCTGGGTTTCGCCATGCACATGGCTTACCTCGGCCCGCTGTTCGAGGAAGTGCTGAAGGCCGACACGATGCAGCGGCCGGACGGCTTCACCGTCGCGCAGGTGCTCGAGGATGCCGATCACGGCAAGCGCCCGACGGGGATGGCCGGCGTGGCCAACATCGGCAGCTCGCGCACGTGGAGCGGCTCGCACTTCGACCAGGCCAACTGGTATGCGTACGGCCGCTTCGCCTGGGATCCGCAGGGCGACTCGCGCGCCTTTGCCCGCGAGTGGGCGATGCAGACGTTTTCCCGCGAGCCGCAGGCCGTCACGCAGATCGTCGACATGATGATGCGCTCGCGCGAGGCCGTCGTCGACTACATGACGCCGCTCGGACTGCACCACCTGATGGACACGGGCCACCACCATGGCCCCGGCCCGTGGGTGGACAACCTCGGCCGCCCGGACTGGAACCCCACCTACTACCACAAGGCCGACAAGCAGGGCATCGGCTTCGACCGCACCGCCACCGGCAGCAATGCGCTGGCGCAGTATGCGCCGGGCGTGGCGAAACGGTGGGCCGATCCGCGCACCACGCCGGAAGAGCTGCTGCTGTGGTTCCACCACCTGCCGTGGGATTACGCGATGCCGTCCGGCCGCACGCTGTGGACCGAACTCGTGGCCCGCTACGACCGCGGCGTGGCCGAGGCGGAAGGCCTGCGCGCCCGCTGGGAAAAGCTGAAACCGCTGGTGGACGAGCGCCGTCACGACGAGGTGGCCCAGCGCCTGGACACGCAGGTGAAGGAAGCGCGCTGGTGGCGCGACGCGTCGGTGGCGTACTTCCAGTCCGTCTCCGGATTGCCGCTGCCGCCGGGGGCGAAGAAGCCGGAGCGCACGCTGGAACAGTACAAGGCGATCAAGTTCCCGTACGCGGCCGGGCACCACTGACCAGGCGATAAAGGGCCGATGTGTGCGCTAACATCGGCCCTTTGCCAATGCTAAAATGGACAATGCGTGACAGATGCGCGACAGCCACGCAGATGGCCGTGGCACGGTATGTTAGAGTCCGCAAAATAACTATTCGATAAGTACAGTCCGATGACGAAAATACAGGCGAAAGCGCACGGCGCGCCCGGGGAAAAGAGCACGCAGCCGGCGGGGCGGGGCGACAAGCCCGGCGTGCCGACGATGTCCGATGTCGCCAAGCTTGCCGGCGTGTCGCCGATGACCGTGTCGCGCGTGATGAACGGCGACCCGAACGTGCGCCCGGCCACGCGCCGCAAGGTGGATGAGGCCGTGGCCGCGCTGAACTATGTGCCGAACCAGGCCGCGCGGCGCCTCGCCGGCGCGCGCGCGATCCGCATCGGCTTCCTGTATTCGAACCCGTCGGCCGGCTACCTGAGCGAATTCCTCGTCGGCCTGCTGAACCAGGCCAGCATCCACAACGTGCAGCTCGTGGTCGAGAACTGCGAGGACGGGGTGACGTGGGAAGCGCACGCGCGCCGGCTGATCGAGAACGGCGTCGACGGCATCATCCTGCCGCCGCCGCTGTGCGATACGCAGGAACTGATCGAGCTCGTGGCGCAGGCGGACATGCCGGCGGCCACCGTCGCCTGCGGCCAGCCGGACCCGCGCGTGGGCGCCGTGTCCATCGACGACTACCATGCCGCGTATGACATGACGAGCCACCTGATCGCGCTGGGCCACCACCGGATCGGCTTCGTCATCGGCCACCCGAACCAGACCGCGTCCGCGCGCCGCCTCGACGGCTACAAGGCCGCGATCGCCGACAAGGGTGGCGACGCGTCGCCCGAGCTGGTCGTACAGGGCATGTTCACGTACCGCTCCGGCCTCGACGCGGCCGAGATCCTGCTGGGCCTCGAACACCGCCCGACCGCGGTCTTCGCCAGCAACGACGACATGGCCGCGGCCACCGTGGCCATCGCCCACCGCCTGGGCCTGGACGTGCCGGGCGACCTGACCGTGGCCGGCTTCGACGATACCGCGCTGGCCACCACGATCTGGCCCGAGCTGACGACCGTGCGCCAGCCCATCGCGCAGATGGCGGAAATGGCCGTGCAGTTCCTCGTCCGGCAGATCCGCGCCCAGCGCGACGGCGCCATCCAGGCGCCCGAGCACATCGTGATGGACTTCTCCCTCATCCGGCGGCAATCCGACGCCGCCCCGCGCCGCCGGCCGAAGCTGGCCGGCAAATCGTCCGAGGCTTAGGAAGCGCCTGGTGTCCGACACTTTTTCGGGCGGGTCATCCGGAAAAGTGTCGGACACCGGTTCTCCCATGAAGCGGCACGGAACACCGGTGTCCGACACCGAAAAAACGGTGTCGGACACCGGGCCGCCAACGCCACTGGCACCATCGAATGTTCGCTACCCGAACGGCATTCAGGCCACCTTTTTTCGCGGCGGCGCGGAGGTGATGGTGACGGTGCACGTGGTGCCGGCCACGAGCGCGATATCCTTCGGCATGCTGTCGAGCGCGATGCGCACGGGGATGCGCTGGGCCAGCCGGACCCAGTTGAAGGTGGGGTTCACGTCGGCCAGCAGTTCGCGGCCCGTGGCGGCGTCGCGGTCGGTGATGCCGCGGGCGATGCTTTCGATGTGGCCGCGCAGGGCCACGCCATCCATCAGCTGCACGTCGACGGGCGCGCCGGCCTTGAGCAGCGGTAGCCGGGTCTCCTCGAAATAACCCATCACGTAGTACGACGCGCTGTCGATCAGCGCCAGCTTCGGCGCGCCGACGGCGGCGAAGTCGCCGGGGTGCACGTGCAGGTTCGTCACGTAGCCGGACACGGGAGAGCGCACCACCGTGCGTTCCAGGTTCAGCCTTGCCAGCCGGCGGGCGGCCAGCGCGCCGCGGTACTGGGCGCCGGCGGTATCGGCCGCATACGTGGCGGCTTCACGGCTCTCGGCCGGGATCACTTCGTCGTCCAGGCCGGCGCGGCGTTTCGCCTCGCTGCCGCGGCGCGTGCGTTCCACGCCTTGCGCGGCCAGGGCGGCATCGGCCGTGGCCAGCGCATTCGCATAGCGTTCGGCGTCGACGACGAACAGCACGTCGCCCTTCCGCACGAACTGGTTGTCGCGCACGCGCACCTCGGTCACCACGCCGGCCACGTCCGCGCCGATCGTCACCACGTCGGCACGCACGCGCGCATCGCGCGTCCATGGCGATTCCATGTAATGGTCCCATCCCGCCTTGCCGGCATACAGTGCGGCGGTGGCGAGCAACAGGGTGACGAAGGGGCGAAAGAGCTTGACGGCGAAGGTCACGGTGGGAGTTTCCGGTTGGTTGAAGGGAAAGGGTCAGCGGACGGTAGTCATTGATACAGGCAGGCGGTGAGGCCGCCGAAGATGCACGCGAACAGCGCGAGGCGAGCAAGGGCCGGGTGCCACATCAGGCGATAGACACCGGCCACGCCGAGCAGGCGGTCCAGCACGGCATGCAGCAGCATGCTGGCGAAGAACAGCGGCAGCAGGGTGGGGATCAGCAGGCCGAAGATCGACAGTTCACGGGGCATCGGGAATTCCGTTTGGAATAGGCTGCGGCACCTGGTCCAGCAGCGAGGTGTGAAGGGAATGCAGGTCGGTCAGCGCAAGACGCAGGCCAGCCGTATCACTGCCGGCGGCTTCGCTGCCGGCGGCTTTGCCCATGGCGGCGCGCACGGCCGGCCCCGCGGCCTGCACCGCGTGGACCGCCGCGCTATGGGTATCCTCGCGCGGCGTGGCCAGCCAGGCCGCCAGCGCCTGCAGTGCCGTGGCCAGGGCCTTGGCGACGGGGCTGTCGCCGGCCGTGTGCACCAGCCCGCGCAGCCCGATGATCGAATGGCCCAGTTCCAGCAGGGTGAGGGCCTGGCGCACGACGGCGCGCGTCTCCAACGATGGCGCCGGTCCGGCCGCCGCGCCCAGCTGTGCCAGCAGGTCGCGCACGCGGCTGTCGAAGCGGTGCCGCAGCCTGTCGCTGTCGCCGTGCAGCCGGGCCGTGCAGACCGACAGCGCTTCGCGCCACAGCGCCGCCGCCACGTGCGCGCGGTTGCCCGTCGTGTGCCCGGGCAGCACCACCCGGAAGACGACCAGGGCCAGCAGCACGCCGCCCACCTGGCCCAGCATGGCGTTGATGACGGCGCCGGCATCGTAGTGCATCGCGTTGGCCGGTGCCAGGAACTGGCTGCTGAACATCGCCATGCCGATGCCCACGCCGGTGCGCTTCGGGTCCGTCATCAGCCACGCGGCGAGGGCCAGCAGCGGTGCCGTGGCCAGCATCATCATCGGATAGCCGTCGGCGCGGGCGACCAGCAGGAACTCGGTGGCGTATGCCAGCGGCGCGCCGATCACGAAGCCGGCCGGCACCTGCTTCACCAGCGCGGTCGGGCGCGGCGAGCTCGATGCCAGCGCGGCGAAGATCGTCGTCATGACCAGCGCGTTGGCCAGCGGCGGCCATGCGAGCCAGTACCACAGCATGGCGGCGGCCAGCATCGCGCACGCGGCCCGGAAGCCGCTGGCGGCGACGATGCCGGGCGGTGTCTTCGGTGCGTAGGCCCGCGGTTTGCCACCCTGCATCGGCTTCGCTCGCGCGAGGCCGTCGTGGATGTCCGCGAATGCAAGGAGGTCGTGCGCGAAGCGCTCGGCCAGTTCGGCCGCGGTATCAAGATCGATGCGCCAGCGGGGTTCGATCGCACCGTCGCCGGAAGGCAGCGTTGCGCGCGCCATGGCGGCCGCTTCCCGGATCGCGGCGGGGAGGCCGCGGGATGGCGCGCCCGCGGCCAGCGCCCGGGCCAGCAGCGCCTCCAGCGGTCCGACCAGTGCCGACACCGGCGACACGGTCTCGTGCCGTTGTCGATGCAGCAGCCGGTGCAGCGTATGAAAGGTGGTCAGCGCCGCCATGAAGGCGCCGTTGAAGGCGTGGAGCTGGCGCGTCGGTGCCGTTCCCGCTTCGAAGAATGCCGCGGCGCGGCCCGATTCGAGCGCCGCGATATCGGCGGCGAAACGCAGGTGGTTCAGCTCCGCCTCGGCCGGTGCCAGCCGGTGTTCCAGCACCTGCCGGCAAAAGCCGCGGAAGCTTTCGTAGCGCGCCCGCACCGTGTGCATCACGAGCCGGCCATGGTGGCGGGGCAGCAGCACGTCGTGCACGGCGGCCGCCACCAGCACGCCGAGGCCCACTTCCGTGGCGCGCGTGACGGCCAGCGCCAGAATGCCGGATGCGCCGGCCGGCGCATCGAGCGCGGGCACGGTGATCATGCAGGCCGTGTACCCGGCCAGCACGAAGCTGTAGGACCGCTGGTTGCGGTGCATCGCGGCGCCGGCCGTGCACAGGGCGATCCACAGCGCCAGGCCCGCGAACAGGGGCGGCGCCTGTTGCGGGAACACGGCGGCCAGCGCCAGCCCCGCGCCGCAGCCGACGAGCGTGCCCAGCAGCCGGTACAGCGCTTTTTCCAGCACCATGCCGGACGAAGGCAGCGCCAGCACGAAGGTGGTAGTCATCGCCGTGGCCGGCGAATCGAGCCCGAGCCGGAATGCGAGCCACAGGGCGGCATATGCGGCGGCCAGCGTGCGCACGACGAACAGCAGGCGCTCGCCATCGGCGGCGGCCCAGCCGCGCATTTCGCGGCCCAGCCAGGAGAGAATGGAAAGGGAAGGGGGCGCTGCGGGTCCGGGTGTCATGTATTTTTCCGGCGACACCGCCGCAGCAGGTGTCGCGCTATATGTTGTCCAGGTTTTCCAGCTGCCGGGCAAACAGCTGTTCCTGCAGCTTCAGGTCCTGCGGCGACAAGCCGTCGTAGGCGCGCGTGGTGCGGCTCCACACTTCCGGCATCACCTGTTCGATCAGGCTGCGGCCGCTGTCGGTCAGCGAGATCATCACGCAGCGGCGGTCGCCCGGCCGGTTGCCCCGCGTGATCAGTCCCTGCGTTTCCAGGTCGTTGCACACGCGCGTGAGGTTGGCCGGCTTTTCCATGCAGGCCTCGCCCAGCGTCGACGCCGTCGACGTCTCGTTCTCCGAGCCGTACAGCACGGCAAGGACCATGTAGCTCGCGTCCACGAGGTCATACTTGCGCAGCACGGCGTTCGAGATGTCCTTCATGCGTTTTTGCACGTGGTATGTCATGCGGAGCAGGCGCATGAGGTCTTCCGGGAATGCCGGAATCCGTTCGTGGATATTCTTCAGGCGCTTGTTCGTTGCGTCAAAACTGCTCATCGGCGCACTCCTGTGCAATAGGTCTGTCAATACATGGATTGTACTAGTGGTTGCACAAAGGTAAATTGTTTTTAGCGGCCTGCGTTGGCGCCGAGACCCCCTCCCAGCGCCGCCATCAGGCTGGCGTAATTGTCGAGCCGCTCGCTTTCCACGCCCAGCAGCTGGTCGCGCTCACCCAGCAATACCAGCTGCGCCCGCAGGGCGTTGCTTGCATCCGTGATGCCGGCCCGGTAGGCCCTGTCGGCCAACGCATGGGCACGGCTGGCGGTGGCCAATGCCCGTTCCGCGAGGCGTTGCTGCGCATCCGAAGACTGTATCTTTGCTACAACATTCGCCACCTCGGCCAATGCACTGACCAGCGTGGCGTTGTACTGCTCGACGGCCGCGTCGTAATCGGCCGTCCCGGCCGCCAGTGCGCTGCGCAGCCGGCCACCCTCGAACACGGGCAGGCTGAACGCCGGCGTGAAGCCCAGCGTGCGCGCCGACGCATCGAAGAAGCGGGTGAAACCAAAGGACTGCAATCCCGCGAAGGCGACCAGGTCCAGGTTCGGGTAGAACGCCGTGCGCGCGCCATCGATGCGCCTGGCCGCCGCTTCCACGCGCCAGCGCATGGCAGCCACGTCGGGCCGGCGGCCCAGCAGTTCCGCGGGGAGCGCGCTGGGCAGCAGGGCGGCCTGCCGGAGGGCCGGCACTGGCCGGGCGATCGTTTCCGCTTCGCCCGGTCCCTTGCCGACCAGTGCCGCCAGCTGGTTGCGCAGCACGGCGATCGACATGCCGATCCGCTCGTGCTCGCGCCGGCCAGCCGGCAATGTGTTTTCCACGGTGGCCACGTCGATGGCGCTGGCCAGGCCGGCGGCCTGGCGGCGCCGCACGATCCCGAAGATGCGCTGGCGCTGCGCGAGGCTGTCGGCGATGCTGTCCTGCTGCGCGTGGCGGTACCACAGCTGGATATAGGTGCGCACAACAGCCGACTGCAGCGACAGCCGCGCCGCCTGCGCTTCGGCCGCCATGGCCCGCGCATTGCCCAGCGCGGCGGCCAGCAGGGCGTGATGGCGGCCCCACAGGTCGAGGTCGTACGAGCCGTTCAGCGTGGCGGCGTTGTACCAGGCCCAGTTGCCGGCCAGCGGCGCGGGTGCCGAACCATGTTCCGGAAAGCGCTCGCGGGTCGTGCCCGCGCTGGCGCCTGCCTGCGGCCTGGCGGCCGCCTCGACGGCATCGGCAAGCGCGGCAGCCTGCCGCACGCGCGCCTGCGCGACCTTCAGGCCCGGATTGCCGGCCAGCGCCCCATCCATGAGGCGATCGAGCTGCGGATCGCCGAATGCGCGCCACCATTGTTCTGCCGGCCATTGCGCCTCGGGCGCGACAGCCCCGGCGATCGCGGCACCGGCAGCCAGGTCATTTGCCGGCAACCGATGCGATCGTGGCGCAATCTTGCCCATGTCCGCACAACCGGCCAGTACCCCGCCAATGGCCACGCCAATTCCAAGCGCGAAGGCCGTGGCAACGAATGGCGCGTAATGCGGGGCACGCGGCATGGGGCTGGCAGAGCCGTTACCGGGCGTAGTGCTTGCGCGTCTGCGCCACATCCATGTCGGCTTCCGTCTCGATCAGCGTGCCGTTCTTGCGCGCTTCGATGACCTGCGCCTGGACTTCGGCGCGCGTCAGGCCGCGCTGTTTCGGTACGTGTACGGTGGCGACGGCTGCGGCAGCGGTGCCTGCGCTCGTGGTCGTTGCCACGTCGGTATTTTCCGCGCCAATGGCGGCGCCGGCGGTGGCGAGGGAAAGCGCGGCGATAAGGTAGTAAGCGGTTTTCATGATGTCCTCCTGTGAGATGGACTAATTATATGCCTGAAATATTCATTAGTGAAATAAAGTGTTTTGATATGGGAGATTCAGGGGCGAAATGACGCGGCATATGTACCCGGCGACAATGTTTCTGATGCCGGGGCAGGGAAGGAGGGTTGGCATGCACCCATCCCTGCTGCGCTGGCGGGAAGCGCGGCTTTCCGAAAACCCGGCTACGACCCGGTTTTCGGCAACGTCATCGTGTGCGACGCCGTTCGGCGCTGGCTGTTACAGTCTTTGCAAGGCCGCAGAGGCGGCGATGCAATCACAGGAGGCTTTATGTCAGGTACCAGCACACTCGATCCCGATAACTTCCCGACCGCGCCGGACCGCGTGCTCGGCCGCGGCCATGGCACGGGCGCGCTCGGCCCCAGCGACACGTCCGATTCGGGCAGCGACGTGCAGGGCGGTTCGGGACTGGCCCAGCAGATCGAGGAAAACAATCTCGATGGCGGCACCAACGAGGATCTCGATGAAAGCACGGCGGGCGGCACGGCGGGTCCGGATGTCGGGGATGCCAATCTCGACAGCGATTCGGATGCCGGCGGTACCGGCGAGCGGGCCACCGTCGGCCGCGATACGACGGCACCGGATGGCGCCGACATCGATGTCGACCACATCGAATCCGTGCCGCTGACGGGCGAGCGGGACGTGGACGATATCGAACGGGGCGCCTGACCGGCGTAGGGAAGAACGCGCCTGACCGGCGCGGCGAGCGGAGGCGAAGGTCTGCCATCAAGCTCGCAGCAAGTAAAACGGGGCCGCAAGGCCCCGTTTTACTTGCTGCCGCGAACCGTGTTATGCCGCGGCCGCGGTCTTCACGACCGGCCTGGAAAACTCGAAGCGCTTGATCTCGCCCACCAGGAACAGGTAGCACAGCACCGTGGCCAGCGCGTTGGCGCCGACGAACACGAGCGCGCCGTAGAACGAACCGGTGGCCTGCAGGATGAAGCCGATGACGATCGGCGTGGTAATGCCGGCCACGTTGCCGAACATGTTGAACAGCGAACCGCTCATGCCGCCGGCCTGGCTGGGCGACGTGTCGCCGACGACGGCCCAGCCCAGCGCGCCGATGCCCTTGCCGAAGAAGGCCAGGGCCATCACGGCCACCACCACCCAGTCCGATTCCACGAAGTTGCACGCCACCATCGTGGTGGCCAGCAGCATGCCGCCGATGATCGGCGTCTTGCGCGCCACCGATGTGCTGTAGCCACGCTTGATCATCCGGTCCGAGATGATGCCGCCCAGCACGCCGCCGAGGAACCCCGCGATTGCGGGCAGGGCGGCGATGAAGCCGGCCTTCAGGATCGTCATGTGGCGTTCCTTGACCAGGTAGATCGGGAACCATGTCAGGAAGAAATAGGTCAGCGTGTTGATGCAGTATTGGCCGATATAAATCCCCAGCAGCATGCGCGAGGACAGCAGCTGCTTCAGGCACGACCAGGTGTCGATCTTCGGACGGTCGGCGGCAAGCAGGCCGGTTGTCTCCAGGTCGACAAGGGCGCCGCCCCGTTCGATGTGCAGCAGCTCGGCGGCATTTGCCTTCGGATGCTGGCGCGGGCCGTGGACGAATTTCAGCCAGGCCAGCGACATTGCGATGCCCAGCCCGCCCATCACGAAGAACACGCTTTCCCAACCGTGGGTGTGCACCAGCCAGCCCATGATCGGGGCGAACAGGACGGTGGCGAAGTATTGCGCCGAGTTGAAGATCGCCGCGGCCGTACCGCGCTCCGCGGTCGGGAACCACGAAGTCGTCAGACGACTATTGCCGGGAAACGACGGCGCTTCGGCGGCGCCGACGATCAGCCGCAGCGTGAACAGCAGGGCGACTGCCGCGCCGCCGCTGAAGAAGCCGACCCATCCCTGCGCCACCGTGAACAGCGACCACAGGAAGATGGAAAAGAAATACACGATCTTGGTGCCGAACCGGTCCAGCAGCCAGCCGCCGGGCAACTGGCATAGTACGTAGGACCAGGAGAAGGCCGAGAAGATGAGTCCCATCTGCACGGGTGTCAGGCCCAACTGCTTGCTCAGTTCCGGGCCGGCGATCGAGATTGTGGCGCGGTCGGCATAATTGATCGTGGTGACGATGAACAGGATCGCGAGGATTGTCCAGCGTACGCGGGTGGCCTTGATGGCCGGAATGTGTTTGCCCATATTGCCTCCATAGAGACCCCGTTGACTATTTTTATTACGGGGTGTTGTCAGTCGTCATACAACATGGCGCAGTATAACGATCAGTTTATGAGCAGAGCAAGTCATTTATTGATGAATGTTTGATTGATAAAGCAAGCAGATCGCGCTCCTCTCGGCAGGATCACGGTCATCGCTGGGCCAAAAAAAAGGCGCTGTCACCCGAGCCTGTGGACTGAACTGAACCATTCGCCGAAATCGCTGTCTCAACAGTACTGACGACGGAGGCGGCGATGCATGACGGACTGTTCACTACCTTGCTGGAAAGGCTGCGCAGGCAAGTCGCTGAATGCTCAAGTGCGCAACTGGCGGCGTTGCGCGCTTTGCTCGGGTCGGCCTCGTCACTGGCGACCTGCCTCGAACTGATCGAACGATTCGGGCGCCCTTGCAGCAGTTGCCCGCATTGCGCGGCGACGCGCATCCATCGTCACGGCTTCTCGTATGGCCTGCAACGCTATCGCTGCCTGGCTTGCGGCCGAACCTTCAATGCCTTGACCGGCAC
>NZ_JBUXKP010000019.1:0-85801 GCF_055502675.1 Pseudoduganella sp. jia 12
GATCGTATGCGGTATTAGCGTAACTTTCGCTACGTTATCCCCCACTCTTGGGCACGTTCCGATATATTACTCACCCGTTCGCCACTCGTCAGCGGAGCAAGCTCCCTGTTACCGTTCGACTTGCATGTGTAAAGCATGCCGCCAGCGTTCAATCTGAGCCAGGATCAAACTCTTCAGTTTAATCTCTGTTTTTCCGATACTGCTATCGGAGGTCACTCACTCAAATAACTGACGAATCATCCGAAGATGATTACGTTATTACTTGTGTAAGCGTTTGCTGCTATATTTTGAGCATTCCGGACCGAAATCCGGAGGCACATCGCATCAAACGCCCACACTTATCGACTGTTGATTGTTAAAGAATTCTTCGCTTTTTCAGCGGTGCTGCAACTCGGGATCAACCCGTAGACAAATCGTTGTGTTTGTCAGCAGCAGAGAGGCAAGATTATCGTTTGTTTCGTGCGAATCGTCAAGCTTCTTTTTGCTTCGCCTCAACTTGCTTGCTTCACTTTCGTGTCGGCGCGTTGCTGCGAGGGACAGGACTATAGCAAACGCCCTGCCCGTCGGCAAGCCTCTTTTTTGCGAATGTCAGGAACGGCGCGTGCGCAGGCCGTCGACCTCGGCGCGCAAGGCCGTGCGGTCGGCATTCAGCGACTCGAGCTGTGTCCGCAGCGCCTTCAGTTCGGAAGCATAGTTGTCGCGCGCCGTGACCGCGCCGACGAGCTCCATCTCGGCCGTGAGGCGGGCATCGGAGTCGGATGCGGCCGAGGCCACGCTGCGTTCCAGCTGGGCCCGCAAATCGACCAGTTGCCGGTCCTTGCCGTCGATTGCCAGCTGGTCCTTCGCCTTGCCGACCAGCGCATTGGTCGCCACTTCGCGTGCATCGCGTAATTCCACGGTCAGGCGTTCGATCTGTTCGGCGCGCTCGGCGGCCAATGCGTTCGCGGTCGAGAGCTGCGACAGCAACTCGTCCCGCTCCGCTTCCAGCATCTCTCCCGAGCGGGCCAATGCTTCCAGGTCGCTCTCGGCCTGCGCGAGCTTGTCCCGGTTGCCGGCGCCGGACTGCTCGGCGAATTGCCGCGCCCAGTCGGCCAGTGCGGCCACCAGCGGTTCGGGAATTTCGGCCTTTGGTGTTTCGGGTGACGGAATGTTGTCCGCACGCCATGCAGCAAGATGCTTGTGGATGGTGGATGGGGAGCCGCTACCCAGCGCGTCGCGTACGGCTTCGACCGTGACTGGGTTGCCATCGTCGTGCAGGGCACTGGCGGCCGCTGCGATCTCTTCGAATGTGGGTGTCTGGTCCTGCATGTCATCAGTCCGTTTCATGATGCGCGCAGCTTACTACAGATGCTTTTTTGCCGGCACGACCTTGGCTATACGGGGCCGCCGCTTACTCGCATGCGGATGGTGTTGTATTCACCATGCATGCTCTCAAGTGCTGATAAGTTGCGGGATACGCGCTGCTGGAATCGGCCGGAAAGCAACCGCCTTTCAATATTCATGGAGAACGAACCATGCGGCTCCGGCTTCTTGCCGTTGCTTTGTCGAGGTGACTGGCTGCCTCGCTCCGAAATCACCGGCATTGACCGGCTGACGTCAGCCCTGCTGCGACGCGACTAGCGCCGCTCCCTCGCCTTCCCCGGTCCGCTGGATGCGCACGATGTGCAGCGCATCGGCATTCTCGACCAGCACGCAGGCCTTGCCCGTGCGCTTGCAATGGTCCTGCACGCGCCAGTAGGCGCCGTGGCTCATGCAACCAGTCTGGCAGATCACCAGGTCGGCCGCGGCCAGATCGGCTTCGAGGGCGGCAAAGTCGTCGGCCATGGGCGCCGGCTGCTTGACCGGGCGTTCCAGCGCCATGCGCATGTCGCGCCACTGCAGTTCGTCCGAAAGTTCCCGCACGCGCGCCTGCAAGGCTGTCACCTGCTGCGCCAGTCTGTCACGCCGGGCAAGGCCCGGAATGGCCTGTTCCAGCGCGGCGCGATCCTCCTTCGCCCATGCGAGCGCGGTATCCCGCCGGATCAGCTCCCCGCGCAGCCGCATCGCCTCGGCATCGAGCCGCGCGATCTCGCGTGCTTGCTCCTGCAACAGTTCGGTGCAGCGCACCTGCACCGCGCCGTAGGCGCGCAGCAGTGCGGCATGCTCCTGAAGCAGCTGATCGAAATCTTCGGCGGTTATATACATCTGTGACCCTTTCTGAAACGCTGGCTTGAATGCCCCTACCATTTTAATTGCGAATGATTCTCATTACAATGATAGTCATTATGCAAGCAGTGTTTTAGGACACCCTTAACGCCGTCCTAGGGACCGCGCTCCACCAACGCCGTCATCGGATCGTGGTCATTCGACGTTGGCGCGCCAGCCGCGGGTTACGCAACGACCGGGGAAGAAGATTTCATAGGAGAATGAATTTATGGACGCCACATCGCGGCGACGGTTGCGCCAAGCGGATATGCACGCGAAAGAGGAGCGGCAGCGCAGCGGCGTACGGCCGCCACCCTGTCAGGAATTGAGCGTGATGAATCCGCCATCGATCGGATAATCCGTGCCGGTGATGAACGATGCCTCGTCGCTGCACAGGTACAGCGCCAGCGCCGCCACCTCGTCAGGCTGCGCCATCCGCCCGATCGGCTGCGTCTTCGACAGCTTGTCGAACATCTCCGCCTCGCGTCCCGGGTAGTTCCTGGCCAGGAAGCCATCGACGAACGGCGTATGCACGCGGCCCGGCGAGATCGAGTTGCAGCGGATGCCATCCTGGATGTAATCCTTCGCCACCGACAGCGTCATCGCCATCACCGCACCCTTGCCGGTCGAGTAGGCGAAACGGTCGGCCACGGCGACCCAGGCCGCGACGGACGCCATGTTCAGGATCACGCCGCCGCCGTTGGCGCGCAGTTGCGGGATGGCCGCGTGCAGGCAGTTGTAGACGCCTTTCACGTTCACGGCCATCACGCGGTCGAAATCGCCCTCCGCGGTGGTGTCGGCCTTGCCGACATGGGCGATGCCGGCATTGTTGACAAGGATGTCGAGCGGGCCGATGGCGGCAAAGGTGGCCAGCACGTCGGCCTGCGACGTCACGTTGCACGCGTGGACCGTGGCCGTGCCGCCGTCGCGGCGGATCTCGTGAGCCACCTCGCGGGCGGCATCCTCGCCGATGTCGAGCACGTGGACGGCGGCGCCGCGGGCGGCGAACATTTTCGCGATGGCCCGGCCGATGCCGCTGCCGGCACCGGTGATGACCGCCTTCTTGTCGTTCAGGTTAAACACGTTTCAGGGCTCCGTTCGTGAGGGGTGGGATGGGCGCCGCGCGCTCGGCCGATATTGCGGTGCGGGCAAACCAGGCGACGACGAGGAAGCACGCCAGCGGCACGCCGTACGCCAGCTGGAGGCTGTGCGTGACGTCGCTGACGAAGCCGAACGCCAGCGGCAGCAGTGCGCCGCCGACGATGGCCATGATGATCAGGCTGCTGCCCATTTCCGTGCTGCCGCCCGCGTCCTGGATGCCGAGTGCGAAAATGGTGGGGAACATGATCGACATGAAGAACACCATGCCGATGACGGCCGCCACGCAGGCCATGCCGCTGGCGAACATCGTCACCACCGACAGCAGCGAGCAAAGCAGCGCGTAGACAAGCAGCAGCCGGGCCGGCGCGACATATTTCATCGCGCACGTGCCGGCAAAGCGGCCCACCACGAACGCCACACCGCAGCCCCAGCCCAGGTAATCGGCCGCGGCGATCTGCGACAGGCCCGCCGCGCTGGCGGCAAACAGGATGAAGAAGCTGAACACGCACACCTGCGCGCCCACGTAGAAGAACTGGGCGATGACGGCGCGCCGGATCGGCCCCTGCCGCCAGGCGCGGGCGATGGCGCCGCCCACGCGTTCGCCGGGATCGGCCGCCTTGCGCTCCGGCTCGGGCAGGCGGATGAAATAGAACACGATGGCGATCGCGAAGATGACGAGACCGAGCACCATGTAGGGTCCCTTCACGCTGGCCGCTTCGGCCGCCAGCGCCGCCTGCCGGGCGCTTTCCGTCATCGCCTGCAGTTGCTGGTCGCTCGCGCCCTCGACGAGGATCAAACGCGCGCCGACGATCGGCGCGATCGCGGCGGCCAGGCCGTTGAACGACTGCGCCAGGTTCAGGCGCTGCGTGGCCCGTTCCGGCCTGCCCAGCAGCGATGCATACGGATTGGCCGCCGTTTCCAGCAACGTCAGGCCGCAGGCAATGATGAACAGCGCGGCCAGGAACACGGCGTAGCGGTGCGTATCGGCCGCCGGAATGAACAGCATCGAGCCGACACCGAACAGCAGCAGGCCGGCGATGATCGTGCAGCGGTAGCCTGCGCGGCGGATCAGCAGGCCGGCCGGCAGCGCCATCACGAAATAGGCGATGTAGACGGCCGAATCGACGAGCGCGGCCTGCAGCACCGTCAGGCTGAACGAGCGGCGCAGGTGCGGGATCAGGATCGGATCGAGGTTATGGACGAAGCCCCACAGGAAGAACAGCGTGGTGAGCATCACAAAGGCGAACTTGTAGGAACGCCGGGCGGTCGGTGCGGTCATGTCTGATGTCTCCAGTGCGGGCCGCGTACATTGCGCGGCCCTTGTATCGTTTGGTGTCAGGACAAGCTACCTGCAAAGCACAATCGGCGCGTGCCGATGTGCGCGGAACCTCAAGCGTCGATCAGCTCCTCGTTCCACGCATAAACGGTCTGCCGCTGTTCGCCGAGCCCGGCGATCCCCAGGCGCATCACGTCGCCCGCGCGCAGGTACACGGGATCGGGTTTCTGGCCCAGGCCCACGCCCGGCGGCGTGCCGGTGCTGATGATGTCGCCCGGGTGCAGCGTCATGAAACGGCTGATGTAGCTGACCAGCTGCGCCACCGTGAACACCATCGTGCGCGTGCTGCCCTGCTGGAAGCGCTTGCCGTTCACCTCGAGCCACATGTCGAGGTTCTGCGGGTCCGGCACCTCGTCGGCCGTCACGAGCCATGGGCCGACGGGGCCGAACGTGTCGCAACCTTTACCCTTGTCCCATTGGCCGCCCCGCTCCAGCTGGTATTCGCGCTCGGACAGGTCGTTGACCACGCAGTAGCCGGCCACGTAGTCGAGCGCCTTGTCCTCGTCCACATAGCGCGCGCGGGTGCCGATGACGACGCCCAGCTCCACTTCCCAATCGCTCTTGACGGAATCGCGCGGCAGCACCACGGCGTCGTTGGCGCCGACGATGGCGCTGGTGGCCTTCATGAACAGCACGGGTTCGCTCGGCACGGCCATGCCCGATTCGGCCGCGTGGTCCGAGTAGTTCAGGCCCACGCAAATGAGCTTGCCGGTATCGGCGACGATGGGGGCCAGCCGCGTTGCCGATGCCGATGCCGACGCCGCGGCAGGCAACGCGCGCCAGTCGAGCGCCTTCAGGCGTGCCAGCGATTCCCTGCCCAGGTAGGCCGATTCCACGTCCGGAATGTAGCCGGACAGGTCGCGGATCCGTCCTTCGGGGTCCAGCAGGCCGGGTTTTTCGTCGCCCTTCGGGCCGTAGCGCAGCAATTTCATGGGGTTCCTTTGCTTTCCATTTCAAGTCACATCGAATAATCAGAATGCCGGTACCGGGGCGTGCGGATCGACCAGGCCATCGCGGGCCAGCGCGCCCCACAGCGCGGCGGGGATCGGCTGCGCGAACCAGTCGGCGTTCTGGCGCAATTGCGCCACGCTTTGCGCACCGGGAATGCACGACACCACGGCCGGGTGGGCCATCGGGAACTGCAGCGCCGCCGCCTGCACGGGCACGCCGGCCTGGCGGCACGTGGCGCCGATCGCCTCGACGCGCGCGACGATCTCGGCCGGCGCGTCTTCGTAGTTGAACTTTCGGGTGCCCGCCAGGATGCCGGAGTTGAACGGCCCGCCGATCACGATGCCGATGCCCCGTTCGGCACAGCGGTCCATCAGCGGCACGCGCGACGCCTGTTCCAGCAGCGTATAGCGGCCCGCCAGCAAGGCGCAGTCGAGGTCGCACGCATCCATCGCGTCGGCCACCGCTTGCCACTCGTTGACACCGAGCCCGAAGGCGCGAATGCTGCCTTCGTCGCGCAATTGCGTGAGCGCGCGAAAGCCGCCGCCACCGGTCAGCTGGTGCCAGTAATGCTCGTGGCGCCCGCCATGGCCGCCGTGTGTCATGCGGCCGATATCGTGCACATACAGCATGTCCACGCGGTCCATGCCCAGGCGCTGCAGGCTGTCCTCGTGCGAGCGGCGGATGCCGTCGTACGTGTAGTCGAACACGGGACGGAACGGCAGCGGCGCGCCCCAGCCGCAGTCGCCCGCCTTCACCGTGGGATCCGGCCGCATCAAGCGGCCCACCTTCGTGCTGACCACGTAGTCGCCGCGCGGCCGGTTGCGCAATGCCGCGCCGAGCCGGTGCTCGGACAGCGTGAAGCCATAGTAGGGCGCCGTGTCGAAGTAGCGGATGCCGAGATCCCAGGCCGCGTCGACGATCGCCTGCGCATCGGCGTCATCCATCGGCTCGTACAGGCCGCCGAGCTGGGCGCAGCCCAGGCCCATGCAGGTCAGCGGCAGGCGCCCGGCACTGCGCCCGACATCGCGTGTCTCGTGAACCTTCATCAGGCGGCCTTCAGCGGATAACAACCCGGGCCGGACGGCTCGAACTGTTTATAGGTGAGGATGAATTCCTGGTGGCCCAGCGCCTCCGAGCAGGTCTGCTCGCCGTTCGCCACGCGCGCCACCAGGGCCACGATCTCGTCGCCCACCTGCTGCAGCGATGCCTGGCCGGTGAGGATGCGGCCGGCATTGACGTCCATGTCCTCGGCCAGCCGTTCGTAGGTGGCGGGATTGGCGCACACCTTGATGACTGGGGCAATGGCCGAACCGACGACCGAGCCGCGCCCGGTGGTGAACAGCGTGATATGGGCGCCGCACGACAGCAGCTCCACGATCTCGGCATTGTCCGAGATGTTCGGGAAGCCGAAACGCACTTCGCCGTCGGGCACCACGTCCAGCAGGTACAGGCCGCCCACCTCGGGCTGGTCGCCCGGCTTCAGGATGCCGGAGATCGGCGACGCCCCGCTCTTCGCATACGCGCCCAGCGATTTTTCTTCCTGCGTCGTCAGCCCGCCATCGGCATTGCCGGGCGCGAAACTGCCGTGGCCCAGCACCGTGTAGTAGCGCGCCGCCTTGTCCACGCAGCGCACGATCGCGTCGCCCAGTTCCGGCGTGGCGGCGCGCCGCTTCATGTGGAATTCGCAGCCCACCAGTTCGCCCGTTTCCTCGAAAATGCACGTGGCGCCGGCGCCCACGAGCTGGTCGAACGCCACGCCCACGGCGGGGTTGGCCGTGATGCCGCTCGTGCTGTCGGAGCCGCCGCAGATGGTGGCCACCACCAGTTCATCCATCCCCATCGGCACGCGCGGCTGCACGGCCAGCGCGTCGAGCGCCCAGCGCACCCATTCCACCCCGTCGGCCACGCTGGTGCGGGTGCCGCGGTTTTCCTGGATCGTGATCGTATGCACGGGCCGGCCGCTGGCCGCCACGGTCTCTTCCAGGCCGCGCCGGTTGAAGCTTTCGCAGCCCAGCGACACGATCAGTGCCGCGCCCACATTCGGGTGCGTGACGAGCCGCTTCATCATGCGGTCGGCGTAATCGTTCGGATAGCAGCCGGGAAAGCCGATCAGGTGCACCGGCTGACCGTGGAACGCGTTCACGACGAGACGGGCCACGTGGTGCGCGCATTCGACGGTGTAGACAACGACCACGACATTGCGGATGCCCTTGCGGCCATCGTCGCGCAGGTAGCCGGCCAGTGCCGGCGGAGAAAGGCGATCGTTCATGTCAGTGCGTGCTCCCGATGAAGGACTTGCTGTCGTCGTCCAGGGTATAGGTAGGAATGTAGTCGCTGGCGAGGTTGTGCGTGTGCAGGATGGCGCCCTGCGGCACCGGCGCCGTGACGGAGCCGATCAGCGCGCCGTAGCGCAACACCTTGTCGCCCGGCTGCAGCGGCACGCGGGCCACCTTGTAACCCAGCGGCACGGCTTCCGGCAGGATCACGCGGGTGCCGTCGATCTCCACCGCGTCGCCGGCGGCAAGCTGCAGCCGCGCGATCAGGCAATTGTCCTCGGGGGCCATCAACAGCAACTGGGGCGCCGCCGGCGCCGGGTCTGGATACATCGCAGCATCTCCTCTGGATTCGAACCCCATTAAATGTATTAAATATATTCAATACCGTCAACGGGTTTCTGCGCTGATGGTTACAGCGATCATTTCCGTGATTGATTGCGCAAACATTTTTACGACACTGTTGCGTGCCGCGACAGAAAACGTTTTACTTCAGCGGGACATCTTCCTAGAATAAATAAAACAAACACAACGAACCATCCCCTTCGGAGGAGACATGAATATCGCAACCACGCGCGCCTTCGCCGGCGCTTCCCTGCTGCTGTTCGCCTGCCTCGACGCTCTCGCCGCGGACCGCACGATCGTGGTCGCCGCGGACGGCAGCGGCGACGTGCGCACGGTGCAGGAAGCGTTCGCCGCGGTGCGCGACAACAGCAGCGAGCGCACCGTGATCCTCGTGAAGCCCGGCGTGTACGACGGCCAGAAGATCCTGCGCAAGGAAAAGAAGAACGTCACCCTGCAGGGCGAGGTGGCGGAGTCCACGATTCTCACGTGGCACATCAACACGAACGAGGAACAACCCGCCGGCACGGATCTGCGCCACAAGGGCACTGCGCTGGTGGTGCTGGCCGACGGCTTCCGCGCCGACAAGCTGACGTTCCGGAACACGTCCGGCGACCATGGCCAGGCGCTGGCGCTGCGCATCGACGGCGACCGCGCCGTGGTCACCAATAGCCGCCTGCTGGGCTGGCAGGACACGGTCATGCTGAACCATGGCCGCCACTACTTCCGCGACACGTACATCGAAGGCCGCGTCGACTTCATCTACGGCAGCGCCACGGCGGTGTTCGACCGCTGCGAGATCCGCAGCAAGAACGGCGGCTACGTCACGGCCGCCAGCACGCCGCCCGAGCGACCCTATGGTTTCGTGTTCATCGACAGCAAGCTGACGAGCGATCCGGCGCCCTGGGTCGACCCCACCGGCAGGATCGAAGCGAAGGCCCCCACGCCGCTGGCCTACCTGGGCCGCCCATGGCGGCCGCACGGCGCCGTCGCGTTCATCAACACCGAGATGGGGGCGCACGTCCGGCCCGAGGGCTGGAACAACTGGGGCAAGCCGGACAACGAAAAAACCGCCCGCTACGTGGAATACAACAGCCGCGGCGACGGCGCCAATCCCGGCAAGCGGGCCGGCTGGTCGCGCCAGCTGACGGATGCCGAAGCGCGCGAGTACACCGTGGCGAACATCCTCGGCGGCAGCGACGGCTGGCGGCCGCTGTGATCCGCCCGGCGCCGCCACGAGCGGCGCCCTGACCTGCCCGGCCGCCCACCCGCGGCCAAACCGGAATTCGTGTCATCGACAAGCCAGGCGTGGCCGGTATTGCCACGCCTGCACAAAACATCAATAAAACACCGGAGGAGATCATGAACCAACGCATCAGCCGCAATTTGAGGGTTAAACGTTTAACGCATTCCGTATCGATGGCGCTCGTATCGCTCGTCGCCAGCCAGGCTGCCGTGGCCCAGCAGACCTCCGCCGCATCGGGCGCGTCCGCCGGGAACGGACCGATCCAGAGAGTGGAAGTGGTGGCCACGCGGGCCTCGCAGCAGTCGGGCATCGAGCGCAAGAAGAATGCCGCCACCGCCATGGATTCCATCGTGGCCGAGGACGTGGGCTCGCTGCCGGACCGGAACGTGGGTGAAGCCATCTCGCGCATGGCCGGCATCGTGCTCGACCGCGGCGACTATGGCGAAGGCGTCACGGTGTCGGTGCGCGGCAACGGCGCCGACCTGACCCGCGTGGAACTCGATGGCCAGAGCGTGCAGTCGGCCGGCGGCACCGATGCCGGTGGCACGGGCGGCGCGAACAGCCGCGGCACGGAATTCCGCCAGCTGTCCGCCGACCTGATCAAGAGCGTCGACGTCGTGAAAGGATCGACGGCCGACATGACCGAGGGCGCACTGGGCGGCGGCATCGTCATCAAGACCCGCACCGGCCTGGACTTCAAGAAGCCGTTCGCCTCGCTGCGCCTGGGCGGCAGCCAGAATTCGCTGGACAAGAAATGGAAGCCGGACGCCAACCTGATCCTGGCGAACAAGTACCTGGACGGGCGGCTGGGCCTGATTCTGAACGCCTCGCACAGCACGCTGAACAACGAAGCGCATTCGATGCAGGTGTCGCAGACGGCGCAGCAGGGTTACTATCGCCTGCTGGACTTCGACGGGTCGCCGGAAAAGACCTACAGCTTCCTGCCCAGCACCGTGGCCAGCGACGACAGCACGGCCACCACGCCGATCCTGCGCACGCCGATGGGCGGCACGAACTTCCTGAATTCGGAATCGCCGCTGTCGCTGATCACCAAGTCGGCGGGCGCGCAGACGAAGCAGGATTGCCACAACCTGTTCCCTGACCTGTCGGCCGCGCAGCTGGCAGGGATTCCCACGAACAGCCAGGGCCCGGCGCGGGCGCAGCGGGGCAACGAGCTGCTCACCTGCCTGAACCAGTGGAACGACTACACGCCGTCGAACGTGCGCTACTTCATGAAGAAGGAACACGACCGCAAGGACAACCTGGACCTGCGCGGCGACTTCAAGGTGAACAACCGGCTGACCGTGTACGCCAAGGGCAGCTTCAACCGCCGCGAAACACGCATCGAGCAGATGACCTACCAGCTGGGCCTCGTGAAGAACCCGAACCAGCTTCCCAACCCGCTCGTCACCCCGGGCTATACCGGCGCCGTGTTCGCCGACAATGCCGCCACCGGCGTGCGCGCCGCGACACCAGGCTCGGGCTTCTTCACGTATCCGGGCGGCTTCTCGACACGGTCGAACAACTATGTCATCCCCGGTGCCGTCACCAACATCGACCCGGCCTCGGTGCTGGTCGACCCGAGCCACCACCTGACCCGCTTCACGGTCTCCGACGGCCAGGCGATCCCGGACCAGACGCTGGAATTCGCCCGCACGATCAGCCGCTACCTGCAGACGGGCGGCACTTACCGGAACGATGGCCTGACCGCCGAATTCTTCTTTGCCGATGCGCGCTCCGACTTCCGCCGCGTGCAGCAGCGCATGAGCTACACGCTGAACACGGGCCCGACGACCTTCGAACTGGACCCGAGCGGCCTGTGGGGCTTCAATTTCCCCGCCGGCGTCAACCAGGCCGACCCGGCCGGCTACGCGGCACTGTTCCCGCGCACCGTGGGCGGTGCGACGCTGGGCAACACCAATACCATTTTCCGGCCGAACTACCCGGCCGCCGTGCAGCCGCTGCGCACGATGGCCACCGGCATCCTGTGGCTGCCGCAGATCCGCGAAACGGGCGAGCGCACCGCGAAGCTGGACGTGACCTACATGACGCCGGAAAGCGTTCCGTTCTTCAAGCGCCTGAAGGCCGGCTTCAACCTGCGCGACAGCTACAGCAACTCGTGGGAAGGCGGCGCCGGCGACCGCATGGTCAAGGCGCCGGTCGGCACCTACGGCCAGGCGGGCTACGTGCCCGGCGTCTACCTGCCGCAGGCGCGCGTCGACAACCGCTTCGAAGGCTGCCAGAACACTCCGGCTTCGCTGGCGCCGGGCGGCGACGCCTGCCAGTACGGCATGAATCCGCCGGGCGATCCGCGCAGCGGCCGCGACGGCACGCTCGTGCTGTCGCAGCAGGACTTCCTCAATATCATCCAGCAGACGCTGACCAAGCCGGCCACCGGCACGTCGTACTTCCACGGCGCCAAGGACCGGCCGGCGATCCTGCCGC
Organism: Pseudoduganella sp. jia 12; assembly: GCF_055502675.1. Classification (NCBI taxonomy): domain Bacteria; kingdom Pseudomonadati; phylum Pseudomonadota; class Betaproteobacteria; order Burkholderiales; family Oxalobacteraceae; genus Pseudoduganella; species Pseudoduganella sp. jia 12. The sequence goes on from NZ_JBUXKP010000019.1 coordinate 11,879, forward strand.
AGAACTGGATGGGCATCGACATCGCGCGGGCCGTCGAACTGACCAACTTTGCCAACCGCAACTGGGATTGCGTGCAGACCTGCACGGCCACCGACGGCAAAGTCTACGACCAGCCCGTGAACAAGCTGCAGGAACGCATCGATGCGTTCTACCTGATGACCGATTTCGGCCTCGACCATGTGCCGTTCACGAACCGCGCGCTGCCGTTCGGCCTCGAATTCGACGGCAACGTGGGCGTGCGCTACGTGCGCAGCCGCGTCAGCGGCACCGGCACGATGACGTTCACGTCGTATTCGAAGACGGCGCTGTACGACGCGGAAGACCCGACCAACTCGGCCGGCTACGTGCAATCGTCGATCGTGCAGAACACGGCGGTGGATGCCACCACGACGGACGTGCTGCCCAGCCTGAACCTGGCCACGTGGCTGCGCCCGGACGAACTGGTACTGCGCTACAGCGTGGCGAAGACCGTGGCGCGGCCGCCGATCCAGCAGCTGCTGCCGGCCAGTACCTGCATTTACGACGAACGCGCCGCCGACCTCGATGCCGACGGCACGCAGCGCTGCAACGGCGTCATCGGCAACCCCGCCCTGCAGGCGCGCAAGAACGTCAACCAGAACGTGTCGCTGGAGTGGTATCCGAACCGCGACACGATGTTCAGCCTGGCGTACTTCAACCAGAAGGGCAAGGTCGGCCAGTTCATCACCGAAGGCGTGAGCGGCGGCCAGCTGTTCGCCGGGTCCGACCTGGTGGATCCGCAGACCGGCGTGAAACTGTCCGACCTGCCGTTCAACTATTCCACCTATGTGAACGGCCCGGTCTCCACCCGCAATGGCGCCGAGTTCTCCACGAAGACGGCCTTCACGTTCCTGCCCGGCCTGCTGAGCTTCACCGGTTTCGATGCCAACTACACGAAGGTGAAATCGAAGCACGTGACGGCTTCCATCGTCGACCTGCTGACCGGCACGGCGCTGCCGCCGGCGCGCGAATCGGAATCGCAGTACAACGTGGCGCTGTGGTACGACGATGGCCGGCTGTCGGCGCGCGTGGCACTGCAGGGCGCCGCCGCCTGGTTCACCTGCATCTCGCCGTGCACGCAGGCGCCGCGCGAGCTGATCAACTATCCGGCGCAGGGCGTGACCGCCAACAATTCCACGCCGAAGATCTATTCGCCCGGGTCGCCGAACTTCAAGGACGCCACGCGCTTCGTCGACGCGAAGATCGCTTACAAATGGCGGCCGGACGTGGAATTCTTCCTGGAGGGCCGCAACATCGGCAACGCCACCACGTCGAACAGCCAGGCCGGGTTCGCGCCGCTCAGCAACGGCGTGCCGAACCTGCTCGACTACGCGTACGCCGGCCGCCGCATCATGGTGGGCGTGTCGTTCCGCACGCTGTAAGGTTATGCAGGTGGTCTGGCTCGATTGCATCAACCGGTAGCCGTTGGCTGCCGAACACCAGTGTCAGACACCCCAACAGCGAAGGGCTGGGGTCAGACCCGCCGGGGCTTTGCCGGGATTTCAAGGAGCACCGTTCCTTGCCGGCAAAGCGGCGCTGGCCTGCAGGCCAGCGCTCCTCCCTGACCCCGGAATCTGCTTCTGGGCTCGGCTTATCTGAACGGCATGAGTCCGACACTGCTTTCCCCCATGCCGCCGGCCTCTTCAGGCGCATGTATCGATCACGCTGCCCAGCGCCCCCTTCCCGCGGCTCTGCTTCTGCTCCACCTGCTTCCGATCCTGCTGCGCCTTTTGTGCCTGCGCCGCCGCCCGCTCGGCCGCCTCGGCCTGCAATTGCGCGATGCGCTGCTGCAGTGCCTGGATCTGCTGCTGGATCTGCCCGGCCTCCTTCGGCCCCGACTCCGGCACGGCGTCCCGTGTACACTGCGGCCGTGCCGCCGTGCGTTGCCAGGGCGGCATCAACGTCAACAATCATCAAAATGCCATGAAAATCTCGAATTCCCTGCCCGCGTGGACCATCGCGGCACCCATCGCCGCCTGGCTGCTGCTGGCCGGCAAAGCCGCCGGCCTCGGCGACATGTTCGGCGGCGTGTATATCGCGCTGCTGGCCGCCGGCCTGTTCGCCGGCGTACTGGCCGCCGTGTTCCATGCCGAAGTGGTGGCGCACCGGATCGGCGAACCGTATGGCACGCTGGTGCTCGCGGTGGCGGTCACGTCGATCGAAGTGGCGCTGATCGTGTCGCTGATGATCGCCGGCGGCGAGTCCACCACGGGGCTGGCCCGCGATACCGTGTATGCCGCCGTGATGCTGATCCTGAACGGCATGGTCGGCATCTGCCTGCTGGCCGGCGCGCGGCGCCATGGCGAGCAGCGTTTTACGCAGACGGGCGTTTCCGCCGCGCTGGCCACGCTGTCGGCGATCGCCGTGCTGACGATGGTGCTGCCGAACTACACCACCACGACGCCGGGGCCCTTCTACAGCAGCAGCCAGCTGGTGTTCATCGCCGTGATCTCGCTGGTGCTGTACGGTACCTTCGTGCTCGTGCAGACCGTGCGGCACCGCGATTACTTCCTGCCCGAGGTGGCTACCGCGGACGAGGCCGTGCACGCGCCGCCGCCGCCCCGGAAGATCATGTGGTGGAGCAGCGCGCTGCTGCTGGTCTGCCTGGGCAGCGTGGTGCTGCTGGCCAAGTCGCTGTCGCCGCCGCTGGAAGCGGCCGTGGTGGCGCTCGGCGCGCCGAAGGCGCTGGTGGGCATCATCATCGCGGCCGTCGTGCTGCTGCCCGAAGGGATCGCCGCGTTCCAGGCGGCCCGCGCGAACCGGCTGCAGACGAGCCTGAACCTGGCGCTCGGTTCCGCGCTGGCCAGCATCGGCCTGACGATTCCGGCCGTGGCCATCGTGTCGCTGGCGAACGGCTGGACGCTGTCGCTGGGCATCGACGTGAAGTCCACGGTGCTGCTGCTGCTGTCGATCATCGTGGCCACGCTCTCGCTGGGCAATGGCCGCACGACGATCATGCAGGGCATGGTGCACGTGGTGATCTTCGCCGTCTACCTGTTCGTCACGATCGTGCCTTGACCTCGGGGCCCGCCGGCTTGCCGGCGAGCTTGCGCACGAGCCATGTCATCGCTCATGTGATGGGCGCGATGGCTGTAGATGATGTTCGAGCACACCACCGTCGCCCTGTCCTGCCGGCCGGTACGGATCTGGCGCAGGTCGTAGAAATCGTCGTTGAGGCGTTCCGGCGAGTACGGGTGCGCCCAGAAGCGCTCGATCGAAAACGCGCGGTCGAACCACAGGTATACGCACAGGTAGGGGCTCGGTTTAAATGAAGGCAGTTGCCGGAACGGGGCCATCGCGCGCCAAGCCGGCGGCACGATCCCGTTCAGCGCCGTTGGCGGCAGCGCGCTGACGACCTCGCCGCCGAGCCGCGTGCCGTCGGCCAGCACGCCACCGACGATCAGGACGTCTCCATCCACCCCCATGCCTCGCTTGTCGACATGCCAAATGGCGGGCCGATCTTGGGCGAGAGCCGGGAGCGACGAGGTGCGGCCGCGAACGCAACGGCACAACTTGCAGGCATTTGTGAATTCGCCACGGTAACGTGCAACGCTTGTTTTTTTTACATGGTAATCTTGCCACGTCGTCCGGCATCCGGAGCCGCAAAGGCGACATGTATTGAAGACACTTATTGAAGACACTTATTTAAGACACGTATTCAGGCACAGCATTCAATTGCGCATTTCAACCACCCTAAAAACCAAGTGAGCGTGATGACAAAGAACGTAGCTATTATCGGGGCAGGCTTCTCCGGCGCAGTAATCGCGCACCAGCTCGCGAAAGCGGGCTACCAAGTCGAAGTGTTCGAATCACGGTCGCATATCGCGGGCAATTGCCATTCCGAGCGCGATGCCGAAACCAATGTGATGGTCCACATCTATGGCCCGCACATCTTCCATACCGATAACGAGCGGGTATGGAAGTTCGTAAACGAGTTTTCCGAATTCAAGCCTTACGTGAACCGCGTGAAGGCGATCACGAACAACCGCGTGTACACGCTGCCGATCAACCTGCTGACGATCAACCAGTTCTTCAACAAGACCTTGCGGCCGGCCGAGGCGCAGGAATTCCTCGCCGAGCAGGGCGACAAGACGATCGAGAACCCGGTCACGTTCGAAGACCAGGCACTGCGCTTCGTCGGCCGCGACCTGTACGAAGCGTTCTTCAAGACGTATACCGTGAAGCAGTGGGGCCTCGATCCCACCGAGCTGCCGGCCAGCATCCTGAAGCGGCTGCCCGTGCGCTTCAACTACGACGACAATTATTTCAGCCACAAGTACCAGGGCATGCCGAAGGACGGCTACACGGCGATCGTGGAAAAGATCCTCGACGTGCCGGGCATTACCGTGTACCTGAACACGCCGTTCAAGCCGGAACAGAAGTCCGACTACGCCCACGTGTTCTACAGCGGCCCGATCGATGCCTGGTTCGGCCACCGCGAAGGCCGCCTGCCTTACCGCACGCTGGACTTCGAAGTGCACCGCGACCAGGGCGATTACCAGGGCAATGCCGTGATCAACTATTGCGACAACGCCCAGCGCTATACGCGCATCACCGAGCACAAGCACTTCTCGCCGTGGGAACAGCATGAAGGCACCGTCTGCTACTTCGAGTACAGCCGGCAGTGCGAGGAAGGCGACACGCCGTACTACCCGATCCGCCTGGCGCGCGACAAGGTGCAGCTGGAAAAATACGTGAACCTGGCGAACGACGAACCCAACGTGACCTTCATCGGCCGCCTGGGCACCTACCGTTACCTCGACATGGACGTGACCATCGACGAGGCGCTGAAAACGGCGGACAAGTTCCTCGAATGCGCGAACGAGAAGGCACAGATGCCGGCGTTCGTCATCAATCCGCTGGGCTGATCCAGTCCCGTTGCGGCCGGTCTTCCCGACCGGCCGGCTACAACCGGGCGCCTGCATCGCCGCGCGCCTGCGTTTCCCTGCTGCATTTCCCCTGCATTTCCCCTGCATTTCCCCTGCGCTTCCCCTGCGTTTCCATCTTTCATCGTCCCTGCCGATTGCCGCAGCACCGGCCCTGGCGAGTTGCGCCGATTTACTTAGGATGCTAAACTTTCGCATCCTAATCTAAAACCGACGCCATGACCGACCTCGACAAGACGCTGATGTCACTCACGCACTCGCTGATCCACTCGGCGCGGGCCTACAAGGCGGCGGCGGACCGGGTGGCCGGCACGTTCGCGCTGTCGCACGCCAGTGGCTGGCCGGTCGTGATGATTGCCCGCCTCGGCGATGGCGTGCGGCCGGGCACGGTGGCCGAGGCGCTCGGCGTCGAGCCGCCGTCGCTCGTGCGCATCATCGACCAGCTCGTGACGGCCGGCCTCGTGACGCGGCAGGACGATCCGGCCGACCGGCGTGCGAAGACACTGCACCTGACGGCCGAGGGCCGCCACTGTGCCGCCCAGCTGGAAGAGTTGCTGCTGCCGTTCCGGCGCGAGCTGTTCGCCGGGCTGCCGCAGGCCGACATCGAAGCCTGCGTGCGCGTGCTCACGCAGCTCGACGCGGCGTTGGCGGGCCGGGCGAAAGGCTGAGCGGCGATGCTGTTGAAACCCCCGCACCCGCGCGAACTGCTGTTCTCGGCCAAGTGTTTCACGGCGTCGATGCTGGCGCTGTACGTGTCGATGGCGGCCGGACTGCCGCGCCCGTTCTGGGCGATGATGACCGCGTACATCGTGGCCAGTCCGCTGGCGGGCGCGGTGCGTTCGAAGGCGCTGTTCCGCGTGTGCGGCACGCTCGTCGGCTCGGCGGCCACGGTGGCGCTGGTGCCGAACCTGGCCAATGCCCCCGAATTGCTGTCGCTGGCCCTGGCGTGCTGGGTCGCCGTGTGCCTGTACGTGTCGCTGCTCGACCGCACGCCCCGTTCCTATATCTTCATGCTGGCCGGGTATACGGCCGGCCTGATCGGCTTTCCGTCGGTGGCCGATCCGGCCACCGTGTTCGATACGGCGCTGGCCCGCGTCGAGGAAATCGGCGTCGGCATCCTGTCCGCCACGCTGGTGCATTCGCTGGTCTTCCCGCAGGGTGTCGGACCGGCGCTGCTGGGCCGGCTGGACCGCGCGATCGGCGACGCGCGCGGCTGGATGCTGCAGGTCCTGCGCCCCGCCGGCAAGGAAACCGATACCCACGTGCGCCTGGCGCTGGCCGCCGAGATCAGCGACATGCGCGTGATGTCCACGCACCTGCCGTTCGACACGTCGCACCTGCGCTGGACCGGCGCGATGGTGCACGCGCTGCATGACCGCCTGGCCGTGATGGTGCCGCTGCTCCTGGCCGTCGAAGACCGGCTGCAGGCGCTGGCGCAGACCGGCCCCGTGGAAGCCCACTGGCAGGCGATGCTGGACGACGTGGCGCAATGGATCGCGGAAGGCCGCGCCGCCGATCCCGCCCGCGCGGCGGCATTGCGCGCGCGGCTCGAAGCGCTGACGCCTGAACTGGCGCCCGATGCGACGTGGCGCACGATCCTGCTGGTGAACCTGGCGCAGCGGCTCGCGGCGCTGGTCGCGGCCTGCGAGGAAAGCCTGGAACTGCGCGACAGCATCGATGCCGTGATGCACGGCGCGCCGCCGGCCGCTCCGCCCCACCTCACGCCGGCGGTACTGCACCGCGACCACGGCATGGCGCTGCGCTCCGCCCTGGCGGCGGCGATCGCGATCCTGGCCTGCTGCGCGTTCTGGATCCTGACCGGCTGGCCGGCCGGTGCCGCCGCGCCGATGCTGGCCGGCGTGGCGTGCTGCTTCTTCGCCACGATGGACGATCCCGTTCCGGCGATCACGGGCTTCGTCAAGTTCACGCTATGGTCGGTGCCGGTCTCCGTGTTCTACATCCTCGTGGTGCTGCCGGCGGTGCACAGCTACGAGATGCTGGTGCTCACGCTGGCGCCCGTCTTCCTGCTGCTGGGCGTGTACATGGCGCGTCCGGCCACTTACGGCAACGCGCTGACGTTCGTGATCGGTATCGCCAGCACGCTGGCGTTGCAGGATACGAACCAGCTCGACATGGCTTCGTTCGTCAACGGCCTGCTGGCGCAGATGCTCGGCTACATCGCCGCCGCTGTTGTTACGCGCATGATGCGCACAGTCGATGCGCCCTGGATGGCGCGCCGCATGCTGGCCCGCGCCCGCGCGGAGCTGGTGCAGATGGCACGCGCCTCCCGGCCCCCCGCGTTGCTGGAAGTGTCGGCGCGCGTGGTGGACCGCGTGGCCCTGCTGATGCCGCGCCTGGCGCTGGCCAAGGCGGCGCCCGACGTACGCGCCGCGGCGCTGGAAAACATGCGCGAACTGCGCGTGGGCCTGCACATTGCCCAGCTGCGCGGTCTCGACACGCGGCTGGAACCGGCCGGTGTGCCGCTGCGCGCCTTGCTCGACCGCCTGGCGTCGCATTTCGGCGTTACGCGCGCGACGCCCGGCCGCGACGACCTGCTGGCCCAGCTCGACGACACATTGCGTGCCGTCTGTCACGCGACGGAAGCGGATGTGCGCGAAACGGCCGCGGCGGCGCTGGCCAGCATGCGGCGCGACCTCTTTCCGCATGCCGCTCCCTATGCCCCCCTGCCCATGGAGTCCCGATGATCGCCGAAGTCAGCCTGCACGGCCTCTACGTACCCACCTTGCTGCTGCTCGCGGTGGCCGCCCTGGTGTGCACCCGCGCGCTCGGCAAATTGCTGCTGCGAGTCGGCTTCTACCGGTTCGTGTGGCACCCCGCCCTCTTTGAATTCGCGCTGTTCGGCATTTTGCTGGGCGGCTTCTCTCTGTTGACGACCCGTTATGGCTATTGAAACCAACCTGAAGACTTCCACGCTGGCGCTGATGCGCTTTGTCGTGACGATGGCCGCGCTGGCGGCGGCCGGCCTCCTCGCCTGGCGCCTGTGGCAGCACTATGAAGTGGAACCCTGGACGCGCGACGGTCGCGTGAAGGCCGACGTGGTGCAGGTGGCGCCGGATGTGACCGGACAGGTCACGAAAGTGCTGGTCCACGACAACCAGCAGGTGAAGGCCGGCGACGTGCTGTTCGAGATCGATGCATCGCGCTTCGCGCTGTCCCTGCGACAGGCCGAGGCGGCGGTGGCGGCGCAGCGCGTGGCACTCGGCCAGGCCGAGAAGGATGCGCGCCGCAACGCCGAACTGCGCGACCTGGTGGCGCAGGAAGTGCGCGAGCAGTCGTCCGCGAAGGTGGACGAGCTGCGCGCCGCGCTGGCGCAGGCGATCGTCGGCCGCGATGTGGCAAGGCTGAACCTGGAGCGCACGCGCGTCGTCTCCACCGTCAACGGCACCGTCACGAACCTGGACCTGCGGGCGGGCGGCTACGTGACGGCCGGCCACGCGGTAATGGCGCTGATCGACCGCGATTCGTATTACGTCGAAGGCTATTTCGAGGAAACCAAGCTGGCCGCGATCGGCATCGGCGACCCGGTGCTGGTGACGCCGATGGGCGCCTCCGCGACGCTGCATGGCCATGTCGAGAGCTTCGCGGGCGGCATCGCCGACCGCGATCGCAGCACGTCGTCGAACCTGCTGTCGAACGTGAATCCCACGTTCAACTGGGTACGGCTGGCGCAGCGCATTCCGGTGCGCGTGAAGCTCGACGCGCTGCCGTCGGGCACGCGCCTCGTTGCCGGACAGACGGTAACGGTCGACGTGAAGCATGCCGCTCCGGCCGCCGTGGCCGGTACCGCGCATGCCACGCGTTCGTGAGGAGGACACCATGCGCAACCTGAAGCAACTGCCCTTGTTCGCATCGCTGGCCGTGCTGGCGGCCTGCGGCACGGTCGGCCCCGACTACAGGCTGCCCGCCAGGGCCGTGGTCGAACGCCCGGCCGCCGCCGCGCCGTTCGCCAGCGCCGCAGGCGACGACAAGGCCGCGTTCCGCAGCGAACCGTTGCCGCCGGCGTGGTGGCGGCTGTACCGGGATCCGGCGCTCGATGCGCTGGTCGGCAAGGCGTTCGCCGCCAATACCGACCTGCGCGTGGCCGCCGCGAACCTGGCCCGGGCCCGCGCCGTGCAGCGCGAAGTGGCCGGTGCCGCCGATCCCGTCATCGGCGCTTCCGGCGGACCGGCGTACGGGCGCGCCTCGGCCGCCGCGAAGGGCTTGCCCGAACCGCTGGCGGATGGCTACAGCCATGATGCGGGCGTCACCGTGTCGTACCAGCTCGACCTGTTCGGCAAGATCCGCCGCGGCGTGGAAGCCGCCGGCGCCGACCGCGAGGCCGCCGAGGCGGCGCTCGACCTGGCGCGCGTGACCGTGGCCGCCGACACGGCCCGTGCCTATGTGGACGCGTGCGGCGCCCGCCACCAGCTGGACGTGGCGCGCCGGTCGGTCGACCTGCAGGCGCGCTTCGTGGAACTGACCGGGCGGCGCATCCGTGCCGGCCGTGGTACCGCGCTCGAGGACACCCGTGCCCGCGCCCAGCTCGAACAGTTGCGCGCCGCGCTCCCGCCGCTGCTGGCGCAAACCCGCACCGCGCAGTTCCGGCTCGCCGCGCTGACCGGCCGGGCACCCGCGGAGATGGCGGACAGCGAGATCGCCTGCACCGCCGTGCCGCGGCTGGCGCAGCCGGTGCCCGTGGGCGATGGCGCCGCGCTGCTGAAGCGCCGGCCCGACATCCGCGGCGCCGAACGCAGCCTGGCCGCCGCCACGGCCCGCATCGGCGTCGCCACCAGCGACCTGTATCCCAGCGTGAGCCTGGGCCTGTCGGCGGGCAGCACGGGCGCGCTCGACCGCTTCGGCGCCGGCAATGCGCTGCGCTGGAGCCTGGGGCCGCTGATCTCGTGGACACTGCCCACGAATGCCGGCCATGCCCGCGTGGCGGAAGCGGAAAGCGCCACGGCCGCCGCGCTGGCCCGATTCGACGGCATCGTGCTGAACGCCCTCCGGGAAACGGAAACGGCGATGACCGTCTATGCGCGCGAACTTGATCGCAATACCGCGTTGCGGGCCGCGCGCGAGCAGAGCGCACTGGCCGCCAGCCAGTCCCACCGACTGTACGACGCCGGCAAGATCGATTTCCTGTCGGTGCTCGATGCCGACCGCACGCTGGCCACCGGCGACAGCGCGCTGGCCGCATCCGATGCGCAGGTGGCCGCCGACCAGGTGGTCCTGTTTCTTGCGTTGGGCGGCGGCTGGGAAGGCTCCGGCCGATGAGGGGCGGGTAACCGGGGGCCGTCCGCGAGCCCGTCATGCCCTGCCCTGGTGCAGTGGGACTGGCGCACTTCGCAAAAGCAAGCGAAAATGCGGTTCGCGCAGTGTTTCGGGGTCGGCATCGCAGCCGGCTTGCAGCGCCCAAAAAAAAAGCGGCGGCCGGGAAACCGGACCACCGCGAAGGGAAGCGCGCCATGGGGCAGGCGCTGTCGAAACACTGTGCGAGCTGTATCGCCAGGGCTAGTGTAGGGCTTCCCGGCGGATTAAATAAGGCGCACTAATTTGAACGTTGGTTCGGAAAATACGAACCATTCGCATCTGCGGCACCGACAGCCGTACTCCCCGCTCATCCATTCGTTGCACCGGCACGCCACACGGCGGCATCCCTGCCTGCGTGCGCAGGAATGAATTGCCCTTTCATTATCCCGCTGGTAGGCTTTCATTCGGCTGTCACGTGGCGGGACATCTGATCCCGACTCGTGGCGCCACAGCGCCGGCGTTGGACGCACCTGCACTTTGGGTAGTGCATCGGCAATCGGGTTCGATTCCCGAACATGGCTCTGCCTCCCCCCCTGGCGCTCGCCGCCGGGGGCCCCCGACCTTCAGGAAGTCCCGCATGTTCGTGGTGTTCCAGTTTCCCTTTGCCGACGTGCGCGACTTCGTGCCCGGCCATGGCGGCCGGCTGCAGGTTCCCGCCTGGCCGATCGCCAGCCCCGGGCGGGACTTCATCCGCTCTTCCGGGCTCGTCAACTCGCGCCGCTCGGGTGGCGTGAGCGAATGGGCGGGCGAAGACGTGTACGGCGACGCCAGCTCGGCCATCAGATTCGGCGACCGGATGCGCCACCTCGAAGCGGCCGCGCCGGCGGCGCCGCCAATGCCCGTCCGGGTGCTGCATCGCCGCTTTTATTCCGACGGCGTCGTGTCGCGGATGGAGCTGGCCGTCAAGGTGAGCCACACCGTGCCGCAACCGGTGGCGCTGGTGTCCGTCATGCAGAAGCTGAGCCAGCTCGACGTGCGCATCCGCCGGGGCGGCACCGCCGTCGCATCGAAACTGATCGAAGCGGGCGACCTGCTGGCGGACCATTTCCTGCATGCCACCACGGAACACGCCATGGCCCAGCCGGCGGACTTGCCGCGCTGGTGGCTGTCCCCAGGCCTGCCGTCCATGATCGTGGAGCACGACAGCATGGCAGCCGGCCCCACGCATGTGCGCAAGGTACTGGAGATTCCGGAGGCCGGTGCCACGCTGTCCCACGCATGGCTGCAGTTCGGCAAGCAGCGATGCAGTGCATGGCTGATCCGCACGCAGGCGGGCGACCCGGATGCGTTGCGGCGCCTGCGGATCCACCTGGTGCGCCTGCATACGGAGCGGGAGTGCCTGAAATGCGTGCTGGTCAACCTGCAACGCACCGACCGTCTGAAACTGGAACCGGGTTCGCCCGTGTCGGAGGCGATCCAGGAGTACCTGAACGAGTCGCTGCGGCTGCTGAACAAGGCGCAGCGATTCGGGCTCGACCAGACCGCCATGCTCGATGCCGCCAGGCAGGCGTTCGGTGCCGCGTTCGAAGGCGAAACGGCAAGCCTGGACAAGATGCGCCGCCAGGTGGCGCTGAAGGTGGACCACTTCATCCGTGCGGCAAGCAGGTCGATGGTCACGAATATCATTGAGGGAGACTATATGAATACCAGCATCCAGATGGGGAACGTCAGCGTCACGGGCGATTTCAACCTTGTCACCGCGGCCAATATCGAAAACAGCTTCAACAAGGCCGCGAGCGCGAACGTGGACGATGCGCTGAAACAGGAACTGAAGAACCTGACGGCCCGCGTGGCCGATCTGGCAAAGCGGCTGCCAGCGGAGGAAGCCGAACAGGTGACGCGCGATCTCGTGACGCTGACGTCGGAGGCCACCGCGGCCAAGCCGCGCAAGGCGCTCTACGATGTTACCGCCAGCGGCCTGCTCGAAGCGGCCAAGACGGTGGCCGAAATGGCCGCGCCGGTCACGACCGCCGTCAAGGCGGTCCTTGCCCTGCTGCCGTAATACGGCGCGCCGAAGCGCCGGGCAAAAAAAAGCCGGCGCTGAGGCCGGCAAATTCCAATTCTTGGGAAATTGGAGGAGACAGGTGCATCATGCCACCTGCACACCGGTCAGGCCAATTTATTGTGGCCATACCAATCATCACCCAAAACGATAACTGCCCCCCTGCCCTCATGCCGCTGCCGCCGGCAGCGTCACCGTGAACGTACTTCCCTGCCCCAGGCCCGCGCTGGCGGCAGCCACGCTGCCGCCATGCAGTTGCACGAGGCTCTGCACCAGCGCGAGGCCGATGCCCAGGCCACCCTGGGAGCGGTCGGGCGTGCGCTCGGCCTGCGTGAACAGTTCGAACACGTGGGGCAGCACGTGGGCGGCGATGCCGACACCGTTGTCGCGCACGGCGATGACCACGCTGCCCGCGGCGGCCGTCACCGACACGGCGATGCGCCCGCCCGGCGGCGTGTACTTGGCCGCGTTGTTCAGCAGGTTGGTGACAACCTGCACGAGGCGCACGCGGTCGCCGCGCACCGGCGGCAGCCCGCCCGCCGCATGCACTACTGTTTCCACGGCCATTGCATGGCCGCGCGCGTCGACCAGCGGGCGCACCTGTTCGATGGCGCTGGCCAGCACGGCAGGCAGGTCGACCGCTTCGCAGTCCAGTTCGACCAGCCCGCGCGTGACGCGCGACACGTCGAGCAGGTCGTCGACGAGGCTTGTCATGTGCCGCACCTGCCGCACGATCACTTCGCTGGACCGGCGCGCCTGCTCCGCATCGAGGCGCCCCAGCGCCAGCATGTGGGCGGCGGTGCTGATTGGCGCCAGCGGGTTGCGCAGCTCGTGCGCCAGCATGGCCAGGAATTCGTCCTTGCGGCGCGACTGCGTGCGCAACTCTTCCTCGCCGGTCTTCTTGTCGTGGATGTCGGTCAGCGTGCCGAGCCAGCGGGTGTCCGGCCCTATCGCATCCGTCGTCGGCACGGCACGGTTCAGCACCCAGCGGAACTGGCCAGTGTGGTGCCATAGCCGGTGCTCGATCTCGAAGCGGCGGCCGGTGGCGAGGCTGGCGCGCCAGGTTTCTTCCAGCACCGCCAGGTCGTCCGGGTGGATCATCGGCCGCCAGTCCCAGTCCGGCGGGCGAGGCAGCGGCTCGCCCGTGTACTCGAACCAGCGGGTATTCACGTAATCGTTGACACCGGCGGTGTTGGCGCCCCAGACGATCTGCGGAATGTCGTCGGCCATCAGGCGGAAGCGCGTTTCGCTGTCTTCCATCATCCGCAAGCTCGCGGCGGCCCGCGCGGACGCTTCGGCCGCCGCCTGCTCGCTCTCGATGCGGCGCCGCTCCGCCAGCCTGCGTTCGGTGACGTCGATGGCGATGCCGGCGAATTGGCGCCGGCCCGTTTCGATGCTGGTGAATACCTTGCCGCGTGCATTGATCCACACGTCGATTCCCGAGCGCTGCGGAATGCGGTATTCGGTGTCGTACAGTGTTTCGTCGCGGATCGCCCGGTCGATCGCGGCCAGCACGTGCGGCCGGTCTTCGGCGTGGATCATGTCGGTGAAACGCGCCAGCTCAGTGCCCGCCATCGCCACGGTGGCATCGACCTGGAACAGGCGCGCGAAGCGTTCGTCGACATGCGTGGACGAGGTCTCGAGGTCCACGGACCAGGTGCCGATATTGCCGGATGCCTCCAGCGACAACGCCAGCCGCTCCTCGGCCTCCTTGTGCCGGGCCAGCGCCAGCACCTTGTCGGTAACTTCGATCACGGTGCACAGCATGCCGCGCACGAGTCCCGCCTCGTCGCGCACGGGGCTGAACGAGAACGTGAACCACGTCTGTTCCGGCGCGCCGTTGCGGTACAGCGTGGTGGCGTAATTCTCGAAGAAAAACGATTCGCCGTCCTTTACGCGGGCCACGTAGGGCCCGAGATCCGCCCACACTTCGCTCCACACCTGCTCGTACGGCAGGCCGAGCGTACCGTCCGCCCTCTTGCCGAGCATGGGCACGTAGGCGTCGTTATGGAACAGGTGGTTCGCTTCGCCCCACGTGAGGAAGGTGGGGAACGACGAGCCGAGCACGATGCCCAGCGTGGTACGCAGCGCCGACGGCCATTGCTGCATGGCACCGAGCGGGTGATCGGACCAGTCGCGTGCGCGCATCCGCGCGCCGGTAGCGCCACCGTTGAGGGTAAAGGCGAGAAGCTGGTCCTGGTGTGTCACGAAAGTGGCCGGTTGCGGGGAAGGCCAGATTCTACTGGATCGGACGAGGCGGCCGCGACAGCGGTGCTTTGCCCCGCTGGAGGGCCGGCCGGTACGTTCGATTTCGATACTTGATCTTCACCAGCGACACCGGCTGGATGTTCACGTGAACGATGCGATCGACGATGGTGCAGTCATACCCCCTGTCGCGCCTACGCCACGAAAACTGTTGGAAAGCAGCCAGGGCCGGTCCCTCCTGCGGGAACTGTCTTCTCCGGAGGGACTGTCCCGGGATTCTTACAACACCGCGGTCAGAAGCGCGACGTCACCCCCGCGAACATGCGCCGGCCCGGCACGTAATAATCAACCACCCCATCGGCCGTCGGCCCCTTCCTGAACAGGTTTTCGACGCCGCCGCGCACCGTCCACCCGGGCATGAGCTTGTACGACACGACCGCGTCGACGATCGTGTAGGCGTGGTTGGCCGCCACGCCGGCATTGAGTTCGCGACCGGTGTATTGGGCCGACAGCTCGCCGAACAGGCGGTCGGTGGCTTGCCAGCCCAGGGCCGAGTACCACGACAGCCGCGGCGTGGACAGCAGGTTGGCGCCGGTGGTGAGGTTCTTCGCCTCGCGCATCCACGTGACGTTGTTGCGCCAGTTCAGCGACTTCGTGAGCGGCACCGTCAGCGTACCTTCCAGCCCGCTGGTACGGGCCTTCTGAATGTTGGTCATCTTCGTCCACCAGCGCCCCTGGAAGAAACCGAGCGGCGCGTAGTCGATCTTGTTCTTGAAGTCCGTATGGAAGTACGTGAGGCCGGCATCCCAGCCATCCTTTTCGTAGGCCACGGCAAGTTCGGCGGCGGTGCTGGTCTCCGGCACCAGGTCCGCGTTTCCCGCCATGTAGCAGCCGCCCCGCACGTAGCCGAGCGGGCGCAGCGAACCGCAGCCGCCGCCGCCCGATTGCGTGGCGGCGGACGGCGAGTTTTCCTTCAGGCTGGGGGCGCGGAAGCCGCGCGATACGCCGCCCTTGATCGTCCACGCCGGCAGCGGATGGTGCACCAGGTACAGGCGCGGGCTGGTGTGGTTGCCGAACCGGCCGTGGTGGTCGAGGCGCAGGCCCAGCGTGGCCGTCAGGTCGTCGCGCAGGAAGACCTGGTCTTCCGCGAAGAGGGCCGACGTGTGGCCGGACAGCGTGGCGCCGCCAACCGGATTGCCCAGGTAATCGGTGGGGATCGTGCCGATCGTGTCGGTATTGGTCAGTTCCTGGTCCTTCCACTGCCCACCCAGCACCAGCAGGTGCTCCACGAGCAGGTGGCGGCGCATCTCGAACGTGCCGTCCAGGATCGTGTCCTTCGACCTGGCGACGGCATCCGCGATGCGGTTGTCGAAATCGTTGTGGTACAGGTTGACCCTGGCCGTGCCGGCGCCGAAGCGGCCCTCATAGCCCAGCCCCGCGCTCTTGCGTATGAGCTTGTTCGCGCCCCAGGCGGAGAACAGCGGATCGCCGTCCGGATCCACCGTGGGCGAATCGCTCGCTTCCTGGCGGCCGTAGCTGGCATCGAGCACGAGGCTGTGCCGCTTGTCCAGCGCCCAGCTGAGCTGCCCGGTCACGGACTGGTTGCGCACCCCGCCGATGCCGCCCGCATTGCCGCGCACCGCCTCGTCGGCCTCCTGCTTCGTCTGGCCTACGCCCAGGCGCATGCCCACCGTGTCCGACAGCGGGCCGGCGATGTTCGCGCCCAGCTGGTGGGCGGCGCCGCGCCCGCTGTCCTGCGGCTTCGTGTAGTTCGCCGTGGCCGAACCGTTCCACTTGCCGGGGACCTTGCGGGTGATGATGTTGATGACGCCACCCATCGCGTCCGATCCGTACAGCGACGACATCGGGCCGCGCACCACTTCGATCCGTTCGATCATCTCGGGCGAGATCCAGTTCAGGTCCTGGCGGCCCAGGTCGGGCCGGTAGGCTGTGTCGGCCGAGCTGCCGACCCGCTTGCCGTCCACCAGGATCAGCGTGTACTTGTCGGGCAAGCCGCGCAGCTTGATCTTTGATTCCTCGCCGACGGGGCTGGTGCCGCCGGTCACGCCGGGAATGCGGCGCAGCAGCGTGTTCAGGTCGATGACGGGCTGGCGTTCGATTTCCTCGCGCGTGATGACGCTGATGCTGGCCGGCGCGTCGTGGATATCGGTCGCGGTGCCGGAGGCGGTGACGACCACCGTGGGCATGGCCGCCCCGGCGGCGGCCGCGGCATGGGTCATCGTGCTGGCCGCGGCCAGCGCGAATGCGGACGACAGGATGGCGGGAACGGCACGCAGGCGTGTCGACAGGGCGGGAACGGCAATGTGGGTCATGGCGATCTTCCGGAAGGTGGTGGATACCTCGCTGCCTTCCGGGTCGCTGGGTAATGATGGTCATGCGGTCTGCGCCGCAATGAGAATGCTTATCATTACGATTGTAGCAACTACATGACTAAAATAAAACCCTTTCGTGGCCGGTGTCTTTCCTGCCCTGGCCGTCGCCCCCTTACTGCCGCAGGCTTTTCCGCACATACGCCGGCAAGTTGGGATTGCCGAGAAGGCGGTCGATGAACAGGTTGTCGTCCACCGCGGTGATCGGGTCGAGGGCCATGGGGCGCACCGGCGTTTCGGCCGTCGCACGCAAGGCGATCCCCGCCGCCGCGCGCGCGTGCGCAGGCGGGCCGGCGTGCGCGTGATCGTCGTGATCTTCCATCTCGAGTTCCAGCCGCCATGCCGGGGCCGCGCCGCGCGCCATCGACATCGCCATCGCAGGTGCCGGCCGTGCCGCCTCTTCGGCGAGTTCCGGCAGGTGTTCCAGGCCGTAGGCCAGCTTGTCCACGGCTGCCGCCAGCGTCATGCCGCCCATCGCGTCGTCGCCCTCTTCCACCAGGTCGATGTGGTATTCCTTGCCGCCGATGGAAAACGACTCGCTCGTCAGCGGATCGCCGACGGTGAACGCGGCCGCCTCGCCCACGCGGATACGGCCATCGATGAGGATGGCGCGGATCGCCGTCTCGCCGGCGTCGATCAGTGCCGTGTACGGGTCGGCATGCGTGCCGTCGATGATCAGCAGGTCGGCGCGCAGGCCCGCCGCGATCGAGCCCACGTGGCTCGCCCACCCCAGCATGGTCGCCGGCACCGACGTGACCATCGCCACCAGTTCGCGCGGGGTGAACAGGCCGCCCCCGGTCGTGCTTCGTTTCGCGCTCACTGCCCGCGCCACTTTCAGTTCGCCGAGCAGGTTCTTGCAGCCGCTCGGGCTCCAGTCCGCGCCGAGGGCGATCGGCACGCCGCGCTTCTTCGCGGCCGCGACATCGGCTGTCCTGCCATACAGCAGCAGGTTGCTGGTGGGCGACCAGACTATGCCAGCGGTGCGCGCCATCACGTTGAAGTCGCGCGACTTCAGGGCCACGCAATGGATGCAGATCATCGACTTGCCCACGGCCCACCTGCCATCTTCCAGCAGCAGGTCGCGAAAACGCTGGCGCGCGCCGCGGTCCGTGCCCTCGCTCAGGTGGTAGAAGAACGGCATGCCGGTCGCCAGCGCCGGCACCAGCTTGCTCCTGATTTCCCCGGGATGGTAGTCCAGCGTCTGGCACCCTGCGATCGGCCAGTCCTGTTCGAGCGGCTGCTCGACGTTGCGCACCAGCCCCTCGAACAGCTTGCGCGTGCCGTTCGTCGACGACAGCGACATGCCCTGCGCCGTCGTCACCCCGCCGAACAGGCTGCGGCACTCGGCATAGCGGATGATCGCCTGCGTGTAGCCGGCATCGGGATGGCGCGCCAGCAGGCTGGCCGGCCGGGCCACGTCGGACTGGTAGCTCGTCTCCTGCGTGCGCCACTGGTTGCGGTTCGTGTAGCGCTTCTGTACCTGCCACAGGGGCAGCATGTTGTAGGTGAGGTGGTTGTGCAGGTCGACCAGGCCGGGGAAGATGGTGCCCGCCGTCTCGGTGACCTCGACATCGGCGAAACCGGCCGGCAGCGGCTCGCCCGGCGCGAGGATCGCCGCGATCGCGGCGCCGTCGATGCACAGGCGGCCCTGCCGCACGATCCTGTGCCCCGCATCCATCGTGACCACGTCGCCGGCCAGGATCTTCCTGCGCCCCCGGTGCCGCGCACCGCCCTGCCGTTGACTGCCATTGAACTGGATCATGGTGCCCTCCATCGCGCTGTTGGCCGCCGTTTGCCGGCGAATGCGGGCGAGGATGGCACGGGATGGCGGATCGAAGTTCAGGTAAATTGTATTTTGATTGTCACTAGAAGAATGCAATAAGGATCAGCAGCGCGGCCATTCACCCGTCGATCCGGTAGAACCGGCGGGCATTTTCCCCGAATACGGCCGCGCGCGCCGGCGCGTCCAGGTGCGCCAGCAGCGCCTCGCTGGCGGCGATCCAGCGGCCGTAGTCGGCCGCCAGGTCGAGCACCGGCCAGTCGCTGCCCCACAGCACGCGACCCGCGCCGAATGTTTCCAGCACATGGCTCGCGCAGGGCCGCAGCCGCTCCACCGTCCAGCCCTGCCCCGCCTCCGTGACAAGGCCGGACAGCTTGCAGTGCACATGCGGCAGCGCGGCCAGCGTGGCGATAGCGTCGCGCCAGCGTGCCATGGCTTTACCGGCACTGGTGGCAATGGCCGGCTTGGCCAGGTGATCGATGACGATGGGCAGCGCCGGATGGCGATGCGCGAAGGCGAGCAACGCGGGCAGGTGCCGCGGCAGCACCAGGGCGTCGAAGGCCAGTCCATGGCGCAGCATCGCCTCCACGGCCGCGTCGAGCGCGGGATCGTCGATCCACCTGTCGTCGTCCATGTCCTGCAGCATCGGCCGCAAGCCGCGCAGCTTCGTGTGCGCCGCCAGCGCGGCGATCCGCTCAGGCGCATCGAGTGCCTTCAGGTCCGTCCATCCCACCACGGCGCCGATGAACGGGAACCGGTCCGCGAGATCGAGCATGAAGCACGTATCGGCTTCCTCCGGCAGCGACTGCACCAGCACCGTCGCGCCGATACCGTGTTCGCGCAGCAGCGGCGCCAGGTCGAGCGGCGCGAAATCGCGGTGGATGGCGGCCAGTTCCGGTGGCGGCCAGCCGCCATGGCGCGCGGCCAGTTGCCAGAAGTGCTGGTGGGCGTCGATCCTCATGCGGCCTCCATGTGCAGCGCGGCGGACAGGCGCGGCTGCGGCAGGCCCAGTGCCAGCTCGCTGGCCAGCACGACGATCGGCAGCAGCCGCCGGCGCTTTTTCTCGCCATGGTTCTGGGCGATATCGGCCAGGCAGTGCGCAAGAAAGGGATTGGCGAACCGGTCGCGCACTTCGGCCACGTAGGCGCGCGCTGCCGGCCCCTCGTTCATTGCATCGAATACGGGCAGGATCTCGTCTTCCCACAGCGCTTCCAGGTCGCGCCGCAGCAACGGATCGGCGATCGCCTGCCCCACCGTTTCATCGGCCGCGCGGCGTTCGACCAGCCAGCGTTCGGCGAGGAATGTGTGCGCGGCATTGAGCAGGAACAGCTTGCGGCGTTCGTACGGTGCCAGCCGGTCCGTCACCACGATGCGCGAATGGCGGCATGGCAGCACCATGCCAGGCTGCGCCTGCATGACCCAGATCGCATAGGGTTCGGCCACGGCGCCGGCCGGTTCGATCGCCTCGGAAACGATGCGGTCCACCAGGGAATCGACCCAGATGCAGCGGCCCTGCAGCCAGCCGATGAACGCTTCGTCCAGGCGCCATGCGCGCGCCAGGTTCGCCACCACGTCGCGCAGCACGCTGCCGTTGTTGGCGACCAGCTCGCACGGATACAGCGTGACGGCCGCGCCGCCGGCGCGCCAGCGCCCGTGCAGCAGCACCAGCAGCTTGGCCGGGAAGCCGCGCGGCGGCGCATCGCCATCGAGCAGGTGCGGCCCGTCGCCGGCCGCCGGTTCATAACCGCGATCGCCCGTGTTCGACACGATCACCCGCACCGTCGTCGCCACCAGCGAGCGGAGCGCGGCCCAGTCGCGCGCGGCATCGAATCCCGCCGCGATCGCGGTGACTTGCCGCTCGTCCGCGACCACCTGGCCCCGCTCGCGGCCGCGGATACGCACCGGGAAGCCGCCCGGCGCGGCCAGCGCGGCGATCCGGCGCAGGCTCTGCGGGTTGCCGGTGGTCTGCACCACCGCGATGCGCCCCAACGCTTCATGCCGTTCCAGCGCTTCGTCGACGAACAGGTCGACGTGCGCCTGCAGGAAGCGGCTGGTGCCGAATTGCAGGATGGGGGTTTCGGTTGTCATCCGCGGAAGTCTCCATGTCGTTTGTATTAAATATATACCATACCAAGACGACCGGTGTCATCACAAGTTTTAACGCCCGCATGTGCGCCATCCGCCTATGCTTTCCCTGCACGCTTCGAGGCGGCACAGACGAAAGGGAACGGCATGGACAGCGAAACCCTGCAGGTGGCGGTGGAAGACGGCATGTTCGACTGCCTGCTGGCGCGCCCCGCGTCGCAAGGGCCTGCGCCGGTCGTCATCGTGCTGCAGGAAATCTTCGGCGTGAACCCGGGCATCCGCAGCATTGCGGAGCATTACGCCGGCAACGGCTACCTCGCGCTGTGCCCGGACCTGTTCTGGCGCCGCGAGCGCAACCTGTCGATGTCCGAGGCGAACCCCGATCATGCGGAGCGCGGCTTTGCGCTGTACAACGCCTACGACTTCGACCGCGGCGTGGACGATATCGCGGCTGCCATCGCGCTGGCGCGCATGCTGCCCGGCAGTTCCGGCAAGGTGGGCATTAGTGGCTACTGCCTTGGCGGCCTGCTGACGTTCCTGGCCGCCGCGCGCACCGATGCCGATGCCTTCGCCGCCTACTACGGCGGCGGCACGGAGCGCTTCGTGGAACGGGCCGCCACGATCCGCGCACCGCTGCTGTACCACCTTGCGGAAGAAGACGAATACATCGGCCCCAATGCCCGGCGCGCCATCGTGGCCGCGCTGGAGCACGTGCCCTCGGCCACCGTGTTCACGTACCCCGGCTGCCATCACGCATTCGCGCGGCCCGGCGGCACCCACTACGACGCGGCCAGCGCCACGATGGCCAACGATCGCACCGACCGTTTTTTCGCGCAGACGCTGCGCTGAACCATCGCCGCAAAACTTTTCCCATCCCCGAAAAAAAGGAACCAGCATGAAGACACGCATCCGCAAGCCCCTCCTTCCCGCCGCGGCCATCGCGCTGGCCCTGTGCTGCGCCACGCCCGCCGGCGCCCACGAGGGCAAGGCGCACGGCGGCAAGGACGCGGCCGGCAAGGAAACCGCCACCA
Source organism: Pseudoduganella sp. jia 12 (assembly GCF_055502675.1). Classification (NCBI taxonomy): domain Bacteria; kingdom Pseudomonadati; phylum Pseudomonadota; class Betaproteobacteria; order Burkholderiales; family Oxalobacteraceae; genus Pseudoduganella; species Pseudoduganella sp. jia 12. The sequence goes on from NZ_JBUXKP010000019.1 coordinate 33,586, forward strand.
AGGAACACAAGGGCGGCATCCGCACCGCGCCGGCCAAGGCCGTGAAGGCGGATTTCGACATCTTCCACACGAAGATCTCCACCGAGGGCAACGTGGCGGTGTTCCACATCGCCGTTTCCGGCAAGGCCGGCAAATCCTATCCCAGCAAGGTGGGCAAGCTGGCGGGCAGCTCGGTGTTCTCGTATGTGTGGCCGACCACGATCGATCCGTCGGCGATCGGCTTCGAGGAAAAGGCCGGCATCCTGGCCTTTGCCGTCACGTCGCACCCCGATTTCGACGACACGCCGCTGTACGATGAAAACGGCGACGGCAACCTGGCCAACGACGGCGACCTGTGGCATTCGCACTGGGTGGTGCTGCAGCCGGACGATGCCTGCGGCAAGGGCGCTTTGAAAGTGGTGGATATCCCCGAGGGGACGAAGCCGAAAGTGCCGAAGACGTGGCCGAACCTGCCGATCCTGATCGACAGCCCGGGCTGGAGTCCCGTGTTCAGGGGCACGGACCTGACGGTGCGTGTTCCGTTCGACGACATCGGCGTCGTGGAAAGCGCCGGCTTCGACGGCGTCAGCGCCGCGCTGCGCGTCAACGCCAGCGTGCACAGTCCGCTGCTGTGCGTGGCCGACGTGTTCAAGGTCGCTTCCGGCAAGCTGACCCTGCCCGGCAAGGTCAACCAGTAACCCGCATAAAGGAGAACACCATGGCAACCCAGGCATTGATCGTCATCGACGTGCAAAACGACTATTTCCCGGGCGGGAAGTGGGAACTGGCGGGCATGGAGGCCGCGGCCGGCAACGTGGCCGCGCTGCTGGACCATTTCCGGGCCCGGCAGGCACCGGTCGTGCACATCCGCCACGAGTTCCCCACGGCCGATGCGCCGTTCTTCGCCCCCGGTTCGCCGGGGGCCGCGATCCACCCGCGGGCGGCGCCCGCGGCGGGGGAGCCGGTGCTGCTGAAGCATCACATCAATTCGTTCCGCGATACGCCGCTGCTCGATACGCTGAAGGCATCCGGCGTGGAGGAAGTGGTGATCTGCGGGGCGATGAGCCACATGTGCGTGGATGCGTGCACGCGCGCGGCAAACGATTTCGGCTACGCCGTCACCGTCGTGCACGATGCCTGCGCGTCGCGCGACCTGGAGTTCGACGGCGTCAAGGTGCCGGCGGCGCACGCCCACGCGGCCTTCATGGCGGCACTGGGCTTTGCCTACGCGCGCATGCGCAGCACCGGGCAATTCATCGATACGATTTCCTGAAGGAGGTACCATGTTCGGACTCACATCGCTCGGCACGATCCACACGGCCATCAGCCTGGTCGCGCTGGCCGCCGGCTTCGGTTCGCTGGCACGCAGCGGCCTGATCGCGTGGCACACCCGGCTCGGCCGGGTGTACGTCATCGCCACGCTGCTGACCTGCCTGACCGGCTTCGGCATTTTTACGCGCGGCGGTTTCAACGAGGCGCACATGCTCGGCGTGGTCACGTTGCTGACGCTCGGCGTGGCGTGGCTGGCGGCGCGCCGGTGGCTAGGCGCCCGCTCCCTGTATGTCGAAACCGTTGCCCTGTCGCTGACGCTGTTTTTCCACTTCATCCCGGGCATCACGGAAACGTCGCTGCGCTTTCCGCTTGGCGCGCCGCTCGCGGCCAGCACGGAAGAGCCGTGGCTGAAGGCGGTCGTCGGCGCGCTGTTCATCGTGTTCCTGGTCGGCGCATGGTGGCAGGTGCGGTACCTGCGCGCACGAAACGGCACGCCGCCGCTCGCGCAACCGAGCACCGTGTGAGCATGGCCCCCAGGGATCAGCCCTGGCGCGCCACGCTGCCCACGAAGCTGTAGCCGCGCCCCGGCACGTTGGCGATGTAGCGCTCCTTGCCCAGCGTGCGGCGCAGCGCTGCCACGTGCACGCGCAAGCTGCTGTCCTCGACGATGGCGTCGGGCCAGATGCGTGCCTCCAGTTCGCCGTGGCTGAGCACTTCGCCGGGCCGCTCCGCGAGCGTCACCAACAGCTCCAGCGCCCGGCCGCCGAGCGCCAGGGCGGCGCCGTTGCGGTACAACCGGCGCTGGCCCGTATCGAGGCGGAATTCACCGAACAACAATACCGGCCACTGCCCGCCCCGGACTACCTGCTCGTCATCCGGCTTCATATCGATCTCCCCTTGCAAGGCGGCGCCAGGCGCCGCCGTCTGGTCAGCGCAATTCGCCCAGCTGAGCGATCGCGCGCGCCACGCCATCGCCATATGCCTGATCGCAGCGCGTGCAGTTGTCGATATGGCGCGCCTTGACCGGCGCGGAAGCGCCGGCGATCGAGCGTGCGGTGTTCTCGAACAGGGCCTGCTGCTGGGCCGGCGACATCTTGCGGAACAACGCGCGCGGCTGGCTGAAGTAATCGTCGTCGACACGATGGTTCCAGCGGTCGGCCGCGCCTTCGAGCGACAGCGGCGGTTCGCTGAAATCGGGCTGCTCGACCCATTCGCCGCGGCTGTTCGGCTCATACGACGTGGCGCCGCCCATGTTGCCGTCCGTGCGCATCTTCCCGTCGCGGTGGTAGCTGTGCACCGGGCAGCGCGGCGCGTTCACGGGAATGAGGTGGTGGTTGACGCCCAGGCGGTAGCGCGCCGCGTCGCCATACGAGAACAGCCGGCCCTGCAGCATCTTGTCCGGCGAGAAGCCGATACCGGGCACCACGTGCGCCGGATTGAACGACGCCTGCTCCACTTCGGCGAAGTGATTGTCCGGATTGCGGTTCAGTTCCAGCACGCCCACTTCGTGCAGCGGGTAGTCGGCATGCGGCCACACCTTGGTCAGGTCGAACGGGTTGTAGGGACAGGTGGCGGCGTCGCGTTCGGGCATCAGCTGCACGTACAGCGTCCAGCGGGGAAACTCGCCTCCTTCGATGCTGTCGTACAGGTCGCGCATGTGGCTTTCGCGATCGCCGCCGATGAGCGCGCCGGCTTCGGGATCGGACAGGTTCTCGATGCCCTGCTGCGTACGGAACGTGAACTTCACCCAGTGCCGTTCGTTGGCGGCGTTGATGAAGCTGAACGTGTGGCTGCCGAAGCCGTGCATGTGGCGGTAGCTGCGCGGAATGCCGCGGTCGCTCATCACGATCGTCACCTGGTGCAGCGCTTCGGGCAGCAGCGTCCAGAAATCCCAGTTGTTGTCGGCGCTGCGCATGCCGGTGCGCGGGTCGCGTTTCACGGCGTGGTTCAGGTCGGGGAATTTCAGCGGGTCGCGCAGGAAGAACACAGGGGTGTTGTTGCCCACCAGGTCCCAGTTGCCCTCTTCCGTATAGAACTTGACGGCGAAGCCGCGGATATCGCGCTCCGCGTCGGCCGCGCCCCGCTCGCCGGCCACGGTCGAGAAGCGCATGAACACGCCGGTGGTCTTGCCCACTGCGGCGAACAGGCGCGCACGGGTAAACGGCGTGATGTCGTGTGTGACGGTGAACGTGCCGTGGGCCCCCGCGCCTTTCGCGTGCATGCGGCGCTCGGGAATGACTTCGCGGTCGAAGTGGGCGAGCTTTTCCAGAAACCACACATCCTGCAGCAGCGCCGGGCCGCGCGGGCCCGCGGTCTGCGTGTTCTGGTTATCGGCGACCGGTGCACCGGCTGCGGTGGTGAGATGCTTCATGATGGCTCCTCAAAGGATGAGTGGCGGCGGGCTCGGTGGCCACGCGCCGTATCGATCATGAAATACCGGTCCGACCTGAACAAGTTAAACCGTGTTAATCCCGCTGCTGGCGTCAGCTCTGCGAGCCGGTATTCACGACTCGCTTTCACGACTCGCTTTCACTCCTTTTAACTGGCGGTCCCACGCCGCCGCGCCTACGATGGACGCATTCCCTTCCATGGAGCGCGTATGAAAGTCAACGATTCGATCGCCCTCGTCACGGGCGCCAACCGGGGCCTGGGCCGGGCCTGGGCCACCGCGCTGCTGCAGGGTGGCGCGCGTAAGGTGTATGCCGCCGCCCGCGATCCGGCCACCGTCGACCTGCCCGGCGTGATTCCGGTCCGGCTCGACATCACCGATGCGGCACAAGTCGCCGCGGCGGCCCGCGAATGCGCCGACGTGACGCTGCTCACCAACAATGCCGGCATTGCCCGGGGCGGCGAGCTGCTGGCCGGCGATGGCGCCGACGTGCTGCGCCATGAGCTGGATACGAACCTGTTCGGCACGCTCGCCATGTGCCGGGCGTTCGGCCCGGTGCTCGGCGCCAACGGCGGCGGCGCGCTGCTCAATGTCCTGTCCGTGCTCAGCTGGATCAGCCTGCCCGGCGCCGGCCCTTATTGCGTGGCCAAGGCCGCCGCCTGGTCGATGACGAACGGCGTGCGCCATGCGCTACGGGCACAGGGCACGCAGGTGGCCGGCCTGCACGTGGCCTTCATGGACACCGACATGACGGCCCATCTCGGCGGCCCGAAAGCGGCGCCGGCCGACGTGGTGCGCAGGGCGCTGGCGGCCCTGGAAGCGGGTGCCGAGGAGATCCTGGCGGACGACACCACGCGGCAGGTCAAGCAGGGATTGTCGGCTGAGCCGGGTGTCTACCTGCTGCCGCCAGCGGGATAACTCGTCAGGTCAGGGACACCGCTTGCAGGAGGGCGGTGAGCCTGGTCGCACTGTCCGGGACCGCCGCCGGCCGGCCAGGCGGGGCCATGCGCGCCACGGGCACGGTGAAGCAATAGCCGCGCCCGGCATGGTTGATGATGATGGAGCAATGTCCATCCCTGCCGAGCAGCTTGCGCAGCGCCGCGATCTGTACGCGCAGGTTGACCTCTTCCACGACCGTGCGCGGCCAGACGGTGCGAATCAGCAGGCGATTGTCCAGCACTTCGCCGGCACGGCCCGCCAGCAGTGCCAGCAGGTCGAGGGCGCGCCCCCCGATGACGACCGGCGCACCGCCGCGCAACAGCTGGCGACGCGCCAGGGTCAGCTCGAAATCCAGGAATGCCAGTGTTTCAAAGGTAGGCCGCTCACTCTCCATCATCGTTCTCCCAAACAAAGTTCGTTACCTTGGCTGTGACATCGTTTGCACGCCCCGAAACAAGCTACCCATGCCGATGTTGATTTGGCACCGGGAATCGGCATAATGGCTAGCATAACGGGCGCGGCCGTTCCCCCGACAGGCTCGATCGGGGGTGACAGGCAGCCCGGACGACGAAAATGCGACAACGATCGCTGGGGGATGTCCATGAAGCAGTTGCTAGCTGCCGTGACCGGATTGTTCCTGCTCGCGCCCGCGCCGTCACATGCCGCTTCGCCAGCGGTCCCGCCCGCCGAGGCGCTGCTCGCCAACTTGCCCGCCGAGGCACTGCCCGCCGAGCTGCCCGCGATCCCGCTGCTGCATGCCCGCTGGCTGACGCGGGATGGCGCGCCGCCGAATATCCAGGCCATGGCGCAAACGCCGGACGGCTGGCTCTGGCTGGCCAGCCCGACCGGGCTGTACCGTTTCGATGGCGTGACCTTCCATCCCTACCGCGCGCCGCCGGGCGTGGACATGCCGGTCAACATCCGCCGCATGGGCACGCTGCCCGATGGCCGGCTGTGGGTCGCGCCCTACTTCGGCGACCTGTATTTCGTCCAGGGCGACACGGTGCGGGCGTTCCTGCAGAAGGATGGCTTCCCGGGCGGCCTTGCGAACGACGTGGTCGGCACGCGCGACGGCCGCCTGTGGCTGGCGTCAGGGCACGGCCTGCACGTGCTCGACAAGGGTGCCCGCGCATGGAAAAAGGTCAACCGGCCCGGCTCGGTGCGCGGGGGCATCTTCGCCGTCCACGTCGATGGCGACGACACCGTGTGGGCGCAGGGTTCGCGCGGCAATTTCCGCATGCGGCAGGGCGAAACGCACTTCACGCCGGTCGCGCCGCAAAAAGTGCCGGGCGCGCTGGTGCGGGCACCGGATGGCACGGTATGGGCTTCCGACAGCGCGGAGCGCGGCCTGCGCCGCATCAATGTCGCTACGCCGCCGGACGCGCCGCACGACGCGCTCGAGGACCTGCTGCGCCGTATCGCTCCCGGTGAGCGCTTCAGCATCGACCGGGAAGGCAATTTCTGGTTTCCCCTGACCACCGGCGTGCTGCGCGTCGGCCGCGAAGGCGGCCAGCCGCGCCTGCAGGGCTTCACCGCGCGCCAGGGCCTGAGTGGTGACCGCGCCGTCGTGTCCTTCCAGGATCGCGAAGGCAGCGTATGGATCGCCACGCAAAATGGCCTGGACCAGTTCCGCCCCAGCCGCATGCGTGAAATCACATTGCCCGCCTACAAGGGCGAAGCACGGCCCCTGGCGGCGGGCGCGGACGGCAGCCTGTGGATCGACAGGTTCCGGCTGAGCGACATGGATGCCGCACCCGAACTGGTGGGCCCGGAGGCCAGCGAGGAAAACCTCGTCACGCAGCTGTACCGCGACCGCCATGGCACCGTATGGGGCGGTTCGTATGGCGCGATCTGGAAAACGGATAGTACGCGGCATGTTCCGATAGCGGTACCAGAGGCGGTGCGGCGGCCGAAATGGCTGGGTGTCTTCGCCCTGGCGATGGGTGTGGACGACGCACTGTGGGTATCGTTCGGACCGCAGGGAACGTTTCGGGACGATGGCGGCACCTGGGTGCCGCACGGCGGGCATGCGGCGCTGAAGGATTTCGCGGTCACCACGATGGCGACCGGGCCGGGCGATGCCATCTGGTTCGGCTCGATCGGCAACGCGATGGCGATCCTGCGCGGCGGCCAGGTACACAAATTCGGCCCGCCGGCCGGCCTCGATATCGGCGGCCTGCTGCAGATCGTGCCCGACGCCGCCGGCGCATGGCTGGGCGGCGACGAGGGACTGGCCCGCTTCGATGGGCGCCGTGCCTGGCGCCTGCGCGGCGAAGGCGGCGAACTGTTCGCGGGAGCCTCCGGCGTGGTGCCGGCGCCGGACGGCACCCTGTGGGCCAATACCGCGCGCGGCCTGTTCAGCATCGCCAGGGACGAATGGCAGCGCGCAGTGGCCGATGGCACGTACCGCGTGCGCTACCGTCGCTACGACGAGAACGATGGCCTGTTCGGCAGCGCCGCGCCGATGCTGCCCGCGCCATCGATGGTGCGCACGGCGGCCGGCGAACTGGTCATGTCCACCACCAGCGGCGTGTATCGCTTCGATCCGGCCCGTGCGCCGCGCAACGGCCTCGCGCCGCCGGTGCATGTCACGAGCATTACCGCCGCCGGCAAGACCTGGCCGACGGCGGCGCAGGTGCGGCTGCCTGGTGGCGCCGGCAATCTCCGCATCGACTACACGGCCCTGAGCCTGGCGGTACCGCACCGCGTGCGCTTCCAGTACCAGCTCGAAGGTGTCGATGCGGGCTGGCAGGATGCCGGCGAGCGCCGCGCCGCATTCTATACGCGGCTCGATCCGGGCAGCTACACGTTTCGCGTGAAGGCCGCCAACGACGATGGCCTGTGGAACGAGGAAGGTGCACGGGTCCGGTTCGAGATTGCGCCCATGCCTGCGCAAACATGGTGGTTCAAGCTGGCATGCGCGCTGCTGCTGGCGCTGGCCGCGTTCGGCCTGTACCGCCTGCGCCTGCGCATGGCGCTGCGCCGCGTCACCCGCGCGTTCGAGGCGCGCGTGGCCGAGCGCGAACGCATCGCGCGCGACTTGCACGATACGCTGCTGCAATCGGTGCAGGGCCTGATCATGCATTTCCGCCGCATCGCGCTGCGCACGCCGGACGACGCGCCGACCCGGCCGATGATGCAGGAAGCGCTGTCGCTGGCCACCGAGGTGCTCGAGGAAGGCCGCAACATGGTGGGCGAGCTGCGCGTGGCCGAACCGCACGCTGTTCACGAGGGCGACCTGGCGACGCTGCTCGAGGGGCACGGTGCGCGCCTTGCCACGCAGGGCGCGGCCACCTTCACGGTTACCCGCGAGGGAATGGCGAAGCGCCTGCACCCGCCCGTGTTCGATGAAGTGCTGGCGATCGGCCGCGAGGCGATCCGCAACGCCTTCCTGCACGCGCAAGCGGCCCGCATCGATGTCGCGCTGTCCTATGGCGAGCATGAGTTTTCGCTGGCCGTGCGCGATGACGGCACGGGTATCGATATCGCCGGGCGCGATGGGCGGGCCGGGCATTGGGGCATTCCGGGCATGCGCGAACGCGCAGCCGAGATGGGCGCCGTGCTGGAGCTGGCCGGCCCATCGGGCAATGGCACGTGCTGGCGCCTGCGCCTGCCTGCACGGCTGGCCTATGCGGGCGATGCCGGGCACGATGCCGGCACCCACGCTGCGCGCGAAGGAGAATTGCAATGAACGTGGCGACACTGCTGCGGGTGCTGGTGGTGGACGACCATCCGCTGATGCGGCGCGGCATCGTCGGCGTGCTGGCCGAGGCGGAGGACATCGTCGTGGTGGCCGAAGCGGCCGATGGCCTCGCCGCCCAGGACTGCTACCGCGAGCACCGGCCGGACGTGACGCTGATGGACCTGTCGATGCCGCGCTGCCATGGTGTCGACGCCATCCGCGCGATCCGCCACGACGACCCGCACGCCTGCATCCTGGCCATCAGTACCTACGCCGGCGACGGCCAGGTGCACCGCGCGCTCGATGCCGGGGCAGCCGGCTACGTACTGAAGAGCGAGCTGTGCACCGGCGTGGCCGAACTGGTGCGTTCGGCGCACGCCGGCCGGCGCGTGCTGGGCCCGGAACTCACCCGCCGCCTCGCCGCGGGCAAGCCGGAACAGTTGACCGCGCGCGAGCACGACGTGCTGGCGCTGGTGGCCCAGGGGCTCGGCAACCGCGACGTGGCGCGCCGGCTCGGCATCGCCGAGGAAACCGTCAAGAGCTATCTCAGCAACGTGCTGCAGAAACTGCAGGCCAGCGACCGCACGCATGCGGTGGTGATCGCGCTGCGCCGGGGCATGCTGGACTGAAGCCCGGAGATCTCAGGCATTGACCTTGTTCATCGCCGCCGTGATGGCGCGGCTCAGGTCGGGCCTGAAGTCGCCGTTGGCATTGATCGCTTCCGTGACGGATCGGCTGAAACCGCCCTTCGTGATGAAGTCCCCCGCCGTTTCGGCGATCGTGCCCACCGCATTGGCGCCGTGGATGCTGGAATCGTGGATGCGCGCATCGACGACGGTCACCACCACGGGCGGGCTGCCGCCCTGCTGGTAGGCGATCTCCAGGTTCACCAGCATCCTGAAGCCGACACGGAAGCTGGGGTCGCCGTAGGAACCGAACACCGTAGGCGTGGTCAGGTCGAACTTGATGTTGTTGCCCGGCGCCGCCAGCCCGACCGCATACCGGTCCGGGGCCACTTGCCGGACGGTGGACGTGATGCCGCCGAGGTTGACGTGGGGATCCTTGATGTTGACGCCATCCGCCAGGCCACGGTTGCGGATCGCCTTGTCGATGTGCTCCGTCAGCAGCGCCTTGCCGCGCCGCTCCCACATGATCTGCAGCATTTCCTGCATGCGTGCCGGCTGCTGCGCCAGGTTCTGCAGCTTTTCGCGGTAATTCGTCGCATGGGCCAGCACGAACACCAGCCCGGCCGCCGCATGCCCGCCGCCGGCATTGCACACGCCCTTGGCGGGAAAGCCGTCGTAGAACATCAGCATGCACTTGTGGCAGAAACGCCAGCTGGCCTGCGCCACCGGGGTTTCGGCGGCGCTGTGCGGCAGCGTGAAGGTAAAGCCCGCCGCAACGTGCGGGCCGCCATCGGCTGCGCAGACGCCTTTGCCGGGGAAGCCGTTGAAGAACAGCGCCTGGCACTTGCCGCAGTAGCGCCAGTTGCTTTGGGCGGTGGCCGTTTCCGGCACGCCGTGCGGCAGCACGAAGTTGAAGCCGGCCGCCTCGTGCGCGCCGCCGGCCTTGCACACGCCCTTCGCGGGAAAGCCGTTGAAGAACATCGCGTGGCACTTGTGGCAGTAGCGCCAGTCGCGCTGCTTCGGCGTTTGCGCGAACGCGGGCCCGATACTCAGCGGCGACAGCAGCCACGCCGACGCGGCCAGCCAGCGCGCGCCCGTCATGAAGGAGCTGCGCCGCGACAGGTTGATGGAATGTGCGCCGTGTTGTGTCACTGCGCTCGACCGGTAGGCGATCATGATCGGTACCTCCATGGATCGCGGCGGTATCGGATGATACCGCCGCATGCACTCGAAGATCTCCATGCTGCGCCGGATCGGACGACGCGTCTGTCGCCGGATGTCGTGATTGTGTCGGCGCGGCGTGCCGCAATGTCTCCGAATGTCACGCCTCATCACGAGGGCCAAGGAAGCCTGGAATTATCAGAAAGTTAATGCTAGACTGCCGCCCCGCCCCGGCTCGACCGTTTTTTGTTCCGCATCGACTTCGCTGACCTCCATGGACTTCATCAAGAAAGCTTCCCGCATCGCCTGCCTGCTTGCCGCAACGTTCGCCGCGCCGTTCGCCAGCGCGGCCGATGAAGGCGCCGTGCTGGCATCGATGCCCGCCCTGCTGCTCGACCGGCACCAGCTCGTCACGGTGGACGGCGACCTGCGGGAAGAACCCTGGCGGGCCGCGCCCGAATTCGCCACGTTCCACCAGTTCCTGCCGGAGAACGGCAAGCCGCTGCCGGCCGGCCTGCGCACCAGCGTGCGCCTGCTGATCGACGGCGATGCACTGATCTTCGGCATCCGCGCGTGGGATGGCGCGCCGGCCAACATGCGCAGCTCGCTGGCGCGGCGCGACAAGGTGGCGAACGACCAGGACTTCATCGGCATCTGGCTCGACCCCACCGGCCATGGCCGCGCCGCGCAGTTCGTGCGCGTGAACATCGACGGCGTGCTGACCGACGGCATGTACCGCGCCGACGAGGACGAGGACGACCTGGGCCCGGACTTTCCGATCGATGCGGCCGTGCGCCGCCTGCCCGACGGCTACAGCATGGAGATCCGCTGGCCGATGTCGAACCTGCGCTTCCCCTACGAGGACGGCAAGACGTGGCGCCTGATGGTGGAACGCAGCGTGCCGCATGCGGGCGGGCTGCGGCTCACGAGCACGCCACTGAAGACGGGGTCGCTCAGCTACATCGACGCGCTGCAGGAGATCGGCGGCATGGGCGGCACCGTGCAGGCCGTGCGCGACCGCACGTTCATCGACCTGAAGCCGGAACTCACGGTCCGCTCCACCCGCGACCGCGACGATGCCGGCCGCAGGCGCGGCAATGAAGCCAGCGTGGGCCTGGACATCAATGCGCGCCCGCGCGCCGACTGGGTGTTCAACGCCACCCTCAATCCCGATTTCTCGCAAGTGGAAATCGACGAGCCCATGCCCACTGGCGCCAGCCGCATCGCGCTGTCGCTGCCGGAGAAGCGCGGCTTCTTCCTGGAGAGTTCCGACGTGCTGGGCCTGCCGCTGTCGGCCGTCTATTCGCGCACGGTCGCCAGCCCGCAGTGGGGCTTGCGCGCCACGTGGCGCAATGCGCAGGCCGATGCCACCGCGATGAGCCTGCGCGACGAGGAAGGCGGCGTGGTGCTGCGCGGCAGCGTGTACGAAACGGCGCAGCATGCGCAAACGCGCCGCACGCTGGCGAGCCTCGGCCGCGCGCGCTGGCATCGCGACGGCATGCTGCTCGGTGCCTTCGTGTCGCAACGCGACTACGGCGATGGCGGCAGCAACGAGGTTGCCGGCTTCGACGGCCAGTGGCGCGGCGGCGGCAAGCAGGCATCGTGGCTGCTGATGCACTCGCAGAACAGCGCCGGCTTCATCGAGGAGCCACGCCAGGCCACGGTGAAAGTCCCTTCGCGCAGCGGCAGCTACGGGCAAGGCCGGTACGTGCACATCAGCGACGACTGGTGGAACGAAGTGAAGGTGGAAGCGATCGGCCCCGGCTTCGTCAACGACAACGGCTTCGTGCCGCAGGCCGGCGTGGTGAAGACGGACATCAACCTGAACCGCCGCCTGGGCGAGCACGACGTGCCCGCATCGGCGTTCGGCGCCGCATCGCTGAAACTGTACGAACTCGAAGCCCACCTCGGCCTGCACGAGATCCGCACGCTGTCCGATGCCGCGCTGGGCCAGCAGGCCAACCAGGTGGTGGAGCGCAAGGTGCAGCCGGGGATCTGGTTCCGCGCGGGCCGCCAGACGGACCTGTGGGCCAACCTCGGCTTCGACCGGCAGCGCGCGCATCGCGCCGGCCGGCTGCACGATACGCCGGCCCTGCACTTCGGCTTCGCCTCGTCGCCGCTGCCGTGGATGCCCGTGCTGAAGGCCGAGGTCACGCTGGGCCGGCAGCTCGACGTGGATGCCGACCGGGTCGGCCGCGGCGGCAATGTCGTCATCGATGCCGGGTTCCGGTTTCCACTGGGCGCGTTCGGCCGCGGCTGGGCGATGGAGTCGGATGTACGCGTGAACCGGGCATGGATCCAGGGCACGCTGGGCCGCCCGGCCTTTGCCGACAACGGCTGGCGCTGGCTCGGCATGCTGCATTTCACGGCCAGCGATTCGCTGCGGCTGCTGGCGCAGAACACCTCGTCGTCGCGCCGCGACGATGGCGTGTCCGGCCTGGCGCCGTGGGCCGAACGGGGCTCGCACCGCTCGCTGCTGTACCGGCGCCTGTGGCGGCATGGCCGCTCGATGTCGGTCGGCTATGCGCGCGACCGGGCCAGCGCGGCGAACACGGTCAACAAGGCACTGACCATCAAGATGCAGTGGGAGGTGTAGCGCTGCCGGGCGGCTCGATGTCATCGTGCCGTCATACGTCTCCCCTACGCTGTGCGGATCGCAGGCACGCCGGATGAAAGCGCCGGCGCCTGCTCATCAGGAGGCGGCCCACCATGCATCCAATCGCTTACGTATTTACCGGCGCCGGTGACACCGCGGCATGGATCGCGCTCGGCGTCATCTCGGCCGTGGCGGCCTGGCTGCTGCGCGACGGGCTCCGGCTGGTGGTGCACCTGCGCGCCGCGGACAGCCTGATCGCGGCGGGCATGTCGGAACCGGAGGCGCTGCGCGCCGCGGGCTGCCTGTTCTGGCAACTGCCCTGGTACCGGCGCATCTTCAGGCCCTATCCCGAACTGGAGAGCTGAGCCGCTTGCTCCGTGCCTGTCATCAGGCGGTCAAGATCCGGGGTTACCCTTGGAAACCCTGTGCCGGCGCTCCGGGCACGGTTCATTTCCAAGGAGTTCCGATGAAAGACAAGGTTTACAACGTGCTGTTCCTTTGCACCGGCAACGCGGTGCGCAGCATCATGGCGGAAGCGCTGGCCACGACGATGGGCAGCGGCAGGTTCCGCGGCTTTTCCGCGGGCAGCCGCCCTGCCGGCAGGGTCGATCCGCTGGCGCTCGAACAGGTCGCGCCGACCGGCTACCCGCCGGAGCTCCTGCGCAGCAAGAGCTGGGACGAATTCGCGGCGCCCGGCGCGCCGCAGATGGATTTCATTATTACCGTTTGCGACGACGCCGCCGGCGAACCGTGCCCGTTCTGGCCCGGCCATCCGATCACCGCGCACTGGAGCGTGGAAGATCCCGCTGCCGTGGAAGGCGCCGATGAACACCGGCGCGCCGCGTATCACCAGGCATTTCACCAGATCCGCGCGCGCATGAGCATTTTCGTGGCGCTGCCGCTGCATGCGCTGGAAAAGCATGCGATTCACCAGGAGGTGGCGGAGCTCGGCCGCGCGGCCTGAGGCATCAGGAATCGGCGCATCCGGGCGGATGCCGCCCGGACCAGCGCATTTCAGGCCAGCGCATCTCAGACCAGCGCATCTCAGACCAGCGCATCTCGGATCAACGCATTTCAGACCAACGCATTTCAGACAAGATTGACGGCCAGCACAAAGGAAATCTTGCCGACGTCCGCGCCCTTCTTCTCGACGCTGACCGAGCGCAGCACGGGCATCACGAGCGAGGTGCCAGGTTCGTAGACCTCGCCGTGGTGCAGCAGGTAGCGCAAATCCGTTTCCGCCACCTGGAAGGGTTCCACCGAATAAGGCATGTCGGCCACCACGCAACCCGCCGACACCAGTTTTTGCATCACACGCCGGCACGCCTCATCCACCGGCGCGTCCGTTACCGCCACATCAAGTACCGTTGTTCTCATATTCGACCTCCTCAGCGAGCGCCCGGGCGCGACCACGTTGCGTGGATAGTTCGCGCCTGAAGGGATCTTCCGAATGGCTAAGTGCTCCGTTGACCGGTGCTGCTAGCGATATCAGTGCTGCGTCTGGAGCATTACTTGGAGGACTCGGAGTATGACGGATTTATGACAAATAGTAAATATTTCCTTATATCATGAAGGGGTATTCACGTACCGTCCGGTACGCAATAATGTCCCCGTCAAAGCCAGCCTGATTTCTTGAATCGCCGGTACAGATAACCGCACACGGCCGCCATCGTACACAGCGCGAACGGATAGCCGTATTTCCACTTCAGCTCGGGCATGTACTCGAAATTCATGCCCCAGATGCCGGCAAACGCGGTGAACACCGCAAAGATCGCCGCATACGAGGCGAGCTTCTTGCTGATGTCGTTTTCCTCGATCGCCACCATCGACAGCGTGACCTGGATCGCCGTATTGATCGTGTCGCGCACCGCGTCGAGCCGGCCCGCGATGCGGAACAGGTGGTCGTGCACGTCGCGGAAGTAATCCTGCGTTTCCGCCACCACGGCGGGTACCCGGCCGCCATGCAGGCGGCTCATCGCGTCCATCAGCGGCATCACCGCGTGGCGCAGCACCAGGGCCTTGCGTTTCAGCGCATACAGCCGTTCCACGTTGGCGCGCTGTTCGTCCTTCTGGCTGAAGATATGGTCTTCGATCGATTCGAGTTCCGATTCCAGCATGTCGACGATGGGGAAATAGCGGTCGACCACGGCATCGACCAGCGCATACAGCACGAAGCCGGCGCCCTTGCCCAGCTGGTGCGGTTCCCGTTCGGCGCGGGCGCGCACGCCGAGGAAATCGTGGTGCGAATCGCGCCGCACCGACAGCACATAGTTCGGCCCCGCGAACACGGCAAGCTGGCCGACCTTCAGCTCGTCCCCTTCCATTTCCACGATGTGCACGACGACGAAGACGCTGTTGCCGTACTCCTCCATCTTGGGCCGCTGGTGGCCACGGGCCGCATCCTCGATGGCCAGTTCGTGCAGGCTGAATTCATCCTGCATGACGGCGATTTCGTCCACGCCCGGATCGCGCAGCGCGACCCATACGAAGGTTTCGGGTTCTTTCAGGTATTCGCTGATGTCCACGACGGGCACATCGAGCAGTTTCTTGCCTTCCTGGTAGGCGACGCAGTTGATCAGCATGTTGACTTGCAGTGTGGATGACGCAAATGCGTGAGCTTACAGCATGGCGCTGTCACCCGAGCCTGTGGAGTGAACTGAACCATTCGCCGAAATCGCTGTCTCAACAGTACTGACGACGGAGGCGGCGATGCATGACGGACTGTTCGATAACTTGCTGGAAAGGCTGCGCGGGCAAGTCGCTGAATGCTCAAGTGCGCAACTGGCGGCGTTGCGCGCTTTGCTCGGGTCGGCCTCGTCACTGGCGACCTGCCTCGAACTGATCGAACGATTCGGGCGCCCTTGCAGCAGTTGCCCGCATTGCGCGGCGACGCGCATCCATCGTCACGGCTTCTCGTATGGCCTGCAACGCTATCGCTGCCTGGCTTGCGGCCGAACCTTCAATGCCTTGACCGGCACACCGCTCGCGTTCCTGCGCCTGCGTCACAAATGGCTGCCATTCCTGGAGACAGTGCTCGATTCGCGGACGGTGCGCGCCGCCGCCGAAAAAACCGGCATCCATCGCAACACCAGCTTTCGCTGGCGCCATCGCTTCATGGCCGGAGCGCAGCACGACCGCCCGCCACAGTTGCAAGGAATCGTCGAGGCGGACGAAAGCTATTTGCTGGAATCACAAAAAGGCAGCAGGCACCTGGACAGGCCGGCGCGCAAGCGTGGCGGCAAGGCCAGCCGGCGCGGCATTTCGAGGGAACTCGATTGCATCCTCGTGGCCCGCGACCGCGATGGCAAGACGAGGGATTTTGTCTGCGGCCGCGGTCCGGTCACGGCGCGCCAGCTGGAACATCACCTGCCGCCGGTACTGGCCGCAGAGGTGCTGCTGGTGTCGGACAGCGCCGCGGCCTACCGCACGTTCGCGCGCCGCAACGGCGTCCAGCATGAAGCAGTGAATGTCAGCGCAGGGATGCGCGCACGCAGTGCGCTCCACTTGCAGCATGTGAACGGGTACCACAGCCGCTTCCATGGCTGGCTGGCGCGTTTCAATGGGGTGGCGAGCCGGTACCTGACGAACTACCTGGGCTGGCGCCATGGCCTCGATGGACAGCGCTGGCGAGCGCCGGCAGATTGCTTGATTGCAGCACTGCAGGGCAGCATTCTTTGATGACCTGGCGAAACTTCCACAGATTCGGGTGACAGCGCCTACAGCATTGACGGTGTTGCAAAAAACACATCAGGCCAGACGACCACGCCACAGCGATATTGGAAGCGCTCCCATAGATGATGTTTGCGCTATTCATTTAAAACCGCACCACCACTAGGAATGCCTCATTTATCAGGCTCGCTGATACCGCTTTTCATATCGATCGTGGCATAAAAGTTATTGGATTACCGGTAGGCTAAGGGCTAGATTCGCATACAACACAGCAAATATTTTAGCTGGCGCACGGTTGATCAGATCGATGATCGATGGTTGCGCATATCATTTACCGCTACCAAACAGGAGGCGTAGACGCACCAAGGCTGTACGATGCTGTTGTTTCTTCCAGTAATACATTGATCCAGTAAAAACGCGCGGCACGGGTGAAACCCGGCCGACCAAGGCCTCGAGCCAACAATAACGGAGACATGGATGAACAAAAAGTATGCAGGCGCGCCGCTGCGCCGGATGGGCCGCGGGCGCGATGCGCTCGTGATGAGCGTGATGTCGGCACTCGTCGGCAGTGCCTGTGCGCAGGCGCAGGCCGATGCGCCCCCGGGGCCCGTCCCCGCCGCAACAAGCGCCGCCGCCGCGGCCCAGGCATCCCCGGTTGTGCCCACGGTGACCGTCAGCGGCTTTCGCAGCTCGCTCGGCCTGTCGGCCGCGGAAAAGCGCGACAACATCGGCCTGTCCGATACCGTGTTCTCGGAGGACATGGGCAAGTTCCCCGATCCGAACATCGCCGATGCGCTGTCGCGCGTACCGGGCGTGCAGGTGACCCGCGCCTCGATCGACGGCGAAGGCATGAACATCTCGATCCGCGGCATGGGGCCGGCCTTTACGCGCGTACTGCTGAACGGCGCGCCGATGGCTTCCGCGTCGGCGGGCAGCTGGGGCGGCAACATCAGCGCCAACCGCGAAGTGGACATGGACTTCCTGCCGTCCGAACTGTTCCGCAGCGCCAGCGTGTACAAGAGCCAGCAGGCCAGCGTGATCGAAGGCGGCATCGCCGGCACCGTCAACATGCGCAGCGTGCGCCCGTTCGACAAGCAGGGCCTGCGCTCGGCCTTCACGCTGTCCGGCAACTACCGCGACCGCGACGGCAAATGGGGCAATACGGGATCGGCCCTGATCAGCAACACGTGGAACAGCAGCACCTTCGGCCGCTTCGGCATCCTCGGCGGCGTGGCCTGGGGGAACACGAAGTACAAGACCGACGCGTTCCAGACCGTGGACATGCGCAACCTGCAGCTGAAATCGTTCCAGGCCAACCCGGCGGACAAGCCGAACAGCACCGGCGGCGGCTCGCAGTCGACGCCGGACACCGTGCCTTCCGGCCTGCCGCTGGCCTCCCTGCCCGCGTATGCGCAATCGGTGCTCGTGCCCGGCAGGCAGATCGATCGCAACATGCTGCTGGCGCTGAACCCCGGCGCGACGATCCAGCAGATCGACAATGGCCTGATGGGCCGCCTGGGCCGCCACATCATCTACCAAGGCGAACGCAAACGCGCGGGTGAAGTGATCAGCGTGCAGTGGCAGCCGAACGACCAGTGGGACATCTACCTCGACACGCTGTTCGCGCAAAAGGAAAACAGCATGCTGTCCGAAGGCATGAACGTGGGCACCCGCGCCAACACGCCGATCCCGATCGGGCTGGAATTCGACCGCAGCGACTGCACCGTCGGCTGCGTGATTACCAAGGGCACCTTCGCCAATACGTTCTGGTCGCTCGAATTCCGGCCGATGCAGGAAAAGACCGTGTTCCGCAGCTTCAATCCGGGCTTCGAATGGCGCCCGGCGGACAAATGGACGGTCGACGGCCACGTGAACTACACGAAGAGCACCTTCTGGCGCGACATGCCGACCGTGCTGCTGGCCACCCGGTCCGCGAACTCGGTCATCGACTACGACAACACCACGCCCGGCCAGACGCCCACCTATACGGGCAACCTGGACGTCAACGACCCGGCCAACTTCGGCTGGTACCAGGCGGGCCAGAACCTGTCCGGCCTGCGCATGGACCTGTACGAGCGCACCAATACCACCAAGGGCTCGCGCCTCAACGTGGCCTGGGGCGACAGCGACCTGTCGCTGAAGGTGGGCGCGGCGTGGGACGATATCGAACGGCGCTACCGTGGCTACAGCACGGCCGATGCGTGGATGAACGTCGCCTGCGGCAACAACGTCAATGCGCGGCTGTTCGGGCCGAACCCGCAACTGCGCTCGCCCGGTTGCGACGGGCGCAGCACACCGGGTCCCATCGCCGATGCCGCCACCGCCTATCCCGGCTACGGCACCGGTTACACGGCCGGCGGCGCGCCGCTGGCTTACCTGGGTTCCGTGGTCCCGAATGCGGCGGTGCCGAACTATGCCCACGCCAGCAACCACGGCTTCATCACGGTGGACTGGCCGAAGTTCGCGAAGGATACGGATTACCAGTACTTCCGCGACAATATCTACCAGGGCTTCAACAGCGGTAGCGGCGGCTACATCCGCGAAGTGGTGTCGTCCGCCTATGCGGAAATCAATGGTCGCGCCGAGGTCTTCGGCCGCACGCTGCGCTACAACGCCGGCCTGCGCCATGCGCGCACCAAACAGACGATCGGTGACCTGTCGTCCGTGGCCGATCCGCGCAACGCCGGGCTGCAGAACGGTGGGCTGTATCCGAACCTCTCGTCGTGGGCCTACGAGACGGTTCACTACAGCAATACGCTGCCGTCGGCCACGCTGGCCTACAACATCACGCCCGACACGATCTTCCGGCTGTCCGGCTCGAAATCGCTGACACGCGCCAACCCGGCCGACCTGCGCCAGACGCGTGTGTCGATCGGCGACCAGGGCGCCCGGCAGGGCAACCTCACGAACCCGAACCTGAAGCCTTTTGCCGCCAACAACTACGATGCCGGCATCGAGTACTACTTCAGCCGCGAAGCCTATGTGGCGGGCAGCGTGTTCGCCAAGGACATCACCAGCCGCCCCGGCCTGCGCGTGCTGCAGTACACGCTGGCCGAACTCGATGCGCTGTACGGCGAGATCGGCCTGACCGATGCGCAGCAGGTCGCCGTTACCGCCAGCGGCGGCCGGGCCAACCACCTGGTCGAGATCACCGCGCCGTACAACATCGACACCAAGCTGAAGGTGCGCGGCGTGGAACTGACGTGGCAGCAGCCGCTCGACATGCTGCCAGTGAAAGGCTTCGGCTTTACCGGCAACTTCACGTACACGAAGCAGACGGATGAAGCGGTCAATGCGCCCCCCGTTGCCGGCGTGCCACCCCGCACCAACAACTTCACGCTGTACTACGAGCGCAACGGCCTGTCGGCCCGCGTGTCGCGCCAGTACACCGCGTCGCATGTGGTGAACTCGAGCACCGGCCTGTCGGTCGAGGGCGGCGCCTATGCGTACACGACGGAACGCAAGCAGGTGGACCTGTCGCTGAGCATGAACCTGAAGCGCATGTTCAATTTCGCCTACAACACCGATGTGACGCTGTCGGCCTGGAACCTGAACAACGCGATCAGCCAGACTTATACGCAGTTCAGCAACGCGATCTACGACGAGTACAAGCCGGGCCGCAGCTACACGATGTCGCTGCGCACGGCGTTCTGATGGGCTGAATTGCAATCTTCACGTTTCATGGTCTCGCTCCGGCGAGTTGGCGGCCCTGCTTGCGGGGTCGCGTTTTTTTTGGTTCATTTTTCAGGTTCTTTCATGCGACAGCCAACAGCTTTGCTTGCAGCACTCCTTCTCGCCACCGCGGCGCAGGGCGCGGACAACCCCGCCGCCAACGCGCGCTTCGAGCGTTTCAGCTACGCCGGCCAGGCGCCCGAACGGACGACAGCGCGGGCGGGCGAGTATGCCAACCCGGTCCTCGCCGGCTACTATCCCGATCCCTCGATCGCCCGCGCGGGCAACGATTATTACGTGGTGGCGTCCTCGTTCACGAACTTCCCCGGCCTGCCGATCATGCACTCGAAGGACCTCGTCACGTGGACGCAGATCGGCAACGCGCTGGACCGGCCGGGGCAGATCGACTTCACCGGCGTGCGCGGCTCGCAGGGCATCTTCGCGCCGGACATCTCCTACCACGACGGCCGGTTCTACATCATCACCACCTGCGCCAGCTGCCCCGGCGGCGTCGGGAACTTCATCGTCACAGCCACCAACCCGGCAGGGCCATGGTCCGATCCCGTCACCGTGCAGGGCCTGAACGGCATCGATCCGTCAATCTTCCGCGATGGCGAAAAGATGTACGTGGTCCACAACGATGCGCCCGAAGGCACGCCGCGCTACGACGGCCACCGCGCCATCTGGATCACGCAGCTCGATCCGGTGTCGCTGCAGCGTATCGGCAAGCCGAAGGTGCTGGTCGACGGCGGCGTCGATCCGTCGAAAAAGCCGATCTGGATCGAGGCGCCGCATATTTTGAAGAAGGATGGCTGGTATTACCTCATCTGCGCGGAGGGCGGCACCGCCGACAACCACTCCGAAGTGGTATTCCGCTCGAAGGAAGTGATGGGACCTTACCTGCCGGGCCCCGTCAATCCGATCCTCACGCAGCGCGACCTCGATCCGCAACGCCCGAACCCCGTGACGACGGCCGGCCACGCCAAGTTCGTGCACACGCAGAACGGCGAGTGGTGGGCCGTGTTCCTGGCCACGCGCCCCTACCCCGGCAACTTCTACAATATCGGCCGCGACACCTTCCTGTTGCCGGTGACGTGGAAGGACGGCTGGCCGATGATCCTCGAACAGGGCAAGACGGTTCCCTATACCCACCGCAAGCCCGACCTGCCCGCGCAACCCGCGCCGGCGGTGCCGATGAATGGCGACTTTTCCTATGTCGACGAGTTCGATGCCCCGCTGGCGCCGGCATGGATGGGCATCCGCACGCCACGCGAGCGCGTGTATGAGCTGAAGAACGGCAAACTCGTGCTGCATGCAGGCCGGCCGCTGGGCGACCTGGCCGGCGTGCCGGGCTTCGTCGGCCGCCGCCAGCAGCACCACGATGCGACCGTGTCGACGGTCGTCGACTACACGCCCCGGCGCGACGGCGACCGCGCCGGCCTGCTGGCGATGCAGAACGATGGCGCGTGGATGTTCCTGGGGCTCGCATGGGTGGACGGCAAGCGCGTCGTGGCGCTGGTCAAGTCCGAGGGAGGCAAGGAGACACTGCTCGCGACGGCGCCGGCGCCGAAAGGAAACGTCGAGCTGGCCATGGACATGCGCGGCGGCCAGTCGGAATACCGCTACCGCAGCGGCGGACAACTGAAGACATTGAAGGCGGGCGTGGACGTGACGTTCCTGTCCACGCAGAAGGCAAAGGGCTTCGTCGGCGTCGTGATCGGGCCTTACGTGCAGTCGAACACCCACCAATAACAAGGAGATCCCATGAAAGCATCCATGAAACAGCAAGGAAACCGGGCGATGCGCCTGGCCGTCACGGCGCTGTGCGCGGCCGCACTGGCCGCGCCGGCGGCCGCGCAGGTCGGGATGGGCAAGGCGCCCGGTTCGAACCCGATCATCCGCGACAAGTTCACGGCCGATCCCGCCCCGCTCGTCGTCGGCGACACGCTGTACCTGTACGTGGGCCACGACCAGGCGCAGCGCGACGAGATGTTCAATATGCGCGAATGGCTCGTCTACTCGACGAAGGACATGAAGACGTGGCAGGACCACGGCCCGATCATGCACGTGAAGGATTTCAAGTGGGCCAAGGCGGACGCGTGGGCGTCGCAAACGATCGAGAAGAACGGCAAGTTCTACTTTTATGCCGCCGTCGAACACGATGCCACGCACCCCGGCAAGGCCATCGCCGTGGCGGTGTCCGACAAGCCGACCGGCCCGTTCCGCGATGCGCGCGGATCGGCGCTCGTCACCAACGCCATGACGCCGAAGGGCACGCACAGCTGGGAAGACATCGATCCCACCGTGTTCACCGACGACGATGGCACCACGTGGCTGGCCTGGGGCAACCGCCAGTGCTATATCGCGAAGCTGAAACCCAACATGACGGAGATCGATGGCCCGATCCGCGAGATCACGCCGCCGCACTTCGAGGAAGGCCCGTGGCTGCACAAGCGCGGCAAGCTGTACTACCTCACCTACGCTTCGCTGGACCGCACCACGCAGCGCGACGAGCACGTGTCGTATTCGACCGCGACGAGCATCGATGGCCCGTGGACCTATCGCGGCCTGCTCACGGGTTCGGGCAAGTACAGCTTCACCATCCACCCGGGCATCGTGCAGTTCAAGGACAACTGGTACCTGTTCCTGCACAACGCCACGCTGGCTGTCGGCGACATGAACGGCGCGATCGGCCGCCGCGCCGTGACCGTCGAACACCTGCAATACAACCCGGATGGCACGATGAAACCGGTGGTGCAGACCGAGGCCGGGGTGACGGTGCCGCCACCCCGCTGATCCTGCACCAAACCCGCTAGCGGGTGTCCACGCTGGCGACCAGCCCTGGCCGGCCGTTGCGGTCGAACGCGGCAACCTTGATGACACCGCGTTCCGCGATCGGCCCGCTCACCAGCGGGCTGGCCGCGGTGGGCGCGCTGCCATCGCTCGTGTAGCGCAGCGCCAGGCCGGGCAGCACGTGGTTGGCCAGCACCTTTCCGCCTTCGACGAGCAGGCCCGGCGGCGCGATGCGGTAATCGACGCCGGCGCGCTCCAGGTCGAGGCGCGGCAGCACGCGCTGCCCCAGCGCATTGACGAAACCGGACCACGCGGTGCGGTGCAGCACCGCCGCCTTGCCGGCATCGGCCTCCGTGGCCCATGCGGGATCCGGCGCCCATGCCCGCTCGGCCACCGCCAGCAGTCGCGGCATCACGAGGTAGTCGATGCGCTGGGCGTCGCGCACCGTTTCCGTGAACAGCGTGGCTTCCAGCCCGCGGATGCGGCGCTTGCCGTAGTCCGTGAGGCCATCCTTGCCGATGCGCGCCTCGCCGGGGGCGTTCTTCAGGTAGTCGAACGGGATGAAGTCGTAGACGTCGTCCAGCTCCACGTACGCGCCCCAGTTGACGCCCGGCTCTTCCGGATTCTGGTTGTGCGACATGTCCATGTACATCTTCGTGACCGGCGCCAGCACGATGTCGTAGCCGGCGTTGGCCAGGCGGTAGGCCAGGTCCTCGGCGCCCACCGTGTTGTTCCACACCCAGGCGGAGAAGCCGCGCTGCGTGAAGCGCGGATTCGGGATCAGCTTGTGGCGCCCGTGCAGCTGCGTCTTGCGCGAGGCCATTTCTTCCCAGCCGGATGCGAACAGGCCATGCCTCTTGACGATCGCATCGACGCGGTCGTAGAAGTAATCCCACAGGTCGGCCGTGGTTTCCAGCTTTTCCTTCTGCATGCGGGCGCGGCTCGCGGGCGACTGTTCCCACGCCCCGTCCGGGAGTTCGTCGCCGCCCATGTGGATCGTGCGCATCGGCACCCCGGCGGCCTTGTGCAGCTTGACGATCTCCGCCACCACGTGGTCGATGAAGGTAAAACTCGATTCCAGGCCCGGGTTGACGACATGGTCGTTGAACATCTGCGGCGATTTGTACACGGAGCGGTCGTCGAAGTCGTTCAGCAGGTATTTCGCGGCATCCTTGCTGCCCGCCGCCTTGAGCCGGTGGTAGCGCGCTTCCATCGCCTGCACGGCGGCGCGCGCATGGCCGGGCATTTCGATTTCCGGAATCACTTCGATGTGGCGGGCCGCCGCGTAGCGCAGGATCTCGATATAGTCGGCGCGGCTGTAATGGCCGCTGCCCGACGCGTTCTTCGGATCGGGGCCGGATCCGTAGGCCGGCTGCAGGCGCACGCCCGGCTTGGCACTGTGGCCGCGCACGGCGCCGATCGACGTGAGTTCCGGCAGGCCGGCGATCTCCAGGCGCCAGCCTTCGTCGTCGGTCAGGTGGAAGTGGAACTTGTTCAGCTTGTGGCGCGCCATCAGGTCCAGCCACTTGAACACGGTGTCCTTGCCGTGGAAGTTTCGCGCCACGTCGAGCTGGAAGCCGCGATAGCCGAAGCGCGGCGCGTCGACGATCGTCAACACCGGCAGCGCGGGTTCGGCGGTGCCGGGCAGCGGCATCAGGTCGCGCAGCGTCTGCAGGCCATTGAACACGCCGGCCGCGCTGTTGCCCGTGATGGCGATGCCGTCGTTCGCATCGATGGTCAGGCGATACGCTTCGGGCGACGATTGCCCCGCCACCGTGCCGACCGCGAGCTTCACGGCGGCGCCGCCGGCGCCGAACAGCGTGCGCGCCAGTGCCGCTTCGGTGGCCAGCGCTGCGGGCGCCGTGACCGTTGCGCTGCCGGCCAGGCGCAGCGTGCCCGTGCCGGCCTGCAGTTGCAGCGGCGTGGGTAGCACGGGCGGAATGGCGGCCGGCGGCAGCACGTCCGCGCGGGCATTGCGGCGATACGTGTCGGCCGGGGTGACAAGCGCCTTCAGGCCGGTCTTGCCCGTGTCCACCTGTTCGGGCCGCGTGACGGGCATCAGCGCATAGTCGGGAATGGCCACGCCCTTGTCGGGCGCCGTGTCGTACACGAGATAAGGCCCCGCTGGCGCCTTGTCCAGCTTGACGATACGGTACGGATACAGCAGGCTGGCTTCGAGCGACTGGCCCGGCGCCAGCCCCGCGAAGCCTTCGCCGGGGCGCAGGCGGAAGAACGGACCGGCCACCTGCTCCAGCATGAGGCCACCGCCCACGGCGCCCGTCTGCAGTGCATCCATGCTGTTGAAATACAGCGACCAGCCTTGCGCCGGCAATGGCTGGCTGTCGTTGTTTTTTACGATGAGGCGCGCCTGCGTGCGGCCGTGCGGCGCCGCGTCGCTGAACACGTTGCGCTGCAATTCCCAGCGCAGTTGCAGCCTGGCGCCATTGGCCGCGCCATCCGGCGCCTTCGATGCGGCTTGCTGCCCGGGTTGTGCGGCCAGGGCAAGCGGCACTGCCGGTGCCAGAAGAGCAAGCAGCAATGGCGCGGCCATGGCGCGGCCCCAGGCATTCGTTCGATGTCCCAAACAAGTCTCCGTTCGTTATGGTTGGCGGGCCGGGCGCCAGCTGCGCAGCTTGTGGCCGCTCGCGGCATACCACAGGATCAGCAGGTAGCACGGCAGCAGCAGCCAGTAGGCGTCGCGCGCCGACGCCAGGTCGGACAAGTGGCCATACAGCAGCGGCAGCACGGCCCCGCCGCAGATCGCCATGATCAGCACCGCCGAACCGCTGGCCGTGTAACGCCCCAGCCCCTGCAACGCCAGCGGCCAGATGGCCGGCCATACGAGCGCATTGGCAAGACCGAGCAGCGCCAGGCACATGACGGTATCGGGTACCGGTGCGATCCCCGTCCAGCCCAGCAGGGCCGTCGAGATGCCGGTCGAATGCATGGAACCGGTCACGACACCGATGGTGAACACGATGCCGACGATCGCCGACAGCAGCAGCGCGCGGTGCTGCGACAGGTAGCGGGGAATCGCCACCACGCCGACCAGGTAGCCGAGCACCATGCACACCATCGTGTATGACGTGAGCACGCCGAAATTGGCGACGTTCAGTTCATGGCCATACAGGCCGATGGTGTCGGCGGCGATGACTTCCACGCCCACGTAGGCGAACAGCGCCAGCGCGCCCAGCACCAGCTGCGGGAACTGCAGCACGCCTGTCCGCTCGACTTGCGCACCGGGTTCGTCGACTTCCGGCGGGATGTCGCGCAGGCTGGAGAAATGGATGAACACCATGATCGCGAACAGCAGCCCGGCCATGCAGCCATACGGGAACGCGAGCCGCTGTGCCAGCGCCGCGCGCGTGGCGGTATCGAGCGACGACAGTGCGGCGTGCGAAAAATTGTCGATATCGGCCAGCATCAGCGACGTGAAGATCAACGGCACCACGACGCCGGCACCCTTGTTGAACAGGCCCATGATGCTGATGCGCATGGCGGCGCTCTCGCGCGGGCCGAGGCAGACGATATACGGATTGATGGCCGTCTGCATCAAGGTCATGCCGGTGGCCAGCGTGAACAGCGCGGCCAGGAACAGTTCGTAGCGCGTGCTGTAGGCGGCCGGGATGAACAGCAGCGCGCCCAGGCCCATGATGCCCAGGCCGATCGTCATGCCGTTCTTGTAACCGGTGCGGCGCAGCACGGCCGCCGACGGCAGCGCCATGACCGTGTAGGCGATGTAGAACGCGAAGGTGACCCACAGCGCCTGGAAGTTGTTGAGGCCGCAGACGATCTTCAGGAACGGCACCAGCGACCCGTTCAGCCACGTCACGAAGCCGAGGATGAAGAACAGCAGCCCCACGAACAGCATGCCGACCACCACCTCGCGCGATCCGTTGCCGGTGCGCCCTGCCCGGTCGCCGGCGCTCATTTCCATGTTGCGGTACTCGCCGTGACGGATCGTGCGGCCGGTCGGGTGATCGTGGGCTGGTGCATGCGGCTCCCCTGTGTTGTCGGTGAGTCATGCTAGCAGTAGTACCGCTTAAAGACCAGTGGCAAGTGGTATGCATGGTCCCGTCACGTTTCCGGCTCGCTGGACGGTGCGCCAACGCGTAAAGGCAACATCGGTCAGACGACCGGATACCGGGAGACCGCAATCATCTCGAGCACCAGTTCACTCAGTCCATCCCACACGATCTGCACGCCGAGACACAGGAGAATGAAGGCCGTAAGACGCAGAAATACCGCAGTGCCTGCCTCACCGATCAGGCGAAGGAAGTGCTCTCCATAGCGAAACGCGAGATAAAGCAATACTGCGATGACAGCCAGGGCTGTCATCGCAGCTCCCATGCGGGCCACGGACAGCACGACCTTTTCGTCATGCAGCGTGACGCCCACCGTGATGGCAACCGAGATCGAGGCGGGACCGCAGCTTATCGGAAAGGTGAGCGGATAGAAGGCCTGCTGGTAGGCATGGTCCGGCGTATAGGCCTCGGCCAGGGCGGCGCGACTATCCGGCGTGGAAGGCGTCGCGCCAAGCAGGCGCCATGCCACGGCAGCGAGGATCAACCCGCCACCGACACGCACGATGGGCAGCGAGATGCCAAAAAAATCCAGCACGTAAGACCCGATCAGCATCGAACCCGTCATCAGCCAGAACATATTGCGCGCAATGCGGCGGGCAAGCAGCGTTCGGGTCGTGGGCGACGCGCCTTCGGTCATGCTCAAGAAAATGGGAGCGGTCGCGGCAGGATTGAGAATTGGTAACATCGTCACCAGTACAAAGAGAAAGCTCCTGGCCGCCGCCAGCGTTAATTCGACTGTCATTGCACCTCGAGGAATGGACTTTGCTGCCGATCGCCTAACTGCCCGACTGCGTATTGGTGCCGCGAGGCCAGATCCGGCCCGATCCGGCTCCCCGAAGGAACACGACCATTGACACAGGCGAGTACTGCTGCCACGACGACGCTCCGATGCAGTTGACGAGTCCGCCTATAAGCAGGCCGGCTCCGTTTGTTCACTGGTGGCCCCGACTTGTCCTTTGACTTGTTCAAACAATGATCTGTTCCCCGTAGTGGCGTTCATTAGGCGCATCGCGCTTTTGGCAGAATGTAACTCAACCGGCCTATCGGCAGCACACCACAGGCTGTGCAAGTGTGCGGCCATGACCATTCCCATGCAGGGCGGAGCGATTGTCCGTTGCGAGAGGCAATCAGCTTCGGGAATTCGTCATCGAACTGGCGTGACCCGGCGCAGGCGCTGCGCCGGCTGATCAGCATTGCTCGGGCGGTCCCACGGCGATACGCCGTACGCGCTAATAAGGCGAGCGATCGAAGTGTCCGTCGTCGACGTTGACGATGTAGGCCTCGACTCCCGACCAGTCCGAAAGGTTGAATACCGCGTTGGAATCCGAAAGTTTCCTGATTTCGATCTTGTCGATCGACAGCGGGACGCCCGTCCCGCACTCGCGCGGTGGCGCCAGCGGCCGCACGAAATAGACTGCGCCCTCGTTGTCGCTCCATGGATTCCTGATCCGGCGCGCGATGAACTCGTTGCCATCCGGCGTGCTTTCGACGAGCAGCGCGGTTTGTTCACTGACGCCGATACCCCGTATCGACGTATTCTCGTCCGCAGCCTGCGGCAACACCTCGCCAACGCAGCCTGACGATGCCGCGGCACCATTGAGCCGCGCCAGGAACGCGACCAGGCGTCCCATCCTTTTGCGCCGATCGAAATGGGAGTCTGTGAGCACCCCCGCCAGCGGCGCGGGATTGAGAAAGCTCCTGCCTGCATCCCGCCGCTCCGGATCCATCGTGATACGAGGGTCGAACGGATCGGAAAGTGCCGCCGTCGAATCGATGGACCCGTGCAGGGCTGCAAAGCTGTATTCCCCCAGGATCGCCAATCCTGCGCTGGTGCCGCCAATCGGAATATTCTTGCTTAACAGTTCCATCAACGTCCGGTCCAGGCCGGTGTTTTTCCAGAAACGGATATAGCGGCTTTGGTCGCCGCCAGCGATGAAGACGACGTCGGCCTGGCGAACGATGTCGTTCACGAACTGGTTATTGGCGGCAGCCCTGCTGCGAATGACCAGTGTTTCGACCGAACTCAAGCCCAGAGCCGCCCCGCCCACCCAGTTTCGTGCTGCGGGCGAGTCCGTCTGCAGGCCCGTACCACTGTAAAAGATGTAAGGATTGTAGGCATCCCTGCCACTCGCCCGCAGCACGACAAATCGACCGCCCGAGCCCGGCCTGATACCCGCTTGCTGGATCATCCATCGGAATGCCTGGTCGACATCCGGGCCACCGCCCATGAGCACCACGCTCGACCGGGACTTGCGGTCCAGGCGTGCGACCTTCGCCATCGGCTCCCCCACTGAAAAATAGCTGTAGCCCTCTTCCTGTGCGTACAGCGGCTGCCCCCAGCCGAATAACAGCAGCAGAGCTACGGAAATGAAGGGCGCGAGATGTGATCGGTAGATGCGCTTCATGCTTCCCAGAGTGAGTACGTTGTCAGGCAGCCGTCTGTTCCCCCGCTGCGACAGATGCCTGGTTCGCCGCCGCTGCCGGCTGGAAGCCACCCGCCCCGTGCGGAAGTCAGCACTATACGCATGCCGGCATTCCTGATGCGCACGATGAATCATTGCTGACCGAGCAGTCGCTTCAACGGCGCATCCGGCCTGGCTGCGCCGGCGGGGAATCCCGGCACGGATTGAACGCTACGACGTCGAGTCACATGAAAGCAGCTCAACGCAAAACCATTGGCCGAGTCTTTTCAAACGACTAGTTGCCGCAACGTTCTACAGCCTGCCCCCTGGTGGAGAGGCAAAACCGCCCAGGGGACCGAGCGGCTTCTTTGGACCGTACAAAGTTTCGAAACCTTACGCACCGATCCTGAACTCCCCCACCAGCGCCACCAGCGTCGCCGCCTGCTGCTGCAGGCTCTCCGCGGCGGCGGCCGCTTCCTCGACCAGCGCGGCATTCTGCTGCGTCACGCCATCCATCTGGCCGACGGCCTGCGTGACCTGGCCGATGCCGGCACTCTGCTCCACGCTGGCGGCGGCGATGCCGGCGATGATGTCGGCCACGCCGCGCACGCTCGTCACCACTTCCTCCATCGTGGCGCCGGCACCCTGCACCAACGCGCTGCCGCGTTCGACCTGGGCGACAGAGTCGCCGATCAATCCCTTGATTTCCTTGGCTGCGCTGGCCGAACGCTGGGCCAGGTTGCGCACCTCGCTGGCCACCACGGCGAAGCCGCGGCCCTGTTCGCCGGCACGCGCGGCTTCCACCGCCGCGTTCAGCGCCAGGATATTGGTCTGGAACGCGATGCCGTCGATGACGGCGATGATATCGACCACCTTCGTCGACGACGCATTGATGGCGGCCATCGTCTCGACCACTTCGGCCACCACGGCGCCACCGCGTGTCGCCACGCCGGAGGCGTTGGCGGCCAGCTGGCGCGCCTGCGCGGCATTGTCCGAATTCTGCTTCACGGTGCTGGTCAGTTCTTCCATCGACGCCGCCGTTTCTTCCAGCGCGCTGGCCTGCTGTTCGGTGCGGGCCGACAGGTCGGCATTGCCCTGGCTGATTTCGCTGCTGGCGACGGCCACGCTGGCGGAACTGTCGCGCACGCGCGCCAGCACCGCTTCGATCTTGCCGGCGAAGGTATTGAAGCCATTGCCGATGACGGCCAGTTCATCGTTGCCCTTCACCGCCAGCCGCTTCGTCAGGTCGGCATTGCCGCCGGCCAGCTGCGTCATCGTGCGGGCCAGTTCGCGCAGCGGCCGGGTCAGGCGGCCCAGCACGAAGAGCATCACCGCGGCCGCGACGGCGGCGCACAGCAAGGAGGCGATCGCCGTGTACATCATCAGCTTGTGCGCCGGCGCGGTGGCCACGCTTTTCGGAAACGCCAGCCGTACGGCCCACGGCGCCACGCCGCCCGAGATGCGCAGCGGCTGCACCAGGTTGACGATGCCGTCGGCTTCGTATTCGTACGGCTGGCCGGCGCGCACGGCCGCCAGCGCGGCTGCAGGCACGTCGTCGGCCTTCTTGCCGTTGCGCGCCGCGTCCGGGTGGCTGGCGTACAGGCCTTCGTTCGACACCAGCGCCAGCCTGCCCTCTTCCACCGTCTTCATGCCGGCCAGGATATCGCCCAGCTTCGTCAGCAGGAAGTCGGTGCTGACCACGCCCTTGACCTGGCCCGCCACGACGACAGGCGCCATCAGCGACACCATCAGCACATCCTTGCCGGCGACGGGATAGGTGGTCGGTTCCGTGAGATAGCGCTTGCCGGTCTTCTTCGGCACGTCGTACCAGTCGTTGGCACCGGGCTTGTCGCTGAACGTGGTCGGTTCGATGTGGATACCGCCGTCGGCCTGGCGCGTGAAATACGGCATGTAGCGGCCGGTCGCGTCGAAGCGCGGCTTCTGGCCCGCGAATTCGGCATCGCGGCCATCGAGCGCGTTCGGTTCCATCGTCACGGAAACGCCCATCAGGTCGTCGGAACCGCGCAGCACGGCCATCGATGCGGCATCCACCTGTTCGCGCGCCAGGCCGCGCTCCGCCGCCAGCGCAGCGCTGACCGTATTGGCCAGCGTGGTCGCCGAGGCGTAATTCGACTCGATGCGGCCCGACAGCGTGGCGGCTGCCGATTCCACGGAAACGCGCGCGAGGCGCATGGCCGCGTCCACCGCGCTGTCGCGGTTGTGCAAGCCGGTGATCGTTGCCACCAGCGCCAGGCTCACGACCACGAGCGTGGTCACGGCGATGCCGATGCGGGCGTTCAGGGAAAGGTTGCGAAGTAAGGTCATGCTGCTCTCCATCGATTGCTGAATCCGAATGTGCGTCCGAATGTGCGTCCGAATGTGCGTCAGAACGTGCGGCTTACGCCCACGATGGCCGTTGCCTTTGCCACGTTCGCGTAGCACAAGTTCCCGGCGCGGTCCGGTATGCCCGTCGTGTAGGTCTTGTAGGCGCCCGTGCGGCCCCAGGCGCGCGTGACCGCGACGGAGGCGCTCCAGCCGCCGCCCAGGTCCTTCGTCACGCCGGCCTTGGCGTCGCGCCAGTTCCAGATGTCGTTGCCCGCGCCGG
The DNA here is from genome assembly GCF_055502675.1 of Pseudoduganella sp. jia 12. Classification (NCBI taxonomy): domain Bacteria; kingdom Pseudomonadati; phylum Pseudomonadota; class Betaproteobacteria; order Burkholderiales; family Oxalobacteraceae; genus Pseudoduganella; species Pseudoduganella sp. jia 12. The sequence goes on from NZ_JBUXKP010000019.1 coordinate 65,456, forward strand.
CGACGCGGCCGTCGCCCGCGTGCAGGTTCAGCGTCCAGCCGTTGCCGAGATCGGGGTTGGCGCCCACGTCGAGGTAGCCCGTGCCGCGCGAATCGGGAATGCCGAAGAACATGGCGCTGACGGTGCGATAGTACTTTGCATAGGCGGCGCGCCACGTGAGGCCCAGCGCCAGTTCGGCATAGTCGAACCGGTCGCCGGTCGCGCTCATCCGGGCACCCGGATAGGCGTAGTAATACGCCATCACGCTGTAGCCGATGGCGCCGGTGCTGCCGCTGTAGCCGCCATACAGGTCCCATTCCACGCGCCCGTCTTCCATGTAGCGGTCGCTGACCGTCGACGCCCACGTGCCGGCGGACCAGCCGTCCGGCCGCACATAGTCGACGCCGCCCTGCACCGCGGGTTTGCCCCAGCTCTGGCGGATGCCGCGCGAGACATATTGCGAGACGACGCCGGTCGTCGCGGTCCATTGCGCCGCCTGCGGTGCGGTGTCGGTGCCGTTGTCGGAAGCATGCGCGCCCGTGAACATGGCAAGGCAAAGCACGGGCAGGAGCGCACGGCTCCACTGTTGGGCTTGATTCATATGACTGTCGAGTGAGGTAGTGGCGGACATGCCGGTAAAAAGAACCGGACGGCGGTGCTCAGGGGCGGGATTTGTATCCACTGGGCAATAATAACGGCGGTCAGTGCCTATCGCATTGAAACGTGCGTTTACGTCCACGGCTTTTTGGGCCCGGTGCGTCGGCGATACAACAAAGCACTGCGGAACCGCTCACCCGGTTGATCGGGCCAACCCTTCTTCGGACGGGCACGGTCGGCTACACTCGGCCGTTACATCCTGCGGAGACCCCATGAAACGACGCGTCATCACGACATCACTCTTGCCGGCAATCCTGCTGGCTGCACTGGCACTGCCGGCCGGTGCCGCCGAACCACGGCAGCTGGCGATGCCCGACATGCCGCTGCACGATCCGTATATCGTGGCCGACAAGGCCAGCGGCACGTATTACCTGTACACGTCGAACGTGCCGTCGGTGAGTGGCGAATGCGGCATCGGCATCATGGCTTACACGAGCCGCGACCTGAAGTCGTGGGCGACGCCGAAGGTGGTCTTCAGGCTGCCCGAAGGCACGTGGGCGAAAGGCGGCGCCTGGGCACCGGAAGTGCATGCGTGGCACGGCAAGTACTATTTGTTCACCACGCTGCACAACGAAGGCGCCACCATCGCCACGCCGTCCGCCTCGGGCTGGCCGGCCTACCGCCGCGGCACCGTGATGGCGGTGGCCGACCGCCCGGAGGGGCCGTTCACGGTGGCGAACGGCGGCGAACCGGTGGCACCGGCGGACCGGATGACCCTGGACGGCACGCTGTACGTCGACCGCGCCGGCAAGCCCTCCTATGTCTATGCCCACGAGTGGATCCAGGCGGGCGACGGCACCATCGAGGCGCTGCCGCTGACGCAGGACCTGAAGCCGGCCGGTCCGCCGAAACTGCTGTTCAAGGCGTCGAGCGCGCCCTGGTCGAACGGGCAACGCCCGGTGGCGCCGGACGGCACACCGGCAAAGACCAATGTTTACGTGACCGATGGGCCGCAGCTGTACCCGTCGAAGGATGGCAGCCTGTTGATGCTGTGGTCGAGCTATGACCGCAACGGCTACGTGCAGTCGGTGGCGCGCTCGGCATCGGGCGAGCTGGCCGGCCCCTGGGAACAGCTCGAACCGATCGTGCGGCGCGATTCGGGCCACGGCATGCTGTTCGACACGTTCGACGGCAAGCGCATGCTGGTGGTGCACCGGCCGTTCAAGAACGCGCGCGGCAAGCTGTATGAAGTGCGCGACGCCGGCGGCAGGCTCGAGATCCTGAACCAGCGCGTGGACCTCGACGGCGACCATGTGATGGCGCCTTCTCCACCGGAACGGGACCACTGCAAGCCGGCGCGGTAGCCCGCCGTCGGGAGGCCTACAGCGTCAGCGGCTTGCCGTTGACGCGCACGTTTTCCAGCCGCAGGTTGCTCGCCCCCGACGCATCCAGCGTGCCTGTCTTCAGGTCGACGTCGATATCCTTCAGCAGGATGTCGGCGATTTCCGTCTGGCCCGGGTTGGGCGCGATCTTGCCGAAGCTGCCGAAGCGGCCCTTGATGTCGACGAGGCTGATGTTGCGCACGACCGACTTCGGCGGCGGCGCGCCCTTCAGGTTGAAGTACTGGGTCCATGGGCGGAAGGCCACGATCAGGCCGCGCTCCGAGTCGAGCGTGAGGCCGCGGAAGTGGATATTCTCGTAATGCTGGGGCGTGTCGGCCCGCAACTTCAGCACGGCCACGTTGGAGACGCCCGGCCCCACCTTGCAGTTTTCCACGATGACGTCGCGCACGATGGTGGCTTCACTGCCCAGCGTCATCACGCCATGGCCCCGGCGGAACTCGCAATTGCGCACGCGGATCTGTTCCACGGGCGGGCTGTCCTTGTCGTCCATCGCGAACGGGCCCTTCGAACCCTTGGCGGCGATGCAGTCGTCCGTCACGGAGAAATAGCAGTTTTCGATCGTCACGCGCTGGCAGCTGTCCAGGTCCACGCCATCGGTGCTGGGTGCCTGCTTGTAGTCGTCCGGCACTTCGAAACGCGCACCGCGCACCGTCACGTCCTGGCAACGGTACAGGTGCAGGTTCCAGAACTGCGAATCCTTGAACGTGACGCCCTCCACGGTCACGCCGCGCGACCGTTCGATCAGCGCCAGGCGGGCGCGCGGCACGCTGATGTTGGCGAAGTTGTGCGGGTCCGGCGCGGCATTGCGCAGCTGCCAGAAGCGGTCCCAGATCGGCCGCCCCGCGCCGTCGAGCGTGCCTTCGCCGGAAATCGTCAGGCCGTCGCAGCCGTTCGCATTGAGCAGCGCGGGGTTGAAACTGGGCGCGAAATGCCCTTCGATGCGGGTGCGCTGCGCGGGGAAGTTCGACACGTCCGTCGAGCATTTCAGCACGGCGCCCTTGTCCAGGTGCAGGTTCACCTTCGGCTTGAGGAACAGCGCGCCGCTGACGAACACGCCGGCCGGCACTACCACCGTGCCGCCGCCCTGCGCGGCCACGTGGTCGATGGCCTTCTGGATCGCGGCCGTGTTGACGGTCTTGTCATCGGCCACGGCGCCAAAACCGGTGATCGCGACGCGCCGGGCATCGCCCAGCGTGGCGCAGGCCGGCAGCGCGAGGAAGGGCGTGGCCAGCAGCGACAGGGTGACGCTGCGGCGGGCGGAGGAAATAGCGGACATGCTGGCTTTCATCAGGGTCGACGGGCCATCGTAAAGCCGCCCGCGCGGGCAAGCCAGCGGCGCAGGCCATTCTCTCAGGAACTTGATTGGGCGAAAAAAATACATTCGCAGGAATATACCTGCAAAAATCTTTATAATGGTGGTCTTCCCTGTCTGGCCGCCCCCATGCATCCGCCCGCAAGCCCTCCGCACGACCTCCGTTCCGCCTTTCGACGCGAATTCGCCTCGCCACGCCTGTGGGCCACCCGCATCGTGGTCGTGGGTGCGGCCGCCGCGGCGGGGCTGGTCGTCGTCGGCTTCACCTGGCTGGCCGAAACGGCGCTGGCGCTGTTCCTCGGCATGACACGGCTGGCCTGGTGGCTGCCGCTGCTGTGGACGCCGCTGGTCTGCGGCGCCATCGTCTGGCTGACACGCCGCTACGCGCGCGGCGCTGGCGGGTCCGGCATTCCGCAAGTGGTGGCGGCGCTCGACCCCGCCCTGTCCGGCGGCCGGCGGCCGCTGCTCGTCTCGGCGCGGCTCAGCATCGCCAAGATCGGGCTGACGGCGGGCGGGCTGCTGGGTGGGCTGTCGCTGGGCCGCGAGGGGCCATCCGTGCAGATCGCTGCCGGCATCATGCTGACGGCGCGCCGCTGGCTGCCGCGCCACAGCGGCGTGTCCGCCCATTCGCTGCTGGTGGCCGGCGGCGCCGCCGGCATCGCGGCCGCGTTCAACACGCCGCTGGGCGGCGTGATGTTCGCGATCGAAGAACTGTCGCGCACCCCGGAACAGCGCAACAGCGGCCTGATCGTGGCCGGCATCGTACTGGCCGGCCTGATCGCCGTCTCGGCCTACGGCAACGGCGCGCATTTCGGCGTGATCCACCCCGGCCCGATCGGCCTGCCGCTGCTGTGGCCGGGCCTGCTGGTGGCGCTGGCCACCGGGCTGGCGGGCGGCCTGTTCGCGCGCCTGCTGCTGGCCAGCCTGCGCGGCACGTCGCCGGACCTGCCGAGCCGCTGGCGCGCCTGCTATCCGGTGCGCTTCGCCGTCGGCTGCGGCTTCCTCGTTGCCGTGATCGGCACGCTGAGCGCCGGCGCCACCTGGGGCAGCGGCAACGACGCCACCCGTGCCCTGCTCGAGCAAGGCGGCGGCGTGCCGGGCGCGTTCGCGATATTCAAGTTCGTCGCCACATGGCTGACGGCGTGGTCGGGCGTCCCGGCCGGCATCTTCGCGCCGTCGCTGTCGATCGGCGCGGCCATGGGCAGCGACATCGCCCAGCTGACCGGCTGCGCACAGGGCGCGGCACTGATCGCGCTGGGCATGGTGGGATTCCTCGCCGCCGCCACGCAGGCGCCGCTGACCGCCTTCATCATCGTGATGGAAATGGTGGACGGCCACGGCATGGTGCTCAGCCTGATGGCCTGCGCCGTCGTTGCCAGCACCGTGTCGCGGGTACTGAGTCCGCCGCTGTATGGCGCCCTCGCCGCCCTGCAGTTGCCGCCACGGCCTGATCGGCAGCCGGTTCCGGCCGGCGATCAGGCGGCTCCATCCCCCTGACGGCGGCCTGCGCGGCCGGCGGTGCGGGCCGCCGATACCGATTCGGGCATCCCGGCGCCGGCAAAAGTGATTGGCGCGCGGGGCGGGGGTGGTGGCACACTCCCCGCACCAGAACAATATCTTCGAGACATGCCCTACCGCTCCCTGCCCTTACTTGCCGCCCTGGTCTTCTCCACCGCGGGCGCCGCCCCGGTGTTCGACAACCCCCTGGTGACCCAGCGCGCCGATCCCCACGTGACCCTGCAGCCCGATGGTTATTACTACCTGACCGCCACGGTGCCCGAATACGACCGCATCGAGGTGCGCCGCGCGCGCGACCTGAACGGGATCGGCAAGGGCGAGAGCAAGGTCGTCTGGCGCAAGCATGCTGCCGGGGAGATGGCGGCCAGCATCTGGGCGCCCGAGATGCACCGCATCGACGGCAAGTGGTACATCTATTTCACCGCCGGGCGCTCCGATGCGCCGATGGACATCCGCCTGTACGTGCTCGAAAACGACGCCGCCAACCCGCTCGAGGGCACGTGGCGGGAGCGCGGCCAGCTCAAGACAGGCTGGGAAGTGTTCGCGCTCGACGCCACCACGTTCGCCCTGGACGGCCGGCGCTACCTGCTGTGGACACAGCGCCCGCCCGCGTCGGACAAGCACATGACGGCCGTGTATATCGCGGAAATGGCGTCGCCGCTGTCGATCAAGGGCCCGGCAACCTTGCTGACCACGCCCGAACATCCGTGGGAAAAGGTGAAGTTCGACGTCAACGAGGCGCCCGCCGTGCTGGTGAAGAACGGCCGCGTGTTCGTCACCTACTCGGCCAGCGCCACGGATGCGAACTATGCGCTGGGCATGCTCACGGCCGATGCCGGGGCGAACCTGCTCGATGCGAAGTCGTGGACGAAGTCGCCGAAGCCCGTCTTCGCGAGCAGCAAGGCCACCGGCCAGTACGGCCCGGGGCACAACTCGTTTACCACCACGCCCGATGGCAAGACCGACATCCTCGTGTACCACGCGCGCGGCTACGAGCATATCCCGGGGGATTCGCTGAACGATCCGAACCGCCATACCCGCGCGCAGGCGATCGCGTGGCGCGCGGACGGCACGCCGGACTTCGGCGAACCGGTGGCGGACAAGGCGGCGGACAAGGTGGCGGGCAAGGTAGCGGACACGCGGTAGCCATGCACGGCGGCGCGGCTCAGGCGGCCAGCCTCAGGTCGTCGTCGCGGCCGTTCGGGCCGGGGCCGACCAGCAGGTCGCACGCGCCCTGCGCCGCAAGCCTCTCGCTGAGGCTCCCCGGCGCGAACCGGCGGCGGGGCCGGGCCCGCTCCTTGCCGATGACAACGAGATCGGCGCCCCAGCGCCGCGCATGGTGAACGATGCCGCCATGCGGCGTTCCGTGGTGCACGACGCGCGAGCGCGATTGCACGCCCGGGAAGAACAGGTCGACGTAATCGCCCAGCCGGATGCGCGCGCTTTCCAGGCCCTCTTCGCGATACGTGCGGATCGCCTGTTCCGGCAGCGCGAGTTCCCGCATCAGCCCTTCGTCCCGCAGGCGCCACGCATGCAGGAATACGAAGCTGGCCCTGGGCGCCATGCGCAGCGCCGCCCTGGCGGCGGCCAGCGAAGCCCGTGAGAAATCCAGCGCGACGACGACTTTCCGGTACATGTCCCGCGGCTCCGCATTGACCAGCAATACCGGGCTGCGGCACAGGCGCGCCACGTCCGCGCTCCTCGGCGGCCGCATCCACCTGGTGACCGCCGGTCCGGTACCGCCGGCCAGCACCACGAGGTCGGCGCCCACGTCTTCCGCCGCGGCCGCGACGATGCTTGCGGCGCTCGCATCGCGAACCGTCCAGGCCTGCGGCAGCGCGCAGATCGCCGCCGCGTCGTCGAGGCCATGCCGCTGTCCGCCGATCATCGCGGACAATGTCCCATCGTCCACCCGCAGCTGGCTGAACGCGGTACGGGGGCCGAGGCCCGCGCCTGCCCGCCTGGTGGCGATGACGTCGAGCTCGCTCACGCCGACCTGCCGCGCCAGCAACATGGCGCGCAACTCGGCACGCCCGACTTCGGGCTGGTCGATCGCCAGAAGTATCCTGCTCATCCGATCCACATAGGCCTCCGTCAGTAACGTGTATCGCCGCCCGGCCGGGCCGCCGCGCGCGCTGTCAGGCCGCACTGTTGAGCCGCGCTGTCAGGCCGCGCTGGCAGGCCGCGCTGTTAAGTCGATTCCCGGCAGCGCTCCAGCACCACGGCCAGCTGCCTGTGGGCGAGTTCGAGACCCGTCCGCATCGCTTCCACATCGTGCGTGTCGATCGCAAGCGCGGTTTCCAGCGCATCACGGAACGGCAGGATGTCCCGGGCCAGTCCGGTGATGGCATAGAGGTGCTCGTGATGGCGGTCTTCCTGCGCGCGGCGGCGCGCGTACATCATGTCGGTGACCGCGGCGGTCAGGCGCTCGTCGAGCGCGCGCATCTGCTCCTGCAGCGCGGCGAGGCGGTGCGCATCGCCGTGCGGATCCAGGTACTCTTCAGCTTGCATTGTTGTTCCTCCTTCGTGGGCGCCGGCATGCCGGCGCATCAGCGTTCCATTCCGGCGCGGCGCCCCCGTTCCACCGGGCGCTCCACGGCTGCCCATGCCGGCCGTATGCCTGCCGCCACGGCAAGCCGGTCCGCGTCCCAGCCTTTGCCGAGCAGGATCATGCGGGTCCCCAGTTGCTCGCGCACCTGCGCGAAAGCGTGCGGCGGCAGGTAGCCGAGCTTCCGGTCGCGCAGGCTTGCATAAGCCAGCGGATGCTCCCGCGCGAGGGCCTGCCACAGCGCGTGTGCCCCGGCCGACTGGCGCGCGCCGCTGATCAGGCAATTGCCCGCCCCCAGCCACCACCGGTAGACCGCCGTGGCGATGCCGCGGCGCTGCCAGGCAGGCGCGTACCTGGAGTGCGGCGCCCGCAGGTAGCGGTCGGCGCGCCGGTCGACTTCGACCAGGCGGTTGAACACGGTGTAGCCGGCCAGCCGGCCACTGGCCGCATCGATCGCATAGACATAGTGCTCGCCATCGGCGATGCGATGGCGGAACACGAAACCCGGCAAGCCGACCGGCAGTGTAGCCAGGCCATGCAGGCTGTCGCCCGCGCGCCCCATGCGCCGCTCGATCGCGTCCAGCTCCCGCTCGATGTCCTCCTGCCGATGGTCGACGTCGATGCGCAATTGCGCCGGCCGCAACGGCCATCCCCGCGCGGGCCACGCCAGCGCGCTCACGCGTGCACCCAGCAGCCGCTGAACAGCCGTTCCGGCCGGTGCCGGCTCGACACCCGGGCACTGCTTTCCCAGCTGTCCTGCCGCACCACCAGGCCGGCATACACGCCATAGCCGTCGCCGGCAGCGATGGCGTCGGCATGCAGGCTCTCGCCTGCCCTGATCGCACCGCCAGCAAGGATCGCACCGCCGGCCCTGATGCCCCAGCCGGCTTCCAGGTGCAGGGCGCACACGATGTCGCCGCTGCTTTCGATGCCATGGCCGGCACCGACGCCGGCGCTGCCCGTGATGGCACCGCCGGCGCGGATGCCCTTGCCGCAGCTGACGGCGGCACCGGCCACGATGTCCTGGCCGGCGATGCAGTCGCCTTCCACGGCCATGGCGCCGCCACAGGCGATATCCCAGCCGGCGCGCGCATTGCCGCGCACGCGCAGGTCGCCTGCCGCGTCGATGCCCCACAGTGCGACGAGGTCGCCACCGGCATCGAGCGGACCACCCGAGCGGATCGCGCCCCCCGCCCGGATCGCGCCGCCGCTCGACAGCGACTCGCCGGCGCGGATGCCGCCACCGGCACGCATGCCGCCGCCAGTCGCGAGCACCGTGGCCACGTCGATATTGCCGCGCACCTGGACCGATCCGGCGAACACCATCGCATCCGCGTCGATCGAATCGAGCACCAGGATGTCGGCCGTCGGTCCGAATTGCGCGAGCAGCCAGCAGGCGTCGCCCACCCGCCCCGCGGCCACGAGGGCATCGAGCAGGGGCTGGTAGTCGGCGCCCTTCGCGCAGTGTTTCAGGAACCAGCGGAAGCCATCCGCGCAGGGCTGTTTTGTCTTGAGGAAGTTCTTTGTCAGGTCCATGTCGCTCGATCCGTGTCCGCGCTCGCGCGGTCCCGCATCCGGGTCCGGATGCATGGCGCCAGTATCGGATAAAGCCGGGCTGCTGCCTATTCGGCGCCGCCCGTAAGGGAATCCCTTATCGCGGCCGGGATACGTTTCGGCGCCGAGCCATTCGGGGCAGCCGCCGGCAGCCGCGGCTGCAGTGGAGATGACGTTCCCCGCAGCCATGGCACAGGCCCGGCGGGCGGGCAGGATGCCCTGGTGCGCAGTATAATCGCCACGCTCGACATGAAATTCCGGGCGATCCACCAAGGGAACGCCTTGGCGGACATCCCCGCCCAACCGTACCAGTCCGCACGCTCCGTCGTGCCGGCATCCGCCCAGGGAAACCACATGATCCAACCGCGTGCCGCGCGAGCCGTCTGGCTCGCCGGTGCCTTCGGCATCGCCTACATCGTGCTCGACATGCTGAGCGGCCCGGAAGCGCGCTACCAGGCCATCGCGCCGGTCTGGCATCCGGCTGCGGGGCTGGCCCTGTACAGCGTTCTGCGTGGGGGCGTCCGTGCGCTGCCGCTGCTTGCCGCCACGGTCCTGGTGGCCGCCGCCATCACGCCGGCCCTGCCGGCCCTGCCGGCGCTGTCGCTGTTCATCGGCGTGCTGCCGGTGCCGATGTACATGGCGGTCGGGGCGCTGATGCGCCGCTACCTGCCAGGCAGCGCCTGTTTCGCCAGCCACCGCGGCCTGCTGCTGTGGGCCGGATTCGTCACGCTCGGCAGCCTGCTCAGCGCGGCGGTGTATGCCTTCATGCTGCTGGGGCCTGGCGCCGCCGGCAGCGCAGCCTGGTTCGACCTGCTGACACGCTTTACCATCGCCGAGACGGCCGGCATGCTCGTCATCGTGCCCGCCCTCCACTACCTGCTCGACGGCGCCTTGCGTGCCGACTGCCTCGAGCGGCTCGCCAGCTGGGAAACGGCAGCCTACACGGCCTTGATCGCGCTGGTGCTGGCGATCGGCCTGCAACGGCCCGCCCAGGAACCGCTGGTCTACTACCTGCTCATCCTGCCGCTGGCCTGGGCCGCCGCGCGCCATGGCATGGCGGGCGCCGTCACGGCGGCCATCGTGCTGGAAGCCGGCGTCACCATCGCGGCGCTGCGGCCGATCGCATACCCGGCGCAGGTGCCGAACGTGCAGATGCTGGTGCTGACGCTGACGCTGTCCGGTTTCCTGATCGGTATCGCCGTCGACGTGGCGCGCCAGGCCAGCGATGAACTGCGGCAGTCGCTGCGGCTGGCCGCGGCCGGCGAAATGGCGGGGGCACTGGCCCACGAACTGAACCAGCCGCTGACGGCCCTGTCGGTGTATGGCAGCGCATGCGAGCGGCTGATGGCGCGCGGCGACAGCGAAGCGCTGCTGCAGAAGACCATCCGCTCGATGGTGGCCGAATCGGAGCGCGCGTCGAATGTGCTCAGGCGCCTGCGCGATTTCTTCCGCACCGGGACCACGGCGCTGGAACCGATCGCGCTGGCCGACCTGGTCGATGGTGCCGCGGCGTCGTTCGCCGGCCAGGCCGGCGAACAGGGCATCGCCCTCGAAGTGGGTGCCCTGCCCCGGGCAATGCTCCTGGCCGACCGGGTGCAGCTGGAAATCGTGTTGCGCAACCTGCTGTCGAATGCGATCCAGGCGCTCGCCCAGGTACCCGACGAAGCCGGACGCCGCATCGCCATCGATGCCGGCCTCGATGGCCCGTCGGTGTGGATCAGGATCGCCGACAATGGTCCGGGCATCGCCGACAAGATCCGCTCGCGCCTGTTCGAGCCGTTCATTTCATTGAAATCCAGTGGCCTGGGACTGGGGCTGGCGATCAGCCGGTCGATCGTGGAAACCCACGGCGGCACGCTGACGGTGGAACCGGGTCCCCACGCCGTATTGAAGATCACATTGCCGGCGCACACGACCGGCGACGAAAGGCAAGCCGATGAGCAATGAACTGACGGTCTACATCATCGATGACGACGCCGCAGTGCGCGACGCGCTCGGCCTGCTCCTGAGCCTGCACGGCTACAGGACCGCGTTCTTTTCCGACGCCGCGTCCTTCCTGGGCATATGGTCGCCCGCGCTGCGCGGCTGCCTGCTGCTCGATATCCGCATGCCGGGCATGGATGGCCTGGCGCTGCAAAGGAAGCTGGTCGAGACAGGCAGCAGCCTGCCGGTGCTGATCATCACGGGCCATGGCGACGTGCACTCGGCACGCGAGGCATTCCGCATGCAGGCGGTGGATTTTCTTGAAAAGCCGCTGCAGGAAGCGCAGCTCGTGCGCGCCATCGAGGAAGCCTTTGCGCGGCAGGGGAGCATCGTGCAGGCGGATCGGGCGGCCGAGGAGTATGCGTGGCGCCACGCTTCGCTGTCGCCGCGCGAACGCGAAGTGATGGAACTGGTCGTCAATGGCCGGCACAACCGCGAAATCGCGGTCGAACTGGCCATCAGCGTGCGGACCGTGGAAGTGCACAAGGCGCGCGTGATGGCCAAGCTGGACGTTACGACAGTGGCGGACCTGGTGCGCCAGCACATGCTGCATGCGCCAGGGCCCGCCTGATCACGACACGTCGCGTACCGTGATGGTCTGCATGCCGCCGCCCGGCCGGGGCCAGACGATCCGGGCGCCGGCCTGCAACCCGAGCAGGGCACTGCCCACGGGCGCAAACACGGAAATGCGGTCCATCCTGTCGCCCACCTCGTCGGGATAGACAAGGGTCAGCCGCAGGTCGCCGGCGGCCGCGTCGAGCGAGAACCGCACGGTGGAATGCATCGCCACCACGTCGTGCGGCATGTCGCGCGGATCGAGGAGCTCGGCCCGGTCGAGTTCCTCGGAGAGGGGCCGCAGCCGGTTCGACTCGCCGGGCGGCAAGTCGTCGAGCAAGGCCGTGAGGCGGTCGAAGTCGGTCGTCGACACGAAAATACCCGGTTGCGCAGCGCTCATCGCAAGCCTCCCTGGGTGGCGGCGGTTACCGGCGCGGCTGCCGCGTATTCCGCGAAGGCCAGGTGGGAGGCCGCCAGGGCGGCGAGCGCCGCGAACATCGACGCGACGACGCGGCGGCGCCATGCCATGCGGCGTGCCAGCAGGCGGCGTACCAGCTGGCGCCTGCCGCGACCGGGTTTGCGGGAGTCCGGTGCATGGATGCCCGGTACCGACTCGTTGAGATGCATGATTTGCTCGTCCATGACGACTACTCCTTGCTCGACTGTGGAAAGACCGCGCGGGCCGATCGCATCGGTGCGCGGTAACGCAACAGGTCGCCCGGCGGGTTCACCCGTTGCCGGAAATCCAGCACGGATGTACCCGCCGAGCCAGGCAAAGCCGGGCTGGGCCTCCGATCGCATCGGGCAGGCAACTCGTCGTCGTAAGCATTGGCAACATCGGGATTCCTGCGGTGAAGTGGCGAAAATGGTGTTCGATTGAATACAGCCTTGAATACAGCACAATTATGCCAAGGCGCGGGAGATGCCGAATCCGCGAGTCGCGTAAGGGGAACACTTAGCCGGTTTACGCTCTACAATCGCGCGATCAGCCATCCACCATGAGCCACCTTTGACCGAGCCAGGCACCGCCAGAAAGACCACGCGCAGGACGCCACGCCCCGAGGCACTGCTGGCGGCGGTGTGCGATATCGTGGCCGCCGGCGGCTTGCCTGCCTTGACATTGCGGCCGCTGGCACAGAAGCTGGACGTGTCCGTAACCGTACTCACGACCCATTTCGGCGACAGGGCCGGCGTGATCGCCGCCATCTGCGATGCCGCCGTTGCCAGCGATGCCGCCCTGTTCGACGGCTGGCGTGCCACGCTGGCTTCGCTGGGCGACATGGCATTTCCCTTGGCCGCCGGCCTGGCCGCCGACCTGGCGGAAGCTTTGCTGGAAGAACAGGCCACGCAACAGCGCGCGCTGTCCATGCTGTACCTGGAGATGCTGCATGCGTGCGCGTCGGACGCCTCGATCCGCACCGCGTTCGCTGGCTGGTCGCGGCTACGGCAGGCGTTCTGGGACGACTTCGGCCGCCAGGCGGGCGTGCCGGCACCCATGGTGGCAAGCGGCTGGTGGCATGGCTACGCGATCGCGGAACAGTGCTACGGCCTGGCGCTGGAGGGCAGCCTGCCTTACCGGATGCTGCGCCGGCTTTGCCTGCAACGCCTGTTTGCCGGCGTGGCCGCGCCCCGGCCGGATGCGGCGGATGCCGTGCTGTTCGACAGCATGGGCGAGCGCATGCGCCACGCCGGCGAACCTGTGACGGACGGGCCGGAGCGCGCGCCGCCATGGTTGGCGCTGGCAGCGCGTGCCTGCGGCATGCGGCTTGCCGCCGAAGGCGTCGGCGGCCTCACGCACCGGGTCATCGCGGCGGACGTCGGCATCGCGCACACCACGCTGAGCTACCGCTTCCCCACGCAGCATCACCTGGTACTGGCCGGGCTGGAGTCGATCACCGCGCACATCCTCGGCGCGGTCGATGCGGAAAACCTGGATGGCGTGCAGCGCCTGCGCAGCGCAGGCGATGGCAAGAAGCTCGACCTGGCGCGAGCGAATTGCGCCGTGGCGCTGGCCGCCACGCGCATGCCCGGGCTGGTGCCGCACGTGGCGCACATGCGCAGCCGCCGCGGCATCAACCTCGTCAAGGTCTTCAAGAAGCATATGCCCGATGCGCACGGCATCGACGCCCTCGGCGCACAGGTGATCTCCCTGGGATTGACCGGTTTGATCAACAGCCTGCCGCCCGGCGATGCATGCGACCGGGCGGTGGGCGACGCATTCGCCGCCGCCGCCCGTTGGCTGCAGGCCGGTCGTTAGCGCTACTGCGCGTAGGCCCACAGGTCGAGCGGCTTCGCGCCGCCATTGCCCAGCAGGCGGAAGGCCGCCGGCGCATAGTCGGCATCGGCGACGAGATACCCGTCGATCGCGGCCGGCAGGTCGCCGCAGGCCGACGTCGCCAGCGTGAGCTTCAGGGTGTTCGGCAGCGTGGACGGCGCCAGCTTGCCCGAGAGCTTGCACGTCGACGTGCCGGGCACGATATCGCCGCCCGTGCCGACCGAGAACGCGGCGGTGGCGCCGGAACCCAGGCGCACCTCGTAGCGCCCGGCGAGCGACGCGACACCCGGTGTGCCGGCCACGATGGCGTTGCTGCCCGACAGGTCCACCGTCGTGTCGCCCGTGGCGGCGGGCGTGGCGCGCCAGGCGCCATTGCCGTCGCGCTGATAGAGGGCCGCAGCCTGCTGGACGCTGTCGTTCAGCACGAGCAGCCGGCTGCCGTCCGTGCCGGCGTAGTACTTGCCTTCGACGGGGCTGGCGGCGTCGCCCGTGCTGACCGCGTAGGCGCCCGTGCCAAGTTCGGTCACCCTGGTCTGTGGGGCCCCGTCGTCATCGCTGCTGCCGCAGGCGGCGAGCAGCAATGACAATGACAGCGCGGCGGCGGCGCAGCGGAAAGCCGGTTTCATGGCGCGGCTCACTGGAACATCTCGCGCAGGCGCAGGCGCAGCCACTGCTGCGCGGCGGGGCGCTGCTCGTAGCCGACCTGCATGGCGGTAACGGCCACCTTCGTCTTGTAGACCAGCGCCTCGTCCTCGGCCTGGTCCGCGGTCGCGGTGCCCGGTGCGGCGCCCGACAGGCCCCACGGCGCGGCGCTGGAAAATTTCAGCCGGTACGTGTCGTAGGTTCCCTGGCGGGCGAATGCCCAGCCGGTGTTCGCCACGGGTGCATCGGGAAAGTTCACGTTCAGGGCAACGCCGTTGGGCAGCAATGCGCCGCTGCCGGCTTTGGCCTGCAGCGCCGCGACCAGCTTCACGGCCAGTTGGGCAACGACGCGCGACACCGGATTCGCCAAGCCCGTGTTGTCCGCCGTGTTGCTGCCGGCACTGAGCGCGATCGCCGGCAGGCCGCGGCCCGCCGCGAACTGGGCATTGCCGATGGTGCCCGAATTGATCACGAGCTTGCCCACGTTCTGGCCTTCGTTCGGGCCGGACAGCACCAGGTCGGGCGCCTTGCCCCAGCGCGCCGGCGCCAGCACGTCGAGCCCGTACATCAGTGCCATCACGGGCGTGCCGTGCACATAGTGGTAGTCGCCGCCCGTGAACCCGCTCTTCGTGAACGGCCCCACCGCCGGTGCGCCCAGCGGCGCGGCGCCGTTGTGGCAGCCGCCTTCCGCCTCGACCTGCGTCTTGTCGTTGTCGGGCACGATCGTGGTGGTGCTGTACATCACGATGGCGGAACTGCGCCCGCTCTGGCCCGTGCACGGTACCGACACGATGACCGAATGGCCGGCGGCACGCAGTTCATCGTACAGTGCCTTCACGTTGCTGGTCAGCCCGTCATCGTTCGCGACGACGATGTTCAGGGCAAGGGCGTGGCTGGCGCACAGGGCCAGCCCGGCGGCGGAGATCAACCGGAGTGTCATGGATTCCTCTTGAATGCTGCTGTGTTGTGGAGCAGCGATACTAGCGGGCATTCATGACAACATTATGACGCCTGTACGAATCTGTCTTATGGAAAATTAAGCCGCCGATGCATCTAGCTCATTCGAATAAAACACTTGTACGATTTCATCGCCGAGCACCGGGGGTAATCGCCGGGCGCTCGGGGATCCAGTAGAACACCAGGTCGCGCGGTTCGCCGAAACGGTCCAGCGTGACCCGGCGCCGCTGTTCCACGCCCTTGAACGTCGCGGCCAGTGCATACGTCCCCGGCGGCAGCTTCAGCAGCACCTGCGGTCCGATGCCCGTCAGCGTGACGACCCGCCCCTGCCGCACGTCGTCGATCGTGAGCGCCACGTTGGCCACCATGGCGCCCGTGTCGTGCAAGGCGAACGTGAGCCGCAGGTTGTAGTTGGCGCGCATGCCCGCCAGCGCGGCGCGCTCATCCACCGTGCTGCCGCCGCTGGCATAGGGTACCGTGCCGCTGGTGCCGCTCTTCAGCGTGCCTTGCGCCATGGCGCTACCAGCGAGGGCCGCGCTTGCCAGCATGCCGCAGAGGATTTTAGAAAGATGTCCGATGGCGTTCTCCTGTCATGAAACGAGCGCGCT
The DNA here is from genome assembly GCF_055502675.1 of Pseudoduganella sp. jia 12. Classification (NCBI taxonomy): domain Bacteria; kingdom Pseudomonadati; phylum Pseudomonadota; class Betaproteobacteria; order Burkholderiales; family Oxalobacteraceae; genus Pseudoduganella; species Pseudoduganella sp. jia 12. The sequence goes on from NZ_JBUXKP010000019.1 coordinate 81,387, forward strand.
GGCGGAGCGCCGCTTGCGGGCAGGGCCGCCCGTTCCCGCCGCCGACCGCGCCTGCTCGGCCAGCGCAAGGAAGTTGGCGACCTTCGCGGAAGGTTCGGCATCGCGCGACGCCAGCGCCAGGTTGGTGACGACCCTGGCATCCGCGATGTCCGCATACACGACGCCTTCGGCGCGGATCTGGCTGACGGACGCCGGGACGATCGAGACACCGAATTCGGCGGACACGAGGTTGACGACCGACGACAGCTGCGGCGCCTGCTGCCCCGGTACCGGTTCGAAACCGGCCTTGCGGCACGCATTGAAGATTTCGTCGTGCAGCATGGGACTTTCCTCGCGCGGAATCAGCACGAACGATTCGGCCGCCAGCGCGGTCAGCGGAATGCGGCGGCTCTTCGCCAGCGGATGACCGGCCGGCAGCACCACTTTCATCGGCTCGCTGGCGATCTGGTACAGCGCGATGCCGGCAAACGAGTGCGTGCCGGGGCGCATCAGCGCCAGGTCGAGCCGCCCTTCTTCCAGCAGTGCCAGCAACTGCGTGGTCGTGCCTTCGGTCAGCGTGAGCGCCACCCCCGGATAGGTGGCGCGAAACGCACGGATCAGCGCGCGCACGATGGGGTGGAATGCGGCCGAGGCGGTCGAGCCCAGGTGCAGGCGGCCCGTCTCGCCACGGCCGGCACGTTGCGCGTTCGCCACGGCGCTCTGCGCATCGTTCAACAGCCGTTTCGCATCGACCATCAACGCCTTGCCGGCTTCCGTGAGCGACACGCCATGGCCGGTGCGATGGAACAGCTGCACGTCCAGCTCCCGCTCCAGTGTGAGGATCTGCTGGCTCAGCGGCGGCTGGCCGATGCCGAGCCGCTCGGCCGCACGGGTCACATTACCCTCTTCCGCCACAGCCACGAAGTAACGCAGGCGTCTTAATTCCATTGCAATTATCCAATCAACGATGTGCTTGAAAAACAAGCAGATGGCACACAGAACCGTGCCGGTATCTGGTTTTCATCTGGATTCCAAACGTTTCATATATTGGACAGCATAACAGCATTTCACGATAATCCACGGCTTGCAACCTGCGTTGATCATGGGCATGGTCACGCGCGGGATCTATAACCAGGTGAGAGGTCTCCAATGGCTGTACAAGAAACCCAAAGAAAACCGCGGAGAGAATACCGCAACATCCACGTCGGTGAACTAGGCAATTACCGCATGCCGTTGTCGGCCATCGTGTCGATCCTGCACCGCATCAGCGGCATGCTGCTGTTCGTGCTGCTGCCGTTCATCCTGTACCTGCTGCAGGAAAGCATCCGTTCCGAGATCTCCTTCGCGCACTTCCAGGGCATCGCCCAGCATCCGTTCACGAAGCTGGTCATCCTGGCCATGGTGTGGGGCTACATGCACCACTTCTGCGCCGGCATCCGCCACCTGGTGATGGATACCCACGTGGGCCTGGACAAGGATTCCGCCCGCAAGACGTCGGTCGCCGTGCTGGCCATCAGCCTGGTCGTGACGTTCCTGGTCGCCCTGAAACTGTTCGGAGTGTTCTGAGATGAAAAACAATATCGGACCGAAGCGCCTCGTCGTCGGCGCCCACTACGGCCTGGGCGAGTTCCTCGCGCAGCGCGCCACCGCCATCGTGATGGTGGTATACACCGTCGTGCTGCTGGGCGCTTTCCTGACCGGCAATAACTTCTCCTACGAGGGCTGGGCCGGCCTGTTCGCCCAGACATGGTTCAAGCTGTTCACCCTGGCCACGCTGATCGGCCTGTTCTACCACGCCTGGGTCGGCGTCGTGTCCGTCTACCAGGACTACATCAAGAACGTGGGCGTTCGCTTCCTCATTCAAACCGCGTCGGCCATGTGGCTGATCGCGTGCGCCGTGTGGTCGGTGCAGATCCTCTGGAGTGTGTAAATCGTGGCAGCAATCAAATCTTCCATCCCGGTACGCCGCTTCGACGCGGTGATCGTCGGCGCCGGCGGTTCCGGCATGCGCGCCTCCCTGCAACTGGCAGAAGCCGGCCTGAACGTGGCCGTGCTGTCGAAAGTCTTCCCCACCCGTTCGCACACGGTGGCCGCACAGGGCGGCATCGGTGCTTCGCTGGGCAACATGGCCGAGGACAACTGGTTCTGGCACATGTTCGACACCGTCAAGGGCGGCGACTACCTGGGCGACCAGGACGCGATCGAATTCATGTGCCGCGAAGCCCCGAAGGTCGTGTATGAACTCGAACACTTCGGCATGCCGTTCGACCGCAACCCCGACGGCACGATCTACCAGCGCCCGTTCGGCGGCCATACCGCGAACTTCGGCGAGAAGGCCGTGCAGCGCGCCTGCGCCGCGGCCGACCGTACCGGCCACGCGCTGCTGCACACGCTTTATCAACGCAATGTCCGCGCGCGCACCCACTTCTTCGTCGAATGGATGGCGCTGGACCTGATCCGCGATAGCGAAGGCGACGTGATCGGCGTGGTCGCGCTGGAAATGGAAACGGGCGACGTGATGATCCTGCAGGCGAAGACGACGATCTTCGCCACCGGTGGTGCCGGCCGTATCTTCGCCGCATCGACCAACGCGTTCATCAACACCGGCGACGGCATGGGCATGGCGGCACGCGCCGGCCTGCCGCTGCAGGACATGGAGTTCTGGCAGTTCCACCCGACCGGCGTGGCCGGCGCGGGCGTCCTGATCACCGAAGGCGTGCGCGGCGAAGGCGGCATCCTGATCAACTCGCAGGGCGAGCGTTTCATGGAGCGCTATGCGCCGACCTTGAAGGACCTGGCGCCGCGCGACTTCGTGTCGCGCTCGATGGACCAGGAAATCAAGGAAGGCCGCGGCGTGGGCCCGAACAAGGACCACGTGCTGCTCGACCTGCGCCACATCGGCAAGGAGACGATCGAGAAGCGCCTGCCGTCGATCCTGGAAATCGGCCACAAGTTCGCCAACGTGGATGCGACGAAGGAACCGATCCCGGTCGTGCCGACGATCCACTACCAGATGGGCGGCATCCCGACCAATATCCATGGCCAGGTCGTGGCACCGTCGGCCGACGGCTCGCAGAAGATCGTGGGCGGCCTGTACGCGATCGGCGAATGCGCCTGCGTGTCGGTGCACGGCGCGAACCGCCTGGGCACGAACTCGCTGCTCGACCTGGTGGTGTTCGGCCGCGCGGCCGGCAACCATGTCGTCGCCTCGAACCTGAAGGCGAAGGAACACAAGGATCTGCCGAAGGACGCATCGGACTTCGCGATGGACCGCCTGAACCGCCTGGAAACCTCGACCGGTTCCGAAAAGGTGCAGGGCGTGGCCAACGACATCCGCGCCACGATGCAGAAATACTGCGGCGTGTTCCGTACCGACGAGCTGCTGAAAGCGGGCTTCGACGAGATCATGAAGCTCGACGAGCGCCGCAAGCACGTGTCGTTCAAGGACAAGTCGAAGGTGTTCAATACCGCCCGCGTCGAAGCGCTGGAGCTGGACAACCTGATCGAGACGGCCAAGGCCACGATCACCTCCGCGGTGGCCCGCAAGGAATCGCGCGGCGCGCACGCGCACAGCGATTTCCCGAACCGCGACGACGAAAACTGGATGAAGCACACGCTGTGGTTCTCCGAAGGCTGCCGCCTGGAGTACAAGCCGGTCGTCACCAAGCCGCTGACGGTGGAAACCTTCAAGCCCAAAGCACGCACTTTCTAAGGTAGCAAAACATGGCACGTACTCTCAAATTCAAGATCTACCGCTACGATCCGGACAAGGATGCCAAGCCCTACATGCAGGACCTGACGGTCGAGCTGAAGGACACCGACAAGATGCTGCTGGACGCGCTGCAGCGCATCAAGTCCGACGTGGACGATTCGCTGGCGCTGCGCCGCTCGTGCCGCGAAGGCGTGTGCGGGTCGGACGCGATGAACGTCAACGGCAAGAACCGCCTGGCGTGCACGACGAACCTGAACGAACTGTCCGAACCGATCATCCTGCGCCCGTTGCCGGGCCTGCCGGTGATCCGCGACCTGATCGTGGACATGACGCAGTTCTTCAAGCAGTATGAGTCGATCAAGCCGTTCCTGATCAACGAGTCGATCCCGCCCGAGAAGGAACGCCTGCAGACGCCGGCCGAGCGCGAGGAACTGGACGGCCTGTACGAATGCATCCTGTGCGCGTGCTGCTCCACGTCGTGCCCGTCGTTCTGGTGGAATCCGGACAAGTTCGTGGGCCCGGCGGGCCTGCTGCAGGCCTACCGCTTCATCGCCGACTCGCGCGACGAAGCCACCGGCCAGCGCCTGGACAACCTGGAAGACCCGTACCGCCTGTTCCGCTGCCACTCGATCATGAACTGCGTGGACGTCTGTCCGAAGGGCCTGAACCCGAACAAGGCCATCGGCAAGATCAAGGAACTGATGGTCCGCCGCGCGATCTGATC
>NZ_JBUXKP010000020.1:0-75419 GCF_055502675.1 Pseudoduganella sp. jia 12
ACAAGTTGAGTGGGGAACCGGAGTGATCGACGTGGCACTACTAGGCATTATTCGACGCTGGCACATTCGTGACCAGGTCCCCCTTAGAGAGATCGCCAGACGCTTAGGCATCTCAAGAAACACTGTCCGGCGCTACCTGCGCGAGGAAATCACCGAGCCGGCCTACACCGAGCGGCGCTCGCGCAGCGCAATCGACAAATACTCGATTCAACTTTCAGCCATGCTCAAGACCGAGGCAGCACGATCTAGAAAGCAGCGGCGTACGCTAAAGCAGATCCATGAGGACCTGAAGGAATTGGGATTTGAGGGTTCTTACGACAGGGTTGCAGCGTTCGCGCGGGTGTGGAGGGAGGGTCAAACTGAGCGGGTCAATCCATCAAGCAAACGAACATACATCCCGCTAGCCTTCGCTCCAGGTGAGGCTTTTCAGTTCGACTGGAGCGAGGACTGGGCCGTCATCAATGGCGAACGCACGAAGCTACAGGTGGCACATTTCAAGCTCAGCCACAGTCGAGCCTTTTACCTTCGTGCCTATCTTCTTCAAACCCACGAGATGCTCTTCGATGCTCACGCTCATGCATTCACTGCCTTCGGAGGAATCCCTCGCCGCGGCATCTACGACAACATGAAGACAGCGGTCGACAAAGTGCGCACGGGCAAGGACCGCGACGTTAACGCGCGGTTTGAAGCAATGGTCAGCCATTACCTGTTCGATGCTGAGTTCTGTAATCCAGCATCAGGGTGGGAGAAAGGACAGATAGAGAAAAACGTAAGGGATAGCCGGCACAGGATTTGGCAGAAAATTCCACCGATGAAGAACCTTGACGCACTCAACACCTGGCTAACAGATGAATGCTTCAAGCTCTGGAAACAGGTCAAACACCCAGAGGCCGACATAACGGTGTGGGATGCATGGGCTGGCGAACGTCCTCATCTTATGCAGAACGGTCGGCCTTTCGATGGCTTTGTTGAGCACACAAAGCGCGTATCGCCGACCTGCCTGGTCACCTTCGAGCGCAACCGCTACAGCGTGCCGGCATCGTTTGCCAACCGGCCGGTCAGTGTCAGGGCTTATTGCGATCGGCTGGTCTTCGTAGCCGAAGGCAAAACCATCGCAGAGCACCCGCGCGAGATTATTCGGGATCATGGCCAACCGGGCCGCACTATCTTCAACTGGCGTCACTATCTGTCTGTACTTCAGCGCAAGCCCGGCGCGCTACGAAACGGGGCTCCTTTCCGGGAATTTCCTGATGAGTTCAAACGTCTCCAGGTGCTTCTCCTGAAACGCCCAGGCGGTGATCGGGAAATGGTCGAGATCTTAGCGCTGGTCATGTTCCACGAGGAAAAAGTTGTACTTGCAGCGGTAAAGCAGGCCTTAGATGCCGGGGCACCATCGAAGCAAATCATTCTTAACATGCTCAGCCGGCTGCTGGACACGGCTCCTCCCCCTAAGATCGATACCCCACAAGCCCTAAGCCTGAAAGTCGAGCCAAAGGCCGACATTAGCCGCTATGATCAACTCAGAAACCGGAGCACACAAGATGCAGCATGATCTAATGAAAGAGCAATTCAAGTCCTTGAAGTTGTGGGGTATGTCTCAAGCGCTTGCTGATTTAGCAGCTCAAGACTCACCGGCCTACCAGGCGGCTCTACCGGTGCTCGCTGGTTTGCTGAAGGCTGAGGCTGCCGAACGCGAGGTACGCTCCTTAGCTTATCAAATGAAAGTTGCTAAGTTTCCTAGCTATCGCGATTTGAACGGGTTTGATTTCGCCTGCAGCGAAGTCGATGCTAATCTGGTTCAGCAACTGCATCGCTGCGACTTCTTGCGCTCAGCTCACAATGTTGTTCTAGTTGGTGGCCCTGGCACGGGTAAGACACATCTGGCAACGGCACTTGGAACTCAAGCAATAGAACATCACAATTGTAGGGTACGGTTTTTCTCGACGGTTGAGCTGGTCAATGCGCTAGAGCTGGAAAAGCAGCAGGGACGCACGGGACAGCTTGCTGTAAAGCTGCTTCACACCGATTTGGTGATCCTGGATGAGCTTGGCTATCTGCCCTTCAGCCAAACCGGCGGAGCCTTGCTTTTTCACCTCATAAGCAAGCTTTATGAGAGAACCAGCCTAATCATCACTACCAATTTGGGGTTCTCGGAATGGGGTGCGGTGTTCGGGGACGCGAAGATGACAACAGCGCTCCTCGATCGTCTTACTCATCACTGCCACATCCTAGAAACAGGTAACGAAAGCTATCGCTTCAAAAACAGTTCAACCCAAACAAGTGGAAAGGAGGATGGCAGGAAACCGACTATCGGATGATCTTACTAAGAAGTAAAACGGGTCAGATTTCAATGCAAGTCGTGGGTCAGAATCGTGCGCAATCTAACAATCCTAAGCAAAGAATTTCATACTCGCACAATGATCTTAGTGTGGACTAGCGATCCAAGGTGATCCGCCAGTAATTTCGGAATGTATCCACCAGAAATAAGTACGCCAGCCTCCATGTTTCTTTCCATCGCATAGCCAGTAAGATTTGCGCTGGTCATAAAACAAAAGCGGCTATCTGCGACAGCAACTTTCGCGTGTACCCGTCCGTCGGCGAACTCACTCGGTTTGTTACGCCACGCGTATATCTGCGCACCAGGAACGAGGTCTCGCATCTTTCCAATCACGTCGATACTGATGCTCCCGCCATGGTTCTGAGAAGATTCTAAAAGCATTATGATGCTTACTCCACGTGCATTCGCGACATTCAAAGCCCTGACGACGTTAGACACGTCATAGGCTACGAAGCTGGTAATGAATAACGACTGTTCTGCGGAGTTAATGACCTGCAGGAGCGCTTGCTCCGTTCGACGAGTCGGTACAAAAGGTGTTGTCGGGCCAGTCCAAACGAGTTCGGTGGATTGCTCAGAGGTGGCCTTGGCGTAAACGTGGCTGGCTGCGACAAGCATTGATGCCAGTTCGTCTGAACCGACTTTGGTGTTTTGCCAGGCAGCTGCAAGCTGGTTGACTATAGTGGTGGCCACCGGGGTTCTGACGACACTCAGCAACACCATCGCAGCCTTATTAGCATCGGTTCGGCGAACTCGGGCAGCAACGGCCTGCACCTTCTCAGGCGAAACCAGAGAAACCAAGGCTGCAATGGCATCCAGGAGCTCCTCCATGTCAGACCCTGCTGAAGAAAGCAGCGTCGGCTCGTTCGAGTGTCGGTATGAGCAGCGATCGATCCAGATACCGATTGCCGCGCTCGCAGGATGTCTCTGCCACTAAAGAACACGCATGGCAAGCAGCCCCATGTAATGAGCGATCTTTTTCGGGGTCATGTTCCGAGCAGAGCGGGTCCGATGAGCAGATCTTCGACCTATTTAGGGCTTGGTCCAGCAGACGGCCAAGGTTTTCTGGCTTGCCGAGGTCGACAAGGCCCCCCAGCGTACCGTCAGAATCTGCGGCTGCGGTATAGATGAGGATGCCCGCCTGCGGCCTGTCGCCTGATGTTTCGGCATAAATGCGCTCACGAATGCTCGCAGCGTTGTATCCGCACTCGAGTGCTAGCTCACGGATCAGCAAATGAGACAGAGTGTGCAGCATTACATAGCGAATTCCAGGGTAGCCTTCGTTCGGGTCAAGATGACGTGAATTGCGCCATCCTTTATGCCCCCCACGAATCATCTGATCAACCTGTTTCACGCCATCTAATGCCTCCCATTTAACGAGCGCAGTTTCTTCAAACTGAATAAAAATTCCTTCGCCATGAACTTGATTGGCCGGCACCCAGTCTGGCTTACTGCGCGCCAGGCTGGCCATTTGAGGGCGTTCATTTGGGTCGCTAGACTCTTCAGGTGCTTCGACCCGAGTGAAGCCCAACAAGGCATTCACTTCGCGCAAGCGCTCAAGGAGCAAGACTCGACTTATATGGCAGCTGAATCCCGATGGCGTGCCGACCTTCTTGCTCATGAAGTGCGGGTAGTCCGTAGGAGGATTGGCCTCTGTCAGCACTTCCCATTCAGGCCGTTTGATATCGGCCTCATTCACGGCCTCTTGCCCACCGCCATTTCGGTGTGCTTCGACGGCCGACCAAATTGATGCCGCCGGATATTTGTCGATTCCTGGTAGCGCCCCGGTCTTCTTCAACGTCTTCACCGTCACTGACACCTCGGCTTCGGATTCAAGTTCGTCGAAAAACTCCCAACCATCTTTGATCAGTTGACTGAGCGGATCCTTGGTCTGAGGGATTGCAAGTGCTGAGAGCGTGATTGGAAACCAGCTGTTTGTAGAGCCCAGTAGTACCCCGCGTGCTTCCTCATCGCATTCGTGGTCGAAGTGGTCTAGGTGCGGATGCCGTCCTCGACATCCCGGAAGATTCTCTTTGCCTACCTTGCCGAATGCGTGGGCCATACTTCTGGATACCCTGCAGGCATCACACTTCACCCAAAGGTTTTCCGTCTGTAGCGACGCGCCGCTTTCAAAGAAGCGCAGCGTGCCCTTGCACGAGTTATTACCTCCATGGACGAAGTAGTGCCAGGGAAAATCGTCAAGGTGGCCATTGCGGCAGGCCAACAAGAAACGCGCGGGAACGGCATCTGCATCCTTGGCGGGTTGGTCACCTTTGGATCCACGGCAGCCCTTATGGACGAAGCGGGTTCGCTCAGGTCTAAAGCGGTTCTCCTTGATCTCGAAGAGGCCTGCATCGAAGGGTGACAACAGGCCGCACTTCACGCAGCGCATCCAGCGCGGGAATGGCCGGACGGGAACGCCGATATTGGCCTCGGCCGACAAGGCATCAGCGAGCTCGCTTTTCTGGAACGGTGGCATCCGCAGGCTCTCGATCTGCGCGCCCAGTACTTTGCGGACAGCAGCAAGCAGCCGTGCCTCATGAATTGGCTGGCAGCGGTCCTTTTCCCATCGGTCAATGCCGAGCGTCACGACTGACAGACTGGGCAAGTCGATCAACGCACCGGGGCCATAAGTCCATAGCAATTGGCTGGGTCGTACTTCACCGACTGGCGTTTTGTTGTTAATGATCATGCTCAATCCTCATCCTTCGCTGGGGGACGAGGCATCCAAGCATGATCGTCCGTAATATGGCTCGTGTTCATGATCAGGCGCACGCCAGGCTCCACTTCCCGCATCGACATCGGTACGGTCCAGTTATCCCAGGCTTGAACGCCGGGTGCTTTGATCAAAGCTACGGTTTTGTCTTTCTCGGGGCCGCGCTTCTCGTAGGCCAAGATACGTCCGCCCTTGCTGACTTCTTTCGACCATTCGTCTGCGCGTTCTTTTAGTTCAGTTTCGGCCAACTGCTTACGCGAGTTGTCTTCGGCGACATTGCCCGCACGAGTCGCTAATATCTTGATGGCTTTCGTCATCTCGGTCTGATTGGACCTGCTTAATTGGCCCGCCCCTTCGTTCGGACTGAAGACAGCGTTCTCGAGTCGTATCAAACTCAGCATCGTGCCCGTCAAAGCTCGGTCCATTGCGCGCGGTGAAAACGGCGTTACCGATTGTGCCTCAACATGTTTGTAGAACGTGGCATGGTAATGCTCGAAAGTTTCGTAGTGTGAAAGGTCGCGCGGTCTGGCCCATGTCAGTACCGTGCAGACTAAGCCGGGGAAGGAACGGCCGACACGGCTAGTCGCCTGAATGTATTCGGCAGTCCCCTTGGGTTGCCCGTTTACTGCCATCACTCCAAGCCGATTCACGTCGACACCTACTGACAACATGTTAGTTGCGAGTACTATATCAATGGCGCGCGTGTCGCCCTCCTGCCAGCGGGTCACGTACTTGCCGGTTGCCGTGTCAAACTCGGATTTAAACTTGACCTCTAGGTTATCAAGGTACTTAGGGATATCTTGGCTCGAAACCCGAGACGTTAGCTCGCGAATGTTGCCGATGCTGCGTTGTGCTAGTGCGGGCCGTCTCACCATGCTCATCTGCACGCGGTAGGAACGCGTTTGCACATCGTCTTCGGCCAAGCGCTTCATGCCGCCCAACTCACGAAGGGAATTAAAGTACCCGACCATAGTCATGTACGGATCAGCAGGTTCGCCAAAATGGTCAAACAGTTCCTGCGCTGCCGTCAAGAACGCGGTGTAGACCCGGATTAACATCGCTGGACGCGAACTACCTGGAGAGCAAACGCCAAGGTAACGCCGTCCAGGCCTGTTTTTAATCGAGCGTTGCACCGAGAAGAAATTGTCCTCTACATCCAGACCATGAGGCGGGAACACCGAAACACGACGCATGAAGACGTTGTTCACTTGGTCCTTGGCTTTGCGCACCGTCGCTGTGGAGGCGATGATCTTCGGTTTGACCGTTTTGCCATTAAGCGCCCAGCCGCATAGTTCATCTACGGCAGTCTCATATAAACCCACCATGGTGCCCAGCGGCCCACTGATTAGGTGGAACTCATCCTGAATGATCAAGTCAGGCGGGCGAATTGGGTTGATAGTCTTTACTTTCGAAAATGGAAGCCCTTTGCCAGCCTGGTGGTTGCCATTGCAATCCGCTCCTTGCCAAAGCAGTCCGTGACGCTCGCATTCCTGCCCAACGCGACCAAAGAGCGTGCGCACTTGACCACGCCATGCCATCATGGCGAACTTGTCTACGGTGGCGATCATCATTGTTGGTGGGCGGTGGTAGATCTCTTCGTCGACCACCAGCACAGGAATCCCCGGATGCGGCTGCTTTCTGGACTTGCGCTTAGAAAAATCGCAGCGGCCCTTCTTATCTCCGCAGTAGACGAAAGTACGGCCAGAGCCTTTGTTGACCTCAACATCCCGTTCTGGTGCGACTTCCGAGCCGCACCAAGGGCAACTGGTGAGTTGCGCTGGAGATGCAGCACCTGCGTTGTATTTGGCGGGATTGCGCGCATCCTCAATGGCGCGGTGGCTATCTTGGGTCGTTCCCGGCGTCACCTTATTGCCAACCCAGAGGCCAATGGTAAAAGGTTCCGTGCCGAGAGATTTGTCGCTCTTGTCCAACGCATCTCGGCGCAATATTTCCATAGCGCAAATCAATGCTGTGGCACGCTGGAACTGCTGTAGCGTCAACAAGCGTAGTGTGTAACGCATGATTACGGCCAACCCACGCGAACTGTCGAATCCGCCTAAATTACCTTGCATGCGTCGGATGGCCATGGTGAAGGCGGCCACGCCCAAGTAGGCTTCGGTCTTGCCGCCACCGGTGGGGAACCACAGCAGATCGGCGTAAGCCTCGACTGGCTCAACACGATCTGGGTGGCTCGGGTCCGTCAGTGACGGAATCGAGAGCAGCAGAAACGCCAACTGGAATGGACGCCAGCTGCGATTCCTCAGCACATCGAACTTGTCGATGGTGGCATCCTCGCCCCGGCGCATAGCCAGCGCGTACTGGCTGCGCACACGTTGCATCGCCATCGCTCGGTTGGCAAACCGGAAGGCCGCCAACGCTTTATCATTATTTTTTAGCGTGTCGATACCCTGCTGCAAGCGTGCGTGGATTTCCTGACAGCGGTCCATTGCTTGTTGCGACTGGGTGTCATAGCCAATGATCTCGGATCCGATGCGAGCGCGCTGTTCATCAATCCATGCGGCGTAGTCCATCGTCAGCATGCTCAAAGCATTGATCAGCGGGTCGATGTCCAATGTTGCCAACCGCTGCATATCGAGCAAACCGCTGCTTACCATCTCACGCATCGCCGGACGATCACCTGGATCAAGCCCTGGCGTCTCAGTAACCTGCACCTCGTACTGCGGCATCACCGAGGTGCGCACCTCGGTGGCATGCGTCACGTCGTTATCTGCAGTGTCAGCATGGACTGCAACCCCATGGCCCACGGCGAATTCGACACGATTCCGGTAGATCATCTCCAACGCAAGGCGCTCCCGAATATCATCGGTTTCGTCAATGTTCGGATCAGGTTTCAGCACAGGCCTGCGTCGGAAAATGGCGCGGTTGGTAGCATCCTTTTCCGAACGAACGATCAGCTCCGGCTGGAACACCCACGCCGTGTCGCGATTGGTTTCTGTTTCCTGTGCGTTCACCAAGAATAAGGTGACCAGACGATCGCCGTTGGCATTCTTGGCCCGAATCGAACCCTGCACTCGCACTTCAGGAAACTTGTTGTCAGGTGCCTGATGCGGAATTACGCCTTCAGTCAGCGGTAGCACGATCTTACCGCCACAAGGAATGCGTTGCCAGACCTTGGCTTTGGTCCGCACTTCGGCGCCGGTTTCCCTGTCTTTGCGAGTGCGGAAAATCTCGTGATCGTCACTGCGCTCATACCGACCCCAGCGCGCCTCGATCTCAATCCGGTCAGTATCGCCATCTACGCAGAAAGTCATGCCCAGACTACTGGGAACCAACGACTGGTTGCTGGCGGCATCAATCTCATCGGCTGAATCTGATTCCGACTCTACACGCCCGGTGACCGTTTCAAACTCCGCACCAGGCTCGTGCCTTCCCGGAGCCCAAGACTCCGTGGGCTCTTCCGCTTCCTCATTGGCCAATGGCCCGTCCAGCCCCTCAATACCACCCTCTGCTGCCTCACGCGGAGCCAGTTTGCCAACCAGGTAGCGGTCGCGCACACTCATGTCGACGATATACTCATGCGGGCCGCCGGCCGGACCCAGCAGGTCGTCCATCACGGCCAGTTGCAGCAGTTCGCGGATGTAGGCCTGATTCTCAATTGTCGGCACTTCGGCGATTGTCTTATGCAATACCTTGGGGAGTGACTTCAGAAAGTCCGTCCATTGAATGCGGCTAACGCTGCCGGACGACGGCGGGGTGAGCGACGTAAGGCCGATCGAAACCGCCAGATTAACGAACAGCATGCGGTCGAAGTAGATCGTAGTGGAATCCAGATCGGAACGAATTCGCAGCACCCGTCCGACCCGTTTAATGTGGTCACCACCGTTTATGATCAATACCCAGTCGCCATCAGCGATGGCTTGATATAGCGAACGCTCACCCTTTAGCCGCAGCAAGTAGGGTGCCAACGTGAGGCTAGCAGTAAGACCATGATCAATGGCGATCCATGCATTGGTTGATTGATTTGATTTGTCTGTGGTCATTGTGTTCTTCCGCGTACTTACACATCTAAGCTATCAAAATTAAAGCCTTCTTGTATTGAGGGAGATACCTGAGTTCGCTTCGTGCGCCCAACTTTTGTCGGTACAGAAATACGGACGCCCTCAGATACTTCTTGCTCGTGACGGCGGAAATTCAATTTTAGAAGCTCTTGCAGTATTTTTTCCCTAGTATTTTCAGATAGCGAATACCTGCCTCCTAATTGATCATGCTGAAAATTATGGACAAGCGAAAGATCTGACCACTCATAAGCATTAACAACTGCTGAATTTAGCTCGCAATATTTTTCTCGTAGCGAGAGAATTTGGGGAGATGACTCCTCCCGATTATTCATCATATTGAGCAGCGTGGTTACCCCAGCATTCAGATCGCGCATCAAAGACTGTCGAAGCTGATAAAAATCCTCGGATGCCGTGCGAATTTCAACTGTTATAGGAGGAAAAGGGAATGTATCGAAAGAATCAGAAGACGTATAGCGGAGAGTCTCGCCCATTGTCGATGAATACTTCCGGACCCAAGCATCGTGGACAGCGCTGTGAAGTACCCCAAGCATACCAATATCATTTGAGGCAATAATCACCATGGGGGAAGCAAAAACCATTTTCGCAGACGCAAGAGAGAATGATAAGTATTTACTAGGCGATGGCTGAACAATAACTTGCTCTAAATTTTCAATTGCGGATGTTAATCCTGGACGTTGTTCAGCATAGAGCCACCATCGCTCCCGATTTGCTTTCCTTTTTTGTGTATCCCGTTGTGGCTTCACTAGCGCCCGAATCCGTTCAACAGCTTTTGGATAACGATTTTCGCACGTGGTTAAGTCCAATCCACTAAAGTTAATTGCAAATGAAGATGGGCTTTGATTTGGTTTTTGATTAATATCTTCGCCGCGCAGGTAAGGACTTATGACTTCCTGAGACTCAGGCTCTACGCTTAGCAGCTTAGCACACTCTTGCTCACTCATAGAAAAGCCGCTCCCCATAACGTAATGGCCTACAAAAGACGCGCCTTCATTCGCCTTAAGGCTATGCGGTTTCGCCTCTTCATTTTGCGCTAAGAGCCTTGAATTGATATTTTCAACAAGCTCACCATTCAAATTGCACAGCGATTTCCAACCATTTTTATTAATGACTAACGGAGAAACTTTAACCGATGCTTCACCTGGCCACTTGAGGCCTGGTTTAGACCAAATTATTTTCATATGGTCATCTAGCAATTTTGCTAAGCCCACTTCTCTAGTGTCACCTTGAGAAATAGTGTCAACTAAGACAAGACCGAATGATGCGATGGAAGAACATAATGAAGCTGATCGTAGGAGAAAATGAACGCAAAGATCGGCAGTCCCAAGACTCGAATCTGCAAGTGTCTCTAGATATTTCAGATGTTTACTTCCAAGCGCAGTAGATACCCTCATGCCCCACAGGAACGGGGGATTTCCAACTATAGAATCAAATCCATTTCTTACATGGAAAACTTCAGGGAATTCCAACGGCCAGTGGAACGGGCGACGTGCGGATTTGTAAGCGGGTAGATCTATTGAGAGCGTAGTGAGCGATCTCTGGCGTATTGAGGCAAGGGCACTGCAGTCGCCATTGATAGCCTGTCCAGCTTGAATGGCTAGGGGGGCTAGCATGTTTTCTAGACTCGTCGAATTGCCTCCTGACGCGAATACCTCTCCAATGAATGCATCAGCGATGCATTGTGAGACGTCAAGTTTGCGGCGTGCATCTTTGTCTAGATGCGCCATTACTTCTACATCGCGGATGTCACGTATTGGCATCGCGCGTAGTCGTTGACGCAGTTCGATAGCTAAGTAAACTGCTTTTTCGATGTCTTTACCAAACAATCGCTGCTGCCCTTTCCTGCCAGGCGTCACGGAAAGTTCAGTGAGTTGATCCAGTCGATGAATGCCGAGTAAGCTGTCCCCGCAACGCAAGTTATGATCAAGAAAGCCAAACGGACGATCTTTTGCTAACGTCACCAGCCAAATCGAGAGCTTGGCCAGTTCGACTGCCAGCGGATTCAAATCGACGCCATACAGGCAACGCTCAGCAATTAGGCGACGCGCGATGACTGTACGAGCTTCGCCGTCACGGGGCAGTGGTTCCTTGGCCGCTCCTGCTTCCAAAACGTCGCCATCCACACTCACAAATTTACCTAAGACATCGACCTGTGACCAAGCTTCGACGAGGCGACCTGCCAACCAACGACAAGCTTGCACAAGGAATGCACCTGAGCCCATGGCTGGGTCGCAGATCTTGAGATCAAGTAGTTCGGCGGAAGATTTCAGTTTCCATTGATCGCGGGGTATTCCCTCTGCAGGGCCAACATAGGCCACTGGTGTGAGGGTTTCGGCAACGATCGCTTCGGTCAGAGACTTCGGCGTGTAGTGGGTGCCGGTTTCGCGCCGGTCGGAGCCAGTGATCACAATGAAGGCACCGGCGGGATAGACAAGCGGATAGCCCCATGGATCAGTGCGTAGCAGATGGACATACGGCTTTACACGGTCGCGGAGCTTGGTATTGCCTTGGCAAGCGGTAAGTAGGCGGTCGGCCAGAATATCGTCGACAGGTTTGACAAGATCGTTACGCACCCGACTAGCAGAACTACCTGAGCGTTCTTGCAGCAACTCAGCCAGGCGCGTGGATCCATCCAAGCGCGCCGAATCCAGCTCAGCCAAATTGATCCAGGGAGTCTTGGCGCTCTTAGTGGTATCCAGTTCCAGCATAACTTCATTGGTGCGCTTGACGGTGCGTTCGAGCAAACCCTCGTACACGTAACCGATCTGTTCAACATCCAGTGCGCGATATGAAAGCGTGCGACCCTGGAATTGCTGAATAGCCACCAGCAACAGCAGCACGGTACGGTTATCGATGGGTAGCGGCTTCGCTGCATCGTTGCGCCAGTTGGAGCCTTTAGTCCGCCCCTCAAGGAACGGGAAGCGGTCGGGATCAAATAGCGACCCGCCTAACGCCGGCAGGCGCAGGTTTTCGTGGTCAATGCCACCGAACACGGCGCGAAAAATCGCCAAGAGGCGTGACCAGGCGTCCCAACGTCGTTCGAGGATCTCTTCGGATTCCTTGCGCAATTGCATCCGCAACGTGGAGAGTGCGTAGTGGGCCTCGTAACGCTCATCGCCCATCAGGAGCAGCCCACGCTCCTCGGCCGAGAGCAGGAACACCAAGCGCATCATCACTGTCAGCGCGGCTTCATACAGCTCGGGCTCTGTGACGTCGTAGAGAAGCTCGCGATTGCGGTCCAGGTCAGCTTTGTCGAGCGTTTGGATCAATACTTCGACAGCGCGGCGCACTTGTTCGCCCAGGGCGTCGGTGACTTCGTCCTGAAACTTCAGAGAGCGATCGAACAGCGCGGGCAATTGTTCGGATTCGTCGACGAAGAAACGACGGATGCCAAGCAAGTGCACAAAGGCTTGCAGGGTGATGGGCTCTTGACTCCAGATACGAGCATACCAACTAGCAAAGGTAGTAACTGCACCGACCGGGGCATCCACCAGCATCCAGCGTTCGCCGTTGGTCACCAGTCCTAGCCGACAATCCAACGAGCGGCACATAGCAACCATGCGATCGGCGGGCGTAATGGTCAAACCGCCCAGCTTCAAGGTCGTATCGAGATCTACACCTTGGGGATAGGTTTGGATCAGCAACAGCAGCTTGTTGGGGCGTTGCTCATCGATCACCGCAAGATCGGGCGACAGCGTTACGCCGTGCTCGTGCAAGCTGGCTTGGAGGTGCACCGCACACCAATCGGGACGCTTCAGGACGTCACCTTTGCCGTCTTCATCAAGCTCAAGGCCGCGCGATAGCACCTCATCAATCCACGCGTCGTGCAACTCAGCGAACTGCGTGTCTTCCAGCTCAAGGGCTTCGCGCCATTCCTCGTACGCTTGGCGCAGCCGTTTGCGCTTGGTTGCATCCAGTCCTTCTAGCCCTTGTGGAAAGGCTTCTTTCAAGACGGGAATAGCAAGGAATGGTCCAGAGATCTCGATCAGCGACAGCCACTCATCATGCAGGCTGAGAGCACTCATGCGGCCCCCTGAACGGCAGATGCAGGCACTAGAAAGATGACGGCGACCGGGAAGGTGCGCTCGTTGAGTTTTAAGTAACGGGTTTCGATGGCTTCAGCCTCTTGCTGACGCTCAGCTGGAATGCGGGCAAGACGACTCTCCAGTGCTACGGTGTCGCGCCTGAGCTGTGTTCGTTCGTCTTCTGAGAACAGTGAAAATTGGGCCGGTTGCTGATCTTTTTTCAGCTCAAGCTGAATGGCCTTTTCAAGCTCATCAAGCACGGAGATAATATCAGCCACTTCCTGCTGCTTACGAGATTGCAGGGTATTAGTCAGGAACTTGAGCCGGTCTTTGGACCGGGCATCGACCGCCTGCAGTATTGCACTTTGCGCACGCTCGAAACGCACACGGATGGCATCAAACAGAGAGTCAGAGGCCGTTAAAGGCTTTGCCTCGTTCAGCCATTGCTGGACTTTGGTGACGCCCTCTTCACGGCGAAAAGATTTGTCGCCCAGATGCCCCCCTGCTACCGTTAGTTCTTCGTGGAGACGATGGTGATTGCCACCCGTGACAATTAGCCGTGAGATGACAACCACGGCAGGGCCGTCGATCAGGGCATCTGGTACCGAACGCACGGTGACACGATGCAGCTTTTTTACATCGTCTTGCGCCCAGACTTCGGCGCGTAGCAAGCGCAGGCACATCTGCACCAAGCGGTGGTTCAGGTGAACTAACACAACGTCGTCACGCCCGGTGGCGATGGCATGATCGAAGGTGATGGGCCGAATCTGCAGCGTGTGGGGGTGGCGCAAGCCTTCGAGGCAGCGTGCCCACGAGCCCGACAGCGCGGGCATCTTGAATACAGTTCCGACTGGGGCATCAGCCAAGGCAAAAGGCTCAAGCGGCGGCCGGCCTGCCAATACAAGTCCCGTCTTGACCGCCATGAGGATGTGCTCTGGCGTGAGGTGAAAATCCTGCTGCGTAGTCAGGAGCCGTTCGTGCAGCTTGGCAACGCGGTCTTGCAGTTCGCGTTCGGCTCGCACGAAGTGTCTAGCCTTGGCTATTTTGGCTTCAGCAAAGCGGGTGTCAAGGTCTTTGATCGAACCTTCAATCAGTCCTGACATTTGCGGCGCGATAACAGGGTTGACACTACCCATGTCCGCCCGCATCGATTCGAGTTTGCGCAGCGCGCGCATGATGTCGTCGCCGTGACCGCCAATGGTTGCTTTGCCCTTTTCACCGCCATCGACGGGGTGCCAGATCAATACCTCTTTCTGCCGCTGACCATGTCGGTCGATACGGCCATTGCGCTGCTCCATCACATTGGGGTTGTAAGGGATCTCCAGATGGATAAGGCAGTTACAGTGGTTCTGTAAGTCGATACCTTCGGACGCGGCATCGGTGGCCAGGAGGATGCGAACCGCTGAATCTTTGGGCGAAGTCTGGAAGGCTGCTTTGACCTTCTCGCGCTCATCCTGCGGCATACCACCATGCAGGATGGCCAGTCGATCGCCACCGAAACCGTGGCTGGCAAGGATCTCGTGCATCCACTGGTGCGTAGTGCGGTATTCAGTGAACAAGATGACTCTGCGATCATGCCAGCGATCATCAGTCTTCAGATTGTTAGCAAGCCACTCGAGGACAGCCTTGGCTTTGGCATCGACTTGGTTCTTGGCCAGCTGCGCCCACGACCGCAGCTCATTCAACATTTGTTGCTGCTCTACTGTAAGCGGTTGCGCGCGACGTGAGGCTTCTTCAACCGCCTCCGACTGCGCGTTTTCGACCTCTTGGTCGTTAGCGTAGTCTTCTTCGACCCGCAGGATGGCTTTGCGCAAAATGCGGTCGGTCATAGCATCCTCGTCCTTGTGGCGGCTTTCACTCGCCAGACTGGCAATGTGTTTCTCAAGGGTAGATGCAAAAGCGGCAGGTGAAGAGAAGAGTCGCTTCTTGAGCAACTGATTAACGAAAGACGTGCCGAACGCATTGCCGGCTTTTTGAGCATTCTGCTCGCGACTCGCGCAGTAGTCGTTCAGCTTTTGATGAATGGCACGCTCTTGTGGGGAGTACGAGGCTAGCAGCGCTTGCAATTTTCGCTGCGCATAGAGCAGCTTGCCTTCGGCATCGACTAGGTCGCTTTTTAGGCGGCGGATCATGACCTGACTTAACTGCTTTTCATCCGGCAGGATGTTTCGAGCAAAACGTTGATCGTCTAGCAACTCCAGCAACGAAGTGAAGGATTCGGTGTAACCGTTGTGAGGAGTGGCCGTCAAAAACAGGCGATGCTGAAAGTGCGGGCTAATGGAGCGAATGAAGCGTGTGCGCTGGCTTTCCAGCGCGTAGTTCGCACCCGCAGCGGGGGCGATGTTATGTGCTTCATCGACTACGAGCATGTCAAATTTGCGCGGGTAGCTGGTATGCACAGGCAAGACCTCGCGCATAGCGCGCAGTCCTTCCCCACTCTTGACCCAGTCCATAGACGCAATTAGACGTGGATGGGAAGTCCAGGGATTAGCATGGATGCCGCGATCGCGGCGCAACTGCTTGATGTAGGCCGTATCTACCACTCGGAAATCAAGGCCAAACTTTTCCAGCATCTCGACACGCCACTTTTCCTGCAACGATGCGGGGCAGATGATTAGGACCGTGCGGGCACGGTGCCGCAGTAACATCTCCTGAATGACGAGACCAGCTTCGATGGTCTTGCCCAAGCCGACGTCGTCGGCGATGAGCAGGTTGACGCGAGCCATATCGATGGCACGAACCAAGGGGTCGAGTTGGAAGTCTTGAATACTGACGCCACTGCGGAACGGTGCTTGCAGAAAACCTCTATCGGCATTCGTGGCAGCACCCCAGCGAACCGCATCAAGAAAAGCGTCGAGGGTGTTCGAGTCATCCTGGCCGGTAATCGACGGAAGACCTGCACGCTCAATAATTTGCGCGCCTGGCTCAATCTCCCAAATGACCTCAAGATTCTCACCCAGACCATCCTCGTCGATGGATGAGAGGGTTACCGCATTCTGTTGCGCAGAGGTCGATGGCAGCTTTGATGAGACGACTTCAGCAACGACCCACTGACGTCGTCTGACCTCGACTAGCTGCCCAGGCTCTGGGCGGGCGCGATAGATCTGGCTATTCTGTGCATTCGTAATTTCCATGCGGTTTACTGTTTTCCTGTTCAGTCTGTTTGGCTCGAACTGGCTGGCGATCACGGCGTGTCAATCTAGTTGTGATCACCAAGTTCGCGACGGCGTCAGCTGCACTGGATGCTGGCTCGTGCTCCCAGAATCGCAGCACGGTCCATCCGATGCTGCGAAGCCGCTTGTTAGTGTCAGCATCTCGATGTCGATTCGCCTCTATCTTTTGTAACCAGAACTCAGCGTTTTGTTTTGGCCATGTGGCGTGTTTGGGACAACCATGCCAGAAGCAACCATCGACGAAGATTGCGATCCTCAACCCTGGGAAGGCTATGTCCGCGACACGACGAGGTTTCTCCAACACTTTGAAGTCGACTCGATAGCGCAGGCCTCTCTGGTACAACGCCCGACGCAACGCGATCTCAGCGCCTGTTCCCTTTTGCCGCACCTTTGCCATACGGCGACTGACTTCAAGAGATGAGGGCTTAATGCGTGGCATTGATGAATTTCGTCAGATTATCGGAATTTGGTTGATGCTAAGTGCCCATTGATGCTGCGCGCAATAGCGCGGCCTAAGTCAACAGGAACGGCATTGCCAATAAGACGTCCGAGAATCTTAAAACTCACTTCACCGTCATCCGGAATAAACGCGTAGTCAAATGGGAAGCTCTGAATGATTGCTGCTTCTCTCAAGGTGATTGCACGATCTTGTTCAGGGTGCCCGAACCGCCCATTCCCAAAGCCATAACACTGCGTTGTCATAGTGGGGGCAGGCTTGTCCCATTCCATGCGGCCATAGACGCCTGGGTAAGTTTTGCCAGTTTCCGCACGATGACAGTCAGCCACAAGATGCACTGGCCAGTCGCGCCACGTTCCACCCGGCTTCGAAACCCGAATGCGCTTGAGATTCTTCTCTGACAGCGCAGAAGAAACATGCAGCTTGTCCTGGGGGGCTGCCTCGCCAGCGCTTAATGCGCACAGACGACCAATCGCCTGTCGTACGGTTTTGGGCTTTTCGAGCGTAGGTTCGACCATCCTAATCTCGCCATGCCTTGAAGCCAGCAGTACCATGCGGCGACGACTTTGTGGTACCCCGTATCGGGCGCTATCGACAACGTCAAACCATACGGTGTAGCCGAGCCGCTTGAGAGTATCGACAAAGTCATGAAACACCTCATGCTTAGCAACGCTTGGGACGTTTTCCATCGTAATTACGTCCGGGTGAGTGCCTTTTGCCAAGCGAGCAAACTCGTACAAAAGCCCCCATTTCCCGTCCTTGCCATCTAATTCATAGCGTTGTGCATATGTTGAAAAAGGCTGACAAGGAGCACAGCCAGCAAGGATCTTGAAGTCGGCGTTGCCGAACAGCACATTCAACTCAGTAGTAGTTACTTTGCTGATGTCGCGCTCTATAAACCTTGCGCTATTGTTAGCCTCATAAGGAAAGCGGCAAGCTGGGTCCATGTCTATACCAGCCACAACAGGCACGCCTTCGAGCACGAAGCCATGTGTTAGCCCGCCAGCTCCGCAGAACAAGTCCACACAAGAAACTTTTGTCATTAAATTATCCTCATTTCGTTTCGATCGTCGGATAACTCCATCGAACCAGTTGTTCGCAGTTCAATCATTTGTTGCTTTGACCCTCGTTCTCTGCCGCGCCACCAGTGCGCACCCATACGTCGATTTCCTGAGACTTGAATTTCCAAAATCGGCCGATGCGATGAGCAGGCATGTTGCGTTTACTGATCCATGCGTAAACAGTGTCCTTGCTAACGCCGAGGTACTCGGCTATCTCTTCGACCGACAACCAGCGTTCTGGCATGGCATAGCCTTCATGAAAAGTCTGAATGGGGATGAACTGACAAGTTTCGCACGAGATTTGCCGCTTGTAAATGATTTGATCCGTTTTAACTTGGTCTCACCTGTTTAGGCATGATTGAGTGTTGATTTACAGCGAAATCTGACCCACTTTACCAAGTAATTTGCAGCTGAATCTGACCACGTTTAAGACACAATCCTGCTCAACAAGTTGAGTGGGGAACCGGAGTGATCGACGTGGCACTACTAGGCATTATTCGACGCTGGCATATTCGCGACCAGGTCCCCCTTCGAGAGATCGCCAGACGCTTAGGCATCTCAAGAAACACTTTCCGGCGCTACCTGCGCGCGGAAATCACCGAGCAGGCCTACGCCGAGCGACGCTCACGCAGCGCAATCGACAAATACTCGATTCAACTTTCAGCCATGCTCAAGACCGAGGCAGCTCGATCCAGAAAGCAGCGGCGTACGCTAACGCAGATCCATGAGGACCTGAAAGAATTGGGATTTGAGGGTTCTTACGACAGGGTTGCAGCGTTCGCGCGGGTGTGGAGGGAGAGTCAAACTGAGCGGGTCAATCCATCAAGCAAACGAACATCGTGGGTTAGAATCGAGCGCAATCTAACACGCAGCCATTTTAATTTAACCACGCAACACTTTCTGATGCGTAGCGGTCACGGTAGACTGGAATCGGCGGTCACAGTCGCCGGAACACGCAGCAGGCTAGTGTGCGAATTTTTTCAATTCGCCAGACGAGAGAACGCTACCGAGAAGAAATGTCAGATCGCTCTTGGCAATCGAGTCTTGTTCGTCCTGAATGCCTAAACTAACGTCGGACTCAACTGCAAAAGACGTGCGATCAAACCCATTCTCGGCGAATTTCATGGTAGCGAAACGATTTGAGGTCAGTCCATTGACCGCTAGCAAATCGAACAGCACTATACCCTCGAAACCCAAATGGACGAGTTCCGTGGCGAGTTGCTTTGTCTGGCGCAAAGGATGAAAATCAGCCGTGGCCGTAACCACTGCGATTTCACCTACAATGCGAAGTGTCTTAATCATTTAAATTCTCGCCGTATAAAGTCCGTCGATAGCTGCATAAGCATCTTTTGACAGACTAATGGCCTTATCCAATGTATCTATCATTCTGCTACCATCAGGAAATTCCTCCATGTGGAAAATTGTATGACGGTGCTTCCTGAAAAAAGTATAGCCTTTGTTAAAGGCATCTACCATCGCCGCGTGCCCAATAGCAGCCTCATACTTAGGCTTCAGCGTACATACGCCATGCTTAACATCAAAGAATTCGCCGAACCCATTGTCGGTGTCTTCAACGGACATTAAGTAGCCGCTCATCTCCTGTTTCAGGACGCCTTCCAACGAGCGCAGATCAGGGTAAAGCAACAAGCAATAGTCAGGCAGCTTCGGAGCTGCCAACTTGACGCAGCAGCTAGAAATTAACAGTTTTTTGACAGCCTCGGGCAGATCGCCATAGCTACGGGGAAAAAATCCCTTCAGGTAATCTTCAGCCATCTCCTTCCGGACGATTTCCGCGCTGCTGTCATCTTTGCGATACAAAACTTGCTCAAGCCCCTTCAAGTCTAGAAGGTCGGTGAGCATAAATATGACCCGTCGATAACACGAAAGAGGTTTGCCCTGAATCTGCAAAACCCTTGTCGTGCGATGGTGGGTAAGCGTGAGACTATCCTGATGAGCAACGCTTGTCAGTGTCACTTGCTTGCAAATTGCTTCATCTCGAAGAGGGGTTATTTTAATGTCAGCTGACTCTTCAAGACAATCCAGAATCGGATCAAATGACGCACTAGTGATCCCCTTAAGGGAATAATTTATATTCTCAAACTCAGCAGGGTTGATTGTGGCTTTCAAGTGAGCGGCAAGTTGCTCGCCTACTGGCTGGTTCTTTCCCATCTTCCATTGGACAGTCGTTGTACCTGTCCCGTTCAGGTGCAAATCAACGGTAGCATACTCCGAGCCCGCTGCACCAAAAACAACACGTTTGCGTTTTTCAAGCGACTGAATTCCGCCGTCCAGCGTGTAGCTGTTCGACACCATGAAGCCCTGAATGTTCGCATCCAGAGTCTCCCGATTCAAATTCAGGTCTTTATAGTCAGACATTCATTCACCTCGAACGCGCGCTAGTCATCTCTCATCTGGACGATGTAAAGGCACAGACTTGTAGAGAAAAGGTTCCTATTGTACCTGTGGCTGCGGATGGCTGCCTAGCAAGTATGATTTGCGTGCACGCTGCTGCGCGCAGAGCCCATTCTACCAACTCCCACTCTCAGTGCGGCCAACCGTGCGGCCGCTTCTGGCCGAAAGTGGCCGGTCGGAGGACTCACTGTACATGAGCCGATGTGTTGCCGCCACCGTGGGGTTGACGGCAAGCAGGGAGCCGCTCCGACCAACTTTATTCTGGCCCGACCAACTTTATTCTCGCTAGTCAGGGATGCGGCCGACACTTACTCGACCGTCACCGACTTCGCCAGGTTACGCGGCTTGTCCACGTCCGTACCACGCGCCAGCGCCGTGTGATACGCCAGCAGCTGCAGCGACACCACGTGCAGGATCGGCGACAGGCAGCCGTAGTGTTCCGGCATGCGGATCACGTGCACGCCTTCGCCGGAGGTGATGCGCGAGTCGACGTCGGCGAACACGTACAGCTGGCCGCCGCGGGCGCGCACTTCCTGCATGTTCGACTTCAGCTTCTCGATCAGCGCGTCGTTCGGGGCGATCGTGACGACCGGCATTTCTTCCGTCACCAGCGCCAGCGGGCCGTGCTTCAGTTCACCGGCCGGGTAGGCTTCGGCGTGGATGTACGAGATTTCCTTCAGCTTCAGCGCGCCTTCCAGGGCGATCGGGTAGTGCATGCCGCGGCCCAGGAACAGTGCGTTTTCCTTGCGGGCGAAGTCTTCGGCCCAGGCGATGATCTGCGGTTCCAGCGCCAGCACGGCGGAGATCGCCGATGGCAGGTGGCGCATGTCCTTCAGGTGCTGCGCTTCTTCTTCGTCCGTCAGGCGGCCGTTCACCTGTGCCAGCGCCAGCGTGAGCAGGAACAGAGCGGACAGCTGCGTGGTGAACGCTTTCGTGGACGCGACGCCCACTTCCACGCCGGCGCGGGTGATATAGGCCAGCTTGCATTCGCGGACCATGGCGCTGGTGGCGACGTTGCAGATCGTCAGCGTGTTTTCCATACCCAGCGAGCGGGCGTGCTTCAGCGCCGCGATCGTGTCGGCCGTTTCGCCGGACTGGGAGATCGTCACCACCAGCGTGGACGGATTCGGCACGCTGTCGCGGTAGCGGTATTCGCTGGCGATTTCCACGCTGACCGGCACCTTGGCGATCGATTCGATCCAGTACTTGGCGGTCATGCCCGAGTAGTAGCTGGTGCCGCAGGCCAGGATCAGCACGCGGTCGATTTCCTTGAACACCTTGTAGGCTTCATCGCCGAACAGCTCTGGCGTGATGCCGACCACGCCTTCGAGCGTGTCGCCGACGACGCGCGGCTGCTCGAAGATTTCCTTCTGCATGTAGTGGCGGTACGGGCCCAGCTCGGCGGCACCGGTGTGCGCGTGTACGGTTTTCACTTCGCGCTCGACCTGCTTGCCGTCGGCGTCGACGATCCAGGCGCGGCCCAGTTGCAGGTCGACCACGTCGCCTTCTTCCAGGTAGATGATCTGGTTGGTGGTGCCGGCCAGCGCCATCGCGTCCGACGCGACGAAGTTTTCGCCGTCGCCCAGGCCGACGATCAGCGGCGAGCCCTGGCGTGCAGCGACAACGCGGTGCGGTTCTTCACGGGAGAACACGGCGATCGCGTAGGCACCATGCAGGCGCTTGACGGCTTGCTGGACGGTCTCGAACAGGTCGCCGGTGTACAGGTGGTCGACCAGGTGGGCGATCACTTCGGTATCGGTCTGGCTCTGGAACACATAGCCCAGCTTGGTCAGCTCGTCACGCAGCTCGTCGTGGTTTTCGATGATGCCGTTGTGGACCAGGGCGATGCGGGCATCGTCGGAATTGGGCGAGAAGTGCGGGTGCGCATTGTGCGACGCCGGTGCGCCGTGCGTGGCCCAGCGCGTATGGGCGATGCCGGTGAAGCCTTGCAGTTCGATTTCCTGCATCTGCTTTTCCAGCTCCGCCACGCGCGACGTGCTGCGCGAGCGCTGCAGGCGGCCATTCGTGTGCAGTGCCACGCCGCACGAATCGTAGCCGCGGTATTCCAGGCGCTTCAGGCCTTCGATCAGGATCGGGGTGATATTACGTTGCGCTACCGCGCCGACGATGCCGCACATGGTGACCTCTACAGTAAGTGTTAACAGACCGACATCGTAGATCAGACCTGTGGAAATATGCTTACTTATTCATGCTTATTGTGAAACAATATTTCATGATTTCGGAGACAAGAAATTTTATGACAAATATATTACTTATTTTTTATAAAATTTCATATCTGCTTTGCGCAGCATCACGCGGAACGAAATAACTCACAAAAGGAACGAGGATGGACATTGCACTGGACGAGCTGGATCGCCGGATCCTCACCGTATTGCAGGAAAACGCGGCCATCACCAATGCCGAACTGGCGCAGCAGGTGCATGTGTCCGCCCCGACATGCCTGCGGCGCGTCAAGGCGTTGCGCGATGCGGGCATCATCGAGCGGCAGGTGGCGATCGTGGCGCCGGACAAGGTAGGGGCACGGCTCACCGCCATCGTCGAGATCACGCTCGATGTGCAGGCGGCGGACAGGATGGCGCAATTCGAATCGCTGGTGGCCCGGGAAGGGACGGTACTGCAGTGCTATCGGGTATCGCCCGGGCCGGACTTCGTACTGGTCGTGCAGGTGGAAGACATGCCGGCTTACCACGCGCTGGCGCACCGCCTGTTCACGAGCCATGCGAACGTACGCAACGTGAAGGCATATTTTTCCACGTTCCGCAGCAAATTCGAGACGCGTATTGCCGTCTGAATCGCCAGGTTATCCACTGCGATCCACAGGCCATACACCGGTTTTTCGCATGGTTATCCCAACACTTTTCCACCGGTAAACGCCTGCTTATCTCCAGCTTGTCCGCGCCTTATACCGCATTGGCCACATCCTTTTCCACAAAGTTACCCACAACAGCACAATGGCGGGTAACCGCATCCGGCGGCGGAGCGGGGCAGTGCCCGTATACTTCGCACGGTGGATGAGCATCCGGCCGTGCGCGAATTTGCGCTGTGTGTAAATGGGGTAGTTATTCACCGGCCTGGCTGGGCTACTGCAGGCATCCGCACCATCCTGGCAAACGGGCAAATGACGCAGTAAACCGGAAGGCAACCCCATGCTGCCGAAAAGGCAGGCGAACCAGCAAGGAAACCTGCTGCAGCATTGCCTATTAACATGTTGTACAGCGCGTTTTCCACAACGTTATCCAAGGCCACATTCGAGGCGAAAAGCGCCTTTTTCACGCTATACAGGGCTATACACGGCTTATCCCGGCCTTTTACCCTCGCTTTCCCACAACGTTATCCCCAATCGGCATGGATCACTGCATTGCAGGATGATTCCAGCTCGCCCGAAAAGCTATGCACCGGCTGCCCACCGGTTATGCCGGCGCTTGTGCACACGCTTGTCCACAGCGGGGCTTGCGGACGGTGGGTAAAATGGCGCATGAATTACCTGGCCCACGTGTACCTGGCCCGGCACGACGACGCGGCGATGGTCGGTGCGATGCTGGGCGACTTCGTCAAGGCGAACGATATCGCCGCCTACCCGGCGGACATCGCGCGCGACATCCTGCTGCACCGCCATGTCGACAGCTATACGGACAGCCATCCGGCCGTGCTGGCATCGAAGGAATTGTTTGGCGAAGGCCGGCGCCGCTACGCGGGCATCGTGCTGGATGTGTTCTATGACCACGAGTTGAGCCGCCACTGGCAGCGCTGGTGCGACGAGCCGCGCGATGCCCTGATTGCCCGCTTCTACCGTGCACTGGCGGCGCACGAGCCGATGCTGCCGCCGCGGCTGCGCGAAATGCTGCCCTACCTGGTGCGCCAGGACTGGCTGGGGGGCTATGCGACGTTCGAGGGCGTGGAAGGAACGATCGCGCGAGTGTCGCGTCGCCTGAGCCGCAATGGGGAGTTGCTGCGCGATGGCGTGCAGGACCTGGTGCGGCACCGCGACGCCATCGCCGAAGGGTTCGAGCGCTTCTTCCCCGACCTGGTGCGGTTCGCGGAAGAGCGCAGGGCGCAGCTGCTTACTTCTTCGTCTTGACGGGGCGCTGCCAGCCGTCGATCGTCAGCTGCTTCGGACGCGAAATCGTCAGCTTGCCGGCCGGGGCGTTTTTCGTCAGCGTGGTGCCGGCGCCGATCGTGGCGCCCGCGCCCACCGTGACCGGGGCCACCAGCTGGCTGTCGCTGCCGATGAACGCGTCATCCTCGATCGTGGTGCGGAACTTGTTGGCGCCATCGTAGTTGCAGGTGATGACACCGGCGCCGATGTTCACGCGCGAGCCCACGTCCGAATCGCCCACGTAGGCCAGGTGGTTGGCCTTGCTGTGCGCGGCCACCTGGCTGTTCTTGATCTCGACGAAGTTGCCCACGTGGACATCCTCGCCCAGCGTGGTGCCCGGGCGCAGCCGCGCGTAGGGGCCGATGACCGATTTCGGGCCAACGGTGGCTTCCTCGATATGGCAGAACGGCTTGATCTGCGCGCCCGCTTCGATCGCCGCGTTGACGATCACGCTGTGGGCGCCGACCGTTACGCCGTCGGCCAGCGTGACCTTGCCTTCGAAGACGCAACCGACGTCGATCGTCACGTCGCGGCCGCATACCAGTTCACCGCGGATGTCGATGCGCGCCGGGTCCATCACCGTCACGCCCCGTTCCAGCAGCGCCTGGGCCAGGTTGTTCTGGTGGATGCGTTCGAGCTGCGCCAGTTGCACCTTGCTGTTCACGCCCAGCACTTCCCACTCCGCCGCGGGGTGCGCGGACACCACCTCGACGCCATCGGCCACGGCGCGGGCCACGATGTCGGTCAGGTAGTACTCGCCCTGCGCGTTCTTGTTTTCCAGCGACGCGAGCCATTTTTTCAGGTGGCCGGTGGGAATGCACATGATGCCGGAGTTGATTTCCTTGATCGCGCGTTCTTCCGCCGTCGCATCCTTTTCTTCCACGATGCGCACGATGCGATCATTCTCGCGGACGATGCGGCCCAGGCCGAACGGATCGGCCTGCACCACGGTGAGGATGCCCAGCTTGTCCTGGCCCGCCGCGTCGACGAGGCGCTGCAGCGAGGCGGCGCTGGTCAGCGGCACGTCGCCATACAGTACCAGCGTGGGCGCCGATTCATCCAGCACGGGCAGCGCCTGCATCACGGCGTGGCCGGTACCCAGTTGCGGTTCCTGCAGCGCGGCGGAGATTTCCACGCCACCGCGTGCCTTCTGCGCTTCGAGGGCGGACAGCACCGTGGCGCCTCCATGCCCGTAAATCACACATAATTTGGCCGGGGCGAGGGTGCGCGCGGTATCGATCACGTGCGACAACAATGGCTTGCCTGCCAGCGGATGCAGCACTTTGGGCAAGACAGATTGCATGCGTTTGCCCATGCCGGCAGCGAGGATGACAACGTTCATAAGGCGACTTCGTCTAATTAATAATATGCAAAAGTTTAACATGCAGACATCATCTTTCCGTACCTGGTTCCTGGTTGCCTTGCTGGCGCTGGTGACAGCATGCAGCTCGCTGAAGCTGGCCTATAACAACGGCGACACGCTGCTGTACTGGTGGCTGGACAACTATGTCGACTTCGACGACGAACAGAGCGGCGAGGTAAAAAAGGATATCGACAACCTGTTCCGCTGGCACCGCAAGACCCAGTTGCAGGATTATGTGCACGTGCTGCAGCACGCGCAGCAGCAACTGCGCGGCAATCCCACGCCGGCGGAACTGCGTGCCGACTATGACGACATCCGTGCCCGCACCCAGGCATTGCTGCTCAAGGCGGCACCGGATATCGCGGACATCGCGCTGTCGCTGAAGCCCGAGCAGCTGACGCAGATGGAAAAGAAATTCGCCAAGAATAACGACAAGTTCCGCCGCGAGAACATGAAGGGCGACCGCGAGGACCAGAACGAATTCCGCTACAAGAAATCGATGGAGCAGTTCGAGCTGTGGTTCGGCGGTTTTTCGCGCGAGCAGAAAGAGATCATTCGCAAGGCATCGGATGCGCGGCCGCTCGATAACGCGATCTGGCTCGATGAACGGATGCGCCGCCAGCGCAACGTGCTGGCGCTGGCGCGGCGGATCATGCAGGAAAAGCCGACCCGCGAACAGGCCACCACGCAGATCCAGGCCCTGATCCGGGAAAGCTTCGCCCGTCTCGACAACTCCGAGCGCAAGGCGTTCTATGAAGCCAACACGAATGCCTCGATCGGCCTGGTGCACACCGTGATCGGTATCGCCACGCCGGAACAGAAAGCCCACGCGCAAAAGCGCATGCAGGGCTGGATCAACGACTTCAATACGCTGGCGGCGGACACCAAGTAAGCCGTCCAGCCGACCGCGCCCCTACAGGATACGGATGCCCAGGGCGCGGTAGGGCGCCAGCACCGCTTCAGTTACGGTACTGGCCGTAATCAGCGTATCGATGCGGCCCGCCTCGCAAGCGACATACGAGGCGGCCGTGCCCAGCTTTTCGGGCGTCACCAGCGCCACCACGTGCTTCGACGCGTTGACGATCGCGCGCTTGACGGCCGCTTCGTCCGGGTCGGCCACCGTCAGTCCCGCTTCCGGATGCAGCCCATAGGTGCCGATGAAGCAGTGGTCGGCCAGCAGCTGGCGGAAGAAATCCACCGTTTCCAGGCCGAGGTTGACGCGGTAGCCGGCATGCACGCGGCCGCCCGCCATGCGCACGTCGATACCGGGATGATCGAGCAGCGTCAGCGCGGCCGGCAGGCTGTGGGTAGCCACCGTCAGCTTGCCGGTGGCCGGCAACTGGCGCGCCAGCCAGCCGGCCGTGGTGCCGCCATCGAGGATGATCAGCTGGCCCTCGCCGACCAGCGCCAGCGCCTTGCGCGCGATCTCCTGCTTGGCTGCCGCGTCGTGCTGCTCGCGCGCCGCATAGGCGTTCGGAATCGGCGAGGGCAGCAGGGCACCGCCGCGGATCCGCATCAATGCGCCCTGACGGGCCAGTTCGTCGATATCGCGGCGGATCGTGTCTTCGGAAACGTCCAGCGTGGCACTGAGTGCGCCCAGCTGCACCTGGCCATGGCGTTGCAGTTGGTCGAGGATGCGGCGGAAACGTTCGTACTTGAGCATGGCGTGGCAATCGTGGAATTTGCGGTATTTTGCGACTTCTTGCAATAATCTGCAAGAAAATGGTAGGCTTGCCGTCATCTTTTCATTGGAGCCACCATGAATGCCAACGCCTTGCCGCCTGCCACTGCCGATGAACCCCCGACCGATTCCGGCCGCATGTGGATGGGGATCGCGCAGCGCCTGCAGGCGCTGGCGCAAGCTGGCCTGGCCTACGGCCCGCACGTGTTCGATGCCGAGCGCTACCAGGAAGTGCTGGCGCTGAGCCAGCAGATGCTGAGCCACCTGACCGGCCAGCCCGTCGCACAATTGCAGGATGCGGTGGCGCTCGAACGCGGCTACCCGACGCCGAAGGTCGACATCCGCGCCGTGCTGTTCGACGGCACCGACAAGGTGCTGATGGCGCGCGAAAAGCACGATGGCGGGCGCTGGTCGCTGCCGGGCGGCTGGGCGGACGTCGGCTGCACGCCGTTCGAAGTGGCGGTGAAGGAGGTGCGCGAGGAAACGGGGCTGGACACCGAAGCGGTGCGGCTGCTGGCGCTGTGGGACAAGCGCGTCCACCCGCATCCGCCCCAGGCGTGGTACGTGTACAAGGCGTTCGTACTGTGCCGCGCGACCGGCGGCGCGCTGCTGGCGGACACGGCCGAGACGTCCGACGTGCGGTGGGTGTCGCGCCACGAGCTGGCCACGCTGGACCTCTCCACGGACCGCGTCACGCTGTCGCAGCTGGAAACCTTGTTCGCGTTCGCGGAAAACCCGGATTTGCCCACGCTGTGCGATTGAATGTTGCCAAAACTGGGGTAAAGACCGGGGTCAGACCCCAATTTGGGGAAATATTTCCCAAATTTGGGGTCTGACCCCGGTTCAAATTTGGGGTCTGAGCCCGGTTTGGAGCAACATTTTTAGGCGTGATATAGTGCCCGCCTCATTTCCGCGCCACGTAGCCATGCAAAAGAAAAAGCCCGCCGCCAAAGTTCCCGTCCACGGTCCGCAGCACGCCAAGCAGGTGCGCATCATTGGCGGGGACTGGAAGCGCACGCCGCTGCCGGTGCTCGAGGCGCTGGGGTTGCGGCCCACGCCGGACCGGGTGCGCGAGACGGTGTTCAACTGGCTCAACCACCTGAAGGGCGACTGGGGCAACGTGCGCGTGCTGGACCTGTTCGCCGGCAGCGGCGCCCTCGGCTTTGAGGCGGCCAGCCGTGGGGCGCAGCACGTGACGATGGTGGACGCGAACGCGGCCATCGTGCGCCAGTTGCAGACGGTCCAGGAAAAGCTGAACGCCACCAATGTCGTCGTGCAGCGTGCCGATGCGCTGGCGCTGGCGCAATCGCTGGCGCAGCGAGGGCAGCGCTTCGACGTGATCTTCCTCGATCCGCCCTACCAGCAGGATTTCCTGTCCCGCGCGTTGCCGCTGTGCGACAAACTGGTGGCGGAGGGCGGCCTGGTCTATGCCGAATCCGGCTTGCCGCTGGTGGCCGACGATGGCACTGCGCCGGAATGGCTGGAACACTGGGAAGTGGTGCGCCAGGACAAGGCCGGCATGGTGCACTTCTACCTGCTGCAGCGCCGGGGAGGGTAAGTCCACGGCGGCAGCGGCGGCGGCCGGCGGTGAAGGCCGCCCGCGTTTCAGGCATAATGCGCGTCTGATTCGTGCAAAAAACGAGGAACGCAATGGTTGTAGCCGTTTATCCGGGGACGTTCGATCCGCTCACGCGTGGTCACGAAGACCTGGTGCGCCGCGCATCGGGCCTGTTCGACACGCTGGTGGTCGGCGTGGCCGACAGCAAGGCAAAACACCCGTTCTTCACGGTCGAAGAGCGCCTGGAAATCGCCAATGAAGTGCTGGGCCATTATCCGAACGTGAAGGTCGAGAGCTTTTCCGGCCTGCTGAAGGATTTCGTGCGCCAGCACGATGCCCGGGTGATCGTGCGCGGCCTGCGCGCGGTGTCCGACTTCGAATATGAATTCCAGATGGCGGGCATGAACCGCTACCTGCTGCCCGACGTCGAGACGCTGTTCCTCACGCCGTCGGACCAGTATCAATTCATCTCGGGCACCATCGTGCGCGAGATTGCCCAGCTGGGCGGCGACGTGTCGAAATTCGTCTTCCCGTCCGTCGACCGCTGGCTGCGCAAGAAAATCGCGGCAAACGAGGCCGCATAGAGGTTCTATCATGGCTTTGATGATCACCGACGACTGCATCAATTGCGACGTTTGCGAGCCCGAGTGCCCGAACGAAGCGATCTACATGGGTCCGGAAATTTACGAAATCGATCCCGACAAGTGCACCGAGTGCGTGGGCCACTTTTCGGAACCGCAGTGCCAGCAGGTGTGCCCGGTGGCGTGCATTCCGTTCAACCCGGAATGGCGCGAGTCGGAAGAGCAGCTGCGCGCGAAATACGAGCGCCTGGAAGCGGCCAAGGCCGCCTGAACGGCCGGGGTCCACACCACCTGTAACAAAAAAGCATGATCGTGCGTGAGCCGGGCGGGGCGGTGGTATAGTGCTTCGGCACTTCCCCATACCCATCCGGAGACACCATGAATCCTTCCCGCAGATTAGTCATCCACGGCGCCTGCGCGCTGCTGCTTGCCGCCGCATTGCCCGCGCTGTCGTTCGCCGCCACCGAAGTGGCCGGCGTGAAGTTCGACGACACGGCCACCGTCCAGGGCCAGGCATTGAAGCTCAATGGCGCCGGCCTGCGCACGAAGGTCATCTTCAAGGTGTATGCGCTGGGCCTGTACCTGCCGGAAAAGAAAACGTCGGTGCCCGACATCCTGGCCGCGCAAGGCGCGCGCCGCATCCAGATCGTCAGCCTGCGCGACCTGACGTCGCAGGATTTCGGCGACGCCTTCATGAAAGGCCTGAACGCGAACACGGACGCCGCCGAACGCACGCGCCTGCTGCCGCAGACCAAGACGTTCGGTGAAATGTTCGCCGCCATCCCCGGCCTGAAAAAGGGCGATGTGCTGCTGGTGGACTGGGTTCCCGGCACCGGCACCGTCTGCACGCTCAACGGCAGGAAGATCGGCGAAACGGTGCCGGACCAGGCGTTCTACAACGCGATCCTGCGCATCTGGATCGGTAACGAACCCGCCGACACGGGTCTGAAGCCGAAACTGCTGGGTGGATGAGGTTCGAACGGACGCTGTAAAACAAAAACCCGGGACGGTCCCGGGTTTTCAGCAATATCCTTGAAACAGGGTTTACCCCTGTTTTCTCGACGACAACATTTCCCGAAAAATGGGGTACGTCCCCATTTTTCAAGCAACGTTATGCCCGTGATGCGAGCGCCTGCAGTTCGGCGGCCTCGCTGGGCGACGCCTTTTGCGAGTTCATCATACGCTTGAGCATGGCGGCATCGCGCATCTGGCGGCGCTGCAGGCGTTGTTCCTTCGTCAATTTCGGTTTCACCACCAGCACGGCGGCCAGCGCCAGTCCGCGCAGCAGCGGCTTGAACATCACCAGGAACCCGACGACCAGCGCGCAGGCGAGCAGCACTTGCAGTGCGTCGCCTACACTCAGCGGCAAGAATTGGGTTGCGGAAACGAAATTGAACATGTTTTTCTCGGTTTACGTATAGAATCTACCGTAACTATAGTGCAGCGCAACATATCATTCCAATTTCGTTTCCCAATATAAATCATCACTCTTCTGAATGACTGAATCATGAGCTTCCTGACACTCGATTTGAACCTGCTGCGTGTTTTCGATGCCGTGATGACGGAGCAAAACCTGACCCGGGCCGCCGGCCACCTGGCGATGACGCAGCCGGCGGTGTCGAACGCCATCAAGCGCCTGCGCGAAAGCCTGGGAGACGAGCTGCTGATCCGCACCGCCTATGGCGTGAAGCCGACGCCCCGTGCGGAGGCGCTGTGGCCATCGGTGCGCAGTGCGCTGGCCTCGCTGGAAGCAGCGGTGGCGCCGGGCTCGTTCGACGTGTCGAAAGCCCATGCCACGTTCCGCCTGGCGATGGCCGATGCGACCGCCGCCTTCTTCCTGCCTTCGCTGATGCGCTCGATCGAAGCGGAGGCGCCGGGCATCAACGTGCGCATGGTGCCGCTGACCACCCGCGAACCGCGGCCGATGCTGCTGCGTGGCGATATCGACCTTGCCGTCGGCTTCTTCCCGGGCGTGGCGGCGCAGCTGTCGTATGAAACGGCATCGCCGATCCGCCACGAGCGGCTGTATTCGGGCATTTATGTGTGCGTGATGCGGCGGAACCACCCGCTGGCGAAGCAAGAACTGACGCTGGATAACTATTGCGAAGCGAACCACCTGCTGGTGAGCTTTTCCGGCCGGGCGCACGGCCTCGTGGACGAAGCGCTGGCACAGCTGCAGCGCGAGCGCCGCATCCTGCTGACGGTGAACCAGTTCTTCACGGCCGGCCGCGTGGTGGCGAACTCGGACCTGATCACCGTGCTGCCGAAGCACCTGATCGCCTCGACCGGCATGACCGATGCGCTGGTGTACAAGGAATTGCCGTTCACGCTGCCCGCCGTGCACCTGGACATGCTGTGGCACGAACGCGATGCCCGCAGCCCCGCCCACAAGTGGCTGCGCGCGCAACTGGAAAGCATGCAGCAGGGGGCGCAACGCCTTGCGCCGGGCACGTTGCCGAAGGCCGATACGCACTGATCTTTCCTCAAAACAAGGGTACGTCCCCAGTTTTGCCTGCAAACAGGGGACGTACCCCTGTTTGCAGGCAACGTCAGTGCCCCGCCACCGACTCGCTCGTCGATTTATAGCCGATCCGGAACCCGCCCCAGTGCTTGCCATGCACATGGATCGGGGCGGACAGGTCGTGCATCACTTCTCCCGTATCGCGCTTGTAGGTCTGCAGCAGGAACGGCCGCGTATTGCCGCCGCAGCGCTTGCCGGTACGGTCCGTGAAGATCCGTTTCGTGCGGTTGTTGACGATGTCCACGTCGTAATCGCCCGTCAGCGGCTGCGAATATTTCCTGTTGTGTGTCGGGAAATAGCCGCCATCGTCGACGGCGCCGGCATCGGCCAGCGATGTCATGCCGGTGCTGGCTTTTTCCGCCTCGTCGTTGATTTCGCGGACCATCTGGCTGATCTCGTCGGTGGCGCTCTTCGTGCGCTGGGCCAGCTGGCGCACCTCGCCGGCGACGACCGCGAAGCCGCGGCCCTGTTCGCCGGCACGCGCCG
This sequence comes from Pseudoduganella sp. jia 12, assembly GCF_055502675.1. Lineage (NCBI taxonomy): Bacteria > Pseudomonadati > Pseudomonadota > Betaproteobacteria > Burkholderiales > Oxalobacteraceae > Pseudoduganella > Pseudoduganella sp. jia 12. The sequence goes on from NZ_JBUXKP010000020.1 coordinate 32,524, forward strand.
CCTCGATGGCGGCATTCAGCGCCAGCAGGTTCGTGCGCGACGAAATCTCGGAAATCGCGTCCGTGAAACCGGCGATGCGGCCGGCCTTGCCGCGCAGCGCGGCCATCGTGTCCGCGGCTGTCCGCGCCGCCGTGCTGGCACCGGCAATGCGGGCCAGGCCGTCGTCCGCCTCGGCGCGGCCCGCCTGGGTTTCCTCGCGCACGCGGTGCGCCACGAGCGCGGCCCGTTCGGCATTGGCGGCGATCTGCCCGGTGGCGGTGGTGTTCTGCTGGGTGGCGGTGGCGATGCTGCCGGAGTTGTCGACATCCTCGCCGATTTTCTTCTTGATGGAATCGACGAAATACGACGTTTCGGCGGCGCCGATCATGATGGCGTCGATCTCGTTGCCGACCGTGGCGGCGAAGCGGCGCGGTCCATCATCGCGGCTGCCCTGCCCGGCAAAGCGTGCCAGCCAGGGAACGAGGGCGGCGATCAATGCCGCCAGCAGGGCGGGCCACAGGGCCGCGTTGCCGAATGCAAGCCATGCTGGCAGGGTTCCCGCCGCCACGGCGCCCGCGGTCCATGCCGCCCGTTCCAGTGCTGCACGCTGCATTCCGTCTCCTCCGGCGCGGTGCCGAAAGACGGACCGTGCTCATTTGATGGGCAACTTGCTGGTATTCTTGACTTCTTCCATTACCGCATAAGTGTGGGTTTCCCGCACGCCTTTTTGCAACAATGTTTTCCCAAGGAATTCGCGGTAGGCCGCCATGTCCTTGACACGCGCCTTCACCAGGTAATCGAAGCCGCCGGCCACCATATGGCATTCGAGCACCTCGGGAATCAGTTGTACACTATGCTTGAACGCATCGAAGACTTCGGGCGTGGTGCGGTCCAGCACCACTTCGATGAAGACCAGCAGCGAAACGTCCAGCAACTGCGGGTTCAGCTGGGCGGTATAGCCCAGGATATAGCCCGAATCGTGCAGCTTGCGCACCCGCTCGAGGCAGGCCGCGGGCGACAGGTTCACCCGCGCCGCCAGCTCCACGTTGCTGATGCGGCCATCGCTTTGCAGCTCCATCAGGATTTTTTTACTGATCTTGTCCAGCATCGGGCATCTCCACCTTAAATTTTATTTGGTTAAATTCTCTCATCAAAAATGTTGTATGGCTAGCCCCCAGCATTACCAGAATTAATCCAGAAGAATCCCGCATACAATCGAATCATTGGCTACAGCTACCTGGCCCGGCCCGAAAGACACCGAAACACGCTCCGCAGACCTCGTTTGCCGGGCGTGTTTTGCTAGGTAACTCGCTTAACAATTTTCGATAGAGATTCTTCCATGAATGCCCCAGTTCCCTTCAGCGCCCTGCAGGCGGAAATCCTGCGCGACCCTTCCCCGTTGCGTGCGGCGATCACGGCCGCGTACCGGCGCGACGAACGCACGGCCGTGCACTGGCTGCTGGCGCAGGTGCGCGACCGTGGCGCCGACGTGCCACGGGAGGCTCAGGCGCTGGCACGCCGGCTGGTGACGTCGGTGCGTGAAAAGCGCACCCGGGCCTCGGGCGTGGATGCGTTGATGCACCAGTTCTCGCTGTCGTCCGACGAAGGCGTGGCGCTGATGTGCCTGGCCGAAGCGCTGCTGCGCATTCCCGACCAGGCCACGGCCGACCGCCTGATCGCCGACAAGATCAGCAAGGGCGACTGGCGGCGCCACCTGGGCGAATCGCCGTCGCTGTTCGTCAACGCGGCCACGTGGGGCTTGCTGGTCACGGGCAAGCTGGTCAGTTCTTCCAGCGAGGAGAAACTGGGCTCGGCGATCACCAAGCTGATCGCCAAGGGCGGCGAACCGCTGATCCGCAAGGGCGTGGACCTGGCGATGCGCATGCTGGGCAACCAGTTCGTGACGGGCCAGACGATCGACGAGGCGATCCGCAATGGCCGCGACAACGAAGCGCGCGGCTACCGCTACTCGTACGACATGCTGGGCGAAGCGGCGTTGACGGAAGAAGACGCCGCGAAATACTACGCCAGCTATGAAACGGCGATCCATGCGATCGGCCGCGCGTCGGCCGGCCGCGGCATCCGCAACGGCCCGGGCATTTCGGTCAAGCTGTCGGCGCTGCATCCGCGCTACAGCCGGGCGCAGCGCGAGCGCGTGATGGCGGAACTGCTGCCGCGCCTGCGCGCCCTGGTCCTGCTTGCCAAGGGCTATGACATCGGCCTGAACATCGATGCGGAAGAAGCCGACCGCCTGGAACTGTCGCTGGACCTGATGGAAGCACTGGCGCACGACCCGGCGCTGGCCGGCTTCGCAGGTATCGGCTTTGTCGTGCAGGCTTACCAGAAGCGTTGCCCGTTCGTCATCGACTACCTGGCCGACCTGGCGCGCCGCAGCGGCCGCCAGTTCATGGTGCGGCTCGTGAAGGGGGCTTACTGGGATGCGGAAGTCAAGCGCGCCCAGGTGGACGGCATGCCGGGCTATCCCGTGTACACGCGCAAGGTGTACACGGACGTGTCGTACCTGGCGTGCGCGCAGCGGCTGCTGGCGGCCAGCGACGTGCTCTATCCGCAGTTCGCCACGCACAATGCGCAGACGCTGTCGACGATCTACACGTGGGCGAAGCGGGACGGCATCGACGACTACGAATTCCAGTGCCTGCACGGCATGGGCGAAACGCTGTACGACCAGGTGGTGGGCAAGGACAAGCTGGACAAGGCCTGCCGCATCTACGCGCCGGTCGGCACGCATGAGACCCTGCTGGCCTACCTGGTGCGCCGGCTGCTGGAAAACGGCGCCAATTCGTCGTTCGTCAGCCAGATTGTCGATGAAAGCATTCCCGTCGATGCGCTGGTCCAGGATCCGCTCGACATTGCGCGCCAGCAGGGCGGTGCGCCGCATCCGGCCATCCCGTTGCCGCAGGACCTGTTCGGTACCGAGCGCCGGAATTCGGCAGGCATCGACCTGTCGAACGAGGACGTGCTGCGCGACGCCGCGCAGGCACTGGCGCAGCCGCGCACGTGGACGGCCGCACCGCTGCTGGCCGTGCCCGCGGAAGGTGGCCAGCCGGCGCAGCCGGTGATCAATCCGGCGCAACGGCACGATGTCGTCGGCCATGTCACGGAAGCGACGGCGGGCGACGTGGAACGGGCGCTGGCCAGCGCCAGCAGCGCGGCGATGGACTGGCAGACGGTGGAACCCTCCGCGCGCGCCGAGGCGCTGATGCGCGCGGCAGACCTGTATGAAACGCACCAGCTCGAACTGATGGCGCTGGCGATCCGCGAAGCGGGCAAGTCGCTGCCGAACGCCATCGCCGAGGTGCGCGAGGCCGTCGATTTCCTGCGGTATTACGCCCAGCAGGTGCGGTTCGAACCCAATGCGCTGGCGCTGGGTCCCGTCACCTGCATCAGTCCATGGAACTTCCCGCTGGCGATTTTTACGGGACAGGTGGCCGCGGCGCTGGCGGCCGGCAACGTGGTACTGGCCAAGCCGGCCGAGCAGACACCATTGATCGCCCAGCGTGCCGTCGAGCTGTTGCACGAGGGCGGTATTCCCCGCGCGGCGCTGCAGTTCCTGCCGGGCCGCGGCGATGTGGTCGGCGCCGGCCTGTGCAGTGACGCGCGTGTCAAAGGCGTGATTTTCACCGGATCGACCGAAGTGGCACAGCTGATCAACCGTGTGCTGGCCAAACGCGCCGCGGCGGAACGCTGCGACATTCCACTCATTGCCGAGACGGGCGGGCAGAATGCGATGATCGTCGATTCGTCGTCGCTGCCGGAACAGGTGGTGCAGGACGCGATCTCGTCCGCCTTCGACAGCGCCGGGCAGCGCTGTTCCGCGCTGCGCGTGCTGTTCCTGCAGGACGATATCGCCGACAGGACGATCACGATGCTGAAGGGGGCGATGGGCGAGCTGAGGATCGGCAGCCCGGACCGGCTGGCGACCGATATCGGCCCCGTCATCGATGCCGAGGCACAGCAGAACCTGATGGCGCACATCGAACGCACGAAGCGCACGTGCGTGGCGCATTTCTCGCTCGGCCTGCCGGGCGAGGCGGCCGGCACGTTCGTGCCGCCGACGGTGCTGGAAATCCGTTCCCTGGCCGAACTCACGAAAGAAGTATTCGGCCCGGTGATGCACGTGATCCGCTATGCCCGCGCCGACCTGCCGAAGGTGGTGGACCAGATCAACGCCAGCGGTTTCGGCCTCACGCTGGGCGTGCATTCGCGGATCGATGAAACGGTGGACTACATCACGTCGCGTGCCCACGTCGGCAACATGTATGTGAACCGCAACATCGTCGGCGCCGTCGTCGGCGTGCAACCGTTCGGCGGCGAAGGCAAATCGGGCACGGGGCCGAAGGCCGGCGGCCCGCTCTACCTGAAGCGGCTGCAACGGGCCGCGGCACCGGTCGAGACCCATGCGCGCCAATCGACGCCCAGCGTGGATGCGCTGCTGGTCTGGGCGAAAGGGAAGGGCAAGGACCAGCTGGCGACGCTGGCGGAGCAATACGTGCGCTCGACACCGCTCGGCACGGAACTCGTGCTGCCGGGTCCGACCGGCGAACGCAACACGCTGCGCTATGCGGCGCGAGGAACCGTGGCCTGCTTCGCCGAAACGCAGGATGCGCTGCTGAACCAGCTGGCCGCGGTGCTGGCAACCGGCAACCGCGCAGCGATCGTGGCCCATGCCACGTCGCTGGTGCCTACCGACCTGCCGCCCGCCGTGCAGGACCGGCTGGAAGTCGTGGGCAGCATGGCCGCATTGAAGGAAGGCTTCCAGATCGCGCTGGTGGAGTCGGTGCTCGTGGAGCAGGTGCGGGTGCCGCTGGCCGAACGCGACGGCGCGCTGGTCAGTATCATCGACACCACCCCGGAAGCACCGATACCGTTGTGGCGGCTGATCGCCGAGCGGGCATTGTGCGTCAACACGACGGCTGCCGGCGGCAATGCCAGCCTGATGACGCTGGGGGCATAAACCGGCTCGGACGACAACCTGTCGTTCCAGACAACAAAAATGGCGCTTCGGCGCCATTTTTTTCGTCCCGCACGGTGATTCGTCAGCCGGATGCCGCCAGGAAGCGTTCTGAGGCACCCTGACACGGTTTTATTGCTCAGGTCGAGCCCGGCAGAGTGGATAGGGCTGGAAAGCCTCCTGCCCCTTCTGGGTGCCTGTCAGGGATGCCGGCAAAAGCGCTCGATGATGCCGAACGCATAACGTGACGCGACGGTTTTCACGAAATGCATGAAATCCGTGGCGGCTTGTTCGTTTGCATTGTCGGAAATCGTGCGCATCACCGCGAACGGAATGCCCAGCTCGAAACACACCTGCGCCACCGCAGCGCCCTCCATCTCCACCGCGAGCAAGCCCGGCAAGGCGCTTTTCAGGGCCGCCAGGCGCACGCCGTCGTGGATGAACTGGTCGCCACTACCAATGAGCCCGCGATGCAGCGTGGCACCATTCTCGCCTTCCAGGAAGGTGCCGGCAGCGTGGGCAAGCCGGGAACTGAGTTCCAGGTCGCTCGGCAGGTGCGACAGGCCTGTCAGCGGTACTTCGAAGCGGGGAAACAGCGGCGACGCATCCATGTCGTGCTGGACCAGCGATTCGGCCACCACCACATCGCCAACGCGGACGGCGATATCGGCACTGCCGGCCACGCCGGTAAAGAGGATGTGGGTAACTCCGAACTTTTCCACAAGCGTGGTGGCGGTCATGGCCGCAGCCACTTTGCCGATCCGCGACAGCACGATCACGGTCTCCCTGTTCCACAGCTTGCCCACGCTGTAGTCGCGCATGCCGTGGATATGCCGAACGGGGTTGCTCATGGCCTGGATCAGACCTTCCTGCTCTTCGGCCAGGGCGGAAATGATGCCCAGGCGTGGGGTTTTCTCTGTCAGCATGGATTTCCAGGATACTGGACAGCAGCTTGGTGCTGTCTGTTTGCGGCATGGGCGCTGCTTTCTGCCGCTGCTTTCTGCCGTTGGTTTACAAGATAAAAATAAATATAAAAGCTGGTAGTAGATAGTAAACCGCGCATCGGCTGTGGATAACGCTGTTAACATCCACAAAATCAGCTGTTTACGCGATCTCAAACCAGTGGGACAAGGATTGTATCCGAGCCGGACGAGTTCTGAACAAAAAATCCCTGCTCCCACGATCTGGTGGTTTACGCACATCCGATCCTGTGGATATGCAAGAGCTTATCCACAGAAGTCTGGCAAAACGCCCGCTTTGACCTTCCTCCAGCCCTATTCCCGGGCATTTCGACGCAAAAAACAGCACCCAGTGATGCAGCTCAGGCCGCGGCGATCGTTGCCGAACGGTTGATCAAGCCGACAGTCGAATCAGGCGAACGCGAGCAGCCGCGGTTTTTTACGTTTCGATGATTTGCAGAATTGGTTCAGCAGTGACTCGATCGACGGTTCACGTGTTTTACGCCGCCGCGTTTTTTTTTTGGAAACCCAGGGTTTTGCGGCGCGCAGCGTCGTCGGGTTTACAAGAATAAGTCTGTATACAAGCTAGTAGTGGTTGTTAACAGAGTCCGGTTGATGTGGATAACTCATGAGTTGTCAACCGAATCAACAGTTTACGGGCTGCACAACCACACGCGTAAACCTTGTATGGCCGAGGAACGATTTTTGGACAAAAATGGGAGCCCACACCCAGAGGCGTTTTACGCACAAACGATGCCTGTGGATATCCATATGCTTATCCACAGGCGATTGAGGAGACATCATGGCGTTGCAGTCCCTGTTCCCCCATCCCATCATCCAGGGCCCGATGGCCGGCGGATGCAACACGCCGGCGCTCGTGGCAGCCGTGTCGAATGCCGGTGCACTGGGTTCGATGGCCTGTTCGCTGCTGTCGCCGGAGGCGATCCGCCGCCAGGTGGCCGACATCCGCCAGCTGACGGACCGGCCATTCCTGCTCAACTTTTTCGTGCAGGATCCACCACGGCCGAGTGGCGAGGAGGTGGCGCGGGCTGTGGAATTGCTGAAACCGGTGTGGGCATCGCTGGGCTGGTCCGAGCTGGCGCTGCCTTTTAAATGGTGCGAGGACTTTTCCGCCCAGTTCGCGCTGCTGCTGGAATTGAAGCCCGCCGTGGCCAGTTTTACGTTCGACATCCTCTCTGCGCAGCAGGTGCGCCAGTTGCATGACGCCGGGATCGTCGTGATCGGTACCGTCACGCGAGTCGATGAAGCGCTCGCCTGGCAGGCGGCGGGCGCGGACGCAGTGATTGCGTCCGGCACCGAAGCGGGCGGCCATCGCGGCACCTTCATCGGCGACCAGCGCGATGCCACGCTCGATGCCGTGGCACTGCTGAAAGCCACGGTTGCCGCGGTAACGATTCCCGTGATTTCGGCCGGCAATGTGATGACCGGGGCGGACGTGCGCGAACGCCTGGCACTGGGCGCGGCCGCTGTCCAGATGGGGACGGCGTTCCTCGTGACGGACGAATCGGGCATTCATCCCGCCTACAAGCACCGGCTGCAGATCGCCGGTTCGTCACCCACCCGGCTGACCCGCGCTTTTTCCGGCCGCTATGCGCGCGGGCTCGTCAATCGTTTCATGGAGCAGATGGCCGCGGTCGAAGACGAGGTGCCGCCATACCCGATACAGAATGCGTTGACGGGACCGATCCGGTTCGAGGCGGCCAAGCGGGGCGACACGGAGCTGATGTCCTTGTGGTGCGGAACCGGAGTCGGAAGAGTGCGCCGGATGAGTGCGGCGAAGCTGGTGGAGATCCTGGTGGCGGAAATCGGGCAATCCTGAAAAGATAATTTTTTTGTAATTTTACATCGCCTCAAGAAAGGCTGCTGCATTGCATCATTCTGGCCTTTTTATGATCATAAAAAATTGGTGGATGCAGGGGGTAGCGGTACTGATGAGAGATGCAGCATGCAATTGACCGAATTTAGTTTTGTTGCGCAAAGCACAAATCTACTTCGGTCCAGTAGCAATCCAACAAAAGTTTATGGTAGTTATACGGTATTGTTTGGCAAATTTGTTCTGGGTATGATCGTCAAAAATTTTAGCAGTATGTAAAGAATCCTCAGGGAGACGCGATGTCAAACTTCATCTTGGAAACAAGGAATTTGACCAAGGAATTCAAGGGTTTCACTGCTGTGAACGACGTGAATCTGCGCGTCCAACGCGGCCACATCCATGCATTGATCGGCCCGAACGGTGCCGGCAAGACGACCTGCTTCAACCTGCTCACGAAATTCCTGGTGCCCACCTCCGGCCAGATCTTTTTCAATGGCAAGGACATCACCGCTGCCAAGCCGGCGGGCATCGCCCGGATGGGGGTGATCCGCTCATTCCAGATTTCTGCCGTGTTTCCCCACCTGACGGTGTTGCAGAACGTGCGCATCGGCTTGCAGCGCCAGCTCGGTACCACGTTCCATTTCTGGCGCAGCGAACGCTCGCTCGACCAGTTGAATGCCCGCGCGATGGACCTGCTGGCCGAGGTCGATCTCGTGCAGTTCGCGGACACGATCACGGCGGACATGCCCTATGGCCGCAAGCGCGCGCTGGAAATCGCCACCACCCTGGCGATGGAACCGGAACTGATGCTGCTGGACGAACCCACGCAGGGCATGGGGCACGAGGACGTCCACCGTGTTACCGAGCTGATCAAGAAAGTGTCGAACGGCCGCACGATCCTGATGGTGGAACACAATATGAGCGTGGTGTCGGGCATCTGCGACCGGATCTCCGTGCTGCAGCGTGGTGCCATGCTGGCCGAAGGCAGCTATGCCGAAGTCTCGAAGGATCCCCAGGTGATGGAGGCTTACATGGGCACCGAAGCAAGCGAACTGGTGGGAGCGCACTGATGAATGCCCCGGCCACCTCGAACGTTCACATGCCGGCCAGCCAGCCGGCGCACACGGCGCTGGAAATCGCCGACCTGCAAGCCTGGTATGGCGAATCGCACATCCTGCACAACGTGAACATCACCGTGCAGCAGGGCGAAGTCGTCACACTGCTGGGCCGCAACGGCGCCGGGCGCACGACGACGCTGCGCGCCATCATGGGCCTCACGGGCGCCCGCAAGGGCTCGATCCGCATCAACGGCAAGGAGGCGATCACGCTGCCGACGCACCGGATCGCCCACCTCGGCGTGGGGTATTGCCCGGAAGAGCGGGGCATTTTCTCGTCGCTGTCGACCGAGGAAAACCTGCTGCTGCCGCCGGCACTGAAGACCGATGCGAAGGGCATGTCGATCGAGGAAATCTACGACATGTTCCCCAACCTGAAGGAACGCCGCAACAGCCAGGGCACGCGGCTGTCCGGCGGCGAGCAGCAGATGCTGGCCGTGGCGCGCATCCTGCGCACCGGCGCGCGCCTGCTGCTGCTCGATGAAATTTCCGAAGGGCTGGCCCCCGTCATCGTCCAGGGCCTGGGGCGCATGATCCGCATGCTGAAAGCCAAGGGCTACACGATCGTCATGGTGGAACAGAATTTCCGCTTCGCGGCACCGCTGGCCGACCGCTTCTACGTGATGGAGCATGGCCAGATCGTGGAAACTTTCGCCGCAACCGAATTGAACGCCAAGATGCCGGTGCTGACCGAGCTCCTGGGCGTGTAGCAATAGCAAAGCCAGCAGGGAAAACCGCCGCCGCGCTCGCGGCGGCTCCATAACACCCACTGAATGGAGACGACAGATGAAACATAACGCTATTGCCATGGCCGCCACCGCGCTCTGCGCCATCGGCCTGTCCGGCGCCGCATCCGCCCAGGTGTCGGGCGAGACGATCAAGATCGGTTTCATCACCGACATGTCCGGCCTGTACACCGACATCGACGGCGCCGGCGGCGCCGAGGCCATCAAGATGGCGATCGCCGATGCCGGCACCGTCATCGCGGGCAAGAAAGTCGAATTCATTTCCGCCGACCACCAGAACAAGGCGGACATCGCCGCCTCGAAAGCACGCGAATGGTTCGACCAGCAGGGCGTGGACATGCTGATCGGCGGCACCAATTCCGGCGCCAACCTGGCCATGGCGAAAGTGGCGGCCGAGAAGAAAAAGATCTTCATCTCGATCGGCGCCGGTTCGTCGCGCCTGACGAACGAGGAGTGCACGCCGTACACCGTGCATTACGCCTACGACACCGTCGCGCTGGCGCGTGGCACCGGCGGCGCGATCGTCAAGCAGGGCGGCAAGGACTGGTACTTCATGACGGCCGACTATGCGTTCGGCCAGTCGCTCGAAGCGGATACGTCCGCCGTCGTCAAGACGCGCGGCGGACGCGTGCTCGGCTCGGTCAAGCATCCGCTGTCGGCATCGGACTTCTCGTCGTTCCTGCTGCAGGCGCAAGCGTCGAAGGCGCAGATCCTGGGGCTGGCGAATGCCGGCGGCGACGCGATCAACTCGATCAAGGCCGCCAACGAGTTCGGCATCTCGAAGAAGATGAAGCTGGCCGGCCTGCTGATCTTCATCAACGACATCCATTCCCTGGGGCTGAACACCACGCAGGGCATGTACCTGACGGATGGCTGGTACTGGGACCTGAACGCCGATACGCGTGCCTGGTCGAAGCGCTACTTTGCCAAGATGAAAAAGGAACCGTCGATGCTGCAGGCGGCCGACTACTCCGCCGCGACCAACTACCTGAAGGCGGTGAAAGCGCTCGGCACCGACGATGCGGACAAGGTGATGGCCCACCTGAAGAAAACGCCGATCAACGACATGTTCACGAAGAATGGCGTGATCCGTCCGGACGGCCGCATGGTGCACGACATGTACCTGATGGAAGTGAAAAAGCCGGCCGAGTCGAAGTATCCATGGGATTACTACAAGGTGGTGGCCACGATCCCGGGCGACCAGGCCTACATGACGAAGGCCGAAACGAAATGCTCGCTGTGGAAATAACCCGGCTGGATATAACCCGGCGCTGATGATCGTGGCGCGTTGAACAGCGGCCGGCGGTGCACCCGCCGGCCGCTGGCGGTGCGTGTCGATCGATCGGGCAAGCGAACACGGCGTGAACGCCAGCTGTCGCGCACGCCGTACGAATTCGCCGCCGTTGCCACGTTCCGCGTGCGCCGTTGCGACGCGGCGCGGACGGCGTACGTTCATTCCCGCGGTGCCCTGTTACGTAACCCTATCGTTGCATTACTCTTCGAGGAGAAGAAGGCCATGGAAATTTTCGGCGTTCCCCTGCCAGCCATGTTGAGCCAGCTATTGCTGGGACTCGTCAACGGTTCGTTCTACGCGATGCTGTCGCTCGGCCTGGCCATCATTTTCGGCCTCTTGAACGTCATCAATTTCTCGCATGGCGCGATGTACATGATGGGTGCATTCCTGGCCTGGATGGGCATGTCGTACCTGGGCTTGAGTTACTGGACGATGCTGATCGCCGCACCGTTCGTGGTCGGCATCCTCGGCATCGTCATCGAAAAAACGATGCTGCGCTGGCTGTACAAGCTGGACCACCTGTACGGGCTGCTGCTGACGTTCGGCATCACGCTGCTGGTGGAAGGGATCTTCCGCTCGTTCTACGGCGTGTCCGGCCAACCCTTCGACACGCCCGAACAGCTGCAGGGCGCGACCGACCTGGGCTTCATGATCTTGCCGAACTACCGCGCCTGGGTCGTGGTGGCCTCGCTGGTCGTCTGCTTCGCCACCTGGTTCGTCATCGAGAAAACCCGGCTTGGCGCCTACCTGCGCGCCGGCACGGAAAACCCCAAGCTGGTGGAAGCGTTCGGCATCAACGTGCCGCTGATGGTCACGCTGACCTACGGCTTCGGCGTGGCGCTGGCCGGCTTCGCCGGCGTGCTGGCGGCGCCGATCATCCAGGTGTCCCCGCTGATGGGCTCGAACCTGATCATCGTCGTGTTCGCCGTGGTCGTGATCGGTGGCATGGGGTCGATCCTGGGCTCGATCGTTACCGGCCTGGGCCTGGGTGTCATCGAAGGGTTGACGCGGGTGTTCTACCCGGAATTCTCGTCGACGGTCGTGTTCCTTGTGATGGTCATCGTGTTGCTGTTGCGTCCCGCCGGCCTGTTCGGCAAAGAAAAGTGAAAGGGCACCCATGAACAAGCAAATCGGCTATGGACTCCTGCTGCTGGCGGCACTGGTCGCGCCGTACATCGGCTATCCGGTATTCCTGATGAAGTTGCTGTGCTTTGCGTTGTTCGCCAGCGCGTTCAACCTGCTGATCGGCTTTACGGGGCTGCTCTCGTTCGGCCACGCGGCTTTCTTCGGCACCGCCGGCTACGTGGCCGGCAACGCGTTGAAGAACTGGGGCATACCGGTCGAACTGGGCATCCTGGCCGGCGTGGTGGCCGCGGCCCTGGTGGGCTTCGTGATCGGCGGCCTGGCGATCCGCCGCTCGGGCATCTACTTTTCGATGATCACGCTGGCGCTGGCACAGATGGTGTACTTCTTTGCGTTGCGCTACACCGACTTCACCGGTGGCGAGGATGGCCTGCAGGGCGTGCCCCGCGGCCGCCTGCTGGGCACGATCGACCTGTCGAACGACACGACACTGTACTTCGTGGTGCTGGCATTCTGCGTGCTGGCATTCGCCCTGATCGTGCGCACCGTGCACTCGCCGTTTGGCCAGGTACTGAAGGCGATCAAGGAGAACGAACCGCGCGCGATCTCGCTGGGTTACGACGTGGACAAGTACAAGCTGATGGCGTTCGTGTTGTCCGCCGCGCTGGCCGGCCTGGCTGGCGCGCTGAAGACCGTGGTGCTGGGGTTCGAGACGCTGACCGATGTGCACTGGACCATGTCCGGCCTCGTCATCCTGATGACGCTGGTCGGCGGCATGGGCACCCTGGCCGGGCCGTTGCTGGGCGCCGTGATCATCATCGCGCTGGAAAACAAGCTGGGCGACTTCGGCACGATGGTGGCCAACGGCACGGGCATCGAATGGTTTAACACGCTGGGTGAAGCCGTGAGCCTCGTGACCGGCCTGATCTTCGTAGCCTGCGTGCTGCTGTTCCGGCGCGGCATCGTCGGTGAAATCGTGGCGGCGCTGGGCCGAAGAAAACCGGCATGACGTACCCATGACAACGCCGGAATTTTCCGGCGTTGTTGTTTCCGCAGAGGTTTTATGGAGCAAGCAATCTTCCAGCAAGCACCTTATCCATAGCAGACTGATTCCAGAAAGAGGACACCATGCAGATGACGACTTCGAAAACCGCGATTGCCCTGGCCGTGGCCCTGTTGCTCGGCGCTTGTGGCAGCAATGACGACGATGACGAACCGGAAGTGCTGAACCAGAAACCAGCGTGGCTCGGCACGGTCTCGACCGCCAGCTACGATGGCACGAGCGACGATTTGCTGACGGCCGGCCTGGGCACGGCCGGGCTGGCCGCCGCCGCCGCACCGGCCTACAACGATCCGGCCAATCCCACGGCGCGGGAATTGCGCCGCAACGCCATCTTCGCCAATTACCGTGCCGTGCTCGACATCGCCGCGAACAGCGGCTACGGCACGATGTACGGTCCGAACGTCAACGCGGCCGGCGTGGCAACGAATGGCAATGGCATGGTGGCCGGTACGGAATACCTGGCGTACGCGGACGATGGCTCGGGCCGGCAAAACGTCACGTTGATGGTACAGGTACCGAACGGGTTCGACCCCGTCAATCCATGCATCGTGACCGGCACGTCGAGCGGTTCGCGGGGCATCTATGGTGCGATCGGCAGCGCGGGGGAGTGGGGCCTGAAGAACAATTGCGCGGTGGCGTACGCGGACAAGGGCAGCGGGACCGGGCTGTACGCGTTCGAGGATGACACCGTCAATGGACCCGGCGGCGTGCGGGCCACGCGCACGGCGTCCGGCAAGGATGCCCAGTTCGCACCGGACCTGACGGATGCCCAGCGCACCGCGTTTGCCCAGCAATTTCCCGGACGCGTGGCATTCAAGCATGCGCACTCACAACAGAATCCGGAAAAGGACTGGGGCAAGATCACGCTGCAAGCCGTTGAATTCGCGTTCTATGTGCTCAATGAAAAGTACGGGGTCGTCGCCCGCGACAATACGAGCCGCATCGTCCGCTTCACGCCGGCGAACACGCTGACGATCGCCTCGTCGATTTCCAACGGGGCCGGTTCGGCCTTGCTGGCCGCCGAGCAGGATACGGCCGGGCTGATCGATGCGGTGGCAGCGACGGAGCCGCAGATCCAGCCGAGCCGCACGTCCGGCTACACGGTGCGCCAAGCCGGTGCGAACGTCACGGCGCAGGGCAAGCCGCTGCTCGACTACTCGAGTTATGCCGCGCTGTACCAGCCGTGTATCGCCGGCGGGGCAGGTCGCTGCGCGTCGCTGGTGCAGAAGGGGCTGCTGACGGGGAACGACCTGGCATCACGCCAGGCGGATGCGCAGGCAAGACTCAAGGCGTACGGCTGGACGGCGGCCGCGGAACCGCTGCAGGCGGCGCATGCGCTGACGAACATCCTCGTGGCCGTCACGTACGTGAACGCCTACGGCAAGTTTTCCGTGACCGACAATGTGTGCGGGTTCAGCTGGGGTACGGCCGACGCCACGGGCTCGCCGGTGTCGTTCACGGCCAACGCGCGTGCGGCGAGCTTTGCGTCGATGAACGGCATTATCGGCACGCCGATCTACGAGAATTCGCAGGGCGGCGCGAAGCTGTACAACCTGGGCGTGTCGCCCTCGACCGGTATCGAAGACCAGTCGCTGGACGGTTTCCTGTGCCTCCGCTCGCTGGCCACCGGCGTCGATGCGGTGACCGGTGCGGCACTGACGGGCGACCTGGCGGCCCAGAGTGCCCGCGTGCGTGCCGGCATGACCGAAGTGCAGGCCACGGGCAACCTGCGCGGCAAGCCGGCGCTGATCGTTTCCGGCCGGGCCGATGCGCTGATTCCCGTCAACCACGCTTCGCGCGCATATGTCGGGCTGAACGCCGCGGTGGAAGGCAATAACAGCAAGCTGCGCTACATCGAGGTCACCAACGCCAACCACTTCGACAGCTTCTCGAACGCGTTGCCGACCGTGATCGTGCCGCTGCATGTCTACCTGTTCCGCGCGCTCGACGCCGTGTATGCGAACCTGAAGAACAGTGCGACGCCGTTGCCACCGTCGCAGGTGATTCACACGGTGACCCGGGGCAGCAATGCGGTACCGATCACCGTGGCCAATGTGCCGCTGATCTCGGCATCGCCTGGCAACAGCGCGATCACTGTCAGCGGCACCACAGTCAACGTGCCGGACTGATTCGCTGCAATTGATGAGCAAGGAAGCGGGCCTGCGTGGCCCGTTTTTTATTGGCGCTGTCAGCGTTAGATCTGCGAACCAATCGAACCGGGCACTGTCTTACTCCTTGTTGAGGTAACTCATGCAAAGGAGAGGGCAATGGACATCGCGAGCTTTGCCGGGCTGTTCGACATACTGCGCCGTGAGCCATTGAGCGATCAGCAGGCAGACAGCTTGCGGGTCTGGCTCGACACGTTGTCGTCGTGTGCAAACTGTTTCCTGTTGATCGAGCAAGCAGCCGGCCGCGGGCCCTGTCCGCACTGTGGCTGTCCCCGCCAGCACCGCTGCGGCAGCGCAAACGGGCTGCAACGCTATCGGTGCCTCCAGTGCGGCCGCAGTTACAACGCGCTGACCGGCACGCCGCTGGCGCGCTTGCGCCAGCGCGAAAAATGGCTGCCCTATTTCACGTGCCTGCTCGATTCGCGCACCGTGCGCGCTGCGGCCGAACAGGTCGACGTCGCCCGCTCGACAAGTTTTCGCTGGCGCCACCGGTTCATTGCCGGGGTGCGGCGCGAGCGCCCGGCAATGCTGTCGGGCATGGTCGAAGCCGACGAGACCTACTTGCTGGAATCGCAAAAGGGCTCGCGGCACCTGGACCGGCCGGCGCGGCGCCGGGGCGGCAAAGCAAAGCGGCGCGGTATCAGCCGGGAACTCGACTGCATACTTGTTGCCCGCGACCGGAATAAAACGACGCACGAATTCGTCGTGGGGCGCGGCGCGGTGAGCGCAAGCCAGTTGACTCAGCACCTGTCGCCGGTAATAAGTCCCGATGTGCTGCTGATCAGCGATGCCGCGAAGGCATACAAGGCATTCGCGCACGCTGCCCACATCACGCATGAAGCGATCAACGTTCGGGCCGGCATCAGGAAACGCGGCGCGATCCACCTGAACAACGTCAATGGCTGGCATGGCCGCTTCAAGACCTGGCTGCGGCGCTTCAATGGCGTGGCCAGCCGCTACCTGGCCAATTACACCGGATGGCAACAGGTACTGGATGCCGCAACATTGACGCTGCCGGCCGACTGGCTGCGCGTGAGTGTCAGCAAGAGCAATATTTCCCGGGCGCGGTAACGAAAAAGTTCCCGATCAAAGCACGTCACATATTTAACGCTGACAGCGCGTTTTTATTTCGCCGACCACCGCATCGGCATCACAATGCCGCGGCATAGATTGCCTTTGCATCGGCACGTGTCATCTCGCGTGGATTGTTTCCCAGCAGCCGGGTTTGCAACAGCGCTGCATCGGCCAGCCGGTCCAGGTCGGACTCGGCAATGCCGACGTCGCGCAGCCTGCTTTCGATTCCGGTCATGCTGGCCAGCTGTTCCATCGCCGCCACGAAGGCTTCGGCCCGCGCGCCCACCGTTCCCTCGGCATGCGGCGCAACGATGGCGGCCAGTTCCGCATAGTGCGCCGCAGCCGCCGGCATATTGAAGCGCAACACATGGGGCAAGACGAGCGCATTGGACAAGCCGTGCGGCACATGGAAAATTCCGCCGATCGGGTAGGCGAGGGCGTGGACGGCGGCGACCGGCGCATTGGCGAACGCCTGGCCCGCCAGGAGTGCGCCCAGCAGCATGGCTTGTCGCGCAGCGAGATTGGCCGACCGGTCCGCGCCACCCTGGCACGCCGGCGACAGGTTGGACGACAGCAGGCGCAATGCTTCGCGCGCCAGCAGGTCGGACAAGGGGTTCTTCTTGTGCCGGCTCGTGTAGGCTTCGATCGCATGCACCATCGCATCGATCCCGGTTGCGGCCGTGACGCGCGGTGGCAGCCCGAGCGTCAATTCCGCATCGAGGATGGCCAGGTCCGCATACAGCTGCGGCGCCACGACGCCCATTTTCGTGGTGGCGCCCGTGGTCACGATGGCGATATTGGTCACTTCCGAACCGGTGCCGGCCGTGGTCGGTATCTGCACCAGGGGCAGGCGATGACCGCGAACATTGCCGATGCCGTAGGCTTCGGCCAGCGGCTGACCGCTGCCGGCGAGCACGGCGATGAGCTTCGCGACATCCATCGAACTGCCGCCACCCAGCCCGATCACCAGATCGGTTTCGTGATGGCGGGCGATGTCGACCGCATCGAGGACGATGTGTTCCGGCGGATCCGCGATGACGTCGCTGTACGTTTTCACGTGAAAACCGGACGCTTCGAGGCTGGCAATCGGCGCGCCGGCCAG
Source organism: Pseudoduganella sp. jia 12 (assembly GCF_055502675.1). NCBI lineage: Bacteria > Pseudomonadati > Pseudomonadota > Betaproteobacteria > Burkholderiales > Oxalobacteraceae > Pseudoduganella > Pseudoduganella sp. jia 12. The sequence goes on from NZ_JBUXKP010000020.1 coordinate 49,913, forward strand.
GCCGGTCGCAAGGAAGCCGGCATCGGTCACGACCAGGGCGCGGTGCGCATCGGGAAAGTGGGTACGGACATGTTCGCCCAGCTGGCCGGCGGCGCCGGTGGCGGACACGATGTGGGGCACGGTACTGAAGGAAAAATCGTTCATGGTCCCTCCGGTGGTGGCGGTCGTTCCAGCATACCGCAGTTGCGGGCCACTGCCGAGGCTTGTGTTCTTTCCGTACAATGACGGGTTCGACGACGACGAATGGATGGGGGCAGGGTGGTGGATCTGACGATTCTGGCGGTAGCGGCATTCTCGGCCGGGTTGGTCGATGCTGTCGTGGGTGGCGGCGGATTGATCCAGATTCCCGTGCTGTTCTCCACATTCGGCAATACGGCACCCGCCACGCTGCTTGGCACCAGCAAGCTGGCCGGCATTTTCGGGACGGCCGCAGCGGCAGTCAATTACGCGCGCCGTGTCTCGATTGCGTGGACGACGGCTGCGCCGGCCGCCTTTGCCGCGTTCCTGTTTGCGTTCTTTGGCGCCTACACGGTGACGAAGATTCCTGCCGACTTCATGCGTACTTTGCTGCCGTTCGTGCTGATTGCCGTGGCGATTTACACGTTCCGTCGCAAGGACCTGGGCAGCGTCCATGCGCCTCTGCATAGCGGTTTGCGCGAGCGCCTGATGGCGGTCGGCATTGGCGCCTGCATCGGTTTTTATGATGGTTTCTTTGGCCCGGGTACCGGCAGCTTCCTCGTGTTCTTGTTTGTCCGGTTGTTCGGCTTTGATTTCCTGGGGGCGTCCGCCGTGGCCAAGGTGGTCAATGTGGCGTGCAACCTGTCGGCGCTGTTGTGGTTCGGTTACAGCGGCCACCTGCTGTGGCAGCTGGGCTTGATGATGGCCGTCTGCCAGGTGGCCGGTTCGCTGATCGGCACGAAACTGGCGATGCGCCACGGCAGTGGATTCGTACGCCGGGTCTTTCTGGTTGTGGTCACGATCCTGATCGTCAAGACGTCATGGGATGCATGGCAGCGCTGGTGATTGTTCCACGTGAAACAGTCACACCAGTTCCATCAAAACCCGGCAATGCCGGGTTTTTTGTTCCACGTGAAACAATCGTCTGGGAGTGCCAGACGATTGAAAAACCATTGCTCATTGTCCTGCTTCCTTACGTTCCACGTGAAACATCGCCGGAAAATTTCTGCCTAAAAAATTCGCAGCGCGCAAAAAACTCTATAATCTCTCTTCATCCCCTCTGCTTTTCTTTTCCACCATGCTATTTCCTACTGAATTCGACGTCATCGTCGTCGGCGGCGGCCATGCCGGTACCGAAGCTGCACTGGCGTCGGCCCGTATGGGTCAGAAGACCTTGCTGCTGACCCATAACATCGAAACCCTCGGCCAGATGTCCTGCAATCCGTCGATCGGCGGTATCGGTAAAGGCCATCTCGTGAAGGAGGTCGATGCCCTGGGCGGTGCAATGGCGATTGCCACGGACGAAGCCGGCATCCAGTTTCGCATCCTGAACTCGTCGAAGGGGCCGGCCGTGCGCGCCACCCGTGCCCAGGCCGATCGCATCCTGTACAAGGCCGCCATCCGTTCGCGTCTGGAAAACCAGCCAAACTTGTGGCTGTTCCAGCAAGCTGTCGATGACTTGATGGTGGAGGGCGACCGTGTCGTGGGCGCCGTCACGCAGATCGGTTTGCAGTTCCGCGCGCGCGCGGTCGTGCTGACAGCCGGTACTTTCCTCGACGGAAAGATCCACGTTGGCCTGCAAAATTACTCGGCGGGTCGTGCCGGCGATCCGCCGGCCCTGTCGCTGTCGGCACGCCTGAAGGAATTGAAGCTGCCGCAGGGCCGCCTGAAGACGGGCACGCCGCCGCGCATCGATGGCCGCAGCATCGATTTCTCCGTGATGACGGAGCAGCCGGGCGACCTCGATCCGGTGCCGGTGTTCTCGTTTATGGGTAACACGGCCATGCATCCGAAGCAGCTGCCATGCTGGGTCACGCACACGAACCAGAAAACGCACGACATCATCCGCGGCGGCCTGGACCGCAGTCCGATGTACACCGGCGTCATCGAAGGTGTCGGCCCGCGTTACTGCCCGTCGATCGAAGACAAGATCCATCGCTTCTCGGCGAAGGAATCGCACCAGATCTTCCTGGAGCCAGAAGGCCTGACGACGCACGAGTTTTATCCGAATGGTATTTCCACGAGCTTGCCCTTCGATGTGCAGATCGCATTGGTGCGTTCGATGAAAGGCCTGGAAAACGCGCACATCCTGCGCCCCGGCTATGCGATCGAATATGACTACTTCGATCCGCGCGGCTTGAAGGCGTCGCTGGAAACGAAGCAGGTTTCCGGCCTGTACTTTGCCGGCCAGATCAACGGCACGACCGGCTACGAAGAAGCCGCCGCGCAAGGCTTGCTGGCCGGCTTGAACGCCGCGCTGCAGACGCAGGGCAAGGAACCGTGGACGCCGGCGCGTTCGGAAGCTTACCTGGGTGTACTCGTGGACGACCTGGTGACGCAGGGTGTGCAGGAGCCGTATCGCATGTTCACCAGCCGTGCCGAGTATCGCCTGTCGCTGCGTGAAGATAACGCGGACATGCGCCTGACCGAAGCGGGCCGCAAGCTGGGTGTGGTCGGCGATGCGCAGTGGGAAGCGTTCGAACGCAAGCGCGAAGCCGTCGCCGTGGAGCTGGAACGGTTGAAGTCGACTTGGGTGAATCCGCGCATCGTGGCTGCCGCCGAATCGGAACGGGTGATCGGCCAAGCCATCGAACGCGAATATTCGCTGGCCGATTTGCTGCGCCGGCCGAACGTCGATTACGACACATTGGTGACGCTGATGGGGGAGGACGGCCGTAATCTCGGCGGTCCGGGCGTGACGGACGCGGCCGTCCAGGAACAGGTAGAGATCCAGCTGAAGTATTCCGGCTATATCGAGCGCCAGTTGAAGGAAGTGGAACGGCATGAGCACTACGAAAACCTGAAGCTGCCGGAAGGGTTCAATTACCTGGACATCGCCGCGCTGTCGGTCGAGGTGCGGCAAAAACTGAACAAGCATCGCCCTGAAACGCTGGGCCAGGCATCGCGCATTTCCGGCGTCACGCCGGCCGCGATCTCGCTGCTGCTGGTGCACCTGAAGAAGGCCGGCTTTGGCGGGTTCGTCACTCTGAAAGAGGAGGCAGCCTGATGGCCGGCGTGGATCGTGCCGCATTGGCACAGGTACTATCGCGCGGCGTCGCGGAACTGGGCCTGGACGTGTCGAGTGCCCAGCAGGAGCAGTTGCTGGATTACCTGGCGCTGTTGAACAAGTGGAACCATGTGTACAACCTGACGTCGGTACGCGACCCGATGCAGATGATGACGCTGCACCTGCTCGATTCGCTGGCTGCCGTGGCGGCGTTCGCCGGCGCGCGCAACGTGCTGGATGTGGGTGCCGGAGGAGGGCTGCCCGGCATCGTGCTGGCGATCGCCCGGCCGGACATGAAGGTGTCGATGATCGACACGGTGCACAAGAAAACAGCCTTCCTCACGCAAGTGAAGGCCGAGCTGGGCCTGGCCAATGTCACCGTGTACACGAAAAAGGTGCAGGAGCTGGCCGTGAAGGAACCGTTCGACGTCATCACGTCGCGCGCGTTTGCCGACCTGTCCGACTTTGTCGAATGGTCGCATCACCTGCTGGCCGACAATGGCCGCTTCATTGCGTTGAAGGGCACTGCGCCGCAGGAGGAACGCGAGCGGCTGCCAGGCGACTGGAAGGTGCGCGATTTGCAGCCCCTGCGCGTGCCGGGGCTCGATGCGGAACGGCATCTGGTGTTCGTCGAACGCGGCGAAACTGTCTAAACAGTATAAATCGTTTATACAGTTTATACCGTATAAACTGTATAAATAATATAAACGGTATAAATCGTATAAATAATATAAACGATATAAACCAAAGACTGAAAGAACAAGAAAAACCCGATGGCAAAGATATTTTGCGTAGCGAACCAGAAGGGCGGGGTGGGCAAGACCACCACCACGGTCAACCTCTCCGCCGGCCTTGCCAAACTGAACCAGCGCGTGCTGCTGGTCGACCTGGACCCGCAAGGCAATGCGACGATGGGGGCCGGGATCAACAAGGCCGGGCTGCCCGCTTCCACCTATGAAGTCATGCTGGGCAGCGCCGACGTGGCGAGCGCACGCCAGCGCTCGGAATCGGGCCGCTTCGACGTGCTGCCCGCCAACCGCGAGCTGGCCGGCGCTGAAGTGGAAATGGTGGAACTGGATAACCGGGAAAAACGGCTGAAGAATGCGCTGGCCCTGGTCGACCAGGATTACGACTTCATCCTGATCGATTGCCCGCCCGCGCTGTCGATGCTCACGTTGAACGGCCTGTGCGCCGCGCACGGCGTGATCATTCCCATGCAGTGCGAGTACTACGCGCTCGAAGGCTTGTCCGACCTGGTCAATACGATCAAGAAGGTGCACGCCAACCTGAACCAGGACCTGAAGATCATCGGCCTGCTGCGCGTGATGTTCGACCCGCGCATGACGCTGTCGCAGCAGGTGTCGGCCCAGCTCGAGCAGCACTTCGGCGACAAGGTGTTCAAGACGATCATCCCGCGCAACGTGCGGCTGGCCGAAGCGCCGTCGTACGGCATGCCGGGCGTGTCGTTCGACCCGTCCTCGAAGGGTGCGCAGGCATATATCGCCTTCGGCGCCGAGATGGTGGCGCGCATCAAGACGATGTAATTCTTCTTCAACAAACACCGGTGCCGGATACCATTACCGGGGCTCTCCCCCGGTAACGGTGTCCGGCGCCCGAACGAGACTATGGCAACCAAAAAACTCAAGGGCCTCGGCCGCGGCCTCGATGCGCTGCTGGGCGGCGACAGCGATCAGACGGCTCCAGTAGAGCAGGGCAATCCCTCCGAACTGCCGCTCGCGCAACTGCAGCCAGGCAAGTACCAACCCCGCACGCGGATGGACGAAGGCAGCCTGAACGAGCTGGCCGCATCGATCAAGGCCCAGGGCATCATGCAGCCGATCCTCGTGCGGCCGCTCGGGAGCGAATCCGGCAACGAAGCTGGCAACGAAGCGTATAACAGCGCAGTAAAAACCCGCTACGAGATCATCGCCGGCGAGCGCCGCTTCCGCGCCGCGCAGATCGCCGGCCTGGAGACGGTACCCGTGCTGGTGCGCGAGGTGGACGACACCTCCGCCGCAGCGATGGCACTGATCGAGAACATCCAGCGCGAAGACCTGAATCCGCTCGAAGAAGCGCAGGGTATCCACCGCCTGATCACCGACTTCGCGTTTACGCATGAACAGGCGGCCACGGCCGTGGGACGCTCCCGCTCCGCCGTGTCGAACCTGCTGCGCCTGCTCAACCTGGCCGCACCCGTGCAAACCATGCTGATGGCGGGCGATATCGACATGGGTCACGCCCGTGCGCTGCTCGCCGTCGATGCGGCCACGCAGATCACGCTGGCCAACGTGGTCATCGCGAAACGCCTGTCGGTGCGGGAAACGGAAAAACTCGTCACCCGCACGCAGGAAGAGCAGGACGCACCGCCGGAAGCGCGCGTGCGGGAAAAGTCCGGCGACATCAAGCGCCTGGAAGAAGAGCTGTCGGACCGCCTGGCCACGCCGGTCACGTTCCGCATCGGTGCGAAAGGCAAGGGCCAGATGATCATCGACTTCGCCGACCTGGATATCCTGGAAGGCGTGCTGACACGGCTGCGCGAACCGGCGGCCGAGTGAAGCAATAGTCCAGCTCGTGTCCCGGTGCCTGGCACGGGGACACGAGCTGGAGTGCACCGGGCGGCGCCGCCATCCCGTGTGCCGAATCGTCCGGACGAATGCAATCAATGGCGTCACTGGGCCTAATCCCCAGGGATTGGAATTTGTCGTCCGAATTAATTCGGCACCGTCGACATAATCACGCCTGGTGAATCGCCATTTTGAAAATAACGAGTTATTCACAATCGATATTCAGATTGTTGAATTAGAAACGTAACCTTTGATAACGCCGGCCAGTATGGGGTCATCGCCATCCACACCGGCACGCTGGTAGCAGGGAGCGGTTCCGAAGAGTTCCTCTAAAAAACCGTCGAACGCGCGTAACACATTGATATTGCGCAGCTTCCCACCGCCCCGATATGGGTGCATGAGACGCCGTTGCACTTGACGGCCAGGCAGGTATGTTGCGTTTTGGATACGAAAATGCCGGGATTGCGTGCTTAAGGCTGACTTAAGGCTGTCATCTACGGCAGAGCTGCACCACAACGGGGCGCGAGGCTGACATATTCGTCACAATGTTGCTTCATTTGCTCTTACGAGGTGCAACTCGTTTGACGCCGCTCACGTAACAGTCCTATAATCCCGTGTCTTTGGGTCTTAAAGCTACGTTAAGAAGGTTGGCAAGTGAGGGATTCTGCTGCAAGCATCGCCCGGCCGGTCTATCGAATCGTCGCCCTGCAATTAACCATCGCCGTCCTCTTTTCAGCCCTCGTTGCGCTCTTCGCCGGGGTGGGAAAAGGCTGGCCCGCCGCCATGGGCGGTGCGATCGCGGTGCTGGGCAGCCTGGCCTATGCGCTGATCGTCACGCGGGCCAACGGTGATCCCAAAGCAATCTTCCGGCGGCATTTCCGCGCCGAGATGGTGAAATTATTCATTACAGCAGTGCTGTTCATTGCGGTACTGGTGCTGTTTCCATCGGCCGCGTCGGTTTGGCTGATCTTGGGTTTCGCGGTGACGACCTTGGCTTACTGGTTCTCATTGCTCGCAGTTTAAATGCCGTTTGATGCCCTTCGAGAATCGAAGGATGCGGACAAAGTTTCTAAATTCAATACCAACTTTACTATGACGACTGAACACGCGGGGGGCCACGCAGGCCCGGCAAACGCCACCGAGTACATCCAGCACCACCTTACTCACCTTCAGAACACCGACGGCACCTACAACCTGGACACGTTCTGGATCTCCGCGATCCTGGGCGCCCTGTTCCTGTTCGTTTTCTGGCTGGCATCCAAGCGTGCCACCGCCGGCGTGCCGGGCAAGCTGCAGAATTTCGTTGAATTCGTGATGGAAATCGTCAACGACACCGTCAACGGCGCCTTCCATGCCAAGAGCAAGGTCATCGCCCCGCTGGCGATCACGATCTTTGTCTGGGTCTGGCTGCTGAACGCCATGGACTTCCTGCCGGTCGACCTGCTGCCACAGCTGCTGTCGCTGGTCGGTGTGAACTACCTGCGCGTCGTTCCGACCGCGGACGTGAACCACACGCTGGGCATGTCGATCGGTGTGCTGATCTGCATCATCGGCTTTTCGATCAGCGCCAAGGGCGCCGGTGGCTGGGTCAAGGAGCTGTTCACGGCGCCGTTCCACGCCAGCGGTCCGGTCGGCACGATCCTGCTGGCCCCGGCAAACTTCCTGTTGCAGATGGTTGAATTGCTGGCCAAGCCGATCTCGCTGTCGCTGCGACTGTTCGGCAACATGTATGCCGGCGAACTGATTTTCATCCTGATCGCGCTGCTGCCATGGTGGGCACAGTGGGCGCTGGGTGGTCCATGGGCAATCTTCCACATCCTGATTGTGACGCTGCAGGCCTTCGTCTTCATGGCCCTGACGGTTGTGTACCTCGCCCTCGCGGTAGAGAAACACTAATGATGGAACCCTGCCGGGCCAGCGGTCCGGCAAGATTCCGAGAAGTTCCGCTGTAAAAAAATCGAGTTTTTTTAAATCTGTATCGTAGTTTTTTTAAATCTTAGGAGAAATCTAAATGCAAGCTCTGATCGCACAAGTACAAGGCATGACCGTTCTGGCAGTGGCTATCATCATCGGCCTGGCTGCCATCGGCACCGCATTGGGCTTCGCAATCCTGGGTGGTAAGTTCCTGGAAGCGTCGGCACGTCAACCTGAACTGATGCCGCAACTGCAAACCAAGCTGTTCGTTATTGCTGGTCTGCTGGACGCGATCTCGATGATCGGCGTTGGTGTTGCTCTGCTGTTCACGTTCGCTAACCCGTTCCTGACCCCGCTGACCGCCGCTATCGCAGGCCAGTAATTTACCGCTCCAACCAGGGGAAACTTTTTAGGAGCAAGGTATGAACATCAATATGTCTCTCATCGGTCAGATGATCACCTTCGCGGTGCTCGTCTGGTTCTCGATGAAATTCGTATTCCCGGCGCTGAATGCTGCGCTGGATGAGCGTGCCAAGCGTATCGCGGACGGTCTGGCTGCTGCAGAGCAGGGCCAGGCTTCGATGGCGGCAGCTGAAAAGCGCGCCACGGAAGCCCTGACCTCCGCGCGTGACGAAGCTGCGTCGCGCGTCGCGGACGCTGAAAAGCGCGCTCAGCTGGTAGCTGAAGAAATCAAGGCCAACGCCAAGGCCGAAGCGGATCGCATCATCGCGACCGCCAAGGCCGAAGCCGACCAGCAGGTCACCCAGGCACGCGAACAACTGCGTGCCCAGGTTGCCGACCTGGCAGTCAAGGGCGCCGAGCAAATCCTGAAGCGCGAAGTCAACGCGTCGGCCCACGCCGACCTGCTGAATCGCCTTGCGACCGAGCTGTAATCATGGCTGAACTCGCAACCGTCGCTCGTCCTTACGCGGAAGCCCTCTTCCGCGTAGCCCAGGCTGGCAACCTCGCGCAGTGGTCCGATCTGGTGTCCGAACTGGCCCAGATCGGTTCGCACGAAGAGGTGCTGGCATATGCCCGCAACCCGAAGGTGACGGACAGCGACGTGCTCGCCGCCATCACCTCCCTGCTGAAGTCGCCGCTGACCGCGGAAGCGAACAATTTTCTCTCGACGCTGATCGAAAACGGCCGCATCGCATTGCTGCCGGAAATCGGTGCCCAATTCCATGACCTGAAAAACGGCACGGAAGGTGCGGCGGATGCCGAAATCACGAGCGCATTCGACCTGGATGGCGCGCAAACCGCCGCCCTCGTCGCCACGCTGGAAAAGAAATTCGGCCGCAAGCTGAACCCGCAAGTCACGGTCGATCCATCGCTGATCGGCGGCGTGCGCGTGGTGGTCGGTGACGAAGTGCTGGACACTTCGGTACGCGCCCGGCTGGAACAGATGCGCGTCGCGCTGACGTCGTAAGCCGGCAGTACTGCGTGCACCTGCGGCAGACCCTTATACCCTCGCGCAAGCTGAGAGAACACAATTAGGAGTTACCATGCAACTCAACCCATCTGAAATCAGCGAGCTGATCAAGAGCCGGATCCAAGGCATTGACAGTGGCGCTGAAGTGCGCAATCAAGGCACCGTCATCTCGGTTGCCGACGGTATCTGCCGCATCCACGGTCTGTCCGAAGTGATGCAAGGCGAGATGCTCGAATTCCCGGGCAATACGTTTGGCCTGGCCATGAACCTGGAGCGCGACTCCGTCGGCGCCGTGATTCTGGGTGCCTACGAGCACATCTCCGAAGGCGACACGGTGAAAACCACCGGCCGCATCCTGGAAGTGCCGGTCGGTCCGGAACTGCGCGGCCGCGTCGTAAACGCGCTGGGCCAGCCGATCGACGGCAAAGGTCCGGTCGATGCCAAGCTGACCTCGCCGATCGAAAAGATCGCCCCGGGCGTGATCGCCCGTGAATCCGTGTCGCAGCCGATGCAGACCGGCCTGAAGTCCATCGACGCGATGGTGCCGATCGGCCGTGGCCAGCGCGAGCTGATCATCGGCGACCGCCAGACCGGTAAATCGGCTGTCGCAGTCGACGCGATCATCAACCAGAAGGGCCAGGGCATGACGTGTATCTACGTCGCCATCGGCCAGAAGGCTTCCACGATCAAGAACATCGTCCGCTCGCTGGAACAGCACGGCGCGATGGAATACACGATCGTCGTTGCCGCCACGGCATCCGAATCGGCCGCCATGCAGTACATCTCGGCCTACTCGGGCTGCACGATGGGCGAATACTTCCGCGACCGCGGCGAAGACGCGCTGATCGTGTATGACGATCTGTCGAAGCAAGCTGTTGCATACCGTCAGATTTCGCTGCTGCTGCGCCGTCCGCCGGGCCGTGAAGCTTACCCGGGCGACGTGTTCTACCTGCACAGCCGCCTGCTGGAACGCGCAGCCCGCGTGAACGCCGACTACGTGTCGAACTTCACCAACGGCGCGGTGACCGGCAAGACCGGTTCGCTGACCGCACTGCCGATCATCGAAACGCAAGCCGGCGACGTGTCCGCCTTCGTGCCGACCAACGTGATCTCGATTACCGACGGCCAGATCTTCCTGGAAACGTCGCTGTTCAACGCCGGCGTGCGCCCTGCGATCAACGCCGGTATTTCGGTGTCCCGCGTGGGTGGTGCAGCGCAGACGAAAGTCATCAAGGGCCTGTCCGGCGGTATCCGTACCGACCTGGCGCAGTACCGTGAACTGGCTGCGTTCGCGCAGTTCGCTTCCGACCTGGACGAATCGACCCGCAAGCAGCTGGACCGCGGTGCCCGCGTGACGGAACTGCTGAAGCAGCAGCAATATTCGCCGCTGTCGACCTCGTTGATGGCCGCGTCGCTGTTCGCCGTGAACAAGGGCTTCCTGGACGATATCAGCGTCAAGCAAGTGCTGCCGTTCGAAGCAGGCCTGCATTCGTACCTGAAGACGAAGCAAGCTGCCCTGCTGTCGAAGATCGAAGAAAGCAAGCAACTGGACAAGGATAGCGAAGCAACGCTGTCCGCGGCCATCGCTGATTTCAAGAAATCCGGCGCATTTTAAGCGGCACGGCGGTTCACCTGGGTGAACCGCCATTCGCGCAGAAGGAGTAAGGACTCATGGCAGTAGGCAAAGAGATACGTGGCAAGATCAAGAGCGTAGAAAATACGAAGAAGATCACGAAGGCGATGGAAATGGTCGCCGCATCGAAAATGCGCAAGGCGCAGGATCGCATGCGCGCCGCCCGTCCCTACGCGGACAAGATTCGTAATATCGCCGCGAACCTGGCTGGCGCCAATCCCGAGTACACGCACCCGTTCCTGGCAGATGCCCAGGGCACGCAGGCGAAAGCCGTTGGCTTCATCATCATCACGACCGACAAGGGTCTGTGCGGTGGCATGAACACCAACGTGCTGCGCGCGGTGACGAACAAGACGAAGGAACTGGAAGCCGCCGGTAACAAGGTCGAAGCGGTTGCCATCGGCAACAAAGGTCTCGGTTTCCTGAACCGCATCGGTGTGCCCGTGGTGGCGCAGGCGACGCAGATCGGCGATACCCCGCACCTGGAAAAGCTGATCGGCCCCGTGAAAGTCATGCTGGAGAAGTTCCAGGAAGGCAAGCTGGACGCGGTATACCTGTGCTACACCAAGTTCATCAACACGATGAAGCAGGAACCGATGGTCGAGCAGCTGCTGCCGCTGACCGCTGAAAAGCGCGCGGCAGACAAGGGTGGCATCACTTGGGATTACATCTACGAACCGGATGCAGGGACCGTCATCGACGAACTGCTGGAACGTTACGTGGAAGCCCTGGTGTACCAGTCCGTGGCGGAAAACCTCGCGTCCGAGCAGTCGGCGCGGATGGTGGCGATGAAGGCCGCCAGCGACAACGCCGGCAGTGTGATCGGCGAACTGAAGCTGGTGTACAACAAGACCCGTCAGGCAGCCATTACCAAAGAACTCTCTGAAATCGTGGCCGGTGCGGCAGCGGTTTAAAAACGAATTTAACTATATTTGAAGGAACGAAAATGGCTGATGGCAAAATCGTTCAGTGTATCGGCGCCGTGGTGGACGTGGAGTTCCCGCGCAACGCGATGCCTAAGGTTTTTGACGCGCTGAAAATGGCTGGCTCCGAGCTGACCCTGGAAGTTCAACAGCAGCTGGGCGACGGCATTGTCCGTACCATTGCGCTGGGTTCTTCCGACGGCCTGCGTCGCGGCATGACCATCCAGAACACCGGCAATCCGATCATGGTTCCAGTTGGTAACGGCACCCTGGGTCGCATCATGGACGTGCTGGGCAACCCGATCGACGAGCGTGGCCCTGTCTCGCAAGAGCAGACCGCGTCGATCCACCGCACCCCGCCGGCCTACGACGAGCTGTCGCCGTCGCAAGACCTGCTGGAAACCGGCATCAAGGTGATCGACCTGGTGTGCCCGTTCGCCAAGGGCGGTAAAGTCGGCCTGTTCGGCGGCGCCGGCGTGGGCAAGACCGTCAACATGATGGAACTGATCAACAACATCGCCAAGGCGCACTCGGGTCTGTCCGTGTTCGCCGGCGTGGGCGAGCGTACCCGCGAAGGTAACGACTTCTACCACGAGATGGCCGATGCGAAGGTCGTCGACCTGGACAACCTGGGCAACTCCAAAGTGGCCATGGTGTACGGCCAGATGAACGAACCGCCGGGCAACCGCCTGCGCGTGGCACTGACCGGCCTGACCATCGCGGAATCGTTCCGTGACCAGGGCAAGGACGTGCTGTTCTTCGTCGACAACATCTACCGCTTCACGCTGGCCGGTACCGAAGTGTCCGCACTGCTGGGCCGTATGCCTTCCGCCGTGGGTTACCAGCCGACGCTGGCCGAGGAAATGGGCCGCCTGCAGGAACGCATCACGTCCACCAAGACCGGCTCGATCACGTCGATCCAGGCCGTGTACGTCCCTGCGGATGACTTGACCGACCCGTCGCCAGCGACGACCTTCGGTCACCTGGATTCCACCGTCGTTCTGTCGCGTGACATCGCCTCGCTGGGTATCTACCCGGCAGTGGACCCGCTGGACTCGACCTCCCGCCAGCTGGACCCGCTGGTCGTCGGCCAGGACCACTACGACACGGCCCGCGCCGTGCAGGGCACGCTGCAGCGCTACAAGGAACTGCGCGACATCATCGCGATTCTGGGCATGGACGAACTGGCACCGGAAGACAAGCTGCTGGTATCGCGTGCACGTAAGATGCAGCGTTTCCTGTCGCAGCCGTTCCACGTCGCCGAAGTCTTTACCGGCGCACCGGGCAAGTACGTTTCGCTGAAGGACACGATCAAGGGCTTCAAGATGATCGCTTCGGGCGAACTGGATCACCTGCCGGAGCAGGCGTTCTACATGGTCGGCACGATCGAAGAAGCCATCGAAAAAGCCAAGAAGCTGGGCTGATTTGATGCGGCGCTCCGCCCCTGAACGGGGGCGGGGCCGTTCAAACCGATAGGATAATTATGGCAAACACAATTCACGTCGATGTGGTGTCCGCGGAAGAGCTGATCTTCTCGGGCGAAGCCACGTTCGTCGCGTTGCCGGGCGAGCAGGGCGAGCTGGGTATCTACCCGAAGCACACGCCTTTGATCACCCGTATCCGTCCGGGCGCGGTGCGCATCCAGGTTGCAGGCAAGTCGGAAGAGGAGTTCGTCTTCGTCGCCGGCGGCCTGCTGGAAGTGCAGCCGAACGCCGTGACGGTCCTGGCCGACACCGCGATTCGCAGCGGCGACCTGGACGAAGCCAAGGCCCAGGAGGCCAAGAAGCTGGCGGAAGAAAGCCTCGCCAACAACAAGACCGGCATCGACTACGCGAAAGCGCAGGCCGAACTGGCAGCGGCCATCGGCCAGCTGGCAGCCCTGCAAAAACTGCGCGCACGCGGCGGCAAGTAAGCTTTGCCCCGCCCATGAAAAAGCAGCCTTCGGGCTGCTTTTTTACGCCTGTACCGTTACTAAAAAACCACTGGGAACCACTGGGGACAGTCCCCTTTTTAAAGCAATATTTCTCGACATTGAGAAGCAGCCTGATGCCTATCGGGGCACTGGCAAGCCTGCCTGCTCAATATCGAGAAAAGTTTCCTCAGAACGGGGACAGTCCCCGGTTTTTGGAAATAGTTGCCTGGCGCGTGGCTGTCGGCGTTCTCAGCGGCACAGCCCGTAGGCCTTGCGTTCCGGGAACCAGCGATAGGTGAAGGTGCGCACCGGGTAGCGTTCGTTAGCGATGATGACGTCCGACAGCACCAGGTCGAAGCGCTGCGGCAGGCCGCCGTCGACGCCCAGCCGGATGCGCCATTGGGTGACGTCTGCCGTGGCAACTGGCAACAGCAGCGCCGGGATATTGGTGATGACTTCCACCATTTCCGCGCGGTTGTTGGTGCCGCGCTGGTAGTAGCTGAGCACCTTGGCCTTGGCGATCGTCGCGCCCTTGGGCTGGGTGATGTTGAAAGCACGCGTGACGAACTCCACCCTGCCGGCGCGCGGCACCAGATAGACGATGCCGAACTCGGCGCTACCTTCCTTCACCGTGACGGGGGTGGTGGCGGCAACGCTGACCCCTTCGGGCAACCTGAACGTGGACCCATCCACCCATTCCCGGCAATCGGGGCTCGTGGCCAGGTAGAGCTGTTCGGGCTGGTAATCGTTGCCGCAGGCCGTGACGGCCAGCAGCAGGGGAACGGCAAGAAGGGCGAAGCGACGCATGGCGATGAATGTGGAAAACAGAAGCCGACAGTGTAACCGAGCGTTCATTGCTGCAACAGCGTACCTCCACCTTGACATGCGACGGGGCCGGCGGCCACCGAAAGTCAATCGTGCGCGCCTGCATGCATTCAAGGGTGATAGGCTGGACTCTCTCACTTCAGGAGCAGCGCATGTTTCATCATCTCGGTATTGTCGTGACGGACTTCACGCGCAGCGCGGCGCTCTACGACGCCTGCCTCGCGCCGCTGGGGATCCGTCGCACCGAAACCGACATGGACTGGGCCATTTACGCGGCCGAGGGAGGCCAGCCGTTCATCTGGCTGGGCTCCGAGATCCCCACTTACTGGCGGGCCGGCCACCAGGCCGGCAACGCGCCGCTGCATATCGCCTTCGCCGCATCGGATCGCGAAGCCGTCGACAGGTTCTACGCCGCCGCGATGGAACACGGCGCCGAGGATCATGGGCCGCCCGGCCCGCGCGTCGGCTCGGGGCACTACTACAGCGCCTATATCCTCGATTTCGACGGCAACAACATCGAAGCCACGCTGCGCGAAAAGTAGCATCGCCAGGCGCCGGCCCTGCCGCCTGGCGCGTGCGGCGCATGCTTGCTTGCTGCTTACTGCCTGCTGCTTACTGCCTGCGCACGCTTACTGCTTGCCTTTCTCCCGCATGTGCCGCTGCACGGCCTTGCTGATCGCTTTCCATTTCGCGCGCGCGGCGATCCGGTCCAGCGGTGTCTGCTCGCCGCGCCGCGCATCGCGCAACAGCTTGTGGTAATTGGCCAGCCGGTCCGCGTCGATGCCCGCGCGCACGGCGCAATCCGGTTCCAGCTCGTGGCGGCAATCGCGGAACTGGCAGTGCAGGGCCAGCGCCGCGATATCGTCGAACGTGGCCGACAGCGTCGTTTCATCCGCGTCCGGCCGCCAGGTGCGTAATCCCGGCGTGTCGATGATGCAGGCACCATTGGCGCAGCGGTGCAGGGAGCGTGCCGTGGTCGTATGCTTGCCGCGGCCATCGCTCTTGCGCGTGCCGCCCGTTTTAATTGCCGATTCCAGGCCGGTGGCGGCCAGCGTATTGGTCAGCGTCGATTTGCCCGTGCCCGAAGCCCCCAGCAGGCAGAGCGTCTGGCCCGTCCCCAGCCACGGTTGCAGCGAACCGGCCGCGGCATCGCTCAAGGCATTCAGCGCAATCACGGGAATGCCGCCAGGCAGCCGGCGCTCCACGTCGGCGACCCGTTCGTCGGCATCCTCGGCAAGGTCCGCCTTGGTCAGCACGACCACCGGCGCGATACCGGCGCTTTGCACGACGGCGATATACCGTTCCAGCCGGCGCAGGTTGAAATCAAGGTCCAGGCCCATGGCGAGCAAGGCCGTATCGATATTGCTGGCCAATACCTGGCGGCGGCCATCGTTGGCACGGCGGGCCACCTGCGTCAGCGGGTCGGCCCGTGCGGCGATCCGGAGCTCGTCGGCCAGGGCGTCGACGGCGACCCAGTCGCCGACGGCCAGTGTGTCGTTGTCACCGGCCAGGCTGGCCAGCAGGCGGGGCAGGGCGCGAGCCTGCTGGCCGGCGTGGCCGGCGTGGCCGTCGTGCACGGTGATCCATTCGCCGTGGATGGCGGCGATGCGCATCGGGCGCATCGTGTCCGTGAAGGACAGTGCCGCCAGACGGGCGGCGGTAAGGTTGTTCAGTCCGATGAGGCGTAAGGCGTCGGATGCGAAATTCGACATGATGGTGTTCCCATGAATTCATCGCCCGTGGCGCGCGCGGGCACAGGCCGGCTCGAAGCACACGGCTTCGGGCGGCAACGTTGAAACGGGAGGGCCGGCGCGTCAGGCGCCGAGGGAACACCGGAAGAAAGAAGCGGTAACCCTGGCGTCAGATGGCCGGCAGGAAGGCAATGTCCGTGGCTTTCATGGGGTATCTCCTTCTGGCAGGGTTAACAGGGAAACAAGTTTGTCACCCGTTGACGATTTCGTCAACGGGGCTGCGTTGCGCGGTGCGCACGCGGCAGTGCGCGGGAGCCAATGCGGTGCGCAGTACGTCGAGGGCGCGCTGGGGCACCGCGGCGCCGCACATGAAAATGTCGACGGCCGCGAAGGCCTGTTCCGGCCACGTATGGATGGAGATATGCGATTCGGCCAGCAGCACCACGCCGGTCACGCCAAGCCCTGGCCCGAAGCCGTGGAAATGGCTGTGCAGGATGTGCGCGCCCGCCGCTTCCGCTGCGGCGCGCAGCAATTGCTCGATGCGGATGCAGCTCGTCAGCAGGGCCGGCGCCACGCCGGACAGGTCCGCCAGCAGATGGGTTCCCTCGGCCTTGTAGTGGCTCGCCTCGTCGCTCACCCGTGTGTTCACTTGTGGCCTCCGCCGCCACCCCAGCTGCCGCTGCCCGTATGCGACGACCACGAGGAACCGCCGCTGCGATAGCCGCTGCTGCCACCGCTGCTCTGGCCCATATTGGTCCAACTGAGCACGGTCGAAACGAAGACCACCGCGATCCCGTAGATCCAGAACTTTTTCATGCTTTATCGTTATCGTCGAGGAAAACGGCCGGCAGGTACAGCGCCAGCGCGGCCAGCACCGGGTAGGCGAACGTGCCGCCGAAGTTGGCGATCAGCGGGATCGCGTTGATCACGCCCGTGACGATGATCAGCATGCGGGCCGCATCGCGGTAGCGGGTGCCCGAGGTCAGCTTGCCCGGCGGGCGCAGTGGCTCCTTCGGCTTGCCCTTGAATACCGTGGGGAACCACATGTGCAGCTGGTCGAATGCCACGGGAGAGGAACGCGACCAGGAGATTTCATTCTCCGTGCGTTCGACCGCCAGCATCGATTGTCCACTGCGCAGTTCCTCGACCTGGGTTATGTCGCCCACCGCTACGCGCCAGTTGAAGGCGCCGGCGGCGAACGTCACCCGCGCCGGGTACTGGTACAGCCGCCGGTACGTTGTCTTCTTCAGCACGGCCGAGCCGTCGCGCCAGTCCGGCCAGCTGTCGAGCACTTCCGAGCGCTGCCAGCCCTCGTCCGTCTCCACCAGCCACGTGAAACCGGCGCGGCTGCCATACAGCAGGTATTCGGTCCACGCGCTGCCTTCGTCATCCTCGCGGCGCATCACGCCGATCACGGTGAGCTTCTGGTTGCCCAGCGTGCCCTCGGTGCCCAGCGGCAGCGTGACGGGCACGGCATCGAGCCGTTCGCCGGCGCGCAGCACCGCGACCTTCGGGCTGGCCGCATCGAGCTGCGCGCTGCACGCCGGGCACACGAGGTTCGCCGTCATGCCCGGCAAGTACTTGATGCCGCTGCCGCATGCCGGGCAATCGAGCGCCGCGACCTTGCCGCGGAAGCGGCCGGCGGTGCGCGCGATCTCCGCGTCGTCGCGCAGCAGCTGCGGGTGCAGGTTGTCCAGCTTGACGGCTCCGCCGGCGTAGACCATCGGCTGTTCGCCATCGGAATAATCGAGCGTCATGAAGGCGCTGCCGGCACGCAGGTCGGCCACCTTAGCCTGCCAGCCCTCGCCCACGCGGAACGGCAATTCTCCCTGACCGCCGGTGCAGCGGGCGGTGCGCACGTCCGCCACCGTCCAGCGCTGGGCTGCCAGTGTCACGTGCCCGCCTGGCCGCAGATCCGCGAAGGCGGGCACGGGGCCGGCGGCATCCTCGGCTGCGGTCATCGTGAACTGGCCGGACGCATCGCCCAGCCACCCGGTTCCCCCATCGTCGAACAGCAGGTACCACTCGTTCCAGAAGCCGTCGTCATAGCGCAGCTGCAGCCGCCCCACCACCGTGAACGGGCGGCTGGACCACGTGCCGGACGTGCCGAGCTGGATCGGCGAATAGTCTTCCAGCACGTCGGAGATCTTGCCCAGGTCGCCCACGCTGCCGGGGTCCTTCAGCACGCCGGTGCGGCAGTACTCGCACACGGCCATCACGGCCGCGTGCGAGCGGAAGCGCACCTCGGCGCCGCAGCTGGGGCAGGAAAGGGTCAGCAACGCCTAGCCGATCAGCTTCTTCAGCAGCTCGGCCTTCGTGCTGTCGTAGTCGGCGGCGGAGATCAGGCCCTTGTCCAGCAAGCCCTTGAGCTTCTGCAGGCGCGTTTCGATCGAATCCTCGGCCGGTGCGGCCGGTGCGGCGGGTACCGGAGAAGGCGCCGCCTGCGGCGCGACGGGCGCCAGGGAGGCGCCAACCGCCTGGCCCATGGCCTGGCCGATCGTCACGCCGGCGCCCAGCCCGGCGCCGATGCCGGCGATGCCGCCTTCGTTCTGCGCCGCCAGCGGGATCGCGGTGGCGGTCTGGTAGCGCGTGAAGCCGGCCATCTTGTCGGCGGCGAGGCCGCCCTTCATGCCGGCCGAGATGCGGTCGTCCAGCGCCTTCTGCAAATCCTCGGGCAGGCTCACGGAAGCGACGTTGAATTCATCGAGGCCGATGCCGTAGCGCGCGAACGCGTCGGCAAGGTCGCCCTTGATTTCCTGCGCCATCAGCGCCTGGTTGGCCGCCATGTCGAGGAAGGCCACGTTCGAGCCGCCGATCGAGCTGGCCATGGTGGCCAGCAGGATGCCGCGCAGCTGGTCTTCCACCTCGTCGCGCGTGTAGGCTTCGCGGGTGCCGCTGATCTCTGTGAAGAACTTGCGGGCATCCGTCACGCGATACGAATACATGCCGAAGGCGCGCACGCGGATCATGTCGAAATCCTTGTCGCGGATCGTCACGGGCTGCGTGGTGCCCCACTTGCGGCCCGTCTGCACGCGCGTGCTGAAGAAATACACATCCGACTTGAACGGCGCGTCGAACAGCTTGTCCCAGTTCCTCAGGTTGGTGAGCACGGGCAGCGTCTGCGTGGTGAGCTTGTGCGTGCCCGGGCCGAACACGTCGGCGATCTGGCCCTCGTTGACGAACACCGCCACCTGCGATTCGCGCACGACCAGCACGCCGCCGTTCTGGATCTCGAAATCCTGCATCGGGTAGCGCCAGGCCAGCACGCCTTCCTGGTCCTCGTTCCACTGCAGGACGTCGATGAACTGCTTCTTGATAAAGCTGCCGATACCCATCATGGGCTCCTTCAGGAAATGCAGGCGGCGTTGATGCCGCCGATGGAAAGGGAAATGGTGCCGAGCAGGGCGCCGAACGCGCTGTTGCCGGATTCGATCTGGTCCCGGGCCATCTTCAGCGCGCGCGTGGTCACCGCGTAAGCCAGCGCCTGCACGACCATCGCGCCGAATGCCCACGCGAAGAATTCCTGGTAATTGCGGGTATGCAGCAGGCTTGATGCGATCGTCAGCGAAAAGCCGAGCAGTGCGCCGCCCAGCGACAATGCCGCCGCATGGTTGCCTTCCCGGATCAGGTGGACTTCATCGTACGGCGTCATCCACGTGTAGGCCTTGAAGAAGACCGCGAGCAGCGCGGCCGCGATACACAGGTGGATCACGTAGTTGGCAACAGCGAACATGGCTTATAGTACCGACTTGTAGACAGAGAAACATGATAATCCAGTCGCGGACCAATGACCAAAAAGATTCTGATCCTGTCCGTGTTCGTCGTTGCCTCGTGCGGCCTGGCGTATGAACTGATTGCCGGCGCACTGGCCAGCTACCTGCTGGGCGATTCGGTGCTGCAGTTTTCCACCATCATCGGCTGCTACCTGTTCGCCATGGGCGTCGGCGCCCACCTGTCGAAGTACGTGAAGGACGAGCATGTGCTGGCGCGCTTCGTCGACATCGAACTGGCGATCGGCCTGATCGGCGGCGTCTCCGCCGCCCTGCTGTTCCTCACGTTCTCGTGGGCGGCCGCGCCGTTCCGGCTGCTGCTTTACGTGCTGGTATTCATGATCGGTGCCATGGTCGGCATGGAGGTGCCGCTGGTGATGCGCGCGCTGAATGCGCGCCAGACCGCGTTTGCCGACATCGTCAGCCGCGTGCTCACGTTCGACTACCTGGGCGCGCTGGCCGTATCGCTGCTGTTCCCGCTGGTGCTGGCGCCGCATCTCGGCCTGGTGCGCACCGGCTACCTGTTCGGCATGCTCAACATCGGCGTGGCGCTGTGGACCATCTACGTGTTCCGCGCCGAATTGACGCACCTGGCCGGCCGCACCTTGCGCGCCTGTGCCGTGCTGGCCGCGCTGTCGTTCGGCTTTGCCAGTGCCGACCGCCTCACCCATTTCGGCGAACATGCGCTGTTCGGCGACGAGATCGTGTATGCCACCAGCACGCCCTACCAGCGGCTCGTGATCACCCGCTGGAAGGACGACACGCGGCTGTACATCAACGGCAACCTGCAGTTCTCGTCGCGCGACGAATACCGGTATCACGAGGCGCTCGTGCACCCCGCGCTGGAACGGCTGCCCTGGGCGAAACGGGTGCTGGTGCTGGGCGGCGGCGACGGCCTGGCGGCGCGCGAGGTGCTGCGCTACAAGAACATCGAGCACGTGACGCTGGTCGACCTCGACCCGGCAATGACGGCCGCGTTCACGACGCGCGCCGAACTGGCCGCCCTGAACCACGGAGCGCTGTCCGACCCGCGCGTCGAGGTGATCAATACCGACGCGGCCGTGTGGCTGCGAGAGACCCGGGACATGTTCGATGCCGTGATCGTCGATTTCCCCGATCCGTCCAGTTTCGCGCTGGGCAAGCTGTATTCCGTGCCGTTCTACAGCATGCTCAAGCACCACCTGGCGGCCAATGGCCTGGTGGTGGTGCAATCGACGTCGCCGTTCTTCGCGCCGCATGCCTACTGGACCATCGATGCCACGCTGCGCGAAGTGGGCCTGCGCACGTATCCCTACCATGCCTACGTGCCGTCGTTCGGCGAATGGGGTTTCATCCTGGCGTCGCCGCAGGGCACCTTCACGCCGCCCGATGCCTACCGCCTGCCGATGCGCTTCCTGAATGGCGCCACCACGGCCGCCATGTTCAGCTTCCCGCCCGACATGAAACCGCTGAAGATGGCGCCGAATCGCCTGAACACCCAATCGCTGGTGCACGAGTTCGAACAGGACTGGCGCAACACGATACGCTGAGGGTACGCTGACACCAAGTCGAGAACACGCTGAGGACACGATGGAACGCCGCTCATTCCTGCGCTGGACCGCCGCCCTGGGCGCCGGCGGCGCCGCCGCTGCCGCCGGCATTGCCGCCTGGGCGCGCTGGCACGAAATCAAGCCCGAGCTGCATTACCCCGGCCGCGCCGAAGGCCATTATTTGCGCGACCGCCAGGCCCTGCCGCCGCCTTCGGACGTCGTCGAAGCCGACGTCGCCATCCTCGGTTCCGGCATCGCCGGGCTGACGGCGGCATGGAAGCTGCACCGCGAAGGCGTCAAGGATGTGCTGATGGTCGACGGCCCCGAGCCGTTCGGCAACGCCGCCGGCGGCACCTATGGACCGCTGGCGTATCCGACCGGCGCGCACTACCTGCCGATCCCGCCGCAGGAGTGCCTGCACGTGCGGCACCTGCTGTACGACCTGGGCATCATCACGCGCGATCCCTACGGCCCGAAGCCGCACTACGATGAAAAGCTGATCCTGCACGCGCCCCACGAACGGCTGCTGTACGGCGGCAAGTGGCATGAGGGTGTCATGCCGCGCGCCGGCGTGCCGTCGGCGGAACTGGCCGAGCATGCGCGCTTTTCCGCCGAGATGGAAAAGCTGCATGCGATGCGCGGTGCCGACCGCCGCAAGGTCTTCACGCTGCCGGCCGCGCATGCGTCCACCGACCCGGCCTGGCGCCGGCTCGACACGATCACCTTTAAAACCTGGCTGGCGCAGAACAACTACCGGGCGCCCACCTTGCTGTGGTATCTCGATTACTGCTGCCGCGACGATTACGGCACCGGCATCGACCGCGTTTCCGCCTGGGCCGGCCTGCATTATTTTTGCGCGCGCGGAGGCGAAGCATCCAACGCGGAAGGGGGCGCCTGGCTCACATGGCCCGGCGGCCTGCAGCCGCTGGCCGAGAAGCTGGCCGCCCGGACCGGCACGCGGCGCATGGCCGGCACGGCCGCCACCGTGAAACAGGTCGACGGACGCGCCGAAGCGCTGTGCTTCGTGCTGGAGAACGGCAAGCCGCGCACTGTCCTGGTCCGCGCCCGCAAGGTCATTTGCGCGATGCCGCTGTTCGTGGCCAGCCGCGTGGTCGAGGATATCGCGCAATACGGTTTCGATCCGGCGCGGCACATGCCGGTGTACGCGCCATGGCTCGTGACGAATTTTCTGCTGGACCGCTTTCCGGAAGAGTTGCCCGAGGCGCCGCTATCGTGGGACAACGTGGTGCATGGCACGCAGGGCCTGGGCTATGTGGTGTCCACGCACCAGGACATCCGCCAGCAGCCCCCCGCGCAAACCGTGTTCACCAGCTACGTGGCGCTGGCCGACCGCGATCCGGTCGCGGCGCGCACGTGGATGCAGTCCGCGTCGCCCGAGGAGCTGCTGGCGCTGGCCACCGTCGACCTGCGTGCCGCCTACGGCAGCGCGTTCGATGGCTGCGTGCAGCGCGCCGACATCACGCTGCGCGCCCATGCGATGGCCGCGCCGTTGCCGGGGTTCCTGGCCAATGCTGGCCTGCAGGCGCTGCGCGATGCCGCAGGGCCGGTGTTGTTCGCGCACGCGGACCTGTCGGGTTTTTCCGTGTTCGAGGAAGCATCGTGGTGGGGATGGCAGGCGGCGCAGAAAGCGCTGGCCTGAAAGCACTGGCCTGAAAGCGCGGTTCAGTCGGCGCTCAGCTTCATCGCCGCATCCAGGTCCAGCATCGCCTGCACGGCGGCGTCGATCGGCGGCGACTGCACGCCCGTCACGCCCACACTACCGAAGATCGTGTCGATCGGCACGAAGCCCCGCGCCTTGCGGGAGTAGAGTCCGGCCAGCACCAATGCCCGCGTCGCTACCACGTCGCCGTCGGCAAGGATGCGCTGCTCGAACACGACGCGGTTGTCCGTCCACGCCGCGATCCGCGTCTCCAGCACGAAAGGCTGGAACAGCCGCAGCTCGCGCCGGAAGCGGATCGCGCCGCCGCCCACGATGGGCGTCCATTTGTTCTTCAGCACCGCGCCCAGCAGGCCCATGCGCAGCATGATGTCGGTGCGGCCCAGGTCGAACAGCGTCCAGTAGCGCCCGTTGTTCACGTGGCCGTTCGTGTCGAGGTCGTTGAACCACACGCGGAACTTCAGGCGCGAGACGCCGTGCGGCGCGGCCAGCTTCGGGCGGAAGGGTGTGCTGATCAGCAGGAAGAGCAGGCGAAACCACAGGTTCATCGGGAGAGCCCCATTGAAAAATCGGCATGCTGGCGCATGGAGGAGGGTTTGGCAAGGAAGAATCCCTCTAGCGCCAGCAAGAAAGAAATCACTAGACGACTGGTCGGTTTTGAATTAAAGTAGGTCCCATGAACACGGCCACTGCCCACCAAACCTCCGAAGTCCGGATGAATCTCCTGGCCACTGGCCAGCGCATCATGGCCGGCAAGGGGTACTCGGCGGTGGGCCTGAACGAAATCCTTACGGCGGCGGGCGTGCCGAAGGGGTCGTTCTACCATTACTTCGGCTCCAAGGATGCGTTCGGCGAAGCCATGCTCGAACAATATTTCGAGGATTACCTGGCCGAGCTCGACCGGACCTTGCAACAGCCGGGTTCGACGATGGCGCAGCGCTTGATGGCGTACTGGCAATCGTGGCAAGCGTCGCAGTCGTTCGACAATTGCCAGGGCAAGTGCCTGGCGGTGAAACTGGGCGCGGAAGTGGCGGACCTGTCCGATGCCATGCGGCGCGTGCTGCGGCATGGCACGGAACGCATCGTCGGCAGGCTGGCGCAGGCGATTGCCGCGGGTGTGGAAGAAGGCTCTCTGGCGATCGATGGCGATGCGCCGCATGTGGCGGCCAGCCTGTACCAGCTGTGGCTCGGCGCCAGCCTGCTCGTCAAGATCGAGCGCACCATGCAGCCATTTGAAACGGCCCTGATAATGACCGGGCAGATTCTTCGTCCAGTCCGCTGAAGCGGGCTGGCAGTTACCGCACTTCCTCGCGAAGTGTTTTTTTGGCCCGACCGTAGACGACTGGTCTACTGGCGAGCGCTACTTTAGGAGAAACACCATGAATGTCCTGATCGTCCTGACCTCCCATGACACGCTCGGCAACACGGGTCGCAAGACCGGCTTCTGGCTGGAAGAGCTGGCGGCACCGTACTACGCGTTCAAGGATGCCGGCGCGCGGATCGTCCTTGCCTCGCCCGCCGGCGGCCGTCCGCCGCTGGACCCGAAAAGCAACGAACCGGAATTCCAGACCGATCTCACGCGCCGCTTCGAGGCCGATGACGAAGCCGTCGCACAGCTGGCTGCCACCGTGCGCCTCGACACCGTGTCGCAGGCGGACTTCGACACGGTGTTCTACCCGGGCGGTCATGGCCCCCTGTGGGACCTCGCCGAAGACCGCCACTCGATCGCGCTGATCGAAGCGTTCCTGGCGGCCGGCAAGCCGGTGGCGCTGGTCTGCCATGCACCGGGCGTGCTGCGCCACGTGCGCACCCAGGATGGCCGGCCGCTGGTCGAGGGCAAGCAGGTGACCGGCTTCACGAATACCGAGGAAGCCGGCGTCGGATTGACCGACGTGGTGCCGTTCCTCGTCGAGGACGAGCTGAAGGCCAAGGGCGGCATCTATTCGCGCGGCGGCGACTGGGCATCGTATGTCGTGCGCGACGGCCTGCTGGTCACGGGGCAGAACCCGGGTTCGTCGGCCGAAACCGCCACCGTGCTGCTCGAGCAGTTGCGCCCCGGCGCGGCCGCTTGATGCCGGCGTTGTGAAAAAGCGGGCACCCCGCCGGGGTGCCCGCCATTGCAGCAGAACGCGATTCGTTCCGGCGTTGTTTCAAGGCGCTGTCAGCGTTAGATCTGCGAACTAATCGAACCGGACACTGTCTTACTCTTCGTTGAGGTAACTCATGCCGAGGAGGGGCGATGGACACCGCGAGCTTTGCCGGGCTGTTCGACATACTGCGCCGTGAGTCATTGAGCGATCAGCAGGCGGACAGCTTGCGGGCCTGGCTCGACACGCTGTCGTCGTGTACGAACTGTTTCGTATTGATCGAGCAAGCAGCTGGCCGCGGACCCTGTCCGCGTTGTGGCTGTCCCCGCCAGCACCGCTGCGGCAGCGCCAATGGGCTGCAACGC
>NZ_JBUXKP010000021.1:0-66805 GCF_055502675.1 Pseudoduganella sp. jia 12
TGTAGTGGTCTAATGTCCCCGGACACCTCGATAGGTGGATAATTCACCTTCGAAGGAGTTTACATGATCAGGCAGCGCCGCAATTTCGATCCCAGCTTCAAGCTGGAGGTCGTCCGAATGATCACAGAACAAGGCCTTAGCATTTCGCACGTCAGCCAGACGATGGACATTGGCGTGAGTTCGATCCGTCGGTGGATGGAGCAATACGGTGCCGAGCAAAATGGCCAGCCAGGTATCGGCAAGCCATTGACGGCTGAGCAGCAGCGTATTCGTCAGCTGGAGCAGGAAAACCGTCAGCTTCGTAGCGATGTAGACGTTTTAAAAAAGGCATCGGCCTTCTTTGCCCGCGAGCTCAAGTGAGCTACCGGCTCGTCGACGAGCTGCAAACGAAGGCCGTACCTGTTGCACAAACATGCCGTCTACTGGGCGTGAGCCGGGCCGGATTTTATGAAGCCAAGCGCCGCGCCGTTGCACCGATCTTTTGCCAAGCGAGCGTGCATCTGCGTGCCGCGTTCATGGGCAGCGGTCAAAGTTACGGCAGCCGCCGCCTGGTTACGGCGCTGGCAAATAGCGGCCTGCAGATCGGGCGTTACAAGGTACGCCGGCTGATGCAAGAAGCCAGCCTGAAGCCAGTCTGGAAGCGCAAGTTCGTGCACACGACCGATAGCAAGCATGCCTTGCCGATTGCGCCGAACGTGCTTGCCAGGCAGTTCAACCCGCCAGCGCCGAATCTGGCTTATGTGTCCGATATCACGTATATCCGCACTGGCGCCGGCTGGCTGTACTTGGCTATCGTGCTCGACCTATTCTCGCGCAGAGTCGTGGGCTGGGCGATGGCGCCGAGCATGCCGGCTACCTTGGTCTGCGATGCCTTACGCATGGCGATCCAGGCACGCCGGCCAGTTTAGGGATTAATCGTTCATTCAGACCGCGGCAGCCAATATGCGAGTGAGCAGTACCAGACCCTGCTGAGTGCACATAGCTTCGTCTGCAGCATGAGCCGTAAGGGCAATTGCTGGGATAACGCGGTTGCTGAACGATTTTTCCTGAACCTGAAGATGGAGCGCGTCTGGCAGCGCAATTACGCGAACCATGCAGAGGCCAAGCTTGACGTGGCTGATTACATTGCCGGCTTTTATAACAGCGAGCGCCTGAATTCTGTATTGGGCAATCTGCCGCCCAGCGTCTACGAACGCAAAATGGCAGAGAAAGAACTTATCGTCGTGTCCGGGATTACTTGACCACTACAAGTAGTGGAAGTGGTGACCGTCAGCGAAGAACGTCGCCGCCGCTGGAATGCATCAGAAAAGGCTGCTTTAGTTAGGGAAACATACGAGCCAGGCATGAGCGCTTCGTTGGTGGCACGCAAGCATGGCATCAGTGCAAGCCAGTTGTTCAATTGGCGCAAGCTGGAACGTGAAGGTGCCCTGACTGCGGTCCATGCGGGAGAATCGGTGGTGCCTGCCAGCGAACTAGCGGCAGCTCGGGCAGAGATTGCGCAGCTCCAGCGGATGCTTGGCAAGAAAACGATGGAGGCTGAAATCCTCAAGGAAGCTGTGGAGATCGCAAGGTCAAAAAAGTGGATTGCGCGCGCGCCCTTATTGCCAACGGACGACCAGTAAAAACGGTTTGCCGAGTGCTTGGCGTGGCGCGCTCGCATATTGCCAACTTGACGACGAGATCGGCTGATTGGACGGACGGTCGTACCGCGCGTATTAGCGATCCGGCTGCCGATCTGAAGCTGGTCGATGCGGTAAAAGCGGAGATCGGCGACTTGCCGACTTACGGGTATCGTCGCGCCGGCGCCCTGGTCAACCGCCGCCGCACGGCGGCTGGTTTGGCCGCCTTCAATCACAAGCGTTTTTACCGCGTGATGAAGGCACATGCACTGTTGCTGCCGAAAGCGCCGAAGCGCGTGATGAGCGCGCGCGTTCATGACGGCGAAGTGGCGGTTAAAGAGTCGAATCGGCGTTGGTGCTCGGATGGTTTTGAAATCGGCTGTGACAACGGCGAGGTCGTCACCGGCGTCTTCCTGAAAGACTGCTGTGATCGCGAAATCATCTCGTGGCGCGCATGGTCCAGCTGCGGCCTGCCTGGCGAACCAGTGCGCGATATGCTGATCGAAGGCGTGGAATCTCGCTTTGGGGAAGCAAAAGTCGTCGGTGATGTGGAGCTTGAATTCCTGAGCGATAATGGCGGCGCTTATCGAGCCAAAGACACGCATGCGCTGGTCTAAGATTTGAGTATCAAATCGGTGCATACGCCCGTTTGCAGTCCGCAATCGAACGGCATGGCTGAGAGCTTCGTGAATACGTTTAAACGCGACTACGTAAGCCAAATGGACCGCAGCAGTGCTGCCATCGTGCTGCGCCAGATGCCGGCGGCCTTCGATCACTTTAACGAGGTCCATCCGCACTCCGCCTTGGGCTACCGATCGCCACGCATGTTTAGAAAAGAGCTAATCCGCCGGGCTCAGATCGGCGGAACCTAAGCGATAGGCTGTGTCCGGAAATACGGGGGCAAGATCAGCTTTCCCCTTTGGTTTAGCTAGCACACTTGGCGCGGCAAGCGAGTCTTACCGATTGCATGAATAGCGTTTGGAACCGCCTGCGTGCCTTTCCAGTCGCCTGCCCCTCCTCCGTCGTTTGAGCAAGCTAGCAGGTCGTCATAGCATACGCGGCGTCGTTGTTTGCTTATATGCAGCGCTTCTCATGCATGTGGGAGCAGGCCCAACAGGAATTCCCGGGCTATACCTGCGCCGGTGTTCTGTGACGAAGGATGCTGGATCCGATAGCAGTCAATCTTGTCGTTGAGCTTAAATGCCCATAAGTGACGGTTGGGGATACCATGCGATACAGCAAAGTCGTACCCTCCTGAGCACGTTCTGCCTGGGCCTTTAGTTGGGAAGACCGCGCGACGAGCTCCTGCCGACGCAATGCCGTTTGCGAAGATGATGATGGATGGACCAAAGAACTCTACTTGAGCACGAAGCAGGCGGGCCGAGTACTTCTGGATTATCTTGTAGCGTGGGCTTCGAATCGGGCTACCCCCTTTCCAATCGCAGCAGAAGAGATTCGCGTAGATCAGCCCGTGCGTACCACAATGCCGCCCAATTTTGCGCATGAAATTCCAGAAAGTTTGTCCGCGGTCCTGCGTGAGCTGTGAAAAACGTTCGCGTGTGAACCTTTCGTGCTTCGTTAAGGCCAGATCGACATACGACTCGATCGTATCGAAAGGTTCCCCCTCCTTCAGCACATTCCAGCCAGCAGTTTCTGCCCCTACGATCATGATGCGATGGCGCGCCAGGTCCAGCGCCGGCGGCATAGAAGGGAGAAAGAGTCCGGATAAGCCGTGCTCATCCACGTGGGTCTTGTTGCTGCGGTCGAGTAGCGCATGGTTGAAGCCATCCAGTGCGTTCGCATACACTCTCGCGAGGGTGTTGATAGAGCCGACGCACTGCGGTTCGTTCATATTCAAGTGTCCTTTTCTTTTCTTTCATTCACGCCCCATTCATCATAAAGGGACGGTATGTTCTCGTCGCAAATTCACGCAACTGGTCAGGAAGGCTCTCACCCCGACTGAGAGTCCGTTCAAGCGTTTGGAGGCATACCGCGAGCCTTATTGCCTGCAGGTCATGCGCCAGCCCCGGCTCGTCAACCAGAGTTTTAAAAAGTTCTCTGAATGCATTTATCTGGTTATACACGTATGCCAAATCCTCAGCAAGCTGAGGGCCTAGTAAACCAAGGCGCCCTACGTTCGCATCAAAGACGCGATCGGTTGGCTTCGGTATGCCGGGAATTTTGACCCCTATCCCGCTTTGTGCGAGGTTGTGCATTCCATTCAGGCTTAATTGAATCAATGGCCATGCGTCCCTATAGGAAGCCAGCTCGCCAGCTAAAGCACCTGCAAGAGCACAGCTATCTCGGTCCGGCGGTAATCTTCCGCAACAAAGTTTGCCAAAAAACCGACCGTGACCGTTCCTATTGCACCTATTACAGCTCCCACAACTGCTGCTTCCATTGTTTTCCCTATGCTTTGGGCTTGATCGCTATATAGGCGTGTAAGCGCATCCTTCCAAGATCCGTGCGCTGCTCACGCGAAGACCTCGGGTCAAGTACCACCACCTCGCCATCGTGGCGCTGAATAACGACCCAGTGCCAGTACTCGACTTCACCCTTGACCCGAAAGTTAATTGCTGCAATCGCAAGTTCGGGCACGTTCGACCAGTGGGGAGACATTGTCCGATGGCCAGCCTGAAGGTGGAAAGCTGCAAGTAACAATTTCATCTGCTTGAAGGACGTATAAAACGAACGTTTCTCCTTATCCCAAGCAAATAAGTCCACTGCCCTGGTCATCACTCTATGATGCGTTGTCCTCGCAACTGTCGCAACACAAGCGATACCACAGCTTGTGTTAGCTTCTTGAGGGACTCGCCTAAGTCGCGCGGTAGTGGGCATTGCTTTCCGCCTTAAATTGCAGTTTCGCCGATAAGGTCTCGGCACATGCCAGGAACCCATTGCCAGGAATCGCCTGGACACCGGTCCCAGGTAAAATAGGAATCATCCTTTTTCGCATCCAGCCACCATTTATACAAATCGGTGTCGTTCCACGTCTTCCGTGTTGCGAGTGGGGCGGTGCGGAGCTTCCCCGCATTGCGGCTTGAAATTCTGTCTTTAGCATTTTGTCCGTCACATCTCTACAAGTGTTAGAACGTTCTTCGGCCCTGGCATTTTGACGTAGCGCCAAGTGGTCAGTCCAATCGCCAATGCTACCCTCTTGGCAGTCTCTTTGTCACCGAAGCCAGGGACCACATCAAGATCAAGTACGTCGAGTAGGTCGAAATCCCCTTTCGAAAAAGCTGAGATTCCGCCGTGTCGGCTAATGTCGACTACGTACCATTGGACTTTTGTGTCGATCGTCGCAAGCAGATATGCCATCATCGTCCTTCTTGTTTCAGCTTGCGTGCGAAAGCTCGTATTTCCGCCCTAGCCTTCATATTCAATTTTGAGTACATAGTTTCCGCTGGAGTTAGTTAAGAGTTTGCCACCGACCCACCAGATGACAGATGCAACGATCGACGCAAAAACGCCCGTCACAAATCCTGCAAGCCGTTCCCGGGTGATCTGAGCTTCACCAGGGATGCGAGCAATGGACAGAACACCTCAATATCGACATTCACCGCTTCTTTGACGGCATCCAGCTCTCGCTCAGCAGTCGCTTTGCTCACCTATACGGTGCTCAGTTCTGCGACAGCTTTGGCTAGATTCGCCTTATTGCGAAATTACTTGACCATTACAAGGTTCAGACTGTCATGACCGGCAGCTCCCGCCCCAAGGCGGAGGTTGCAGCGCCTGTGATCAAGGCACCTATTACTCATTAGTTTCCTGAGTGACGAGAAACCCTGCGTCTGCGAGGCCAAGCAGTGTCTCTGCTCGTCGGTGTTCTGCGACCAATCCGCAATTGAACGATCGATTACCAGAGAAGATACTCATAAGATCGACGAGGCCCATCTCGTTGGCAAGGGGCGAAAGCTCGCGCAAGACTTTCAATGCTTGCAGCGTCGGCTTGCCTTCGAATCTGACACTGAAGCGATAGCTGGAAGGCCACTCCTGTGAACCCGCTATCACGCACCCCTCCGCTACCCAAGTATTCAGGTCGGGCGCAATGACATGGAAGTCATCTGGATGCATTGAACCCTGGTCTACAAGATATACGGTACCAGAAGCCTTGCCAACTGCAATCACGATCGCCTGTCCGCCGCTGTCGTCTCCTATCGCGATGAAACCGGGACAATAGTTTTTTGCCTCATAGGTTTCGTTTCTTTCGATGAGTTCATCGGCAGCATACAAACGAACTAGGTCGTTACAGAATTCGCCTCCGCGCATTCTCAGAAGGTCGAGATAATCGTCTGGAAGTTCCGCATTCGCCCATTTCATGAATGCGCAGACCGACGCTTCGTTTGACATAAAATCCCTTGTAAATATGGTTCAGCGTCTGCTTCTGGCGAAAGCGGAAGTTCATCGCGCCCAGTGTAACTCAGCAAGAGCCGTAGACCTCGCTACCTCACGACCAGTGGTCGCAGCAATTTCCAGAACGTCGCATCTATTTCGGAAAGTCACACTTCCTCCCAAGTCCACTGCCGTCTATTTGGTAACACAAATTTTAGTTACAACCTTGGCTAGCCCGCACGTACGCCGTTGTCTCGATGTAACACGCCCCCTTGCTTACCTTCTCCTCGGAAAAGTCCGCATTCACCCAAACAACCCATGCAAATACCACCGCGGCTCCGCATCCTCCTCTGCCCCCGGCAACCGCTCCCGATACACCCAGTAATGCGCATTGTCCTCCCCCTGCGCAATGAAATAATCCCGCGTCTGCACATCGCTCCACCACCCCGCCTCGATACGCTCCGCAGCCGATACCATCCGCAAAGGCGAGCAATAAAACGGCCGGTGGTCGCGCACCAGTAGCGCAATGGGTTTCGGCAGCAGCCACGCGGGCCGAGGCAAGCCGCCAGGCGGCAGGCAGGCCGCGATGTCGGCAGCGCGCAGCTTCTGCTGCACGGGCACCCACGCATTCGCATGCTCGGGCCGGTAATCGGCTTTCGGTGCCGCCTGCAGCACGTTGTCCTCCCCCAGCCGCGCCACGAGCAGCTCGAACAGCCGCTGGCGATCCTCGTTGCTGCCGCCCGGTTCGGGGAACAGGCAATCCGATAACGGCGCCATCGGTTTCACGTGCGGTGCTTCCAGCACGAGGCCGATCACGGGCGCCTCCAGCGTGAGTTTCGCGAGCCGCTCCTTCAGCAGGCGTACCAGGTGGTCGTCGCGCCAGACCGCCTCGGCCAGCAGCACCTCGACCGGCGTGGGCGGCCGCGCCACCCTTCCCCGTTCGTGTTCGAGCAGCAGCACGATGCGCCCGACGGCGAGCTGGCGGGCGCTCAGCCAGCCTGTCATCTGCTGCAGCAGGCGGCAGGCGCCGGCCAGCAGCAGGTCGGTGTTCTCGATGCGGCCGAACAGTTCCAGCTTTGCCTGGAAGGTCGTGGGTGCCTCGATCCAGCGGTACATTTCCGCCGTGTGGCCCAGTGCCGCATCGAGCACGTCGAGCAGCGCGCGGCCGCAGCGCCGCTGCAGGCCGGGTCTCGGCAGGCGCGACACGTCGCCCACCGACAGGCAGCCGATGCCTTCCAGCCAGGTCAGGTAGGGCCGCGCCGGCGGCAGCAGGCTGGCCGGCAGGCGGTGCAGCCGTGCCGCCATCTTGTCGAGCTTGATCGTGCGCCCTGCCCCGCTGCGCGCCAGCAGCCAGGCGCCGCGCGCCGTGGGCGCCACGCCCAGCACGGCGGTAAAACCCAGCGTGCGCAGGCTTGCCCGCACCAGTGCGCACAGGCGGCGAATGCCGCCGAACAGGCGCAGGCTGGCGCCCACGTCCATCAGCAGCGTGGCTTCTTCGCCTTCGGCCACCTGCGGCGTGAATTGCAGCAGCGCCATCGCCACCGCATGCAGTGCTTCCGCTTCGCGCCCGGGCGCGCGGTCGTGCAGTTGCGCATCGGGCGCCATCATCAGCGCACCGCCGCGGCGCATGCCCGGCAGGATGCCGGCGCGGCGCGCGTCATCCGATACGGCCAGCACCGCTTCGTGGTCCAGCACCGCGCTGCAGGTGTCAGCCGACCAGCTCGGGCAGAACACTTCGAGCGGGAGCCGGGGCAGGTGCAGGCCGATCCAGAGGCGCATGTCGTTGCAGCAAAGAAGGAGTAAGGGGCAGGAACAGCGGCGCATCGCGCTGCGGCCCCCGGCGTTTGACGAAGTCGATCTCGAGCCCGCCGGCGGCCGGCCGCAGCGCCAGCCGCAGCGGTGCCGGCGACGCATCCTGGGCCGCCGCCAGCGGCCGCATCAGGCAGAACAGCGTTTCGCTGCTTTGCGCCGCCAGGTGCAGCCGGCGCAACGCCTCGCTGCGCACATGCTGCTGCCACAGCAGCAAGGCGCCGCAGCAGCCGCTGCGCAGGATCTGTTCGGCGGCCCACAGCGCATCGGCGCTTTTGCCCGTGTTGCGGATCCAGACCAGCTGCGTGGGCGGAATGCCCAGCGCATCGAGTGCCAGCGCCTGCGGGGCGTAGGGCGGCTGCACCAGCACGATGGGCCGCTTCAATGCCGCCAGCGCCGGCTGCAGCAGGCGCATCTCGCCGATGCCGGGCTGTTGCAGCAGCAATTCCACCAGTGTTCCTGTCGGCCACCCGTCGCCCGGCAGCTGGGCCGACAGGACCGGGTGTCCGGTGTCGACGCAGCGGTCGTGCGATTGCGCCAGTTGCGATGCAAGCCAGAGTGACGGATGCAGGGCTTCCGGCGCCAGCAATGGAGCAGGCTGGGCCATAAGTGATGATGCCAAGAAATACTGTATGCCCATACAGTACTACCGATGGGACGTTTTGACAATGATATTTTGGCAATCGTGTGGCGCCAGCCTGGCCCGGCAGTTTTCCTATCGCCGGTGCTTGCCGAAAAACTCCAGCATCATCCGACTCGCATCCGGGCCTTTCGCATGGAAGGCGATCTGCGGATCGCCGCCGCTCCATGCATGGTCCAGCGTATCGACCCGCACCACGCGCAGCACCACCTTGCTGCCCACGTGGTAGTCGCGGATTTCATGCCCGCTGCGGGTGCCGCGCCGCGTCACCTTGACCGGTGCATCGGCGGGCACGCCGTTCAGCAGCAGGCTTTGCCGCACGAGCTGCTGCTGGTTCACCGCATGCACCACTGTATCGGCATCGCCCTGGATCAGGATCGCCGGCATCATCGGAAAATTGGCGCGCCGCGCCAGCACTTCGCGGATGGCCGGCTCGGTGTGTATCCCGCCGCCGTGGCGCATCACGCCCAGCGCGCCGACGGTGCCGTGGCCAACGCCGAACACGGGCCCGGAATGCAGGCCCACCGCCGCGAACACGTCCGGGAAATTCAGCGCCAGGATGTTGGCCAGGCCGGCACCGGCCGAGATGCCGCACGCATACACGCGGCGGCGGTCGATCGGATACTGGGTCAACACCTTCGCCAGGATCGCCGCCACCGGCTGCACGTCGCCGCCGCCGGCCTGCGTGGCGCGGTCGAACCAGCGCCAGCACCGCTGCGCATGCACGGTGACCGATTGCTGCGCATACAGCACCGCATAGCCCTTCTTTTCCGCCACCGTGTTCATGCGTGTGCCTTGCGCGAACTGGGTGGCCGTCTGCTGGCAGCCATGCAGCATCAGCACCAGCGGCATGCCTTTCGCCGGCACTTCGCCCTGCGGCAGGTACAGCCAGTACTGCATCTGCTGGGCGCCCGACGCGTGATGCCCGACCAGCCAGCGTCCCGGCGCCACCGGCGTGGCCGGCGGTGTGCGCACCCGCGGCGCCGCGACCGATGCCTTCTTCGCCGGCCGCTTGCGGACACTACTTTTCGGCAACGCCAGCATGGTGCCCATCATCTTCGCTGCCGCCTTCTGTTGCGCGGTACCCGCTTTCATCAACGACTTCACGAGGCGTGCCCCGGCACTTCGCTTGACCATGCTTCCTCCGTTATCGTCCAGGCTCCATGTAACGGACCCGGGCCACACTGTTGAACTCCGGTAAGGGCGCAAAAAATCCGCTTGCGCTATTCTGGCATGCGCACCGTCGGGCAATCGCACGGCGGACTTTCCACGACCGCATTACCCAATGCATCACAGGAGACCAACATGAGCTATCTCGACCGAGACCCGTTTGGCATTTACCGTGACCGCGACAATGACGGCCCGGGGCCGCACCTGATGGGTGCCGACACGCTGATGGGCGAAGACGTCTACAACCGCCAGGAAGAAGACCTGGGCGACATTAAAGAAATCATGATCGACATGCAGTCCGGCAAGATCGCTTATGCCGTGCTGTCGTTCGGCGGCATCCTGGGCATGGGCGACAAGCTGTTCGCCGTGCCTTGGCAGGCCCTGCAGCTCGATACCGTGAACAAGCGCTTCATCCTCGACGTGGCGAAAGAGCGCCTGGAAAATGCGCCCGGCTTCGACAAGGACCGCTGGCCCGACATGGCCAGCGCCGAATTCGGCAGCCAGATCAGCAGCTTCTGGGGCGGGGCCGCGCAGGCGATGCCGGGCCAGATGACTTCCACCGGCAGCGTGATGGGCAGCGGCAGCAGCACCATGCAGAGCGGCTCCAGCTTTGGCCAGAGCCAGTCGGGCAACCTGTCCGGCAGCTCGGGCAGCAGCATGGGCAACAGCATGGGCAGTGGCAGCGGCATGTCCAGCCAGAGCGGCAGCCTGGGCAGCAGCACCGGCCTGGGCAGCAACAGCCTGGACCTGGGCCGCGGCGATTCCGACCTGACCGACAAGAACGTCAACCAG
Source organism: Pseudoduganella sp. jia 12 (assembly GCF_055502675.1). Classification (NCBI taxonomy): domain Bacteria; kingdom Pseudomonadati; phylum Pseudomonadota; class Betaproteobacteria; order Burkholderiales; family Oxalobacteraceae; genus Pseudoduganella; species Pseudoduganella sp. jia 12. The sequence continues at coordinate 10,360 of NZ_JBUXKP010000021.1, forward strand.
GCTGGCGGCCTGTCGAACCAGAACACCAGTATCGACCCGAACAAGAAGTTCTAAGTACCAAGTGATCCGCCAAGCCTGCAATAGTCGCAGGCTACCGCGAATCCAACCAGCCTCAAGGGGCCTCGAGAAACCGTAGCGAGCAGGCGTCAGGGGTGGCTAAGAAGCGCAATCGTACTTTAGTACGATCGGTCCGCCGATGCGGAGCATCGCAGGCCGGCCCTGGCGTCGCGCAGTAGGTTTATCGAGGCCCTACTACCTCTGCATCGATTCCCACACCTTGAAGAGCCGCTTGACCGACACCGGTGCCGGCGTGCGCAACTCCTGCGCGAACAGCGACACGCGCAATTCCTCCAGCATCCAGCGATACTCCACCAGCTTCGGATCGGTATTCTTGCCGGCCGATTTGTCGCGCACCACGCGCAGGTAAGGCTGCGCGGCCTGGTGCCAGTCGGCCATGGCCTTGGCGTCGCGCGCGGGATCGCCACGCAGCTTTTCCAACCGCACGTTCATCGCCTTCAGGTAGCGCGGGAAATGCGCCAGCTGGGTGAACTCGGTATCGAGCAGGAAGCGCTTGTGCACCAGCCCCTTCAGCTGCTCCTGCATGTCGGCGGCGGCCTGCGGGTTGATGCCCTGCAGCCGCTTCGGCAAGCCGTGGAATTCCGTCAGCACCTGCGAAACCAGCCGTGCGATCTCGTTCACCAGCAGCACCAGGCGCGACTTGCCCTCGTCCTTGCGTTTGTTGAACGTGGCGGCGTCCGTGGGCAGCGGGTCCTGCAGGCAGGCGATGTCGATCGCCTTGGCGATGATCTGGTCGCGCAGTTCTTCCTGCGTGCCCATGCTCATGAACTGCATGCCCATCTGCTGCAGGTTCGGAATGCTCTTTTCCACGAACTTGATCTGGTCCTTCATCTGCAGCGCGAACAGCCGGCGCAGGCCGATGCGGTGCGTGCGCGCCGCCACGTTCGGGTCGTCGAACACTTCCAGGTCGCAGTGCGCGCCCTTGTCCACCAGTGCCGGGAAGCCGATCAGGGTCAGCTTGCCCTGCACGATCTCCAGCAGTTCCGGCAGCTCGCCGAACGACCACGACGTGATGTTCGTGTGCGCGGCGGCCGGCGCGGCCGCGGGCTGGGCCGATGGTGTGGAAGCCCCGGGCATGCCGCCCGCCTTCACCTCGCCCGCGATGCCGCCGTGCTTTGCACCTCTTTCCGCCCTGGCACCGCCGGACTGTCCGCCCAGTTGCGCCAGCGAAGCGGCGGATGCCGGCGGCGCATTCTCCGCCATCTTCTGGAAGCTCTGCCGCGCCTGCGCGCCGTACTCGGCCTGCAAAGTGGCGAGGTTGCGGCCCATGTCCAGCTGGCGGCCATGCTCGTCGATCACCTTGAAGTTCATGAAATGGTGGGCGGGCAGCTGTTCCGGCTTGAAGTCGCCGGTCAGCACCGTGATCGTGACCTGCTCGCGGATGTCGGCGATGATCGCGTCGATGAGATCGCCGCGGCCGAACTTGTCCGCCACGCGCTCGCAGAACTTCTGCGCATACTCGGGCAGCGGCACCATGTGCCGGCGCTGCTTCTGCGGCAGCGATTTCAGCAGCAAGTGCACCTTTTCCTTCAGCATGCCCGGCACCAGCCATTCGCAGCGCTCGCGCGAGAGCTGGTTCAGCGCATACAGCGGCACATGCAGCGTGACGCCGTCGCGCACCGTGCCCGGCTCGAAGTGGTACGTGAGCGCCATCTCCACGCCGGCGGCCAGCATCTTCTTCGGGAACAGCTCGGTCGTCACGCCGGCCGCCTCGTGCCGCATCAGGTCTTCCTTGACGAGGTACAGCAGCTTGGGCTCTTCCTGCGTGGCCTTCTTGTGCCAGGCTTCGAAGCCGGCGCCGTTGACCACGTCGTGCGGGATCAGCTTGTCGTAGAACGCCTCGATCAACTGCTCGTCCACCAGCACGTCCTGCCGGCGCGACTTGTGCTCGAGGTTCTCGATCTCCTTCACCAGCCGGTGGTTGTGCGCGAAGAACGGCGCGCGCGTATCGTAGTCGCCGGCCACCAGCGCATCGCGGATGAAGATCTCGCGCGCTTCCACCGGGTTGTGCAGCGCGTAGTTGATGCGGCGCTGGCTGTAGATCGTCAGGCCGTACAGCGTGGCCTTCTCGGCCGCCGTCACCTGCGCCGGGCGCTTTTCCCAGCGCGGCTCGCCCCACGATTTCTTCAGCAGGTGGGCGCCGATCCTTTCCAGCCATTCCGGCTCGATCTTCGCGATCGTGCGCGCATACAGCCGCGTGGTTTCCACCAGCTCGGCCGCCATCACCCACTTGCCCGCCTTCTTGCCCAGCGTCGAGCCGGGCCAGATATTGAACTTGATGCCGCGCGCGCCCAGGTAGCCGGGATCGTCCTCCATCTTGAAGCCCACGTTGCCCAGCAGGCCGGTGAGCAGCGCCATGTGCAGCTGCTCGTACGTGGCCGGCGACTCGTTCATGCGCCAGCCCTGCTCCTTCACCAGCGTGAGCAGTTGCGAATGCACGTCGCGCCATTCGCGCAGGCGCACCTGCGACAGGAAGTTGGCGCGGCAGTTGTCCTGCAATTGCCGGTTGGTTTTCTTGTGCGCGATGGCGTCCTCGAACCAGCGCCAGATCTTGATGTAGGAGAGGAACTCGGATTTTTCATCGGCGAACTTCTGGTGCGCCTGGTCAGCCGCCTGCTGGTGCTCGATGGGCCGGTCGCGCGGGTCCTGCACCGACAGCGCTGCCGCCACGATCAGCACCTCGGTCAGGCAGGTGAATTCCTGCGCGGCCAGGATCATGCGGCCCACGCGCGGGTCCAGCGGCAGCTTGGCCAGCTTGCGGCCCAGGTTCGTCAGCCTGTTGTCGTCGTCGACGGCGCCCAGTTCCTGCAGCAGCTGGTAGCCGTCGGCGATCGCGCGCGCCAGCGGCGGCTCGATGAACGGGAACGTCTCAACGTCCGTCAGGTGCAGGGATTTCATGCGCAGGATGACGGAAGCGAGCGACGAGCGCAGGATTTCCGGATCGGTGAACTTCGGCCGCTTGTTGAAATCCTCTTCCTCGTACAGACGGATGCACACGCCGTCGGCCACGCGGCCGCAACGGCCGGCGCGCTGGTTCGCCGCCGACTGCGCCACCGGCTCGATCTGCAATTGCTCGACCTTGTTGCGGTAGCTGTAGCGCTTTACCCGCGCCGTGCCCGCGTCGACCACGTAGCGGATGCCCGGCACCGTCAGCGACGTTTCCGCCACGTTGGTGGCGAGTACGATCCTGCGCTGGTTCGTGGTGCGGAATACGCGGTCCTGCTCTTCCACCGACAGGCGGGCGAACAGCGGCAGGATCTCCACGTGCGGCGGATGATGCTTGCGCAGCGCCTCGGCGGCGTCGCGGATCTCCCGCTCGCCCGGCAGGAACACCAGCACGTCGCCGGAGCCGATGCGGCACACTTCATCGACACCGTCGACGATGGCATCCATCAGGTCGCGCTTGTCCCGCGCGGCGGCGGCCGTGCGCTGCTGCGGCTTCGCGGCGTTCACCCCTTCCGGCAGCGTGACCGGCTCGCGTTCCACGGGCCGGTAGCGCACTTCCACCGCGTACAGGCGGCCCGACACCTCGATCACGGGCACCCGCGGCTTGCCTTCCTGGCTGAAGTGCCGGGCGAAGCGTTCCGCATCGATCGTGGCGGACGTGATGATCACCTTCAGGTCCGGCCGGCGCGGCAGCAGCTGCTTCAGGTAGCCCAGCAGGAAGTCGATGTTCAGGCTGCGTTCGTGGGCCTCGTCGATGATGATCGTGTCGTAGCCCTTGAGCATCGGGTCGGTCTGCGTTTCGGCCAGCAGGATACCGTCCGTCATCAGCTTGACGGAGGCGCCGCGGTGCAATGTGTCGTTGAAACGCACCTTGTAGCCCACGTGCTCGCCCAGCGGCGTGCCCAGTTCCTGGGCGATGCGCTTGGCCGTCGACGAGGCGGCGATCCGCCGCGGCTGCGTGTGGCCGATCAGGCCCTTCTGCCCGCGGCCCAGTTCCAGGCAGATCTTCGGCAACTGCGTGGTCTTGCCGGAACCGGTTTCACCCGACACGATGACGACCTGGTGCTTCGACAGCGCCTCGGCGATCTCGCGCCGCCGGCCCGAGACCGGCAAGTCTTCCGGGAACGTGATCGGCGGGAGAGGATTGCGGAACAGGCGCTCGGCCTCGCGCGCGGCAACCTGCTCGGGCGTGGGTTTTTCGCGCGCGCCCTGCTTCGGCGCACGCCTCTCGCCCGCGGCAGCCGGTGCGGGCTTTTCCCGTTGCGCGCCGCCGCGGCGATTGTCGCCCTGGCGTGGCGTGCTCGCTTCGTTCGGTTTCGGGGAAGAGGAGGAAGGGGACTGCTTGATGGCTTCAGACATTGTTTTTACGATGTTTTGCTGCGAGTTTTACGACGAATGGCGCGCAGCGAATTATAATGCGGCGCATGGAAAACCCCGTCGAATTCGTCCAGTGGCTGCGCTCCGTCGCGCCTTATATCCATGCCTTCCGCGGCAAGACTTTCGTGGTGGCCTTCCCCGGCGAACTGGTGGCCGCCGGCGCCCTGCCGGTACTGGCGCACGACCTGTCGCTGCTGCACGCGCTCGGCATCAAGGTCGTCGTCGTGTACGGTTCGCGGCCCCAGGTCGCCGAACAGCTCGCGCTGCGTAACGTCGAAGGCCGTTTCCACAACGGCATCCGCGTCACGGATACCGCCGCGATGGAATGCGCGAAGGAAGCCGCCGGCGAACTGCGCCTCGACATCGAGGCCGCGTTCAGCCAGGGCTTGCCGAACACGCCGATGTCGAACGCGGCGATCCGTGTCATTTCCGGCAACTTCGTCACGGCCCGCCCGCTGGGCGTCATCGACGGGGTCGACCTGGAACTGACCGGCGTGACCCGCAAGGTCGATGCCGAGACGATCCACTCGATCCTGGCCGCCAACGGCGTGATCCTGCTGTCGCCGCTGGGTTTCTCGCCCACCGGCGAGGCTTTCAACCTGACGATGGAAGACGTGGCCGTGTCCGCCGCGGTGGCGCTGCATGCCGACAAGCTCATCTTCATCACCGAGACCGAGATGCTGCGCGACCTGGCCGGCACCGAAATCCGCGAACTGTCGTCGCACATGGCCGAAGCCGTGCTGCAGGCGAATTTCCTGTCGCCGGAAAGCGCGTTCTACCTGCGCCACTGCGTGAAGGCCTGCAACAGCGGCGTCGAGCGCTCGCACATCGTGCCGTTCGCGATGGACGGTTCGGCCATGCTCGAACTGTTCACGCACGATGGCGTGGGCACCATGATCAGCCACGAGAACCTGGAAAGCCTGCGACCCGCCACAATTGAGGACGTTGGCGGGATTATCAAGCTCATCGAACCGCTGGAAGCGGATGGCACGCTCGTCAAGCGCGGCCGCGAGCTGATCGAACGGGAAATCAATTATTTTTCCGTCATCGAACACGATGGCGTGATTTTCGGCTGCGCCGCGCTGTACCCGTTCCCGGAAGAGAAAATGGCCGAAATGGCATGCCTGACCGTCAACCCCGAAGTGCAGGCGCAAGGCGACGGCGAACGCATCCTGAAGCACATGGAGAACCGCGCGCGCGCTTCCGGCGTCACGAAACTGTTCGTGCTGACCACGCGCACGGCGCACTGGTTCATCAAGCGCGGCTTCGTGCCCGCCACAGTGGATGCGCTGCCGAAGGACCGCCAGCGCATGTACAACTACCAGCGCAAGTCGCAGGTGCTGGTGAAGACGCTTTAAGCATTTTCGCCGGATAATTTACAATGCACGTTTCCGAACACTGAGGAGCACCCGCGATGGCCCGTACCGTCCACTGCATCAAACTGAACAAGGAAGCCGAAGGCCTCGACTTCCCGCCGTATCCCGGCGAACTGGGCAAGAGGATCTATGAATCCGTGTCGAAAGAGGCCTGGGCGGCCTGGCTGAAGCACCAGACCATGCTGGTCAACGAAAACCGCCTGAACCTGGCCGACGTGCGCGCCCGCAAGTACCTGGCCGCGCAGATGGAGAAGCATTTCTTCGGCGAAGGCGCCGACGAAGCCCAGGGCTACGTCCCGCCACCGGCGTAAGCACTGCTCCGCCCACGAAAAACGGCACCTCGGTGCCGTTTTTTTTCAAAAGTTGCTCGAAAAATGGGGACGTACCCCATTTTCCGAGCAACATTTTTACCAGCTCAGCGTCTTCACGCCTTCAGCCGTCCCCAGCAGGCACACATTGGCGCCGCGGGCGGCGAACAGGCCCACGGCGATCACGCCGACCATGCCGTTGATGGTGGTTTCCAGTGCGACCGGATCGGTGATCGACAGGCCGGCCACGTCGATCAGGTGGCCGCCGTTGTCGGTGACGAACGGCTCATCCGTACCCGGCTTGACGCGCACTTTCGGCTGGCCGCCCAGGGCCGCCAGCTGGCGGAACACGGCGTTGCGGGCCATCGGGATCACCTCGACCGGCAGCGCGAACTTGCCCAGCGTTTCCACGAGCTTCGAGCCGTCGGCGATGCAGACGAACGATTTCGACACGGAGGCCACGATCTTTTCACGCGTCAGCGCCGCACCGCCGCCCTTGATCATCGCGCCGGAAGCGTCGATCTCGTCGGCGCCGTCGATGTACACGGCGATCGATTCCACGTCGTTGAGATCGAACACGGGAATGCCGTGGCCCTTCAGGCGCGCGGCCGTCGCTTCCGAGGAGGCCACGGTACCCTTGATGCGGTCCTTGATGGCGGCCAGTTCGTCGATGAAGAAATTGGCGGTCGAGCCGGTGCCGACGCCGATGATTTCGCCGTCGACCACGTAGCCGATGGCGGCGCGCGCCACGGCCTGTTTCAGTTCGTCTTGAGTCATGATGATGAAGGTAGGGATTACGGATTCGAAGGGCGCCATTTTAACAGCGCACCGGGTGGCCTTTGTGGGAAAATGGCCAATCTCCATAAGTCAGCCAAACAGAACATGACACCCACTCCGACTGACTCTGCCGCCGGGTCTCCCCCGGAATCCGCCAAGCCCGGCACGCCCACTGTCCTGATCGTCGACGACAGCCGGGTTTCCCGGCTCGTGGCGCGGCAATACATCGTGACGCTGCATCCCGACTGGACCGTGGTGGAAGCGGGAACGGGCGAGGAAGCGCTGGCCAAGGCACCGGAAGTGCAACCCCAGCTGGTGCTGATGGATGTGAACATGCCCGGCATGGGCGGGCTGGCGTGCGCCGAGCAATTGCGCAAGCTGCTGCCCGATGCGCACATTTCGCTGCTCACGGCCAATGTGCAGGATGCCACCCGCAACCGCGCCAGCGAAATCGGCGTGGCCTTCATGGAAAAGCCGATCACTCCCGAACGCATCGCCCGCCTGACCGCGCTGGTGCGCTGACATGATTGCGTTGACCGAACTGGAACACGACGCGCTGGTCGAGATCTTCAACATCGGCGTGGGCCAGGCCGCCGCCGCGATGAGCGGCATCGTGGCCGAGGAAGTCACCATGTCGGTACCGTCGATCAGCTTCCTCAGCCGCAGCGAAGCGGCGCAGCTGATCGACGATGCGCACCGGCACAATGCCGGCACCGCCAGCGCCAGCGGCGAACGCATCTGCGGCGTCAGCCAGCATTACGAAGGCGCGTTCTCGACCGAGGCGCTGCTGATGTTCCCCGAGGATAAGAGCCTGGAAATCGTGCGCTTGATGGTGGGCGAAGCGATACCGCTGGCCGAGCTGTCCGGCATGGAACAGGAGGCGATGAGCGAGATCGGCAACATCATCCTCAATTCCTGCGTGGGTACGCTGGCCAATATCTTCCAGCACGAGCTGCATGGCTCCCTGCCGGTCTATCACGTGGGTACAAGCGACGAGATCCTCGATGCCACCGGCACCCGCGCCGATACCGTGGTGATGATGCTGCACATCGACTTCATCCTCCAGAAGCACCAGATCCATGGCTACGTGGCCTTCATCCTCGATGTCACCGCCCTCACCGACCTGAAGGGCCAGATCGACGGCTATCTGCAACGGGCGATCGGGCCGCATTGAGGATGCTCCCCACCTCCCGCCTGCCATTGCTGGAAAGCGTGCTGGAAGCCGTCAACGCCGGCGTCATCGTCGTGGACGCGGCATGCCGCATCGTGCTGTGGAATAAATGGATGAGCCGCCATTCCAGCTGCGCCGCGCACAAGGCGCTCGGCATGGACCTGTTCGAGCTGATGCCCGAATTGCGCGGCGGGCGCGTCGAGGCGGCCGTCACGCAGGCGCTGGCCAACAACTTCTCGTCGCTGCTGTCGCCCACGCTGAACCGCGCGCCCTTCCCGCTGTATTCGAATCCGGCCGCGATCGGGCGCGGCGGGCGCATGCAGCAAGGCATCGCGATCACGCCGCTGGCCTTCCCCGCCGGCCAGTCCGAACCGCATTGCCTGATCCAGCTGAACGACGTCAGCATGGCCGCGGCCCGCGAAAAGCTGCTGCGCGAGCAGACCGAGCTGCTGCGCCTGCAAACATTCTCCGATGGTCTGACGGGCGTGGCCAACCGCCGCGCGTTCGACGCGGCGATCGACCGCGAACTGCGGCGCGCCAAGCGCAATGGCGGCACGGTATCGCTGCTGATGATCGACATCGACCACTTCAAGGCCTACAACGACCGTTACGGCCACCAGCAGGGCGACCAATGCCTGATCGCGGTCTCGGGCGCATTGCAGGCGCTGCTGCAACGCTCGATGGACATGCTGGCGCGCTACGGCGGCGAGGAATTCGCGGCGATCCTGCCGGACAACGATCCGCACCAGGCATTGCACATGGCCGCCGCACTGCACGAACGGGTGCTCAAGCTGGCGATCCCGCACGAATCCGCGGACGGGCCTGAAAAGCAGGTCACCGTCAGCATCGGCGTGGCGACGCTGCTGCCGGGCCAGCAGGCCACGCCGGCTGCGCTGATCCGCGCCGCAGACGGCGCGCTGTATGCCGCCAAGCGGCAGGGGCGGAACCGGATCGTCGTTGCGCAGCCGGAGGAAACCGAGGCCTGACGGTAATCCCGACGGTAATCCCGGCGGACGATCTCTCGACATCAAGCATCGCTGAACGGGCGGCATGTCGGCCAACCCGGCATGCCGGCCGATCACCGCTGCTGCAATATCTCCCGGTCGATCGCCTTCAACGGCACGGTCTTTTCCACGCCGCCGCGCTTGACGGCTTCCTTCGGCATGCCATAGACCACGCAGCTTTCCTCGTCCTGCGCCACGGTGCGCGCGCCGGCCTTGCGCATTTCCAGCAGGCCGGCGGCGCCGTCGTCGCCCATGCCCGTCATGATGACGCCCAGCGCATTGGCGCCGGCATGTTTCGCCACGGAGCGGAACAGCACGTCCACCGACGGCCGGTGCCGGTTGACCAGCGGGCCGTCGATCACGTCCACGTAATAGCGGGCACCGTCGCGCCGCAGCAGCATGTGTTTGCCGCCCGGCGCGATCAGCGCGCGGCCCGGCAGCACGCGGTCGCCATGCTGCGCCTCGCGCACCTCGATCTGGGAAAGCTTGTTGAGCCGGTCCGCGAACGCCGCCGTGAATTTTTCCGGCATGTGCTGCACGATCACGATGCCGGGTGTGACACGCGGCAGCGCCGTCAGCACTTCCTCGAGCGCCTGGGTGCCGCCGGTGGACGTGCCGATCGCCACCACCCGCTCGGTGGTCTGCAGCGGCGTGCGGACATCGGACGCCGGTGGCAGGATCGCATCCGCCGTCAGCTTGGCCGGCGCCTGCGCCGGGGTAGCGGCGCGTTGGGACAGCCGGCGCACGTTGACGTGGGCGGCGGCGCGGATCGCGCCCACCAGTTCGGCGGCGCTCTCGTTCAAGAAGTCTTTCAGGCCCAGCTTCGGCTTGGCGATCACGTTCACCGCGCCGGCCGCCATCGCCGCCATCGTGGTCTGGGCGCCCTTGTCGGTCAGCGTCGAACAGATGATCACCGGTGTCGGGCGCTCGGCCATGATCTTCTTCAGGAACGTGATGCCATCCATGCGCGGCATTTCCACGTCCAGCACGATCACGTCCGGCCACTGCTGCTTCATCCGCTCGATCGCCAGCAGCGGGTCGGACACGGCGTGCAGCAGCCGGATCCCCGGTGCCGCCGCCAGCATTTCGCCGACGATCTTGCGCACCACGGCCGAATCGTCGACGACCATCACATTGATAGGATTCATAGGTTTCCAGGAACGCAGGAAAGCCCGCAGGCACGAGCCGTTACAACGTAAGCTTAGCCCATGCGGGCCATGCGGCGCGGTTTGTTACGCTGCCTTCCGGTACACCGACGGCACCACCGGCTGCACCGCGTTGCTGATCTCGTGCAGGCTTTCGGAATGGCCGATGAAGAACTGGCCACCCGGCTTCAGGCGCGACGTCACGCGGGCCACCACCTGGCGCTTGGTATCGGCATTAAAGTAGATCATCACATTGCGCAGGAAGATCACGTCGAACATGCCCAGCTCGTTCGGCAACTGCGTATTCAGGTTCACCTGCCGGAACTGCACGCGCTGGCGCAGCGCCCGGTCCACCAGCAGCGTGCCGGTCTGTTCGCGGATGCCTTTCAGGCAAAAGCGCTTCAGGTAGTCGGGCGGCACGTGCGCGGCGCGCTCCATCGGATAATGCCCGACGCGGGCGCGCTGCAGCACCCGCGTGCTGATGTCCGACGCCATCACTTCCCATGGCGCGTTGCCCAGCACGTCCGCCAGCACCATCGCGATGCTGTACGGCTCCTCGCCGGACGAGCAGGCCGCGCTCCACACCCGAAACGGCGTGTTGCCGCCCGTTCCGTGCGCGGCCGCCGCTTCGCGCAGCAGCTCGAAGTGGCGCGACTCGCGGAAGAAGTAGGTTTCGTTGGTGGTCAGGAGGTCGACGGCGACCTGGGTCTCCTCCGGATGCTGCCCGCCCGCCAGCACTTCGAAATACGCATCGTAGCTGTCCAGCCCGAAGTGGTGCAGCCGCTTGGCGAGCCGCCCGCTGACCAGCGCCTTCTTCGCGTCCGACATCGTGATGCCCGCGATGTCGTGGATGAAGTGCTGGAAGCGCGCGAACTCGCGCTCGTTGATGGCGATGGCGCTCATGCCGCCTGTGCTTCGCTGTCGGCCAGCATGGCCAGTCCGTCCAGTGCCAGCACCTGCGCCACGTTCAGCAGGATCACGAACTTGCCGTTCACCTTGGCCATGCCGCCGATGAAATCGCCGCGGATACGGGTGCCGAACGACGGCGCCGGCTCGATCTCGGCCAGCGCGATGTCCAGCACGGCGCTGACGGCGTCGACCACCACGCCCGTCACCTGCCGCTCGCCGTCCGCTTCCAGTTCGACGATGACGATGCAAGTGCGCTTGCCCGGCACCGCCAGCGGCCGGCCGAAGCGGGCCGCCAGGTCCATCACGGGCACCACGGCGCCGCGCAGGTTGATCACGCCGCGGATCGACTCGGGCATCATCGGCACTTCGGTGATGCCGGAAAACTCGATGATCTCCTTCACCGCCATGATGCCGATGCCGAACGATTCGCCGCCCAGCATGAAGGTCAGGTATTGCGCGGATTCGTTTGCCATTGCGCCGCTGTCTTGCTTGGTGTGCTTCATGGATCGCTCCATCAGAAATTGGTGAAGTTCTTTTCGTCGACCTCGCCCTGCGCGGCGAAGCCGTCCGCCGGGCGCAGGCCGTTGCCGCGGCGTGCCAGGCGGGTACCGCCGCTGCGCACCTTGGCCAGCACCCTTGCGCCATCGGTATTGGCGAGGTGGAAGAAGCTCATCGCCTGTTGCAGCTGCTCGGCCTGGCCGCTCATTTCCTCGGCCGTGGCCGCCAGTTCCTCGGAACTGGAGGCGTTCTGCTGCGTGCCCTGGCTCATCTGGCCGACAGCGGCATTGATCTGGCCGACGCCGGCCGACTGCTCTTCGGAAGCGGCCGTGATTTCCTGCACCAGGTCGGACGTCTTGCGGATGTTCGGCACCATCTGGTCCAGCAGGTTGCCGGCACGCTCGGCCAGTTCCACGCTGCTGGTCGCCACTTCGCCGATTTCCTGCGCCGCCACCTGGCTGCGCTCGGCGAGCTTGCGCACTTCGGCCGCGACCACGGCGAAACCCTTGCCATGTTCGCCGGCGCGGGCCGCCTCGATGGCCGCGTTCAGCGCCAGCAGGTTGGTCTGGTAGGCGATATCGTCGATGATGCCGATCTGCTTGGCGATCTGCTTCATCGCGGTCACGGTGGCCTTGACGGCTTCGCCGCCTTCGGACGCCTCGCGCGCCGCCTGGGTGGCCATGCCATCGGTGACGCGGGCGTTCTCGGTGTTCTGCGAGATCGATGCCGTCATCTGTTCCAGCGATGCCGACGTTTCCTCGACGCTGGCGGCCTGCTCGGAAGCGGCCTGCGACAGCGACTGCGCCGTGGCGGATACTTCCTCGGAGGCCGAAGCCAGCGACTGCGCGCTGGCGTTCACGTCGCCGACAACCTGTGCCAGCTTGTCCATCGTGTCGTTCGAGTATTCCTTCAGTTTGCCGAACGCGCCGTGGTACTCCTTGTCGATGCGGGTGGTCAGGTCGCCTTCGGCCAGGGCCGACATCACACGCACCACGTCGTCGATGCTCGCGCCGGTGGTCGTCACCAGCTGGTTCAGGCCATCGCCCATCTCTTTCTGGAAGCCCAGCATACCGGTCGTGTCGACACGGGCCTCGAAATTGCCGCGGTTGGCCGCTTCGATCACGGCGCGCTGGCCGGCGATCACCTGGCGCAGCTTGCCCACCATCTGGGCCACGGCAAACAGCATGCTGGCGGAGTCGCCCTTGCGGGTCGCCACTTCGCCGGACAGGTCGCCGTCGGCGATGCGCTTCAGCAGTTCGGCCGCATAGGCCGGCTCGCCGCCCAGCGTGCGCGTCAGGCTGATCGTGATCCAGAACGCCATGCCGATGCCCATCAGCACTGCCAGCGCGCCCAGCAGCGTCATCTGGTCGCGGGCAGTCACGTATTCCGCCGCGGCCGCCTTGCCGGAGTCGTTCATCGAACTGTCCTGGTGGGCAATGAGCTTGCGGATCGTGTCGAGATACGACGACTGGATTGCTTCGAGCTTGTTGACAAGCACATCGCGTGCCTCTGCGCGCTTGCCCTCGGCCACGAAGCGCAGGAATTCCTCCTGCACCACGCGGTACTTCTCGCGGCTCTCCAGCATGCTCTCCAGCGCCTCCTTGCCCTGGGCGGAGGATATGAGCTTTTGCAGCTTGCCGATATTTTCCCGCGAAGCCGTGCGCGACGTTTCGATGGCGGCCAGTTCGCGGCGCGCCACATCCTGGTCGTCGAAAATCACGATATTGCGCATCGATACCGCAACGTCGTTGATGTTATCGATCAGGTTATATGCCAGCACCACCTTGGGATACTTGTCGGCAACCAGCTCGTCCACGTTGGCGCTGACGCTGGCCAAGCTGCGGATACCCAGCAGCACGATCGCCGCCAGCAGGATACTGACGACACCGAAGCCGAGGGCCAGGCGCACGCTTACTTTGAGATTACGAAACATCTAGAACTCCTTGCGGCTCCTGCCGCTGGCTGAAAAAATCAGAAAAGATCGAAATGAAAATCAGAAACGGGTAAAGCTCTCTTCGTTCACGCCGTTCTCGGCGGCGAACGCGGGGAATTGCGCCGGGCTGCCGCGTTTCGCGGCGGACGCCACGCGCAGCACGGTGGCGCGGCTGGCCGGCTTGCGCTGGGCCGCATTGCCGTCGAGCTTGAAGAAGCCCATGGCCTGCTGCAGCTGCTCGGCCTGGCCGCTCATTTCCTCGGCCGTGGCCGCCAGTTCCTCGGAACTGGAGGCGTTCTGCTGCGTGCCCTGGCTCATCTGGCCGACAGCGGCATTGATCTGGCCGACGCCGGCCGACTGCTCTTCGGAAGCGGCCGTGATTTCCTGCACCAGGTCGGACGTCTTGCGGATGTTCGGCACCATCTGGTCCAGCAGGTTGCCGGCCCGTTCGGCCAGTTCCACGCTGTTGGTCGCCACTTCGCCGATTTCCTGCGCCGCCACCTGGCTGCGCTCGGCCAGCTTGCGCACTTCGGCCGCCACCACGGCAAAGCCCTTGCCATGTTCACCGGCGCGGGCCGCCTCGATGGCCGCGTTCAGCGCCAGCAGGTTGGTCTGGTAGGCGATATCGTCGATGATGCCGATCTGCTTGGCGATCTGCTTCATCGCGGTCACGGTGGCCTTGACGGCTTCGCCGCCTTCGGACGCTTCACGCGCCGCCTGGGTGGCCATGCCATCGGTGACGCGGGCGTTCTCGGTATTCTGCGAGATCGATGCCGTCATCTGTTCCAGCGAGGCCGACGTTTCCTCGACGCTGGCGGCCTGCTCGGAAGCGGCCTGCGACAGCGACTGCGCCGTGGCGGATACTTCCTCGGAGGCCGAAGCCAGCGACTGCGCGCCGGCGTTGACTTCGGATACCACGTGCGTGAGCTTGCCGACCATGTTCTTCATGGCCGCCAGCAGTTGTCCGGTTTCGTCGCGCGACGTGTCGCCGATCGCCACGGTCAGGTCGCCGGCCGCCAGCTGGTCGGCAACGCCCACGGCCTGGCGCAGCGGGCGGGTCACCGACTGCGTGATCGCCAGCGCCACGAACATGGCCAGCAGCAGCGCGCCGCCGGTAATGGCGATCACGAGGCGCCGGGTTTCCTCATAGGTCTGGCTCGCCTCGACGGCCAGCGATTGCATCTTGTTGCTCTGGTGCTTGGACAGTGCATTGAGCGCTTCGGTGAAATCGCGCACGGCCGGCACCACGTCGTTGCTGACGAATGCGGCTGCCTGCTGCCGGTCGCCGCCGACCAGCGTATAGAAGCGGTTGTACAGGGGTTCCATCGCGGCATTGCGATCAGTGATCTCCTTCAACATTTTCTTGCCGCTGTCGCTGGCCACCACTTTCGTCAGCTCGGCGAGGCGTTCCACGACATTGCCGCGCAGCTTGTCGACCTGCTTGCGATAGCGCTCCACTTCTCCCGCGTTATCGGCCAGCAGCATGCCCCGCATCTGGCGCGGCAGGTCGACCGCGTCACGGATCAGGTCTTTGGCCAGCACCACTTTCGGGTAGGCGT
Source organism: Pseudoduganella sp. jia 12 (assembly GCF_055502675.1). NCBI lineage: Bacteria > Pseudomonadati > Pseudomonadota > Betaproteobacteria > Burkholderiales > Oxalobacteraceae > Pseudoduganella > Pseudoduganella sp. jia 12. The sequence continues at coordinate 25,441 of NZ_JBUXKP010000021.1, forward strand.
CGGCGGTGATTTCTTCGCTCGCCTTGTTCATGGCTTCCATCCTGCTGATCGCCAGCAGCGCGATGGCAAGCAGCAGCACCAGCACGGCGCCGAAACCCAGCCCGAGCCGGATACCGATTTTCATATTCTTGAGCATATCGCTCTCCAAATTAACAAGTGAATTCAATAATTCAGGCCGCAGCCCGGGAAGTGTTCTCGTTCTCGCTCTCGACGCCCGCCAGCAGCGCGGCCATGTCGAGGATCAGCGCCACGTCGCCGTTGCCGAGGATCGACGAGCCGGACAGGAAGCGCGCACCGGCGAACACCTTGCCGAGCGGCTTGATCACGGTCTGGAACTCGCCCAGCAGCGAATCGACGACGAGGCCTGCCCGGCTGCTGCCATGGCGCACGACGACGATGCTCTGGCGCCGCACCGGCCCGCCCGACAGCCGGAAGCGTTCGCGCAGCCGCACGAATGGCAGCGGCTGGTCGCGCAGGTCGATGAAATCTCGTTCCTGGTCGTCGCGGAACTCCACGCATTCCTCGACCATGTCCATCGGGATCACGAACACGGATTTGCCCACGCCGACCTGGAAGCCGTTGATGATCGCCAGCGTCAGCGGCAGGCGCACGGTCACCGTGGTGCCCTGCCCTTCCGTGCTGGCGATTTCCACGCTGCCGCGCAGCGCGACGATGTTGCGCTTGACGACATCCATGCCCACGCCGCGGCCGGACAGGTTCGTCACCTGTTCCGCCGTGGAGAAGCCCGGCTCGAAGATCAGGCCGAAGATTTCCTTGTCGGACAGCACGCGCCCCGGTTCCACCAGGCCCCGTTCGATGGCCTTGGCGAGGATGCGCTCCCGTTTCAGGCCGCCGCCGTCGTCGGACACTTCGATGACGATGCTGCCCGAATCGTGGTAGGCGTTCAGCGCCACCGTGCCCTGCGCCGGCTTGCCGCGCGCGAGGCGCACGTCGGCCGGCTCGATGCCGTGGTCCATCGCGTTGCGCACCAGGTGCGTCAGCGGGTCGCCGATCTTCTCGACCACCGTCTTGTCCAGCTCCGCGTCCTCGCCGGAGACCTGCAGGCGGATATCCTTGCCGATCTCGCGCGACACGTCGTGCACCACGCGCTGGAAGCGGTTGAACGTGGCGCCGATCTTCACCATGCGCAGTTGCAGCGCGCTGTCGCGTACTTCTTCCACGAGACCGGACAGCGTGGACGTGCATTCGAGCAGTTCCGGGATCTGCGTGCGGCGGGCGATCAGGTTGGCGCCGGCGCCGGCGATGATCAGCTCACCCACCAGGTTGATCAGGCGGTCCAGCTTGTCCGCGTCGACGCGGATCGAACGGCTTTCCGCCGGCGCGGCCTTCGGTTCCGGCGCCTGGCGCTGTTTCGCCAGCGCGGCTTCGACGACGGTCGGCAGCACGGCGCCCTGGCCGACGAGGATCTCGCCGAGCGGTACGCCGGCGGCGCCGCCGGCGGCCTGCACGGCCAGCGCCTGTTCCAGTTCGTGCGCCGTGACGCTGCCGCAGCGCACCAGCATTTCGCCCAGGCGCTCGCGCTCGTCCGGCACTTCGTCCAGCCAGGCAAGGTATTCGGCGATGCGGTTTTCCGGCGGCAGGATGCGGATCTGGCAATCGTCGCGCACGAAGTCGAACACGCTGTCGATGGCGGCCTTGTCCGCGCTGCTCTGGAAGCCGATCTCGAAGCCCAGGTAGCACGACTCCGCATCGAATTCGTCCGCCGCCGGCAGCGCATCGGCCAGCGTGGCGATGCCGGTGATCGTGCCCATCTGGCCCAGGTAGCGGATGAACGACAGCGGGTCCATGCCGTTGCGCAGCACGTCGCTGCCGAAGCGCAGCGAGATATGCCACTGCCCCGCACTGCCTGCATCCGGCGCGGCCACGGGGGCCGCGGTGGCGGCATGGGCCGTGGCGGTGCCACCGTCGAGATAACCCTGCAGCGCGGCCACGAGCGGCGCGCCCGCGACGGCCAGCGTGTCGTCGCCTTCCAGCGTGCCCGCCTCGACCGCATCGACGAGATGGCCGATATGGTCGCAGCAGCCCAGCAGCAGCGCCACCAGCGCGTCGTCGACCGCCACGGCACCGTCGCGCACCTTGTCCAGCACACTCTCGGCCACGTGCGTGAAATCCACCACCGCATCGAGGCCGAACATGCCGGCCGAGCCCTTGATCGTGTGCGCCGCGCGGAAGATCGCGTTGACGGCATCCGGTCCGTCGTTCGCGACCACCAGCAGCGCGTTTTCCATCTGCTCGAGCAGCTCGCGGCTCTCGGCGATGAAGGTCTGCATCACCTGGTCCATATTCATGCCCGGTCTCCTTCATCCACTGCGGCGCCGATGCCGGCGAACGGCACGCCGAGCAGCGCGAACACATCGCACACGGCGGCGCTTGCGCCCTGCACATGCAGCGTCTTGCCGAGGCGTGCGGCTTCCTGCCGCGCCACCAGCAGCAACTGCAGGCCGGCGCTGTCGAACTCGGTCACGGCGGACAGGTCGAATGCCGGCGCGGCGTGCTGGCGCACGGCGTCCAGCAGCGTGTCCTTCAGCTCCGCCGCGCGATAGATCGTCAGCTCGCCTTCGACCGCGAGGGCGGCAACAGGCCCTTGGCTCTCGCCAATACTCATGGGGGTTCTCCGTGGATGGTTCTCCCGCCGAATGGCGGGAAATCGATACGATGTCGCGTTAAGGCATGACCAGTTTCTGGACCGCCGCCAGCAGCGCTTCCGGCTTGAACGGCTTGACCATCCAGGCACGCGCGCCGGCCGCCTGGCCCTGCGCCTTCTTTTCCTGCTGCGACTCGGTGGTGAGCATCATCACCGGCGTGAATTTGTAGGCCGGCCGGGTCTTCAACTCGCGCACGAAGGTGATGCCGTCCATGTTCGGCATGTTGACGTCGCTGATGATCAGGTTGACCTTCTGGCCAGTCAGCTTGGCCAGCGCGTCGGCGCCGTCGCAGCCTTCGATCACGTCGTAGCCGGCCTGGCGCAGTGCGATGCCGACGACCTGTCGGATCGATACCGAATCGTCCACCACCATGATGGTTTTTGCCATGTGAAGCTCCTAGAAAAAGGTGATTTCGTCTTCCTGCTGCGGCGCCGGCTTGGCGCCGCCCAGGTGAAGCGTGTGTTCTTCGGCCATCGCGTACGTGCTTTCCAGCTCGGCCAGCAACGGGCGCGCATCGAGTTGCCGCGCCGTGCCCGCGGCTTCCTGCTCGTCCAGGTAGGACGGCAGGCGCGCGATATTCTGCTGCACGTGCGAAAGGATCTGGCTGACGCGGTCCTGGAACTGCAGCTGCACCAGCGCTTCGGCCACCTCGCCCTGGATGCCGGCGCTTTCCTGCTGCAACAGGTCGGAGGACTGCACCAGCGCATCGGTCACGCCGCGGAACGACGACAGCACGTTGCCGATCATCTGTTCGGAAGCCTGCACCGCATGCCCTTCGGCGCGCATCGAGTCGCTCGCCGCGAGGCAGGTGGCGCCGATCGCCGCGCTGATCTGGCCGACCTGCTGCGCGATGTGCTTGCCCGCGTCCGCAGAGCGGTTCGACAGCATGCGCACCTCGTTGGCGACAACCGCGAAGCCGCGCCCCGCCTCGCCCGCGCGCGCCGCCTCGATGGCCGCGTTCAGCGCCAGCAGGTTCGTTTGCATTGCGATGCTGGCCACGTCGGCCGCCATCGTCTGCAACTGGGTCGTGATCTGCTGCAGCCCTTCGATCTTTTGCAGCATCTGCTGCTTGCTGGCGGCGGCGCCAGCCAGCATGTCCAGCAGCGAACGCAATTCCTTTTCGCTGGCGGCGAATACCTCGACGATGCTGCCGCCTTCGTGGTTGCGCGCCGCGCCGGATGCGGCCAGTGCCTGTTCCAGCCGGTAGACGATGCCCGAAAAACGTTCGACCAGGGAGACGACCGCCGTTTCCATCTGCGTGCGCGACGCATCGATGTGCGAGGCCCAGACGCCGGACACCTTGCCAGCGAACGCGCGGCTCGCCAGGTAGTCGTCGCCCTTGGCGGCAGCGGCTTGCGGCGCGGCGCCAGGGTGATAAAAGAATGCCAGACCGCCGCCGGCCAGCAGCGCGGCGGCCATGGCGAAGCCATGCCACTGCCAGCCGGCCAGCGGCACGATGGCACAGGCGGCCGCGCAGGCCACTGCCAGGGGAAAACAGGAATGCAGGGGGCGTTGGCGCATCACGCGTCGCTCCGTTCGTCGGCAAAAAGTGGGAAAAAGGTCTTGGCGATTACCCGCTTGGATAATCCCGCTGTGCACGCGATCTGCATCGCACGGAACACATGATTGCAAGGTAATTGCCGCAGCGCAAGACACACGAGCTATTTCGTTGCAATCGGTCGCATAAAACCCACACCGATTGAATAAGTACTAACGTGTTGTCTTGATTGAAGTTTTTTGAGAATTGACGAAGTGTCAGGAAGATTTTTCCTGTCCATCTGGATATTAAGTCAACGAATATCCGCCGCGGTAATGCATGAAAGACATGCAAACTGTCAAAATTAAAAAGCCGGCAATAAGCCGGCTTTTCAAGGGTGTTGCCGAAAGATCAGCCGCGGCGACGACGGCGTGCCATGGCCAGTACCGCCAGGCCGGCGCCCAGCATGCCGTAGGTGGCCGGTTCCGGCACCGGCGATACCTCGACCGTCAGCGCTGTCTGCGTGACGGTGGCGTTGCCGACGGCATCGAACCACAGGCCGGTCGAGAATGCGATCGGGCTGAGCGGATTGACTTCGGCGGACGTTTCGATGCCCGTCACACGGAATTTGTCGACCGACTGGCCGAACTCGATGTGCTCGCCACCGGCGACGTCGCCCGCGAACAGCTGCCATTCGCCGCCTTGCCACAGCCAGATGTCGTAGCGGCCATCGCCCACGCCCGGCAGCAGCGTCACACCGTTGACGAGCGGACCGTCGCTGACGGCATAGTCGTAGCCGGTGGCAACAACCGGATCGATCCACACGGGCGTGCCGGTACCGACCGGGATGTTCTCGAATACCCAGCCGGCGGTGCCGTCGTCGACATTGCCTGGCAGGATGGGGTTATAGGGCGCGCTGCCCGGCAGTTCCTCGGAACGCACCTGGAAACGCCACACGCCGTCGGTGCCCACATTGCTGTCGTTGACCAGGCCCACGACGTTTTGCGTACCCGAACCGATCAGCGAATAGGAATTGGTGACGGCACCGGCGTTCCAGCCAGCCACTGCCGGCTGGCCACCCACGCCGTTGTTGCCATTGCTCGCATCGCCCGTCGTCCACTCCAACTGGCCGTAACGGAACTCCATGTCGAAATCGCCAGAGCGGCCGCTGGTGGCCGACTGGTCACGCAGCACGAGCTGGAAGGTGTTCTGCTTGTCGTTGTGCTGGTTGTAGTAACCGACCGTATCCCAGGTAACGACGACCGTCTTGCTGTCCGGGTTGGCCAGGTAGACGTTGTTCATGAACGGACTGGGCAGGTTGTCCGTCTGGTTACGGGTGTCCACGTCGGCCCAGTACGGAGCGATCATCGCGGCCTGGGAGATCGGGAACAGCGCGGGCGTGAAATCTTCCAGCGGACCGGAGAACGAGATATTGCCGTTGTTGTTGACCCAATAATTGTTATAGGCGTTGCCGAAGAAATTGATCTGGAAAGGCAGTGCCAGGCGCTCGGAAGATTCGTCGTCGTTCGGTTCCATGATGCGGGTGCCGAAACCGCGGTCGCCGCCCAGGCCGGACAGCAGCGTATCGGCAGCAGCCGTGCCCGATGCGCAGGCCGCGAACACCGCCAGTGCGATGAGAGATTTTTTCATTATATTCCCTGAGATGGTTTTGAAAACGCCGGGCCGCCGCACGGCTGGCCAGCCTTCGGCGGCGCATTATCATACCGTCAACAGGAAATTATTATCAATAAATTATGTTAAAAATGTAATCAAATAGCGACACTCATCGGCGCGACGCTTATCTGCTTATGCATTGGGTGAGATTGCGTGAGATTCACATGCGATTCATATGCGATTCACGTGAGATTCACGTGAGATTCACGTGAGAATGTCGTGTTATCGCGTGATTATTTGTGGCCGTCCGGTGTAAAGCCGGCCAGGGCGGCGCCGATGCCATACTCGGCATTGCCGGGAATGTCATGCGGCTCGGGCCGGCGACCATCTGAATGTCCGAACCCGTAGCCCAGCAGGAACATGGCCGGCACGGTGAGCAGCCAGGCCAGGCCGCCGCAGGCGAGACCGATCGCAAGCGCGAGGACGGGCAGCGCCAGCCGCAGGGAACGCAAGACGACACGGAATGTGGAAGACATGAGGATCCTTTCGGTGCTCTACGGAAATTCAAGAATCCCCGAGTGTACGAACCGAAAGAAGAACGCATCCTGATCCCGCGCAAGGAATATGCGCCGAACTGTTGTTCAGGGGGCTTTTTTATCCTGCTCGATCAGCTTTGCAAGTTGCGAAGTGCCGCCGACCTGTTCGATGGTGACGACCTTGTCGAGCGGGATCGTCATCGTTTGCGGGCCATGCCAGTCATTTTTCCGGCGGCTGACGACGCGGTTGCCCTGCCGGCCATCGGGCGCGGTGAACGACTGCACGTAGTAGATGTCCTCGATCCGCAAGTGGCGCGGGCCAACTTCACGCAGCACACCGTAGAACATCTGCCCGTTCTGCAATTGCACGCCATAACGCACGCCCAGCGGGCCCGGCGCGAACGCGGGATCGGATTGCTGGCGCCAGAAGAACAATGCCAGCACCACCAGCGCCGCGGCAGCCACGGCGGCCACGAGCAATGCCGTACCGGAGCGCCAGCCGGGAGTGGGAATACCGCCGGGGGTGAAGGCGGGGTTGGGCAGGTCGCGGTGATCGGTCATCGGCACTCCGTATGAAGGGCTGGCGTTGATTCTAGCCCCCGCTTGCAAGCCTGTGCAATCGGTGGGGCAAAAATACGGACGGCGCCCATGGGCGCCGTCTCGTCCGCATGGCTACAAGGACATCAGCCGCGCAGTGCGCTAGCCGCCTTGGCCAGGGCCGTGATGTGCGCCCAGTCGCCCGCCTTCATCGCATCCTTCGGCGTGAGCCAGGAGCCGCCCACGCAGGCCACGTTCTTCAGCGCCAGGAAGGCCGGCGCGTTTTCCTGCGAGATGCCGCCGGTGGGGCAGAACGTGATGTCCGGCAGCGGGCCGCCGATACCGTTCAGCATGCCCACGCCCCCTGCCGGCACGGCCGGGAACAGCTTGAGCTGTTTGAATCCTTGCTCGCGCGCCTTCATCACTTCCGATGGCGTCATCACGCCCGGCAGCAGCGGCAGGCCGGACGACTTGGCGGCGCCGATCAGCGCATCGGTCAGGCCCGGCGACACGCCGAACACGGCGCCGGCATCGCGTGCCGCGGCGAATTCCTCCGGCTGCGTCAGCGTGCCCACGCCGACGATCGCGCCTTCCACTTCGCTCATGGCGCGGATGGCTGCCAGGCCATGCTGCGTGCGCAGCGTGACTTCCAGCACGCGGATGCCGCCCGCGACCAGCGCTTTCGCAAGGGGCACGGCGTGGTCGGGATCGTCGATCGCGATCACGGGGATCACGGCCGAGGTACGCATAATGTCGAGCAGGTTCATGTTTTACGCTTTCTTGGCAAGGAAATCTTCATCGGAACCGGGCACGGTATTGCCCACGTCGTCACCGCCATGGAGCTCGACGGTGGTATCGATCGGCGACGGCAGCGGGAACGTGGCCGCCCCCGCTTCCGCTGCCGACACGCTGTTGCGGAACATGGCGAACAGTTCGCGGCCCATGCCGATGTGGCTCGGCGTGAGGTCGGCCTGCGCCAGCGCGCGGCTGTGCCATACATCCGCCGGGACCCTGGCTTCGAACGTGCCGGTGACCGCGTCGACCGTGATGATGTCGCCGTCGCGCACCAGGCCCAGCGGGCCGCCGGCCAGCACTTCGGGCGACACGTGGATCGCCGCCGGCACCTTGCCCGACGCGCCGGACATGCGGCCATCGGTCACCAGCGCCACCTTGCGGCCGGCATCCTGCAGGTTGGCCAGCGCCGGCGTCAGCGCGTGCAGTTCCGGCATGCCGTTGGCGCGCGGGCCCTGGAAGCGGAGCACGGCCACGAAGTCGCGATCGAGCTTGCCGGCCTTGTAGGCGGCCATGAAATCTTCCTGCGAGTTGAATACCAGCGCCGGCGCTTCGACCGCGCGGTGTTCCGGCTTCACGGCCGATACCTTCATGATCGCGCGGCCCAGGTTGCCCTCGACCTTCACCATGCCGCCATCCTTCGAGAACGGCTCGGCGGCGGTGCGCACCACCTTGTCGTCGCCCGAGACCAGCGGCGAATCCCTGAAGACGACGCCCTTGCCGCCTTCGGCCAGGAAAGGCTCCTTGCAGTGGTTGCGCAGGCCCTTGCCGAGGATCGTGGTCACGTCGTCGTGCAGCAGGCCGGCATCGAGCAGCTCGCGGATGACGAAGCCGGTGCCGCCGGCCGCGTGGAAGTGGTTCACGTCGGCTTCGCCGTTCGGGTAGATGCGCGCCAGCAGCGGCACCACGGCGGACAGGTCGTTGAAATCGTCCCAGTCGATCAGGATGCCGGCCGCGCGGGCGATCGCCGGCAGGTGCAGCGTGTGGTTGGTGGAACCGCCGGTGGCCAGCAGTGCGACGATGGCGTTGACGATCGACTTTTCATCGACCACATGGCCCACCGGGATGTATTCGTTGCCCAGTTCCGTGATCTGCGCCGCGCGCTGCGCCGCCGCGGCGGTGAGCTGGTTGCGCAGTTCCGTGTACGGCGTGATGAAGGCGGCGCCCGGCAGGTGCAGGCCCATCACCTCCATCAGCATCTGGTTGCTGTTGGCGGTGCCGTAGAAGGTACAGGTACCGGGGCCGTGGTAGGACTGCGATTCGCCTTCCAGCAGTTCCTCGCGGGTGGCCTTGCCCTGCGCATAGCGCTGGCGGATCGCCGCTTTTTCCTTGTTCGACAGGCCCGACGTCATCGGGCCGGCCGGCACGAACACGGCCGGCAGGTGGCCGAAGTGCAGCGCGCCGATCACCAGGCCCGGCACGATCTTGTCGCACACGCCCAGGTACACCGCCGCGTCGAACATATTGTGCGACATGGCAATCGCGGTGCTCATGGCGATGGCGTCGCGCGAGAACAGCGACAGTTCCATGCCGGGCTGGCCCTGCGTTACCCCGTCGCACATGGCCGGCACGCCGCCGGCGAACTGCGCCACCGCGCCCACTTCGCGCACCGCATCCTTGATGATGGCCGGGAAGTGCTCGAACGGCTGGTGCGCCGACAGCATATCGTTATAGGCCGACACGATCGCCACGGAGGGTTTTTGCACTTCCTTCAGCACCAGCTTGTCGTTGGGCGGGAAGGCGGCAAAGCCATGGGCGAGGTTGGTGCAGGCCAGCGTGCTGCGCTGCGGGCGGCCCTTGATGCGGGCGGCTTCGAGATGCGCCAGGTAGGCGCCGCGCGACGGACGGCTGCGCTTGATGATCCGTGCAGTGACTTGTTCGAGGACTGGGTGCAAGGCCATTATGCTTCCTTATCGATGGATTCCCGAAATTTTACTACAGAAGGCTCGAGGCGTGCTGCCTGGCTAGTTTACGAGCGAAATGGCGGCACGATACGAGGCATCGGCGCCGCATAAAATTGCCCGGATTTTACCGTTTTACGCGCATATAGTAGTGAAGTTACCGCCATTTCCTGTATAGTTCATCTATCCAAAACTGACACAGAAGTCCCATGCGCCAGCCAATGCTCACCACCACCGCCGCCTACCAGTCCCTGCAATCCCACGCCACCGATGCCAGGGAATGGCAGCTGCGCGATCTGTTCGCCGCCGAACCGCAGCGTTTCCCCACGCTGACGGTCGATGCCGCAGGCCTGTTCCTCGACTATTCGAAGAATCGTATTTCCCAACGCACCGTGGAATTGCTGGCCGACCTGGCCCGCGAGCGCGGGGTGGAACACCAGCGCGACGCCATGTTCGCTGGCGAGAAAATCAATCTTACCGAACAACGCAGCGTGCTGCATACGGCCCTGCGTATGCCGCGCGGAAAGCAGCTCGTCGTCGACGGCCAGGATGTCAACGGCGACGTGCACGCGGTGCTCGACCGTATCAAGACATTCACGGACCGGGTCCGCAGCGGCAACTGGCTGGGCTACAGCGGCAAGCCGATCACCGACATCGTCAACATCGGCATCGGCGGTTCCGACCTGGGCCCGAAGATGGCCGTTCTGGCGCTGCGTTCCTACGCCCATCCGCGCCTGAACATGCACTTCGTCTCGAACGTGGACGGCCACGACATGGATGCGGTGCTGGCGAACCTGAACCACGAAACCACGCTGTTCATCGTGGCATCGAAAACCTTCACCACCGCCGAAACGATGCTGAACGCGCAGACCGCGCGCCGCTGGTTCCTGTGCGAGGGCAAGGAAGAAGACCTGGCGCGGCACTTCGTGGCCGTGTCCACCAATACCGAGGCAGTCACGAAATTCGGCATCGATCCGGAAAACATGTTCCCGTTCTGGGACTGGGTGGGCGGCCGCTATTCGGTCTGGTCGGCCATCGGCCTGTCCGTGGCGCTGGCCGTGGGCTTCGGATACTTTGAAACGTTCCTGGCCGGCGCGCGCGAAATGGACGAGCATTTCCGCACCGCGCCGCTGGAACAGAACATGCCGGTGCTGCTGGCGCTGATCGGATTCTGGAACCGCGAATTCATCGGCGCTTCGTCCCTGTCGATCGCGCCGTACCACCAGGACCTGAACCGCTTCCCCGCCTACCTGCAGCAGCTCGACATGGAAAGCAACGGCAAGCGCGTGACCAAGGGCGGGCAGCCCGTCGATACCGCCACCTGCCCGGTGGTCTGGGGCGAGTGCGGCACGAATGCGCAGCACGCGTATTTCCAGCTGCTGCACCAGGGTACCGACATCGTGCCGATCGACTTCATCGCCGCCCTGCTGCCCACGCACGACCTGGCCGGCCACCACGACGCGCTGCTGGCCAACTGCTTCGCGCAATCGGAAGCATTCATGAAGGGCAAGACCGCGGCAGAAGTGCGCGCCGAACTGACCGCGCAGGGCCTGCCGGAAGCGAAGATCGACGAACTGGTACCGCACCGCACGTTCCCGGGTAACCGCCCGTCGAACACGATCCTGATGGAACACCTCACGCCGGCCACGCTGGGCGCGCTGATCGCGCTTTACGAACACAAGACGTTCGTGCAGGGCGTGCTGTGGGACATCGCCAGCTTCGACCAGTGGGGCGTGGAACTGGGCAAGGTGCTGGCGAAGAAAATCCAGGCCGAGCTGGAAGGCGACGTGGACCCGGCCGCGCACGACAGTTCCACCAATGGCCTGATCGTGATGGCCAAGGGAGCGAAGATCGAATGAGCGCATACGATATCACCGTCGCCTTCGATGGCGCGATGCAGGTCGGCGAAGGACCATTGTGGCATGCGGGCGAGCAGGCACTGTACTGGGTCGACATCGATGGCCTGTCCGTGCACCGGCTGCTCATCGACAGCGGCAATGGCGGCGGCGCCCACACGTCATGGATCATGGCGAGCGAACCGTCGTCGCTGGCGCGGCATGCCGAGGGCGGCCTGGTGGTCGCCACCCGCAACGGCTTCGTGCACCTCGACACGGGCACCGGCGCTGCCAGCGAGATCGCGCCCTCCCCGTTCGACCGTTCGAAAGCCCGCTTCAACGACGGCAAGCCGGATGCGGCCGGGCGCTTCTGGGTGGGCACGATCTACGAACCGCGCGACCAGCCGGCCGCCGAGATGTACGTGCTGGAAAAGGGCCAGGTCCGCCTGGCCTGGTCAGGCGGCATGACGAACTCGAACGGCCTGGCATTCAGCCCGGACAACCGCACGATGTACCACGCCGACACCACGTCGCATCGCATCACCCGCTACGACTTCGACCTGGCCGGCGGCACCGTGTCGAACGGGCGCGAACTGCGCCAGTTTTCGATGGACAAGGAAAACGGCTACGGCGGCCGGCCCGATGGCGCGGCCGTCGACAGCGAAGGCAATTACTGGGTCGCCCTGTTCGAAGGCGGGCGGATCGTCAAGCTGTCGCCGTCCGGCGAAGAACTCGATGCGATCGCCCTGCCGGTGCGCTGCCCGACCATGGTGGCGTTCGGTGGCGCCGACCTGCGCACGCTGTACATCACCACCGCCGGCAAGCGTGCGGCCGCGGAACTGGCGCAGTATCCGCTGTCGGGCCGCGTGCTGTCCGTGCCCGTGCCGGTAGCGGGGCTGGAGCAGCCGATTTACCAGCCGTGAGCCGGCCATGACGCTGCAGGATGGATGAATTTGTAGTATATTTTCGTCAAATCCTGCAATTCCGGTAGTAAGCTTTCAGCGGCGTGCAATTCGCCGCCTCATCGAGACCCATAAACGACATCCATCATGGCACTTTCCGATTTTGACCTGGTTCTGTTCGGCGGCAGCGGCGACCTTTCGATGCGCAAGCTGTTGCCCGCGATGTTCTCGCGCGACGTGTGCGGCGACCTGCCCCCTACCGCCCGTATCGTTTGCGTGGGCCGGCACGAGAACACCACGGAAGAATTCATCGACATGGTCAATACCACGTCGCGTCCGCATATCAAGAACCCCAAGGTCACCGCCGAGAACTGGGAAAAATTCACGAACCGCATCGTGTACGTGGCGGTCGATGCCGGCGATCCGTCCAGCTACGGCGGCCTGGCTGAGGCGCTGCGCAGCGATGCGGGCCTGACCCGTGTGTACTACCTGGCCACGCCGCCGGCGCTGTTCGCGCAGATCTGCGACAACCTGAAGGAAAACGGCCTGGTCACGCCGGATTCGCGCGTGGTGCTGGAAAAGCCGCTGGGCCGCGACCTGGCCTCGGCCAAGCAGATCAACCGCGAAGTGGGCGAAGTGTTCGAGGAATCGCAGATCTACCGGATCGACCACTACCTGGGCAAGGAAACCGTGCAGAACCTGCTGGCGCTGCGCTTCGGTAACATCCTGTTCGAACCGCTGTGGCGCCGCGAATGGATCTCGGACGTGCAGATCACCATCGCCGAAAAGCTCGGCGTGGGCAACCGGATCGGCTACTACGACACGTCGGGCGCGCTGCGCGACATGCTGCAGAACCACCTGCTGCAACTGCTGTGCATCGTGGCGATGGAACCGCCGGCATCGACCTCGCCGGATGCCGTGCGCGACGCCAAGCTGCAGGTGCTGCGCTCGCTGAAGCGCTTCACGCCGACCACGCTGGCGCAGAACATCGTGCGCGGCCAGTACCGTGCCGGCCACGTGGACGGCCAGGCGGTGCCGAGCTACCGCGACGAACCGGACGCGCCGCAAGGGTCGCGCACCGAGACCTTCGTGGCGATGAAGGCCGAGATCGACACGTGGCGCTGGGCCGGCGTGCCGTTCTACCTGCGCACCGGCAAGCGCATGGCCGATGGCCTGGCCGAGATCGTGGTGCGCTTCAAGCAGATCCCGCACTCGATCTTCCAGCAGCCCACGTCGAGCTTCCAGCCCAATTCGCTGGTGATCCGCCTGCAGCCCGATGAGGGCCTGCGCATGAACCTGATGGCGAAGACGCCGGGCGAAGGCATGCGCCTGAAGCCGGCCGAGCTGGAACTGGATTTCCGCGAATCGTTCAAGGCGCCGCGCATGGATGCCTACGAGCGCCTGCTGCTCGACGTGCTGCGCGGCCAGCTCACGCTGTTCATGCGCGGCGACGAACTGGAAGCGGCATGGGAATGGGTCGAGCCGATCCTGAACAACTGGGAGCAGGACGACACGGCGCCGCTGCCCTATTCGTCGGGCACGTGGGGGCCGGCCGCCTCGTCCGCGCTGATCGGGCGGGATGGGCTGCAGTGGCGCGAAGAAGCACTTCCAGAGGACTAAAAATGGGAAGTGCAAGGAACCTGGCCTTGCAAGGCCAGGCCGTTATGCGGGCGCGAAGCATGCTTCGCGAAACCCCCGCTACACCGCTCCCTGAAGACTAAGGACCGATACCGCCCATGTTGCTTGATTCAATCCGCACCCAGCTCGATTCGCTGTCGAAATCCGAGCGCAAGGTGGCACTGGCCGTGCTCGACAATCCGTCGCGCACGGTGAGCTCGAACATCACGGCGCTGGCGAAAAGCGCCCAGGTGTCCGAACCCACCGTGGTGCGGTTCTGCCGCACGCTCGGCTATGACGGCTGGCACGAGTTCAAGCTGAAGCTGGCACAGGGCCTGGCTGTCGCGCTGCCCGGCCTGAACGAGGCGCCGTCGCAGGACGATCTCGCGGCGGACCTGATCAACAAGATCTGCAGCCGCTCCATCAACACGCTGCTCGACCTGCGCAACAACCTGCACCACGAACCGGTGCAGCGCGCGCTGGACATCCTGTCGCTGGCCAACAAGATCGAATTCTACGGCCAGGGCACGTCCGGCATCGTGGCGGCCGACGCCCAGCACAAGTTCTTCCGCTCGGGAGTGCCCACCGTGGCCTATTCCGATCCGGCCATCCACAACATCGCCGCCGCGCTGCTGCGCAAGGGCGATGCGCTGGTGGCCATTTCGCAGCGCGGCAACAGCCCGGCGCTGGTGCGTTCCGCGCAGCTGGCGCGCGACGGCGGCGCGGATGTGATCGTGCTGGCGCCATCCGGCACCCCGCTGGCCGACCTGGGCACGGTGCTGATCCCGATCGACCTGATCTTCAACACCGACCCGTACACGCCGATCTCGGCGCGCCTTGCCTACCTGGTCGTCATCGACGTCCTGGCCGTGGGGCTGGCATTGCAGCGCGGGCCGGAATTCCGGCGCAAGATGCAGAATGCGCAGAAGGCGTTGCAGGAGTTCGAAGTGCAGTTCGATTCTTTTATCGGGTAGTTGCTCAGTACCAGCCGCAAGCCGCCGCATTCATCAACCCCGACGGCAACACCCGGGGTCAGACCCGGCGGGTCCGACCCCGGCTCTTCGCCTCCGGGTCGAGAACATGCATTGCCGACTCGCCTGCCAATTGCCCGATCTCGGTTGCCACCTGCTCGGCCGTCGCGGCAGCCAGCGTCCACCCCAGGTGTCCATGCCCCGTGTTGTAGAACACGCGCGGCGCCTTCCCTCGTCCCACTTTCGGCAGCAGGTCCGGCATCATCGGCCGCAGGCCGGCCCACGCCTTCACGTCCGTCGTCTGCACGCCGGGGAACTCGCGGTGGACCCAGTCGACCAGCGGCCGGATGCGGCCGTGGCGGATGTCGCAGTCGAAGCCGGCGAATTCGGCGGTGCCGGCCACGCGGAAGCGGTCCGCGCCGAAGCGGCTGGCGACCAGCTTCGGCGCGTCGTCGACGAGGCTGACGGTGGGCGCGGCGGCCCGGCTGGCGGCATCGCCGAGATGCACGGTGATCGAGTATCCCTTCACGGGATAGACGTCGATCCGGTCGCCGGCCATCCTGCCGAGCGCGCGGCTGGCGGTGCCGGCACAGATGACGGCCGCGTCGAAGCGCTGGATGTCCGTTTCGCCACCGTGCCGCAGCGTGAGCGTGACGCCGTCGTCATGCGCCCCCAGCGCGTGCACGTCGCGCTCGCACAGCAATTGCACGCCCCGGCGCACGCATGCGGCGGCCAGGCCGGCGGTATAGCGGTGGATGTCGCCGCTGCTGTCGGTGTCCGTGTAGCAGCCGCCGTAGTAGTTGCCGCCCAGCGCCGGTTCGATGGCGCGCATTTCCGATGGCGTCACATGCCGGCGATGCAGTCCCGCTTCCGCCAGCAGCCGCGAAACCTGCTGCGCATGGTCGAAGCCCGCCTTGTCGCGGTAGAGGTGGAGGATGCCTTCGCGGCGCAGGTCGAAATCGATGCCCTCTTCCTCCGCCCAGGCGAACAGGTGCGCGCGCGCCGCGACCGCCAGCCGCGCCAGCGCCACCGTGTTGTCGCGGTAACGGGGAATCGCCGCCACGAACCTGGCCAGCCACGACACCTTGTGCCACGTGGGCGCAGGATGCAGCAGCAGCGGCGCATCGGGCTGCGTCATCCACTTCAGCCCCTTGCGCAGCGTGGACGGATGGTTCCACACCTCCGCATGCGACGCCGACAACTGGCCGCCGTTGGCATACGACGTTTCCATCGCCGGATAGCGGTGCCGCTCGACGATTGTGACCGAAAAGCCACGCCGCGCCAGCGCGTAAGCCGTAGTGACGCCGGTAACGCCGGCGCCGATGACTGCGATGTGTTTCATGGTGAACGGACATGTGCAGGGTGGGCGCAAGGATACCCGAGTTATCAGAATGTTTCCAAAAATCGGGGTCAGACCCCAGTTTCGGGAAATGTTTCCACCGCAAAAATCGGGGTCTGACCCCGATTTCAGGAAATGTTTTCTTGAATCGGGGTCTGGAAGGAAAGATAGCCTGCAGGCTATCTCCGCTTCACCGGCGCGGAGCATGCTCCGCGAAACCCCAGTTTCGCCCCGCGGTTTTGGGAAACGAATTCGATAGGCACTATTCGGTACAATGGCGTTTTTTCCCCATTCGCCCGGCCCAGTCATGAATCAACTCGAACAGCTCAAGCAGTACACCAAGGTCGTTGCCGATACCGGCGATTTCCAGTCGATCAAGGCTTATACGCCGCGCGACGCCACCACCAACCCGTCGCTGATCCTGAAGGCGGTGCAGAAGGACGAGTACAAGCCGCTGCTGGAAAAAGCCGTGCGCGACAACCCGCACGCCTCCACCAGCGAAGTGATCGACCGGCTGCTGATCGCCTTCGGCGGCGAGATCCTGAAGATCGTGTCCGGCCGCGTGTCCACCGAGATCGATGCGCGCCTGTCGTTCGACGTGGAAGCGAACGTGGCCAAGGGCCGCGAACTGATCGACCTGTACGAGCGTGCCGGCTTCGACCGCGAGCGCGTGCTGATCAAGATCGCCTCGACCTGGGAAGGCATCAAGGCGGCCGAGATCCTCGAAAAGGAAATGATCCACACCAACCTCACGCTGCTGTTCTCGCTGCCGCAGGCGATCGCCTGCGCCGAGGCGGGCGTGCAGCTGATTTCGCCGTTCGTCGGCCGCATCTACGACTGGTACAAGAAGCAGACCGGCATCGACTACCAGGGTGCGGAAGATCCAGGCGTGCAGTCGGTGAAGAAGATCTATAACTACTTCCGCAAGTTCGGCTATGAAACCGAAGTGATGGGCGCCAGCTTCCGCAATACGAGCCAGATCCTGGAACTGGCCGGCTGCGACCTGCTGACGATCAGCCCGGACCTGCTGCAGAAGCTGGCCGATTCGAACGCGCCGGTCGAGCGCAAGCTCACCGCCGACAGTGCAGGCGCGATGGCCAAGATCTCCGTCGACGAGAAAACGTTCCGCTTCATGCTGAACGAAGATGCGATGGCCACCGAAAAGCTGGCCGAGGGCATCCGCGCCTTCTGCGCCGATTCGGGCAAGCTCAAGCAGATCATTTCCGGCATGCGCTGATCGCCGGTCCGCGCAGTCGCTAGCAACAAGGGAGCTTCGGCTCCCTTTTCTTTTGGACGGCTGATGCGAAAACGTTATTCAACCGTTATAAAATAACCATCGCACCTCCTCCGCAGTTCCGAAGCCCTGCCGTCCTTTCGCGAGACATATCCATGAGTCATGTCGCACGTTGCACGCCTGTCGCTGTCGCCGCCCTGTCCCTGTCACTGCTTGCCGCCTGCGGCAAGAAAGAGGAAGCGCCTCCCGCCCCGCCGCCGCCCACCGTATCGGTGATCACCGTGGCGCCCGCCGCCGTGCCCGTTACGGATGAGCTGCCGGGCCGTGTCGAGGCATTCCGCGTGGCGCAGGTGCGGGCTCGCACGCCGGGCATCGTGCTGAAACGGGTGTTCGAGGAAGGCTCGGACGTGAAGGCGGGCCAGCTGCTGTTCCGCATCGATCCGGCCGAGTTCCAGGCGGGCTTTGCCAGCGCCCAGGCGGCCGTGCAGAAGGCCGAGGCGAACCTGGCGCAGGCCAACCTGCGCGAAAAGCGCTACAAGCCACTGCTGGCCGCGCAAGCCGTCAGCCAGCAGGAATACGACGACGCCGTGACGGCGCAAAAGCAGGCCGCCGCCGACCTGGCCACGGCGAAGGCGGCACGCCAGACCGCCGGGCTGACGCTGGGCTACGCGACCGTGACGGCGCCGATCTCCGGCCGCGTGGGCCGCGCGCTGGTGACCGAGGGCGCGCTGGTGGGGCAAGGCGAGGCGACGCCGATGGCACTGGTGCAGCAGCTCGACCCGATCTACGTGACGGTGACGCAGTCGGCCACCGAGCTGCAGCAGCTGCGCCAGGCGCTGGCCAGCGGCCGGCTGAAGAGCGTGGGCAGGGACGAGGCGCGCGTGACGCTGTTGCTGGACACCGGCGAGGAATACCAGGGGGCGGGCAAGCTGCTGTTCTCCGATGCGTCCGTCGACGAGAGCACCGGCACCGTATCGCTGCGCGCCCGGTTCCCGAATCCGAAAGGCGCGCTGCTGCCGGGCATGTACGTCCGTGCGCGGCTCGAGCAGGGCATCAACGAAGCCGCGATCACGGTGCCGCAGCAGGCCATCGTGCGCGGTGCCGAAGGCGCTTCCGTGATGATCGTGGGGGCCGACAACAAGGTGATCTCCCAGCCCGTGAAGGCCGAGGCGTCGATCAATAACAAATGGGTCGTCAGCGAAGGGCTGAAAGGCGGCGAACGCATCATCGTCGAAGGCTTCCAGAAGGCCAAGCCCGGCTCGCCCGTCAAGCCGCAGCCATGGCAGCCCGCCCAGGCCGCGCCGGCCGGTGCGCCGGCGGGTGCCCCGAATGCATCGCCCGCCGCCAAGGGGGCCTGATGCCACGCTTCTTCATCGACCGGCCCGTGTTCGCATGGGTGATCGCGCTGTTCATCCTGCTGGGCGGCGCGCTGGCGATCACCGTGCTGCCGGTGGCGCAGTATCCCACCATCGCGCCGCCATCGATCGTGGTGACCGCGAACTACCCCGGCGCCACCGCGCAGGTGCTCGACGATGCCGTGACCAGCGTGATCGAGCAGGAAATGAACGGCGCCGAGGGCCTGCAGTACGTTGAATCGGAAAGCAACGCGGCCGGCGGCGTGACGATCACCGTCACCTTCCTGCCCGGCACCAACCCCGACATCGCCGCGGTGGACGTGCAGAACCGCATCAAGCGCGTGGAATCGCGCCTGCCGCAGGCCGTCACGCAGCAGGGGGTGCAGGTCAACAAGTCGCGCTCGAACATCCTGATGTTCGTGGGCGTGTATTCGACGGACGGGCGCATGGACCCGACCGCGATCGGCGACTACATGGCGCGCAACGTCGTCAACGAGATCAAGCGCATTCCGGGCGTGGGCCAGGCGCAGCTGTTCGGTTCCGAACGCGCGCTGCGCGTATGGGTCGACCCGAACAAGCTCACCGGCTTCAAGCTGAACATGGGCGACGTGACGGCGGCGATCCGTGCGCAGAATGCCCAGGTCACGTCGGGCACGATCGGCGACCTGCCGAATCCCGCTTCGCAGACCTACCAGGCGCCGGTCGTAGTGACGGGCCAGCTGACGTCGATCGCGCAGTTCTCGAAGATCGTGCTGCGCGCGAATCCGGATGGCTCCACCGTGCGCCTGGGCGACGTGGCCCGCCTGGAGATGGGCGGCTCCACCTACAACATCAGCGCACGGCTGAACGGCCAGCCGTTCGTGGCCATCGCCGTGCAGCAGTCGCTGACCGGCAACGCGCTGGAAACGGCCAACCTGGTCAAGGCCAAGATGGACGAGCTGCAGAAGTTCTTCCCGCCCGGCATGAAGTACACGGTGCCATACGATACGTCGACATTCGTGAAGATCTCGATCGAGGAAGTGGTCAAGACGCTCCTGGAAGCGGTGCTGCTCGTGTTCATCGTGATGTACGTATTCCTGCAGAATTTCCGCTACACGATCATTCCCACGATCGTCGTGCCGGTGGCGCTGATGGGCACCTTCGCCGTGATGCAGATGGCCGGTTTCTCGATCAACGTGCTGACGATGTTCGGCATGGTGCTGGCGATCGGCATCCTGGTCGACGATGCGATCGTCGTCGTCGAGAATGTGGAACGGATCATGAGCGAGGAAGGCCTGTCGCCGCGCGACGCCACCCGCAAGGCGATGACGCAGATCACCGGCGCGATCATCGGCATCACGCTGGTGCTGATCGCCGTGTTCGTGCCGATGGCCGCGTTCGGCGGCGCGGTCGGCGCGATCTACCGGCAGTTCTCGCTGTCGATGGTGGCGGCGATGGCGTTTTCCGCGCTGATGGCGCTGACGCTGACGCCGGCGCTGTGCGCCACGATGCTGAAACCCGTCGAAAAGGGGCATCACGTGGAAAAGCGCGGCTTCTTCGGCTGGTTCAACCGCACGTTCGCGAAGACGGCCACGCGCTACCAGGGAGCGGTGGCGAAAATCCTGGCGCACACCGGCCGCTACATGCTGGTGTTCGCCGTGCTGCTGGCACTCGTGGCGTGGCTGTACGTGCGGTTGCCGTCTTCGTTCCTGCCGAACGAGGACCAGGGTTACATCATCACCAATGTGCAGCTGCCGCCGGGCGCCGCCCGCTCGCGCACCGACGCCGTGCTGGCGAAAGTCGATGCCTATTTCCGCCAGCAGCCGGAAGTGGCGCGCACGATCGCCGTGGCCGGCTTTTCGTTCTCCGGCAACGGCCAGAACGCCGGCCTGGTGTTCGTGCCGCTGAAGGACTGGAGCGAACGGGGCAATGACCAGTCGGCCGACGCGCTGGCCGGGCGTGCGCTCGGCGCGCTCTCGGGCATCCCCGACGCTATCGTGTTCCCGCTGTCGCCGCCGCCGATCCGCGAGCTGGGCAACGCCACCGGCATCACGGCGCGGCTGCAGGATCGCAGCTCGCTGGGCCACGCGGCGCTCATCGATGCGCGCAACCAGCTGCTGGGCATGGCCGGCAAGAGCGCGATCCTGCAGGGCGTGCGGCCCGAAGGGCTGGAGGATGCGCCGCAGCTGCAAGTCGATATCGACCGCGAAAAGGCGCAGGCGCTGGGCCTGTCGTTCGCCGACATCAACACCACGCTGTCCGCCGGCCTGGGCTCGTCGTACGTGAACGATTTCAACAGCGACAACCGCCAGCAGCGCGTGATCGTGCAGGCCGACCAGAACCGCCGCATGCAGCCGGAAGATATCCTGCGCCTGAACGTGCGCTCCGGCACCAGCGGCAACATGGTGCCGTTCGCCGCCTTCGCCACCACGCGCTGGATCAACGGCCCGGTGCAGCTGGTGCGCTACAACGGCTATCCGGCGATCCGCCTGACGGGCAACGCGGCACCGGGCTACAGCACCGGCGAAGCGATGGCCGAGCTGGAGCGGCTGGCGGCCCAGCTGCCGCCGGGCTTCGGCATCGACTGGACGGGACAGTCGCTGGAAGAGCGCACGTCCGGCTCGCAGGCGCCGATGCTGTTCGCGCTGTCGCTGCTGGCGGCGTTCCTCGTGCTGGCCGCGCTGTATGAAAGCGAATCGATCCCGATCGCCGTGCTGCTGGTGGTGCCGCTGGGCGTGCTGGGCGCGCTGCTCGGCGCCCACCTGCGCGACCTGCCGAACGACGTGTACTTCAAGGTGGGCCTGATCGCCATCATCGGGCTGTCCGCGAAGAACGCCATCCTGATCATCGAGTTCGCCAAGGACCTGCAGGCGCAGGGCATGGGGCTGATCGAAGCCACGCTGGAAGCGGTGCACCTGCGCTTCCGGCCCATCATCATGACGTCGCTGGCGTTCATCCTCGGCGTGCTGCCGCTGGTGATCGCGTCCGGCGCGGGGTCGGCCAGCCAGCGCGCGATCGGCACCGGGGTGATGGGCGGCATGATCACGGCCACGGTGCTGGCCGTGTTCCTCGTGCCGGTCTTCTTCGTGGTGATCCGCCGCATCTTCAAGGGCAGCGAGCGGCAGCGGCGCCTTGCCGCGCATGAAATGGACCTTCCGGAGACGAAGCCATGAAACTGTCGAACACCGTGGGCATGATGCTGGCAGCCGGCATGCTGTCGGCATGTTCGCTGGCGCCGAAGTACGAACGCCCGGCCGCGCCGGTAGGCGCCGATTTTCCCGTCAATCCGCCGGCCGCGGACGGCAAGGGTGCCCTGCAGGCCACTACCGGCGCTGGAAGCGCCGCCGATACGGGCTGGCGCGAATTCTTTCCCGACGCCCGCCTGCAGGCGCTGATCGCCTCTGCGCTGGACAACAACCGCGACCTGCGCACCGCCGCGTTGCGCATCGAGGAGGCTCGGGCCGCCTACCGCATAACGCGCGCCGACCGGCTGCCGAACCTGAACGCCACGCTGTCGGGCACGCGGGCACGCACGCCGGGCTTCCTGAACCCGGCGGCCGGACAGGGCACGGTATCGGAACGCTTCGACGCCGGCCTGTCGATTTCCGCGTTCGAGCTGGATTTCTTCGGCCGCGTGCGCAGCCTGTCCGAGGCGGCGCTGGCGACGTATCTCGCCACCGACGAGGCGCGGCAGGCGGCGCAGATCAGCATCGTCGCCGAAGTGGCAAAGGCCTATTTCACGGAAAGCGCGTTTGCCGAACAGCTGGCGCTGGCACAGCGCACGTATGAAGCGCGCCGCCGCACCTATGAATTGACCCGTCAACGGCTGGAAGCGGGTGCCTCGTCGCTGCTCGACCTACGCTCCAACGAAACATTGATGGAAACGGCGCGCGCGTCGGCGCTGGCGCTGGCCCGGCAGCGGGCCCAGGCCGCCAATGCGCTGACCCTGCTGGTGGGCGTGACGCCGGTTGGCCCCACGGCCGAAGCAGGCGCGATGACCGACGACTCGCGGATCGATGCGATGAGCGCCCTCCCCGCCGGCTTGCCGTCGGACCTGCTCGCGCGCCGGCCGGACATCCGCGCCGCCGAGCAGCGGCTGCTGGCGGCGAACGCCAACATCGGCGCCGCCCGCGCCGCGTTCTTCCCGCGCATCTCGCTGACGGCGGCCATCGGCAGCGTCAGCCCCGAGTTCTCGCAACTGTTCGACGGCGGCAACGACACCTGGTCGTTCGTGCCGCAACTGACCTTGCCCATCTTTTCCGCCGGGCGCAACAGCGCCAGCCTCGACCTGGCCCAGGTGCGCAAGAATATCGCCGTCACCGATTATGAAAAGACGATCCAGACGGCATTCCGCGAAGTGGCCGACGCGCTGGCCGCGCGCAGCTACCTGGGCGACCAGGTGGCCGCGCAACGTGCCATCCAGGATGCCCAGGCCGAACGGCTCCGGCTCCTCACGCTGCGCTTCGAGAACGGCGTCGCCAGCTCGCTGGACGTGCTCGACGCGCAGCGCGAACTGTTCGCGGCCGAGCAGGAGCTCGTGCAGGCGCGGCTGCTGCGTACCACGAGCGCCATCGACCTTTATCGCGCGCTGGGGGGCGGATTGCGGTAGGCGTGCGTGACGATTGCTCGACTGATAGTTGTTGGCCGCCGAACACCGGTGACTGACACCTTTTTCTGGAAGACTCACCCAGAAAAAGGTGTCAGTCACCGGTTCTCCCACGCCAACGGTGTTGCCGCACGCACGTGGCACACGGACAGCAAGCATCCGTACCAGGCGCCGGCTTACAATGCGCCATGGACTCCCCGATCACCATCCGCCTCGGCGCACGCGCGCGCCAGCGCATTGCGGCCGAAGGCCTGCAACCGGCCGACATCGCCATCATCCCCGCCGCCGCGGGCGGGCCGAAAGGCCTCATTTTGAACGGCATCGATACATGGCTGTTCGGCGACTGGCTGCCACGGGCGCCGCGCGAGCGGCGGCTCGTCGGCGCGTCGATCGGGGCGTGGCGCATGGCCGCCGGGGCGTTCGCCGATCCCGTGGCAGCGCACAAGCGGCTCGCTTACCACTACACGCACCAGACCTATCCGGCGAAAGTGGACGCGGCCTATGTGACCCGCACGGTGCGCGGCCTGCTGGAGGAAGTGCTGGGCGGGCATGGCGATGAAGTGCTCGCGCATCCGCATCACCGGCTGAACGTGATCACCGCGCGGGGCATCGGGCCGCTGGCCAGTACTGGCGGCGTGCGCTGGCGCGAGATGGCGGGCTTCGTTCGCGCCGCGGCGGGCAACGCGGTATCGCGCGGCCGACTGGCGGGTGCCATGGAGCGCGTGCTGTTCCACGACGCGCGCGATGAAGGCGGCTGGCTGCGCGAGCGCTTCGATGCGTTCGCGTCGCACTTCGTGGACCTGGATGAGCGCAACCTGCGCGATGCGCTGCTGGCGTCCGGCTCGATCCCGCTCGTGCTGCAGGCGGTGCGCGACATCCACGGCGCGCCGCCCGGCGCCTACTGGGACGGCGGCCTGATCGACTACCACCTGCACCTGCCCTACGGGCGCGATCCGGGCCTCGTGCTGTACCCGCACTTCACCGACTACATCGTGCCCGGCTGGCTGGACAAGTCGCTGCCATGGCGCCGCGCCCGCGCGCAATCCGGCCACCTCGCCCTCGACAATGTGGTGCTGGTCAGCCCGTCGCCATCGTTCGTCGCCCGGCTGCCGAACCGCAAGCTGCCGGACCGGAACGACTTCAAGCACTATGGGCAGGACCACGCCGCCCGCATTCGCGACTGGACTTACGCGATCGGGGAAAGCGGGCGGATGGCCGAGGCGCTGGCGAGGTGGGTGGAGAAGCCGGACCTGAAGGTGGCGTCCAGCTTCTAGCCGCTACGGCCCAGCTCGTGTCCACCATGGGCCAGGCTCGAAAGTGGACACGAGCACAACTGTAGCAATCGATTGCCACGGTCGTGCTCGTGTCCGATCCTGGGCCTGACCCCAGGGTGGACACGGCTTCGGCTGTGAAGGGCGCTGCGGTTATCCGAGGAAGATCTGCTGCAGGTCGTTCAGGAACCGGTGCCCCAGCTCGGTGGGCCGGATCACGGTATGGTCGCGGTAGATCAGGCCCTTCGATTCGGCCGCGTTCAACTGCTTCTCGATCGTGTTCAGCGCCAGCCCCGTGCGCTCGCTGAACAGGTTGGGCGCGAAGCCTTCCTGCAACCGCAGCGCGTTCAGCATGAATTCGAAGCCCATGTCGGCGCGGCCGATCTCGTTCTCTTCCTGCACCGGCGTGCCGTTCGCCACCTGCTCCATGTACGACTTCGGCTGCTTGTAGCGCGCCTGCCGCAGCACCCGGTGCGGGAACGACAGCTTGGTGTGGGCGCCGGCGCCGATGCCCAGGTAGTCGCCGAACTGCCAGTAGTTCAGGTTGTGGCGGGCCCGGTGGCCGGGCCGCGCGTAGGCCGATACTTCGTAGTGGCCGTAGCCCGCTTCGCCGGTCATTTCCGCGACGAGATCCTGCATGTCCGCGCTCGCGTCGTCGTCCGGCAGTTCCGGGGGATACTTCGCGAACACCGTGTTCGGTTCCATCGTCAGATGGTACAGCGACAGGTGCGGCGGCTTGAACGCCAATGCCGTGGCCAGGTCCGCCCTGGCCTCGTCCAGCGTCTGCCCGGGCAGCGCGTACATCAGGTCGAGGTTGAAGTTGTCGAAGGTGGCCAGCGCGATCTCCACCGCGCGGCGCGCCTCGCCGTCGTCGTGGATGCGGCCCAGCGCCTGCAAATGCCGGGGATTGAAGCTCTGGATGCCGATCGACAGCCGGTTGATGCCGCTGGCGCGGTAGCTGCGGAATTTCTCGGTCTCGAAGGTGCCGGGATTGGCCTCCATCGTGATTTCGGCATCGCCGTCCAGCGGCAGCAAGGTGCGCAGGTCGGACATCAGCCGGTCCAGGCCCGCCGCGGACATCAGGCTCGGCGTGCCGCCGCCGATGAACACCGTGTGGATCTTGCGGCCCCAGATCAGCGGCAGTGCCATTTCCAGGTCGAGGCGCAGCGCGTCCAGGTATTGCTTTTCCGGTACCTCGCCCTTGGCTTCGTGCGAATTGAAGTCGCAATACGGGCACTTGCGCACGCACCACGGCCAGTGGATATACAACGACAGCGGCGGCAACGCCGTGAGGTTCAGCGCGCCCGGCTGCAGGTATTGCGCGGCCACGCCGGCCGCGGCATCGATGGTGCGGGCCGGCGTGGCGGGTTTGCCCGCGCCTGCGCCAACCGGTTTGATGGGGATCATTTCAGCTTCTCTACCCGCAGTTTGTCCATCAGGCTGCGCAATGCCTGGCCGCGGTGCGACAGGCGGTTCTTTTCATCGGGCGCCAGTTCGGCGGTGGTCTTGCCCAGTTCGGGAATATAAAAATGCGGATCGTAGCCGAAGCCGCCTTCGCCGCGCGCCTCGGCCTGGATCACGCCGCGCCAGACGCCGTCGGCGATCACCGGCTGCGGATCGTCCGCGTGGCGCACGAACACCAGCACGCAGTAGTAATAAGCCGATTTGTCATCGTGCCTCGCCAGGTCGGCGACCAGCTTCGCGCTGTTGGCGGCATCGGACTTCGGCTCGCCCGCGTAGCGCGCCGAGTACACGCCCGGCGCGCCGCCGAGCGCATTGACACAGACGCCGGAATCGTCCGCCAGCGCCGGCAGGCCGGTCAGCCGCGACGCGTGGCGCGCCTTCTGCAGCGCGTTCTCGACGAAGGTGTGGAACGGCTCGTCCGCTTCCGGCACGCCGAATTCGCCCTGCGCGTGCACCTCGAAGCCGACGGTGGACAGCAGCGCGTTGAATTCCTTGAGTTTGCCCGCGTTGTTCGAGGCAAGGATGAGTTTTTGGGTCATGGCAGAAAACGGGGGACGTACCCCTGTTTAGAGGAAATTTCCTCTAAACAGGGGTACGTCCCCAATTTTGATTTGGGGCAGCTATTTTACTCCGCCAGCCCCAGTTCCCGCTTCTGCAGCCGGATCAGGTCGGCGATGCCGGCGTCGGCCAGGTCCAGCAGGCGGTTCATCGTGGCGCGGTCGAAGGCGGCGCCTTCGGCGGTGCCCTGCACTTCGACGAAGTGGCCGGCATCCGTCATGATCACGTTCATGTCGGTGTCGCAGGCGGAATCTTCCACGTAGTCGAGGTCGAGCACCGGCGTGCCCTGGTACACGCCCACGGAGATCGCCGCCACGAAGTGTTTCACGGGCACGGCCGGGATCGCGCCCTTGTCGACCAGCTTCGTGAACGCGTCGTACGCGGCCACCATTGCACCGGTGATCGAGGCCGTGCGGGTGCCGCCGTCGGCCTGGATCACGTCGCAGTCCAGGTGCAGCGTGCGTTCGCCGAACGCCTGCAGGTCGAACGCGGCGCGCAGCGAACGGCCGATCAGCCGCTGGATTTCCTGCGTGCGGCCGCTTTGCTTGCCCCGCGCGGCTTCGCGATCCATGCGCGAGTGCGTCGAGCGCGGCAGCATGCCGTATTCGGCCGTCAGCCAGCCCTGCCCCTTGCCCTTCAGGAAGCCCGGCACTTTTTCCTCGATGCTGGCGGTGCAGATCACCTTGGTGTCGCCGCATTCGATCAGCACGGAACCTTCGGCGTGCTTCGTGTACTGGCGGGTCAGGCGCACGGAGCGCAACTGGTCGACGGGGCGGCCGCTGGGGCGGGTATCAATGGTCATGAAAGCTTTCTGTGAAAGATTATTTGAGTAGCTGCGAGGATTTTTCGATGGCGACACGGATTTCGGCAATGGCCCTGTCGATCTCGGCTTCATCGAACGGGTCGGCGGGCGCGATCGTGGTGCCGCCCGAGGTGCCACCCGAGGTGCCACCCGAGGTGCCGCCCGAGGTGCCGCCCATATGCGATTCGGTGGAGATCATCGTGGACCCGGCGGAGGCCGGCGTGTCCAGCGCGGGCGCATCGGATACCCCTTGCCACGCGATGGCCAGCCCGGTGACGTTGTCGCTGCCGGCCCCGGCAACGCGCAGCGCGCTGCGCAGCAGGCCGGGCACGGCGCGTTCGACGGCCCCGGTGGACAGCGCGGCCACCAGTTCTTCTTCCGGCAGCACGCCCCACAACCCATCCGAACATAATAGCATCACGTCGCCGGCTTCCAGGGCCTCCCCCCGCGACAGCTCGACCTTCGGCGCGGCATCCGCGCCGAGGCAGTTGTACAGCTTGTTGCGGTCCGGGTGCGTGTGGCGTGCCGATGCGGGGATGCGGCCGGCGTCGATCAGTTTCTCGATGTGCGAATGGTCGCGCGTGCGCGCCAGGATGCGCCCGCCACGCAGCAGGTACAGCCGCGAGTCGCCACAATGCGCCCATGTGGCCGTGCCATGCTGCACGAGGCAGGCGACGATCGTCGTGCGCGGCGTTTCCGGCAAGCCCTGCAGCGCGGCCTGGCGATGGATTTCGCGGTGCGCCGCATGGCACGCATCTTCCAGGAAGCGCGCCGGGCCCTTCACATAGGGGCCGGCCTGCTGCTGGAACAGCGCGGAAATCACCTGCAGCGCAACGGTGGCGGCCACTTCGCCGCGCGGATGACCACCCATGCCGTCGGCCAGCACCAGCAGCAAGGCGTCGCGCGTGTAGCTGTAACCCATGCGGTCCTGATTCATGCCGCGGCCGCCGATATGGCTTTCCTGGTAGACGGAAAATCGCATGTGGCCCTAGCCTTGCGTGTCCGGCGTGGTGCCGCGGCGCCCCGGCCGCAGGCGGCCCGCCAGCGTGCGCAGCCGGGCAAACGTGCCAGCCGGCGGCGCCGCCGCGACCGGTGCCGCCGGCGCCGCCTCCACCGCCTGCAGTGCCTTCTGCATGGCAAACAGGCTTTGCGGGCGGGCCAGCGGATCCATGGCCAGCGACCGGCGTACCAGTTGCACGAGTGCGGGAGAATAGGCGCCGGCCACCCCTTCGAACGCCGCATCCATGCGGTCGGCCTTGCGCCGTTCTTCCGCCGGCTGCGGCGGCGAGCCGGCCATGCAGGCGAACATCGCCGCGCCGATGCCATAGGCATCCGTCCACGGGCCCAGCGGCGATGTCTTGATCGTCAGTTCGGGGGCGGCGAAGCCGGGCGTGTACATCGGTGTCAGTGTCAGGGCGCCGGCATCGATGGCCTGGCGGGCCGCGCCGAAATCGAGCAGCAGCGGCGAGCCGTCGCTGCGCAGGTAGATATTGGCCGGTTTTAAATCGAGGTGCAGCAGGCCATTTGCATGCACTTCGCGCAAACCCGTCAATACCTGGATAAAGACCTGGCGGATCAATGCTTCACCAATATTGCCGCCTTTTGCGCGCTGCCGCGAAATCCGGTCCTGCAATGTGTGGCCCGATTCATACGCCATTACCATGTACACGGTATCGTTCGCGCGGAAGAAATTCAGGACCCGCACCACGTTCGGATGGGTTATTTTCGCCAGCGCGCGGCCTTCCTCGAAAAAGCATTTCAGGCCGAGGCGGAATACCGGCAAATTCGCCGCCGAAACAACCGGCGCCAGTTCTCCCTCTTGACGCAATGCCAATGCGCTTGGCAAGTACTCCTTGATGGCAACCGCATTGCCTTCGCTGTCATAGGCAAGGTAGACGATACTGAACCCGCCGGACGCAATTTTCTTTACAATGCGGTATCCAGCCAACTCCAGCCCATCCGGCAACGGGACGTTGTTTTGTGCAGCCATGCATTTCCTCGCATCAACTAACGCCACTGAGACCGGATTGTGTGGACAAAACCAGGCATTTGTAAAGACCAAATCGGGGATATCCATTGAGCATTTCCAGCATGACGGGCTACGCGGTTGCCACCAGCGAAAGCGCGGCGGGAACTCTGACCATTGAAATCAAGAGTGTCAATTCCCGTTTTCTCGACCTTCAATTCCGCATCAACGACGACCTGCGCGCCCTCGAACCCGATCTGCGCGCCGCGATCATGGCCGCCATCACGCGCGGCAAGGTGGAAATCAGGTTGAGTTTCGGCCGCAAGGCCGCTGGCGCCGGTACCCAGGCGCTGAATATTCCCCTCCTGAATGAACTGGCCCGTCTGCAGGCCGAGGTCAACACGCATTTCAGCAGTGCGCACGCCATGTCGGTGGCCGAACTGCTGCGCTGGCCCGGTGTCGTCGAAGAAGCGCAGATCGGCCAGGAAACGCTGCAGGCCGACGTGGCCTCGCTGATGGCGAAAACGGTCGAGGCGTTCGTGAACAGCCGGCAGCGCGAAGGCGCCGCGCTCGAAGCGATGCTGATTTCGCGCATCGAGGCGATGGAAGCCATCGTCAAGCGCATCACGCCGCTGATCCCGCAAGTGGTGGCGGCATTCCAGCAAAAGGCCATCGAGCGCATGCAGGAAGCGCTGGGCCTGGCGTCGCAGGGGTCGAACGCGGCACTGTCGCGCCAGGATGCGATGGAACGCATCCGCCAGGAAGTGATCCTGTATGGCATCCGCATCGATGTGGCCGAGGAACTGGGGCGGCTGTCGGCGCACCTGTCGGAAACGCGCCATATCCTCAAAAAAGGCGGCCAGGTGGGCAAGCGTCTCGATTTCATGATGCAGGAGCTGAACCGGGAAGCGAACACGCTGGGCGCGAAAGCTTCCGTCAAGGAGCTGGCCGATGCGTCGATGGAGCTGAAGCTGCTGATCGAGCAGATGCGCGAACAGGTGCAGAACCTGGAGTGATCGCCGCGGTCACGCGGCTAGCAAGGTAGTGCCGCGCGCGGTTGCTCTTGGTAAAATACGCCTTTGGGCCACCGCCCGCGAATCGGAATTGAAAATGAATCAACACTTCTCGGGCAGCCTGTTCATGGTTGCAGCGCCTTCCGGCGCCGGCAAGTCCACCCTGGTCAACGCCCTGCTGGCCCAGGAACCGGCGATCAAGCTGTCGATCTCCACCACCACGCGCGCGCCACGCCCGGGCGAGGAACATGGCCGCGAGTATTTCTTCACGACGGCCGAGGATTTCGTTGCCCGCGCCGATGCCGGCGAGTTCCTCGAGTGGGCCGAAGTGCACGGCAATTACTATGGCACGTCGCGCCTGTTCGTCGAAGAGCAGATGAAGGCCGGCACCGACATCCTGCTGGAAATCGACTGGCAGGGTGCCCGCCAGGTGAAGAAGCAGTTCCCGCAGGCGGCCGGCATTTTCATCCTGCCGCCATCGATCGCGGCACTGGAAGAACGGCTGCACAAGCGTGGTCAGGACGAACCGCATGTGATCACCCGGCGCCTGCTGGCGGCCGGCGGCGAAATCGCCCACGCGCCCGAGTTCGAGTATGTTATTATCAATGAAGAGTTTCCGGTCGCCTTACAACAGCTGAGCGCGATCGTCCGGTCGGCCCGTTGCCGGTTTGCGCAACAGGCGGCGCGCAATGCATCGCTGTTTGCCCAGTTGGGTATCCACGCCGATCAGCATAATTAAGCACCAAAACCGACTCATCCCCTCGTTTTCAATTCACAGAATTTGCCCAGGAGTTACCATGGCCCGTATTACGATCGAAGATTGCCTGCAAAATGTGCCGAACCGCTTCCAGCTGACGCTGGCCGCCACCTATCGTGCCCGCCAGCTGCTGCAGGGCCATACCCCGAAGGTGGAAGCCAAGGACAAGCCGACCGTGCTCGCGCTGCGCGAGATCGCCGCCGGCAAGGTCGGTCTGGAAATGCTGAAAAAGGTTCCGATGTAATTTTGGAACTCCGGTTCCTCCGCACCGCCACAGGTTCTCCAGTTGAATTACACTGCGAACACCATGAACCTGAATTCCCCTGAATCCGGCATTACTGAGCGCCCCGTTTCCCGGGGCCGCCGTTCGGCTGTCCGGCCGGATGGCGATGCCGGCCAGCCTCCCGCCATTTCCACGTCTCCCCTCGCCGCGCCGATGACGCCAGCGGGTGTTGCCACCATCAGCCACCTTACCGAAAAACTCGCCGAGTACATGACCGAGGCCGACCTGAAAAAGGTCAAGGAAGCCTACCGGTTCTCGGACGAGATGCACCTGGGCCAGGTGCGCAAGTCGGGCGAGCCCTATATTTCGCACCCGATCGCGGTGGCCGAGATCTGCGCCGACTGGAAGCTCGATGCCCAGGCGCTGATGGCCGCGCTGCTGCACGACGTGATGGAAGACCAGGACGTCAAGAAGGAAGAGCTGATCGAGCGCTTCGGCTCGCCGGTCGCGCAACTCGTCGACGGCCTGTCGAAACTGGAAAAGATCGAGTTCCAGAGCCAGATCGAAGCGCAGGCGGAAAACTTCCGCAAGATGCTGCTGGCGATGGCGTCCGACGTGCGCGTCATCCTGATCAAGCTTGCCGACCGGCTGCACAACATGCGCACGCTGGACGTGATGGCGCCGGCGAAGAAGCAGCGCATCGCGAAGGAAACGATGGAGGTCTACGTGCCGATCGCGCACCGCCTCGGCCTGAACAACATCTACCGCGAACTGCAGGACCTGTCGTTCTCGCACCTGCACCCGCTGCGCTACACGGTGCTGGCCAAGGCCGTGAAGGCGGCTCGCGGCAACCGGCGCGAAGTGGTCGGCAAGATCCTCGATTCGGTGAAGAACACACTGGGCATGGCCGGCATCCACGCCGAAGTGTATGGCCGCGAAAAAACGCTGTACGGCATCTACAAGAAGATGCGCTCGAAGCACCTCACGTTCTCGCAGGTGCTCGATGTGTATGGCTTCCGTGTCGTTGTCGACAGCTTCCCGAACTGCTACGTGGCGCTGGGCACGCTGCATTCGCTGTACAAGCCGATGCCGGGCAAGTTCAAGGATTACATCGCGATCCGCAAGCTGAACGGCTACCAGTCGCTGCATACCACGCTGATCGGCCCGTACGGCACGCCGGTGGAATTTCAGATCCGCACGCAGGAAATGCACCGCACGGCCGAATCGGGCGTGGCGGCGCACTGGCTGTACAAGAACAGCGACGCCAACATGACGGACATGCAGCAGCGCACCCACGCGTGGCTGCAGTCCCTGCTCGACATCCAACAGCAGACGGGCGACTCGGCCGAGTTCCTCGAACACGTGAAGGTCGACCTGTTCCCCGATTCCGTGTATGTGTTCACGCCGAAATCGAAGATCATCGCGATGCCGCGCGGCGCCACGCCGATCGATTTCGCCTACGCGATCCACACGGGCATCGGCGACCATACCGTTTCCGTGACGATCAACGGCGAACCCGCCCCGCTGCGCACCGAGCTGCGCAACGGCGACATCGTCGAAGTGGTGACCGACCCCGATTCGCGGCCGAGCCCGAGCTGGCTGTCGTTCGTGCGCACGGGCAAGGCGCGCTCGGCGATCCGGCACCACCTGCGCACGATCAACCTGCCCGAATCGATCGGGCTGGGGCGGCAACTGCTGCAGCAGGCGCTTGCCGCGATCAGCATCTCGCCGGACCTGCCCGAAGCGCTGGTGGAACGGCTGCTGAACGAATCGTCGGCGAAATCGATGGACGAGCTGCATGCCGACATCGGCATCGGCAAGCGCATGGCGGCCCTCGTCGCGCGGCACGTCTTCGGCCTGCTGGGCGGCGAATCGGCCTCGATGCCGATCGACCACAATTCGGCAGCCGACCTGGATCCTGTGACGATCTACGGCAGCGAAGGCGTGTCCGTGCAGCTGGCCCCCTGCTGCCTGCCGATCCCGGGCGACCAGATCATCGGCCAGTTGCGGCGCGACCAGGGCCTGCAGGTGCACACGTCCGACTGCAGCGTGGCGCGGCGCCAGCGCCAGAAGGAACCGGACCGCTGGATCGCGGTGAAATGGGGCACGGAACTGAACCGCCGCTTCGACAGCCGCATCCGCCTGCTGATCAACAACGAAAAAGGCATCCTCGCCCGCGTGGCCGCCGAGATCGGCGAATCCGACGGCAACATCACCTTCGTCGGCATGGACGAGGACAACGACCACGTGCTGCACCAGCTGCGCTTCACCATCCAGGTAAAGGACCGCGTGCACCTCGCCGGCCTGCTGCGCAACGTGCGCAAGGTGACTGGCGTGAACCGGGTATCCCGCGAGCGGGGATAAGCATTTGTTGCTTGAAAAATGGGGACGTACCCCATTTTTCAAGCAACATTTATCGCTCTGACTTGCGTGGCCGCCCTCTTACGCCGGGAGTGCAGCCAATAGCGCGGTTCGAACGGATCGCCTCTCTAATCTTTTCCAGTGTGGCGACGTCGATCGCTTCCATGGATAAATCGCGATACTTCCGCTGACGCTCCTCCAAGCTTGACCCAAGGCTGCCATATAGCACATGGGGCGTTAGCAACGCGTCTTCATGCAAACCTGCATTGCCCCGGTAACTCGACCATCTGTAGTCTTGCGGTGCTAACACCATTTCAGCTCGCACCGGATTCAGCTCAACGTACTGGTAGCAGGTAATGAGATAGGCATCCTGTGCGACAAGCGAAGAATAATATCTCCCCTCCCAGACGGCGCCTGTCTGCTCATACCACCAATTGAAGTACTGGGCATAACGTTGGCCGAGCCCTTTCATTAGCAATGCCGGGCCGTCCACATCCGAAAAGCTGGCTAGCAGATGCACATGATTACTCATGAGTACATAAGCATGGATAGCGCAACCGGCTCCTTTGGCATATTCCTTCAGCCAGCTGATGTACTGAACATAATCGGCATCTCTTCGAAAGCATACCTGGCGGTTATGCCCACGCTGGACGATGTGAAGAGGGACTCCCTCAAGAACGAGTCGGGCATGTCGTGGCATTTGCAGGCTCCTGAAACGAGAAACCTGCATCTTGGCACCTACTCTCAGGTAGTGGACTGCGTGTCATCAACCTTGGCGTCCGCTACAAAAGTTGCTCGAAAAATGGGGTACGTCCCCATTTTTCGAGCAACTTTTCAATCGTCCGCCGCCGGATAACTGACCTCGAGTATCTCCAGTTCCTCCACCCCGGTCGGCGTATGCAGCGTGACGGTATCGCCTTCGCGCGCCTTGGTGATCGTGCGGGCGATGGGAGAGATCCAGCTGACCTTGCCCTTCAGCGGGTCGAACTCGTCGATGCCGACGATGGTGATCGTGTTTTCCACGCCATCCTGGTTGCTGTAGGTGACGGTGGCGCCGAAGAAGATCTGGTCGCTGCCATGGTGCACGCTCGGGTCCACCACTTCGGCCACGTCGAGCCGTTTCGTCAGGAAGCGGATGCGGCGGTCGATTTCGCGCAGCCGGCGCTTGCCGTAGATGTAGTCGCCGTTTTCCGAGCGGTCGCCGTTCGAGGCGGCCCAGTGCACCACGCGCACCACTTCCGGCCGGTCCACGTCGATCAGCTGCAGCAGCTCGTCCTTGATGCGCCGGTAGCCGCTCGGCGTGATGTAGTTCTTCGCGCCCGGAGGGATCGGCGGTGCCAGCTGGACGTCGTCGTCATCGTCCTGCTCGGTTTCTTTAACAAAAGCTTTGTTCATGAGAAGTGGTGTTTCACGTATCATCCTGCCAATACGGAACGATTGTACACATTTATGAGCATTGTCCATTCCTGCCACGACGCTGTCTGGCATGCCACGCGTTCCCAGCTCTTCCTGATCGATCCCCACACCCTGCGCCTTCTCGACGCGAACCCGGCGGCGAGCCGGCAAACGGGCAGGAGCGCTGGCGCGGAATTGGCCACCATCGCGCCTGCCCTGCCCCGTGAACAGTTCGACGCGGCACTGGCCAGCGGCGCGGCGGTCGGCACCACGCTGGCGCGGCCAGACGGTACCGGCTACCGCGTGGCGCTGCGGCTGGTGCGGGTACTGCACGACGGCAGGGACTGCGTGCTGGCGATCGCCGAAGACGAAGCGGCGGCCGACGTGCTGCAGCAGGTGCAATCGCGCTTCGACGCCGTCGTGTCGCACACGCCCGGCCTGGTATACCAGTTCCGTCGCGATCAGGATGGCCGCGTGTCCTTCCCCTACCTCAGCGAAGGCTGCCAGGCGCTGCTTGGCCTGCCGGCGGCCGACCTGGCCGCGCAGCCGGAACAGTTCGCGCGGCTGGTGCTGCCGGAAGACCGGCAGTCGTACCTCGATTCGATGACCTCCTCCGCCACCACGCTGTGGAGCTGGAACTGGGAAGGCCGCATCTGGATCGAAGCGTGGAAGGATGTCAAATGGATCAATCTGCGCGCCACACCGCACGTGCTGCCGGACGGCGCAGTGCAGTGGGAAGGCATCATGACCAACATCACCGAGAGCAAGCTGGAGCAGCTGGAGGTGCGGGCCAGCCGTGCGCGGCTGGCGGAGCTGACCGCCCACATCGAGAAGGTCAAGGAACAGGAACGCACGCGCATGGCGCGCGAGATCCACGACGACCTGGGCGGCAACCTCACGGCGATCAAGATGGCGCTGGCCATGCTGGCGGCGCGCCTGCCCGAAGGCGACGACGTGCTGGCCCGGAAGGCGGCCTATGTCGACGAGCTGGCCGACCGAACCATCGACGCCGTGCACCGCATCACGCTCGACCTGCGGCCGTCGATCCTCGATTTCGGCCTCGTCGCCGCGCTCGAGTGGCAGGTGAAGGAATTCGCCGCGCAGGCGGGCCTGGCCTGCACGTTCCACTCCAACGAAAAGGATGTGGAACTCGATCCGGACCAGGCCACCGCGCTGTTCCGCATCGTGCAGGAGGCGCTGACCAATATCGCCAAGCACGCGCACGCTTCCAGCGTGGCGGTGCGCCTGCACGGCACGCGCACGCATGTGGGCGTGAAGATCACCGACAACGGCCGCGGCATCCGCTCCACCGACCGCGCCAAGCCGGGCTCTTTCGGCCTGCGCGGCATGGCCGAACGCGCGCGGGCGCTGGGCGGCACGCTGAACCTGTCGCACGCGCCCGGCGGCGGCACGGTCGTCGCGATCCGGATCCGGCGTGCCGGCCCGGGCGATGGGCCGGAAGCGGCTACAATTCGGGCTGCAATAACATAATGAGATGTATATGAGCGACAAGGCAGCCATCAAGGTCTTCATCGCCGACGATCACGCGATCGTGCGCGAAGGCCTGAAGCAGATCCTGGCCGACACCCGCGATATCGTGGTGTCCGGCGAGGCGGAAAACGGCAGCGACGCGCTGCGCCTGTTCCGCAAGTCGGGTTGCCACGTCGTGCTGCTCGATATCTCGATGCCCGACCGCAGCGGCATCGAAGTGCTGAAACAGATCAAGAAGGAAAAGCCGGACCTGGCCGTGCTGATGCTGTCGATGCACCGCGAGGACCAGTACGCCATCCGCTCCCTGAAGGCCGGCGCGGCCGGCTATCTCACGAAGCAGAGCGCGCCGAAGGAACTCGTCAACGCGATCCGGCAGGTGGCGGGCGGCATGAAATACATCAGTCCCGCCCTCGCCCAGGAACTGGCCAACCACGTCGGCGAAGACCATGAAGCGGCACCGCATGAAACGCTGTCCGACCGCGAATACCAGACCCTGACACTGATCGCCTCGGGCATGACAGTGGGGGCCATCGCCAAGGAGCTGTCGCTGTCGGTGAAGACCGTCAGCGAATACCGCGCGCGCCTGCTGGTCAAGATGAAATTGAAGAACAGCGCGGAGCTGACGCATTACGCGATCCGAAATGGGCTCATCGACTAAACGCGAGCAAAGCTTATATCCAGCAACTTCTGGTTCCGAAAGTAAAGCTAATAAGCACCGCTGCTTCGTGCTTCGAACAATGCGCAATTGTTCTAAGATGCAAGCTATCGGTAATACTTTGTAAAGGCTGCAAGCCAGATGTCGAGCAAACCACCCAGTTCCGCGGACCAGAACCCTGCTGAAATCGCGCGCGAGGCCTTTCGCCGCCTGGCGGTGCGCCGCATTGCGCCGACCCCGGACGCGTACCGCGACATCTACAACGAAATCGCCGGCATTCCCGCGCCGCCGCCCGTGGTGGCCGTTCCCGCCGACCCCGGCCCTGAAAATGTGCTGAACCGTTTCGCCGCGCGCCTGCGCGAGCAGCCCGGCGAACTGGCCGAGTTCGGCCGCCGGTTCAACCACGCGGTCAAGGCGCGCGACTGGGATGCGTATGCGAAGGCCCTGTCGCAACTGGCCGACCGCCCCGTGAAGAAAGGCGGCATCGAACTGGCGCCCATGGCCGAGGGAGAACAGACGCGCCTGCTGCGTGACCTGCTCAGCCGCACATTGACGCTCGCGGTTGCCTCGCTGCTGAGCGCCGCCCCGGCCATGGCGGCGGAGGCCGAGTCGCTGGGCGCGGCCACGAAGGAAGCGCATACCGAGGCCGACCTGTCGGAAATCGCAGTGAGGCTGAAACAGCTGTGCTACCAGATCGAACTGAAGCATGGCGACACGGCCGAGCAGCAGGAATTGCTGCTGCGGCTGTTCCGCCTGCTGCTGGAGAACGTCAGCGAATTGCTGGACGACGATTCCTGGCTGCGCGGCCAGGTCGATACCGTGCAGGCGCTGATCGCCGGCCCGCTGGATGCCCGCGCGCTCGAAGCGGCCACGCGCAGCCTGAAGGACGTGATCTTCAAGCAAAGCCAGCTCAAGCACAGCGTGGCGGACGTGAAAGCCACCGTGAAGAACATGGTGATGACGTTCATCGACCGCCTGGGCCAGGTGGCCGCCTCGACGGGCGACTTCCACCAGAAGATCGGCGCCTACAATGAAAAGATCAGCCACGCGAACGATATTACCGAGCTGAACCATATCCTCGATGAAGTGCTGCATGAAACCCGCGTGGTGCAGAACGAGGCGCTGCAGGTGCGCGACAGCATGGTCACCGCGCGCCAGGAAGTGCAGGAAGCGGAAGAGCGCATCAAGGCGCTGGAAATGCAGTTGCAGCACATGAGCGAACTGGTGCGTGAAGACCAGCTGACGGGCAGCCTGAACCGCCGCGGCCTGGATGACGTGTTCGAGCGGGAAACGGCACGTGCCGACCGCCGCAGCACGCCGCTGTGCATTGCCGTGCTCGACCTGGACGATTTCAAGAAGCTCAACGATACCTACGGCCACATTGCCGGCGACAGCGCGCTGAAGCACCTCGTCAAGGTCGTCAAGGACACGTTGCGTTCCATGGACGTGATTGCCCGCTTCGGCGGCGAGGAATTCCTGATCCTGCTGCCAGAAACGCCGGTCGACGCGGCCGTGGCCACGATGACCCGGCTGCAACGCGAACTGACCCGCCATTTCTTCCTGCATGAGAACGAAAAACTGCTGATTACCTTCTCTGCCGGTGTCGCACTGCGCCGACAAGGCGAGGAGCAGGAAGCGCTCGTCAAGCGTGCCGATGCTGCGATGTACACGGCCAAGAAAACCGGCAAGAACCGCGTCGTCGTCGCCGAATAACGATCTGCTTCTCATCATGATGCGCCCGGCGTGACCGGGCTTTTCGCGTTCTTGCTATTACTTCAGCAAAATCCGGCAATTTGAGCTCAACAGTAAGCATTGGGCCGGTATTTCTTCAAAAAAATTCGATTTCCCACGAAAAACCCTAAAGGTTTCCGCACGGCTACCGTTACCTGAAACAACAGCGGCTTGATCGTCACAAGAACAGCGTGACGGGCCAAAGTTACCGAGCAAATCGCCCAACAGCAGTACCGTCTGGAGAGTCACCATGGCATCGGTCATCAACACCAACATCGCTTCCCTGAATTCGCAACGTAACCTGTCGGGCTCCCAAGGCGCCCTGTCGACTTCGCTGCAACGCCTGTCCTCGGGCCTGCGCATCAACAGCGCAAAGGACGACGCCGCCGGCCTGGCAATCTCCGACCGCATGAACTCCCAGATCCGCGGCATGACGCAAGCGACCCGCAACGCCAACGACGGCGTGTCGATGGCGCAAACCGCTGAAGGCGCACTGTCCTCGTCGGGCGACATCCTGCAGCGTATCCGCGAACTGGCCGTCCAGTCGTCGAACGCATCGAACTCGGCATCGGACCGTGCCGCGCTGCAGACCGAAGTCACGCAGCTGGGCTCGGAACTGAACCGTATTGCACAGACCACCTCGTTCAACGGCCAGACGCTGCTCGACGGTTCCATGGGCACCGCGCACTTCCAGGTGGGCGCCGATGCCAACCAGCTGATCTCGGCTTCGGGCACGAACTTCCTGACCAGCACGTACGGCAACAACAACGTGGCAAAAGACAACGTGCAAGCTGCTTCGTCGACCAGCGTTACCGCCGGTTCGGTGACGGTGTCCGGCGTGCGCGGCAGCGGCACGGCGATCGCCACCACCAGTGCCGATACCGCCAAGTCGATCGCGGCCAAGGTCAATGCACAGACCGCCAGCACCGGCGTGACCGCTTCGGCCAGCACCGACATGATGCTCAAGATGGGCGCACAGGATTACTCGTTCGAACTGAAAGGCGACAACACCGATGCGGTGAAGATCAACTTCAGCGTTTCCGGCACGGGCGACACCGCGGCCGACTACGCCGCCGGCATCAACGCCATCAATGCCCAGTCGGCAAAGACCGGTGTCACCGCCGAATACGATGCCACCAACAAGGGCATGAAGCTGACGCATGCAAGCGGCGCGAACATCGACCTGAAGAACACCCGTGCCACGGACAACACCAGCCTCACGGCAAGCACGTACAAGGCCGACGGCGCCCTGAACTCGGGCGGCAACGACATGAAGGCAGCCGCCGCGACCACGATCGCCAACGGCCAGATCAAGTACGACTCGGAAGGCGGCTTCAAGGTCGACGACAGCAGCGGCCTGTCGGGCGCCGGTACCGTCAGCACGTCGTCGACGCTGAAATCGGTCGCTTCGCTGGACATCTCGGACTTCAAGGGTGCCCAGGCAGCAATCAAGATCGCCGATGCGGCCCTGGCAACGGTGAATACCCAGCGCGCCGCCTACGGTGCACTGCAATCGCGCTTCGCCTCGGCGATCTCGAACCTGTCGACCACGACGGAGAACCTGTCGGCGTCGAAGAGCCGTATCGTCGACACCGACTTCGCAGCGGAAACCGCGAGCATGACCCGCGGCCAGATCCTGCAACAGGCCGGCACCGCGATGCTGGCCCAGGCAAACCAGCTGCCGAACGGCGTGATGAGCCTGCTGCGTTAATCAGCACGACTTGCAAAACATCCAAATCCCCGGCTGGGCAACCAGCCGGGGATTTTTTTGATCATCGCTGGCGCAAGCATTCGCTGGGCAAAAAGGGAGCGAGCTGGCGATGTCCGCCAATTTCTGCTCAACAGTAAGCATCGTCACGTATTTCTTCAAAAAAATTCGATTTCCCACGAAAAAACCCTAAAGGTTTCCGCACGGCTACCGTTACCTGAAACAACAGCGGCTTGATCGTCACAAGAACAGCGTGACGGGCCAAAGTTACCGAGCAAATCGCCCAACAGCAGTACCGTCTGGAGAGTCACCATGGCATCGGTCATCAACACCAACATCGCTTCCCTGAATTCGCAACGTAACCTGTCGGGCTCCCAAGGCGCCCTGTCGACTTCGCTGCAACGCCTGTCCTCGGGCCTGCGCATCAACAGCGCAAAGGACGACGCCGCCGGCCTGGCAATCTCCGACCGCATGAACTCCCAGATCCGCGGCATGACGCAAGCGACCCGCAACGCCAACGACGGCGTGTCGATGGCGCAAACCGCTGAAGGCGCACTGTCCTCGTCGGGCGACATCCTGCAGCGTATCCGCGAACTGGCCGTCCAGTCG
>NZ_JBUXKP010000022.1:0-52118 GCF_055502675.1 Pseudoduganella sp. jia 12
GCGTCGCCGGCATCCGGTTCGGCGCGGTAGTCCAGATTGGTTTTCCTGCGGTCGCCGACATAAAACAGGTAGCCGAGCATCTCCACCTTGTCGCGCTGCCGGCCCTCGCCCAGCAGATCAGCCACGGGCACGTTCATGAACTGGCCCAGCAAATCGAGCAGCGCCGATTCCATCGCCGTCACGGCGTGGATCGTGATGCGCAGGTCGAAGGTCTGCTGGCCGCGGCCACCGGCGTCGCGTTCGGCGAACGTGCTGCGCATCGCGTTGAGGATGTTGTTGTATTCGCCCAGGCTCTTGCCGATCACGAGGGAGCGCGCGTCTTCCAGCGTCTGCCGGATCTTCTCGCCGCCCGGCACTTCGCCCAGGCCCGTGTTGCCGGCGCTGTCGGTCAGGATCACAATGTTGCGGGTGAACCAGGCGCCGTGCGCACCGGAGAGGTTGAGCAGCATGCTGTCCTGGCCCGCGACGGGCACGACACGCATGTCGGTAACGGTGGGGGCGCCGGAAACGTAGTTGGTCATGTTGTTATCCCTGTGGTGAATGTTCGG
Source organism: Pseudoduganella sp. jia 12 (assembly GCF_055502675.1). Lineage (NCBI taxonomy): Bacteria > Pseudomonadati > Pseudomonadota > Betaproteobacteria > Burkholderiales > Oxalobacteraceae > Pseudoduganella > Pseudoduganella sp. jia 12. Next base: position 549 of record NZ_JBUXKP010000022.1, read on the forward strand.
TAAAGGAATCGGAACGGACCGGAACGCCGGGCCGCCGTCTTCGAGGAAATTTCCTGAAAACCAGGGTCTGTCCCCGGTTTCAAAAGGTGTGGCGGATGCCCAGGTTCCAGCCGGTGTTGCCGGAGCCTGGCTCGGTGTTGTTGGCCACCGTGTAGCCGGCGCCATTGCGGTTGTCGATATGCGCGTACGCGGCATACAGCCCGGTGCGTTTCGTCAGGGCGTGCAGGTAGCCGATGCCCCAGGAGCGGGCATCCTGGTTGAAGGCCGTACGGTCGTCCTTGTGCATGGCGGAGAACATCAGCGTGCCGGCGCCGACCGGGGCGGTGAAGCCGAGCAGGGCGGAGCGGCCGTCGATCGAGGCCGTGGCCGTCACGCCACCGTATGGGTTGGTGGCGTTGCCGAGCGGTGCGCTGTTGTCGCCCTTGTCCACGCCATAGCCGGCATGAACTTTCACGGGGCCGAAGTTGTAGCTGGCGCCCAGCAGGATGTTGCGCCCCAGGCTGCGGTCGATGGCCGCCGCCGTGGCAGTGGCGGGCACGTCGGAATTCTTGTTGTTGTAGGCCAGCCGCACGACGAGCGGCCCTTGCGCATAGCCGATGGCGCCGCCGAACTGGCGCCCCGCCGACGAATCGCTTTGTTCGCCGGCACTATAAGCCAGTTCCAGGTCAAAGCCGTTGGTGCGCGGCGCTGCATAGGTGATCGTATTGCTGGTGCGGATATTGGCGCCGGAATCCGGGAACAGGTTTTTCGACGAGCCCGCGTAGCCGGTGCCGAACGGGTCCACCACCTGCGCCAGCGTCGTGTGCCATGGCGTGTACTGGCGACCCACGGCCACCGCGCCGAACTGGCCCTTCAGGCCCACGAGCGCCTGCCGGTTGAACAGCGAGCCGGCGGCATCGATGGCACCGGTATCGATCTTCGAGCCGGCTTCGAGGACGAAGTACGCGGAGAGGCCGTTGCCCAGGTCTTCCGTGCCACGAAAGCCGATGCGGGACGCGGATGCCGCACCGCTCGTCACCTTGGTCACGTTGCCGGCACTGCCGCCGCGTTCGCCGACGACGGCCGCGTCGACGATACCGTAGATCGAGACCGTGCTCTGGGCTTGGGCGGTTGCGCCGCCGAGGGCAAGCATCAGTACTGCCGTGTTCTTCAAGATTGTCTCCGTTGGGCTGTTTTCTATGTGGAGACGATCATAGGTCGTGATAAATTCACGAACAAATCAAATAGTATCTTGATCTATACACGGTTTGAATCGATGCAATGCAGTTGCGGTTGGCTCCCACCCCGGTTGCACCGGCGCACGGCGTAGAATGGCGGACCATGAACCACCCGACCCTGACCATTTCCCGCATCCTCCACGCCGGCTACGTGTTCGAATGCGGCGGCGCGCGCATTGCCTTCGATCCCATCTTTGAAAACCCCTTTAGTCGCAACTGCCATGCCTTTCCCGAGGTGCGGTTCGATGTCGAAGGCATTCGCCGCCAGCGGTTCGACGCCGTGTTCATCTCGCATTTTCACGACGACCACTGCTCGCTCGACAGCCTCGACCTGCTGGACCGCGCCACGCCGCTGTACATCTACTGCCTGTTCGACGAGCTGTTCGTCATGGTGCGCCAGCTGGGGTTTACCAGCGTGACACCGTTGTGCCTGGATGTACCGGTCGACGTCGGCACGTTCCAGGTGGTACCCCGCGAAGCGATGGACGCGGACGTGGATTCCATGTTCCAGGTGAAGGCGGCGGGGCTGAACGTGCTCAATGTCGTCGATTCGTGGATCGACGACACCACGCTGGCGCCGCTGGTGGCGCAAGGGCCGTGGGACATGGTGCTGTGGCCGTTCCAGACGATGCGCGAGCTCGAGGTGCTGGCGCCATCGCGCTTCGCCGCCGCGCCGCCGTCACTGCCGGAAGAATGGATACCCCAGCTGCGCGCGCTGGCGCCGCGCTATGTCGTGCCCAGCTCCTGCCAGTTCGTGCAGGAGGCATGGTCGTGGTACAACCGCGCCTTCTTCCCGATCTCGTATGCACAGTTTGCGCGGGAAGTCACGGCGGCGCTGCCCGCCACCACGGTGGTGCGGCTCGATCCCTCGGTATCGGTGGCGCTGGATGCCGTATCGCTGCAGCCGGCACCGCCGCTCGACTGGGTACTGCCGGCCGGCGAACGAAACGTGGATTACGCGTATGAAGGCAATGCCGCGCCGCCGCATACCAGCGAGATCGCGCGGCAGTTCGCGCCGCTGACGGCGGCGCAGCATGCGCGCGTGGTCGACTTCTGCCGCGCAGGGCTGCCGGGCAAGTACGGTGAGGTGGAACCCGCATCGGCGTATTTCGACGAGCCGCGCATCTGGCAGCTGTCGATCTACGATCACGCGGGCGTCGCCACGCACTTCCGCTACCGGCTGGAACCCGGCGGCCCGGCCACGCCCGACGACGGTGCGACCGCGCCTGGCTGGACCACCGGGATTCCCGCCGCCCGGCTGTGGGCCGCGCTGGAGGAGGGCGAAGCGCTGACGTCGATGTACCTGCGCATCAACGACGCCGTCTTCGATGCCGATACCGACAGCGCGCTCGCGCTGGCCGAAGTGACCGACGATCCGCTGATCCGCTGCCTGTTCAGCGATACCTTCGGCGCCTACCAGGCCGCGCAGCTGCGCCGGCTGCTGGCGCGCGCCGCGTCACCCGGCGCTCATTTGCCCAGCAAATAGAGGGACTGGTTCCAGTCGTCCTGCCAGGCGTGCAGGAAATCATGCGATGCGAAGGCACGCTTCAGGGGGCCGAGCGGCACGCCATACACGTCGTGCAGCCCCAGGGCCAGCGTGACCGGATTCCATACGGCGTTGCGCTTCGATTTTCGTGCGCTGGCCTTCACGCGCGCGCCGTCGTCGCCGAAGATGCCGATCGCGTCGTCGAGCGATTTATCCATGTCCAGCCGCACCAGGCGCCCGAACGCTGCCAGCACGTCGGCCTTGCCGATACCTTGTTGCGACTCGCTGGCCGCCGGCGCCGGCCGGGCCGCTTCCGCCGCCGCGTGTTTCAGCTTGCCGGCAAGGCGCTCCACGTCCTTCTTCTGGAAGCGCAACTGGTCGAGCGGCCGGCGAAAGCCCGGCTCCGGCAACCGTGCCACGATTTTATAGGCGTCCTTCGTCATCGTGATCAGCACATCCTCGCTGCCCGCCGCGAGCCGGGCGATGTCGCCCTGGAAGAAGATCGGCGCCGCATAGCCGCCGTTGGCGTCGCCGAACAGTTCCGGGTACCCGGGGTCGTAGTCCAGCCAGACATAGGGCGTGAGTTCGTGCTCGAGCAGGCGCGCCAGTGTCCATGGCGCGCCGGTTTGCTTTTCGAGCCAGGCGCAGGCTTCGGCTGTGGTGGCGCGGAAGGGCAGGTCGGGGGTACTCATCGAATTTCTCAGCGAGGCTTGGCGGGCCGCCATTGTAGTGCACTGCCGGGCCAGCCGGCATTCGGCGATAATACCGCCTCGTCACCACAATGAACGCCGCGGGCGCACTGGAATCACCATGCAAGAGTTGATATCGCAATTGCTTCGCCTTTACCTGCCAGCCGGAGAGCCCCCGCCGCAAGGCATCGCGGAGCATCTGGAAGGCAGCGCGACGCACGCCTTCGATCTCGTCCGCGAGGGCGCGGTGCGCGCTGTCGTCATTCCGTTCGAACGGCAGCGTGACGCCGACGGTGCGGTGCAATGGGAGCGCCTGTGCGCCGTGGCCAACGCGCTGCAGGGCGAACTGGGGCTGCCGGCGCCCGCGGTGAGCGTTTCCGGCGCGGCCGGGTTCCGCCTGTGGCTGTCGTTCGAGCGGCCGGTGCCCGTCGCCCGGGCGCAGGCATTGCTCGACCTCGTTCGCGCGACGTATTGCCCCGACATGGCGCCGCTTGCCGGCATTGGCGCGCCGGTCGAGCTGCCGCCGTGCCGCAACGCGGTGTCGGACAAGTGGGCGGCATTCATCCACCCCGGCATGGGGGCCTCGTTCGCGGACGAGCCGGCGCTGGAGATGGCGCCGCCGCTCGCCGCGCAGGCCGCCTTCCTGCAGGGACTGGAGTCGATCAACGACGACGAGCTGCGGCATGCGCTGGACGTGCTGCAGGCGATGCAACCCGAGCCCATGCCCGCATCCGCGCCTGCCCCGCATGTTGCCGCGATGGCGCAGCACCGGGCGGCGGCGGAAGGCGGCGTGCCGGACGGCCTGCTGCTGAAAGACGCCACGCTGGAAGATATCGTGCGCCATCTGCACGCCATCAACATCGAGCCGACGTTCCGGCATCTGCTGCCGCCGCGCTGACCTTTGCGACGGTGCCGGCATCGGCACCGTCCATACCGGCCCCACGCTGTCCCCATTTCGATACCGCTCACTTAAATCTGCAACTAACCGAACGAAGTGGGTGGTGGCCGGGTGGTGGCCGGGCGCTGGACCGGCCGGCGAATGTCCATGCGCCGGGCCGGCAGGGAACCGGGCGGCACGGGCGCGGCTTCGCTTATTTCCTGTTCTTTGCCTTTTCACCGCCGGCAAACTGCTCGATCCTTGCCGTGGGCCCGGACACGATCAGCAGGTCCGCCGGCAGGATGCGGGTTTCCGGCCGCGCATGCTGGAAATCTTCGTTGGCGCGCTTGACGCCGACGACGGTCACGCCGTGGCGCGTGCGCACGTGCGACTCGGCCAGGGTCACGTGATGGGTGTCCGCCGGCGCATGGATCTTGGCGATCGCGAAACCATCCTCGAACTCGATGAAATCCATCATGCGGCCGGTGATCAGGTGCGCCACGCGCTCGCCCATGTCCGCTTCCGGATACACCACGTGGTGCGCGCCGATGCGCTGCGCGATCTGGCCGTGTTCGGGTGTCATCGCCTTGACCCAGATATCCTTGATGCCCAGTTCCGTGAGCACCATCAGCGTCATCAGGCTGGCGGCGAGGTCCGAGCCGATCGCCACGATCGCGTGGGAAAAATCGGCCACGCCGAGCTGCAGCATCACGTTTTCGTTGGTCGAATCGGCCTGCACGGCATGCGTGAGGCGGTCGCCCCACACCTGCACAAGCTCTTCCTTCCTGTCGACGCCCATCACATCGTGGCCCAGGTGCATCAGCGATTGCGCGACCGCGCCGCCGAACCTTCCCAGGCCGATGACGACGACGCTGTCGCTGGCCGAAAACGCGAACTGTTCCGTAAAAATCCTACCCCACAATTGGATGCTCCTCAGGAAAACGATAAGGCATGCGCCGTTCGCCGATCACCAGCGACGTGGCAAGCGTGATGGTGCCGACACGGCCGAAGAACATCAGCAGCGCCAGCACGAACTGGCCGGACGGCGGCAGGTCGGCCGTGATGCCGGTCGACAGGCCGGCGCTGCCGAACGCGGCGATCACTTCGAAGATCACCTGGTCGGTCGGGAAATGCGAGATGCGCAGCAGCGCGACGGTGCCCACGGCAACGATCACGCTGCCGACGACCAGCACCGTGATGGCCTGCCGCTGGGCCGACGCGCCGACGCGGCGGCCGAACGCCTCGGTATCCGTGTGGCCCTTCGCTTCGGCCACGACGAGCAGCACGAGGATCATCACCGTGCCCACTTTCACGCCGCCCGCGGTGCCGGCGCTGCCGCCGCCGACGAACATCAGGAAGTAGTGCAGCGCCCAGGTTTCCCGCGTCAGCGCGGCGATGTCCACCGTGTTGAAGCCCACGGTACGCGCGGAAGCCGACATGAACAGGCCGTTCAGCAGCTTTTCCGCAATGGACATGGGGCCGAAGGTCTGCGCATTGTTCCACTCGAACAGCAGGATGGCGAGAAAGCCGCCGGCGACCAGTACCAGCGTGCCGGCCAGCGTCAGCTTGGTGTGCAGCGACCAGTGGCGCGGATCGCGGCAGCGTTCCCGCAAATCGTTCAGGATGGGGAAGCCGATGCCGCCGACCACCGCGGCGATCATCACCGGCAGCAGGATCAGCGCATCGCCGGCATAGCGCATGAAGCCGTCCGTATGGATCGAGAACCCGGCATTGTTGAAGGCCGACACGGCATGGAAGAAGCCGCTCCACGTGGCGTCGCCCCAGGGCATGTCGTGGCCGAAGCGCAGCCGCAGCGTGAGGACCGTGCCGATGACGAGCTGCGACAGGATCGTCACGCCGAGCACCAGCTTCGCCACGCTGGAAATATCGCCGACCCACAGCGAGCGTGTTTCGGTCTGCGTCACCAGCCGCGTGCGCAGCCGCGGCGAACGGTTCACCATCAGGCCGAGCAGCGTGGCGGCCGTCATCATGCCGAAGCCGCCCAGCTGGAACATGACCATGATCGTCGACTGGCCGAACACCGACCAGTAGGTGCCGGTATCGACCAGTACGAGACCCGTGACGCAGATCGCGGACACGGACGTGAAGAACGCCACCATCGGCGGCGCCGGCACGCCGGCCGCGCGCGCGGCGGGCAGCATCAGCAGCAGCGTGCCGATCGCGATCGCCAGCGCAAAGCCCAGGATCACGGTGCGCGCGGGGTGGAGGACGGTCTGTTTCAAGGTTCAGGCGCCGGCATGATGGCAAAGACCGACATGGTAATCGAAGCCGCCGGTCCCGCCTAATCCCATGCGCCCGGCAGGAACAACCGGTGCAGGCAAAACCGGTGACAGGCACCGGTTGTCTCGAAACATTCCCCGTTAAGTGGTACCTGAGCGGTGCCTGTCACCGGTACGTTTTGCCGGCGCCGTCGTCACGCCGGCAGCGGTTCTTCCTGGGCATCCGGTATCCAGCGCTCGCCGGCGCGGGCCACCAGCAGGCGCTCGGCGTGGGCCAGCCGCGCGTCCGCCTCGACGATGTTGAGCATCGCCACCAGCAGCTGGCGCTGCAGGCCCGCATCGGTGATTTCGGCCAGCACGCTGTCCAGCAGTGCCGGGCCGATTTCCACCGCACCGTGGCGCACCGTGCCGCCCAGCATGTCGCTGCACAGTTCATCGAGCACTTCGCTGAACAGGGTCCAGTCGATGCCCAGGTTGCTCAGTACGGGAGCGTCTTCCAGTACCTGCAGTTCGGCCGGGTCGAGGTGGCCGTCGACCACCATCGACAGGGCGAGGAGGCGGGCGCGGGCTTGCGGGCTGTTCGTTTCATACGGTCGCATTTCAGTTCCTTTGTCGGTCACGCGGCCCCGATCGGGGCCGCGTCGTCACTACATCATTTATCGGTCTTCTTCGGCGGCAGCAGCAGGCTGGCCACCACGCTGGCACCGATCAGGAAGGCCACCACCACCAGCGAAGCTTCCACCGGCATGTGATACCACGGCATGATCAGCATCTTGGTACCGATGAACGCCAGCACCAGCGCCAGGCCATACTTGAGCAGGTGGAAGCGGTCGGCGATGTCGGCCAGCAGGAAGTACAGCGCCCGCAAGCCCAGGATCGCGAACAGGTTCGACGTGAACACGATGAACGGATCGGTCGTGATCGCGAAGATCGCCGGGATCGAATCCACCGCGAAGATCAGGTCGGTCACCTCGATCAGGATCAGCACGAGGAACAGCGGCGTCACATACAGCAGGCCGTTACGGCGCACCATGAACTTCTCGCCATGCTCGTCTTCCGCCACGCGCAGGTGCTTCTTGGCGAACTTCAGCACCGGGTTCTGCGTCACGTCCGGCTCCTGCTCGGAAGCCATCAGCATCTTGATACCGGTGAACAGCAGGAACGCGCCGAACAGGTACAGCACCCACGAGAACTCCTTGACTACCCAGGCACCGGCCAGGATCATCACGGCCCGCATCACAATCGCGCCCAGCACGCCGTAGATCAGCACGCGGCGCTGGTATTGCTGCGGCACCTGGAAAGCGCCGAAGATCAGCAGGAACACGAACACGTTGTCGACCGACAGCGCCTTCTCGATCAGGTAGCCGGACAGGAACTCCAGCGCCTTCTGGTCGGCCACCACTTCGCCCATGGTGCCTTTCAGGTGCCACCACAGGCCGGCGTTGAACAGCAGCGCCATCGTCACCCACACGCCCGACCATGCGGCCGCTTCCTTCACGCTCACCTTGTGCGCCTTGTTGCCGCCAAAGACGAACAGGTCGAGTGCCAGCATCACCAGCACGAATGCCACGAAGCCGGCCCACATGCCCGGTGTGGCTATATTTTCAAGTCCAGTCATATCGACCAACTCCTTAAGGAATATCAATACACGAAGGATACTGGCACACGATTCATTGGACAAATCGAATATACTTGCACGACACATCGAAAAAAACGATGATTAGCGAATCGATCACGCAATGGACGATGCGCGTCATCCAGCACCCATGAGCCTCAACTACAAGCATCTCCGATATTTCTGGATGGTGGCGCGCACTGGCACGATCGCCCGCGCCGCCGAGCAGCTGCACCTCACGCCACAGTCCATTTCCGGCCAGCTGACGGAATTCGCCGAATCGCTCGGCGTGGAGCTGTTCCGCCGCGCCGGTCGCACGCTGGAGCTGACCGAGGCGGGCACGCGCGTGCTGGGCTATGCCGACACGATCTTTCGCACGGGCGACGAACTGGTCGAGGCCCTGCACGACGAATCGGCGCATGCCACGCGCTTCCTCGTGGGCTGCGCCGATTCGGTGTCGAAAATGGTCGCCAGCCAGGTGCTGACGCCCGCACTGTCGCTGGCCGAGCCGGTGCGCCTCGTGTGCCGGGAAGGGCGCCTGGCCACGCTGCTGGGCGACCTGGCCGTGCACCGGCTCGACCTGATCATCGCCGACCGTCCGATGCCGCCGCACCTCGCCGTGCGCGGCTATTCCCACCTGCTGGGCGAAAGCGCGCTGAAAATCTTCGGTGCGCCGGCATTGCGCTCACGGCTGAAGGGGCCATTCCCGCAGTGTCTCGACAAGATGCCGATGCTGCTGCCGGGCGAGGACTTCGCCACGCGCCCGCGCGTACTGCGCTGGCTGGAAGAACACGGGCTGCGGCCGCGCATCGTCGGCGAATTCGACGACAGCGCGATGATGAAGGCGTTCGGCAGGGCCGGCGCGGGGCTGTTCTTTGCCCCCGGCGTGCTGGCCGACTATATCTGCAAGCAATACGAGGTCGAACAGTTCGGTGAGGCGCAGGACGTGATGGACCAGGTCTATGCGATCACCACCGAGCGCCGCCTGAGCCACCCGGCCACCGTGGCGATCAGCCAGGAGGCGCGCAAGCACCTGTTCGGCGGCTAGGCTCGTGCCGGACCGTGTGTCGGGTGTCGGGCGCCGGGCGATGCCAACGACGGACCTTCCTGCGATAATCCCTCCACGCCCCGGCGCTGCGCGCTACCCCAGGAACGAGACCTTTGCCGAAAGGAGCCCTGATGAAACCGATCGCCCACGCCAGCTTCCACGCCAGGCTGTGCCGCCCCGCCGATTTGTAGGGGGAGGATGCCTGGGCCTTTGTCATCCTGCCGAAGCCGGAAAGCGACAAGTTTCCACGGCGGGGCAGGACGAGCATGGCAGGCACGATCAACGGGCACCCCTTCCAGGCAGTCCTCGAGCCGGACGGGCAACTGGGCCATTGGCTCAAGATTCCCGGTGCCCTGTTGGAAAGTGCGGATGTCGAGGCGGGAAATCTGGTGACGCTGGAGGTTCAACCGCTGGCGGATGAACTGGAACCGCCACTGCCGCCGGCATTTCGCGCGGCGCTTGCGGCTTCGCCGGAAGCCAGGGCGGCCTGGGACAGCACCACGACCATTGCCCGCATCGACTGGATACACTGGATCGTTTCGGCCAAGCAGGAGAAAACCCGCATGAGCCGCGTGGCCGGTGCCTGCGAGATGCTTGCCGCCGGCAAGAAGCGGGTCTGTTGCTTCGATCCTTCCGGCTATTACAGCAAAGCGTTTGCTGCGCCCCGGGAGGCGGACTGATTGTTCGATTCCGCCTCGCCCGCATATCGCCGGGGGCATCGACTGCGATGAGTTTTCCGGGAGCCGAAGCTCGCCGAGGCCTTCGAGGCGAGCAGGAAACCTGTCATGGCGGGCCGCTTTCGGCCAAAAGCGGTCCCTCAACGGCAAAGGTCAAAGATTGCAAACAAAGAATGAAGAATAGTTTGAAGGTGAAGCAAGCTTGCCTATTGGTAGCGATTGCAAGCACGGCTGCAACTGGCTATGCGCGTTCCTTGCCACACGTGGAACTCGTCAAAAAGTTACTGCAGGGGGCGCAATATAAGGAAGTTCTGAAAGAATGCAAATCTATTCCTCTCGCTGCGCCAATTGTGGGAGCAGATAAAGAACTTGAATGCTGGGCTGCAGCAACCGCCAAGGCTCTTGACAAACAATCACCCGCCTTGTCGTCTTTAATACTGAATGATTCTGCTCGTGAAAATTTGATATCGAGTTGCAGCAAGTTAGCCAAGGATGAACAGTCCGAAAACCCAGCGTGCGCAACCGCCCGACTTGCTAATACTTTCATTGCGTTGAAGTCCGCTACAGCAATGTCAACTCCCACTCCGTAGAGGTCCGCAATTGGGCGACAGCCGTCGTGCACTGGACGGCGGCAACCGGCCAGGAGCGGTCCTTTAATCTATTGGACAAAGCATAACGTAAGGCGTCCATCGCTATGACAATTCCTCAACGCAACAACGTCTACAGCCTCTTGGAATGTGACGGCCGAATTGCTGAGCTCGCCGAAATCGTACGTAACCACATGGCCTTAGCCGATGACGAAATTTGGTTGAAAAAATCGCAGTTCGACGACGAAGAGACTTTAATCATTTGCTCGAATAAAGCGGACTTTGCCGCATGCCGAGGAACAGCCAACGGGGAATTTCTTTTCAATGGAGCTGTTACTGGGAGCAGTCAGGAGGTACGACGCTTTGTTCAAGATCTGCACCAGGCGGCCACGGCTGCTGGATTCCGTTCACGATTCGAGATTTACGATGAAGACATGAACTGTCTTTCCCAGCTCGACGTCGAACCCTAAGGTACAGCAGGACCGGCCTGTAGCCATGCCGTGTACGCAAGTTAAGCCAGCCTTTTCCCTCTAGCCAATGTCTGCTTCGGGGCGGGAGCTGCCTGTCGTGACAGTCTGTGACTTTTCCGGTTCGACGAACTGCTATGCTGGAGCGAACGGCCGAGTTCGGCCAAAAGCGGCCGTACAGTTTGAAGGACTGAGGCATGGCATATCCGGCTGCGTTTCCAAGGACAATGAAAATGATTTATGGCGAGCGTTGGGGATACTGGGCGCTTGAGTGGTCGGTGGCTTGGGATCCGTCTCTCACCGATCTACTTCAGTTGGCACCGGAACTGGTGGTTGGAAAGCAGGTAGCTATTACATCATGTGACAGCGGTCCCTACGTGCCATCGGAGGAGGAGCTGAAATCGGGCTGGAGTCGCCGCGAGACTACAGCGATCAGCAGAGAGATTGAGCAGCTGACAGAGTTGCCGGCATCAGGCTTCGATGAATGGTACGTCTATGATTCCACTCCTCTCAATTGCCCGAAGCGAAACCATGTTAATCGATACGGTTTTTCGGTTTTCGATGAGGGCATCGAAACCGAATCATTTTGGGAACAAATCAGAAAGTCAGACCCGCTCCATATATTGGGAGCTGGAACGCCGAACATGTTCTTTGTCACGCGTGACCGCGACAGCTTTGAGCGTGCGAAAAGGCGATACGTAACAATATGACGACAGCGCCGAGGCATTTGCTACCACTTGTACGACAGCTTCGGGTCGGCAGTTGCCGTACACTGAACGGCCGAAACCGGCCAACAGCGGACAACGGAGACGTCGCCAAAGACATGCTCAGGGAACATAAAGAAGTTATGAGAGTCGAACTTTTGAGGGTGGAGGACGTATTCGATCTTACGAACCAAGGACTCGTGTGCACGCCCTTTTTTCAGCCGTCACCGCAAGGTCCGTTCAACAATTTCTCTGCGGTTGTAACTGTCCAGCCTCCTGATCGTCCGGCATTTGACGTTGACGCATCCTTTAACCTTTCGCATTTCAAAATTCTGGATGTGGACGTGCCCGTTGAAAGGCGATGGAAGGTTGTGACTTGCCTAGGCAAGATACCGAAGGATTCCGTGCCGGTAGGAAGTATTATTCTCTGCGATAGGGAAACGAAAGCACGGCTATCGAAGTCAATCTGACCGTCCGGTTTGGGGCGGAAGCTGCCGGCGACGGTAGGCTAGCCTGCTGGAATTGAACCGTATGTACGGCGCTGCCGGAAATAAGGGAATCATGATTGAACTTGCGTGGAGTTTTCTTATGGAAGTCATCCTGTATGGCATCGGCAGAGGTACGGTCGCCATCCTCTCGCTTGGACGCCTCCGCGCTGAACGCCTGAAGGATTTGTGTCCAGGCAAACAGGTCCACGGTTTCCCGGATACCCACATCGTTTCGATCGTGCTTTGCCAACTGATCGGGGCCGTCGTACTGGTGGCGTTCATCATGCTTTGCGCTATCGTCAGCAAATAACGCCACCCAAAAGTCAGCTTTGCGGTGGAGCCTGCCGTGAGCTGAACGGCAATACTCGGCCCGGACCGGACATTCCATCATCAAAGATGGCCTGTCGTTTCGATGATGGGCGGCCAACCAGAGGAAGTGCATGAACGTCACACTGGAATCGGTAACGATCAATAATTTCGAAGTTCTGATGGACATGGAACTGCCGCCAGAGCAGGCGCGGTTCGTTGCCAGCAATGCCTATTCGATCGCACAGGCGCATTACTATGCAGACTGGCGGCCGCGCGCGATTTACTGTAATGGCAGCCCGGCAGGCTTTGCCTTGTACGACGTGACCGGCAATGACGAGGCGGGACACTACGCAATTTACAGGCTCATGGTGGACTATCCTGTTCAAAACCAGGGGATAGGCCGCCGCGCAATGGAGTTGCTGCTGGCAGAGATCCAAGGCTTCGCGGATGCGCGCCGGATTACTATTTGCTACAAGCCGGACAATCTCACCGCTCGCGGATTCTATGCGTCGCTGGGTTTCGTGGAAACTGATATCGATGAGCTTGGAGAAATGGTGGCCGAGATCGTGCTGCAATAGCTGGCTCGGAAATCGATTCAGCAACGCCTACGGGCTGGTATTGACGTCTGCAATGGGCCGGTTGACACTGCCTTCGACTTGTTTCAAGCATATTTGTATTTGGTGGGGTATCCAAGTTTGCAAAGTGGACGAATTCCTGCATTCGATTTGCTTGCAGCAACCCTGCTCATGATTTCGCTTATCAGCCATTATGGAGCCCTATGGAGCACAGCTATCTCGCAATCTTGCTTGGCGCGTTGGTATTAGCCGGCGTGGCAAAACTGGTCCTGTCCGCCGGGAAATCCCAGATATTGACGATCGACTATGCCAGGATCACCGATCCTGGGCAATTGCACCGCTGGGCCGCGAGGTGGCTCTCCAGGGCCGCTGTTGCCACAACGTTGCTTGCTCTGGCCGCGTTTTTCGTACCGTCCTATGCTGAGCTGTTTCTGGCACTGTTCTGTATCCTGATGCTGGCCACGGGGGTGGCAATCATTCTGGGCGCACGAAAGTTCCGGAATGCCTGAGCAACTGGATGCAATACGGAGTTTCTGCTGCGCCCGGCATTGTCGAAGTCGAAGTGCCCGGGCCATCACGGTGGCGGCTGTCTGTTGTCCGGCAGCTGCGGCCTTATAGCTGACCTTGGTCGCGGTCGCAGTCCATGGTGGGAACCTATTGTGGGTGCAACTCGCGCCCCCATTGAGGTAGAAACTGGTTGATATCAGAACTCTCGCCATTCCACCAGGAGAAGTGCCATCCAGTCTTCGCCTTATGGTCGAGCTCGATCCACAGCAACTGCATTCCCATCTGCAGCGCGTCCCATTCGTCGACACCAAATGCAGTGCGTTCGTCCTCGAGAATACCGGGCAAGCTGAGCCGACATTCCCACCACTTGCCGTCTCGCTGCACAGGACGCATTACCCCGACTCTCGTGTGAAATGAAATGCCACCCGGTGGCCGTACTTCACATTCTCTGCTGACGATAGGAATGTTCATGATTTGCTCACTTTACTGTCGCAACTTGCCAGCCCTGCGGTCAACGTCGTGATATCCCTCTGTGAACAGCTGGACGGCCCATCCACCGCCGCTCCGGCCGTTTGCCAGCATGGCAGGTCGGCAAGGCGCGAAGATTCGAAATGTCACAGCCGGCAGCTTCCACCCCATTGCGGGCATCAGCTCTTCTTTTCACTCATCTTGCCTGGACAATCAGGCGGAATAACCCGTCTGCGTCCCTCGGCCTCGTATTCCTCGAGGCTTTGCAGGCCGATAGCCAACCGGCGACGGTTGACCAGTTCGCGGTTATCGACTGGTTCAAGTTCTAAATGACAACGATCCGGCTGTGAAAACTGCGTCCCATACTCTTGTGGACGGCCTTCGTTGGCGGCGATACGGTCGGCAAGGTAGGCAAGATCGCGCGGTGCTGCAATGCCGGCCTTGACCGAAGCTTCCAGCAACCCTTTCGCGAGGCGTTGGAAAGCAATGTCGCTGTCCGCATGCTGGGCCAGCAACCAGGCACTATGACTATCGTTCCTTGTTTTCGGCCAGCCGCATTCTGCAACGATTGCCTTGAACTGCTTTAAATTTTCGCTATCGATAGTGCGCCAGCGCTGTTGCAGGGTGTCTTTTTCGGCGGCGGTCGCTTTTGGATTCTGCTCAAGCAAGTTCGACTCTTGCCTGATTTGTTGATCCGCGCTGGCCAGCTCGTTCAAATGCGCACCGATCTTTTGACAGTCGATTCCGTTTGCTGCTGCCTGCAGGGCAAAAACAAATAAACCACAAGCAAGCGACCGTTTTTTCACTGCAATCCTTTCAAGATTCCTGGCCTGGTGTCCGCCCAGGTCCTGGATTCAACCGGTCGACACAACAGGTTGCCTGAATCGTTCCTTTGGGTAGCGATCCGGCGATTGCGGTCTGCAGACCGGTCTCCTTCCCAATGGCCCGGCACATCGGTATCTCCGGGATTTGTCCCCATCCTTGGCGGAATGCGGCAACGCCGCGCCGGCTGTACTTGGGCTCTCCGAACTGCCAGATCGTGGTGTGGCGGCGCCACACAGTACCTGCTGGTCTATTTCTTCGGTGTCAGCATCAGCAGTCTGCCGCGCGAACCGTCTTCCAGCAGCCATAGCGCGCCATCCGGCCCGGTGCGCACGGCGCGGATGCGTTCGCCCATGTCCCAGTGGTCCGCCTTGGCCGCGTTCTCGCCGTCGAGGGCGATGCGGTCCAGCGACTGGCCCGAGAGACCGGTGATGAAGAGGGAATTTTTCCACTTCGGGAACAAGTCCGCATCGTAGTAGGCAAGGCCGCCTGGTGAAATGGCCGGATTCCAGGACACTTTCGGGGCCTCGAAGCCGTCGCCAGGCGCGTGATCGGGGATGTCCCGGCCGTCATAGTGGCTGCCATTCGATGCCTTCGGCCAGCCATAGTTGAGGCTTGGCTTGATCAGGTTGATCTCGTCGCCATGGCGCGGCCCCATCTCCATTTCCCACAGGCGCCCCTGCCGGTCGAAGGCGATGCCCAGCAGGTTGCGGTGGCCATACGACCAGACGGCTGCATGGAAGCCCTTGGCCGCGAGCGGGTTGCCGGCGGCCGGCGTGCCGTCGAGGTTCAAGCGCAGCACTTTGCCGAGCGTCGACCTGGGGTCCTGCGCCGGATCGAACAGCTGGCGGTCGCCGCTGGTGAAGAAGAGATACTTGCCATCCGGCGAGAAGCCGATACGGCCCGAATAGTGCCCGCCAGTCGAAGCTTCCTGGCCGCGGAAAATGGCCTTTGTATCCTTGAGGGCGGCGCTCGCCTGATCCAGCGTCGCGGTGGCCAGCACGACCCGGCTGCCGGCACCCGTACCCGCCTCGGAGTAGCTGAAGTAGAGCAGCTTGCTGGCCGCAAAATCGGGAGCCGGCACGACGTCCATGAGCGCGCCCTGGCCCTTGCTGCTGACGGCGGGTGTGCCGGACACTGTCCGCCTGGTGCCGGTTGCGGGATCGAACAGGATCATCGTCCCCTCCTTTTGTGTCACCAGCACATTGCCGTCGGGCAGGAATGCCATGGCCCATGGGTTCTTGAATGTGCCGACCGGCTTGACCTGGAAAGGCAGCGCGCTGGTTGCGGCGTTCGCGGCCGCCGGGGCGGCGGCGAACGCGAGCAGGGTGAGCGAGAAGGTGGTGGCAATGCCGAGCTTGCTCAAATTCATGTTGTCCAGATCTCCATTCGCGATTGATGTCAGTTGTTGGGCCGAAAGGCATGCCGATGCGCGCCGGTTCGGCATGCCGGCGCCTCCGGCACGGTGGCGTCGACGGCACCGAACATTCGGATTGGCGGCGCGCCGATTATGTACTATGCGACCGGTACTTCACGACCGTGCGCGCACCCCGTCGCCCACGCACCGCGAAATATGCGCCGGCGCCGGGGGGCCACAGGGTGGTGGGAAGTGTAGAGCAAATCTTCCATTGCGGACGCTGCGCTGGTCGCGGCCGGCTCATCATCCCGGCGAACGGTCGGCCGCAAGCCGGGCAAGGCTTTTCGGCAGCGCCACATCCTCATCCGGCACGGCAGTCTCCAGCGTCACGACGAACTCGCTGCCCATGCCCGGCCCATCGCTGTGCGCCGTGACCTGGCCGCCATGCAACGTGACGATATTGCGCACCAGCGCGAGACCGATGCCCAGGCCGCCCTGGGCGCGGTCCGGCGAACGCTCGGCCTGCGTGAAGAGGTCGAACACGTGCGGCAGCAGCCGGCTGTCCAGGCCGATGCCGTTGTCGCGCACGCTGAGGGTAAGCGCCGTCGCGCCGCGGTCGACCGCCAGCGTGATGCGCCCGCCGCGCGGCGTGTATTTCGCCGCATTGTTGAGCAGGTTGACCACCACCTGCACGAGGCGGTTCGGGTCGCCGGCGATGCACGCGCCCGCGGCATCGCCTTCGATGGCGAATGCATGGTCGCGCGCCACGATGAGCGGGCGCGCCTGCTCCACGGCATTGGCGACGACCTTCGCCACGTCCACCGGCACCCGTTCGAGCCGGATCAGGCCGCGGGTCACGCGCGACACGTCGAGCAGGTCGTCGACGAGCGATGTCATGTGCCGCACCTGCCGGCCGATCACGTCGCTGGCCCGGCGCACGGCTTCCGCGCCCGCAAAGCCGCTCCTGAGCAGGTCCGCGGCCGCCGAAATCGGTGCCAGGGGATTGCGCAGCTCATGGGCCAGCATGGCCAGGAATTCGTCCTTGCGTCCTTCGGCCTCCACGCGCTCGGTAATATCCTCGTGCATCAGCATCACTTCGAGGATATTGCCGTCGCCGTCCTTGATCGGATGCGCGCGGGCGGTCACCCAGCGCGCCGGGCCAGCGCCGCCCAGCGCCGCCACGTCGTATTGGATGGCCGGGATGGTGACCGATTCGCCGGCGAACGCGCGCTGCAGCACGGCGGCGATGCCGCCCGCCACGAGCTGCGGGTCTTCCAGCACGTTGTAGGCGGCGCTCAATACGTGGGCCTTGAGCGCCGAGCCTTCATGGATCTGCCACAGGGTTTCCCACGCCTGGTTGACGTGCAGCGTGCGCCCGCCCGGCGCCAGGATCTGGATGCTGACCGGTGCCTGCTCGAACAGCGCGCGGAATCGCATCTCGGGGCTCGCGCTGGAGATCGCGCCGGAAGACGGGAACGTGGGGTCGGGTGACATGGCTCGGGCCTTGCAGAACAGTAGCCGGGCATGATGTCACAACTTTATGATTCTTTCTAGAAAATAAATGTTCCTGACTCACTGCTGCGGCACGCCGGGAAGGCCGGCACGAATGGCCTGCGAGAAGTCGCTGCCATTCAGGTCCGCCTGCCGCGCACGCGCGTTGATATGGCCCCGCGCCTGCAGCACCGCGTAGGGGTATCCAGGCGCCAGCGCATCCTGGTCATACGCATATTCGGCGAAATGGCCGGACGCCAGCAGCCGGTAGTCCAGCGGCAGCCCGGGCGCGATCTGCCGCGCCAGGTCGAACACCACGGTGGTGCAGTTGCTGGTCAGCGTGTTGTAGAACGCCGGTGTCCGGCGCAGCCTGGCCGCGTGCTCCAGGTAGCCGAGGAAGACGGCGCGCAATTGCGCAGGCGTCGCTTGCAGCCGGTAGAGATAGACCTGTTCGCCGCGGACATTGCTGCGGGTGCGGATGATGTCGCGCTCGTCCGCCGCGACCAGCACTTCCTCGAACTGGCGGAAAAAGCCCCCCAGCGCGGAGAACGCCTCCTGCCGCTCCTTGCGGATCTCGACCGAGAACACGAGCTTGCGGCCATCGGCAAAGCCGAACGACACCAGCGTGTGGGCAATGTGCGGCCCCATCCAGTATGACAGTACCAGGTCGGCCGACTGCAGCGCGGCGAGGTCGTAGTGCCGGGTTTCCCAGCGCGCCGTGTAGCGCGTTTCGGTGCGCCAGTCGAAATTGCGCACGTTGCGCAGCGTGACCCGGTCGCCGTCGACATCCGCCTCCAGCAGGCGGGCGACGTCGTCGGCCCACTGCCGGTCGTGCGACGGCCGGATCGACTGCCACCAGGCGGCCATCGCAACGGCCAGCAGGGTGCAGGCGGCGATGCTTCGCCAGTCGCGCGCGCGCCACAACGCCAGCAATACGGCGGTGCAGAGCAGCAGCCATGCGGCCGCGGCGGCATACGCCGCCATGCCCGGCAACTGGAACCACAGCGCCAGGGAACCCCAGGCAACGGCCGGCACGAGCACAAGGCCAAGGACAAATGCGAGCGCAAGCCTGCCCGGGCCTTTGCCGGACGATACGGCGCCCATGCTCACGGCCGCCGGGTCCGCGCGGCCACGGTGTAGCGATCGAGGAAATCGCGGAACCGGCGGCCGGCGAACGCGTCCGCCGCCGCGCGGTCGAAGCGGGCAATGTCCGCCTTGTCCGCCTTTGCCGAATACAGCATGTAGAAAGGGCGGGGCGGCATCGGCAGGCGCACGATGCGGATCGGGATGCCTGCCGCGCGGGCAAGATAGCGCGGCGAGTACTCGTTCTCGAAATAGGCCGCGTCGATCTCGCCGGCCTGGAGCCGGTGCAGGTTCTCGACCTGCCAGTCGGGCGTAATCGTGCGCCGCCACCGGGCGCCGGACTTGAGCAGGCCGGGCGACATCGCCGGCCCGGCGATCCAGCCGATGTCCATTCCGGCCAGCTGGTCCAGCGATTCAACGCTGCGCAGGGGCGAATCGCCGCGCACCGCCAGCTGCGGGCGGGTCAGCAGGTAAGTCCATGTCGCCGCCGTGGCCCCCGCCTGGCGCGCGCCCTCGCCGCTGGACAGCAGCACCACGTCGAGCGTTCCGTCGCGCAGGGCTTGTACGGTTTGCGGCAACGACATCGGCGGCATCCAGCGAATGGCCACGCCGGCCGGCACGACTTCCTGTTCCAGGAAATCGCGCAAGGCCCCCCGCAGCGGCTTGTCCGCTTCGCCGACGATCAGGGGCGCCACGATGAAGCCGCCGGCGCGCAGCGGCGCTCCGATCGCGCAGGCACAGGCGCTGGCCAGGAACAGGGTCGACAGGAGGGCGGCAGGCGCACGGAACATTACTGCATTGTAGCCTTGGAGCGGCGCCGCTGGCCGCACAGCCAAGCCATCGTGGACAGGCACGCTAGCCGGCTAACCCGGGGCGCTCGCCGCACGGTCGCCCGCCGCGATCGCCGTCGACGCGGCGGCCAGCGCGCCGAGCAGCTCTTCCGGCGCCACTGGCTTGACGAAATGGCGGTCGAAGCCGGCCGCAGCCGCTTGGGCCTTGTCCTCGGCGCGGCCATATCCGCTCAGCGCGAACAGCACGACGCGCCGCGGCCCGGCGACGGCGCGGATCTCGCGGGCCAGCGTGTAGCCATCCATTGCCGGCAGGCCGATGTCGAGGATGCAGGCATCCGGCAGGCGCTCCCGCACTGCCGCCAGCGCCGACTCCGCGTCGTACAGGGCTTCGCAATGGTGTCCGGCCCCGCGCAGCAGGATCGCCAGCGTGTCGGCGGCGTCGCGGTTGTCGTCCACCAGCAGCAACGCCAGCGCTTTGCGCGGCGTTGCCGCCGGCGCGACGGTGGCGGGGATGTCATGCAGGGCAACGGTGGGCAGCGTGACCGTGAAGCGGGCACCCCGCCCGGGGCCGTCGCTGGCGGCCTGCACCGATCCGCCGTGCAGTGCGACCAGGCCGGACACGATGGCCAGCCCGATGCCCAGGCCGCCCTGGGAACGGTCGGCACCGCGCTCGCCCTGTGTGAACAGACCGAATACGTGCGGCAGCAATTCGGCGGCGATGCCGCACCCGTCGTCGCTGACGTCCAGCACGGCATGGCCACCGGTGTCGTGCAGCGTCACGCCGATCCGGCCGCCGGGCGCGGTGAACCGGATCGCATTGCTGAGCAGGTTGGCCACCACCTGGGTCAGGCGCGCGCGGTCGCCATCGACCCCCAGCGGCGTGGCCGGCAGGGCCGCTTCCAGGTGGTGACGCTTTGCATCGACCAGGGGCTGCACCTGTTCGAGCGCGTCGCGCACGGCATCGCGCAGGTCGAAAGGGTGGGACACCAGTTCGATCTTGCCGCGGCTGATCCGCGCCGCGTCGAGCAGGTCGTCCACCAGGTGCGACAGGTGCGAAGCTTGCCGCGCCACGATGGCGGCGGCCATCGCCACCTGCGCCGGCTGCGCGATGCCGCGCTGCAGCAGCGTGGCCGCAGCGACGATCGGCGCGAGCGGGTTGCGCAACTCGTGTGCCAGCATCGCCAGGAATTCATCCTTGCGCCGCTCGGCCGCGCGCAGGCCCTGTTCGGCCACCTCCCGGGCAGTTACGTCGATCGTCACGCCGCGCAGCTGGCGCACGCCGCCATCCTGCCCCACGATGCAGCGGCCGCGCAGGTCGAGCCACATCGGCGTGCCGTCGTCCGCGCGCCGGGCACGCACGATCATCTGGTATTCGCCGCGCAGGGCGATGGCCGCCGCGCGCGCTTCGAGCATGCGGGGAAGGTCGTCGGGATGGACAAGGTGCCATGGCCGGCGCAGTGTTTCCAGCGACGCGCCGAACAGGACGATGGCGCTGTCCGAGAACAGCACCTCGTCGCGCACCAGGTCGAATTCCCACACCGCCATGCGGGCGGCCATCAGGCCGTCCTTCAGCCGTTCCTCGTTCAGCAGCAGGGCTTCGCGGGCGCGCCGCGCTTCGCTGACGTCCACGCCGGACAGGAACACGCCCGTTGGCGAACCGTCGCCGGCGATCGGCTGGAGCGCGAAGTCGATGTAGCGCAGCCGGTCTGCCAGGCTGTCGCCATTGCCCACGTGGACGGGTGTTTCGCGCGCGGCATACGGCGTGCCGTCGCGAAGCGCCGCATCGAGCTGGGCCACCAGGTGGGCGGACGCCAGTTCCGGCACGGCGCTGGCGAAGGGTGTGCCGACCAGGCCGGTTCGGCCGACGAGTTCGTCGAAATCGGTATTGGTCAGTTCGACCAGGTGGCCCGGCCCGCGCAGGATCACGACGAACCCCGGCGCCTGCAGCAACAGCCGGTACAGGTGGTCGCGCTGCGCTTCGCTCTGCGCCACGCGCTCGTCGGCGAGCGCCTGTTCGGCGCGCAGCGCGCGCCCCGCGTAGATGCGGCCCAGCCCGCCCAGGTAGATCGACAACAGTCCCAGCAGCGCATAGGCGCCGATGGCGGCCGGTTCGCTGCCTTCCCAGCGGGGTAGCGCGCCATGGGGATCAAGCATCCACAGGCCGGTGACAAGCCCGGTCAGGAACACGAGCAGCGCGGGTCCGTGGCCGAACGCGGCCGCCGCGAACACAAGGAAGGGACTGAAGACGAGAAACGGCGCGCGCCCGCCATCGAACTGCCACTGGAGCACCTGCAACGCCGCCGCCAGCACGGCCAGCGTGGCGGCGCCACCCCAGCGGGCACGGGTGCCGAGCGAGGCCATCCTGCGAACAACGCGCGCATCTCTGAACATGAATGTCCCTGGTCGGTGCCGGCCCGGATTTCCCGGCCTTGTCGAGGCAGAGTTTAACAATGCATGCGACGGGCTCGCGCACGCCACGGGGCGGCCATCATTGCGCTATCTATCCGGACTTCATCCCGGCTGCATGGAAACGCCCGCCGACGTGGCAACGCAGACCCGGTCGCGCCCGCCGTGCTTGGCGGCATACATTGCCGCGTCGGCGGCCTGCATCAACGCTTCGGGGCTGTCGCCGTGGGCCGGATACCCGGCCACGCCGAACGATGCGGACGCGGTCAAGACCTCCTTGCCGACATTCAGGTTCAGGGACCGGATCTCCTGCCGGATCCGTTCGGCGCGGGATTGGGCGATCTCCAGCGAGCAATCCGGCAGCAGCAGGACGAGCTCCTCGCCGCCGTAACGGCAGGCCACGTCGCTGCCGCGGATCGATTGCAGCAGCACGCGTCCCACGTGGCGCAGCAGCAGGTCGCCGGCCTCGTGGCCGAACGTGTCGTTGACGCGCTTGAAGTGGTCGAGGTCCAGCATGATCACGGCCAGCGGCGCGTTACGGCGCGTGGCGCGCGCCAGTTCCCGCTTCAGGGTCTCGTCCAGGTAGCGGCGGTTGTAGAGCTGGGTCAGCGGATCGATCACGGACTGGTGGCGCAGCGAGGCGCGCAGCTGCACATTGGACAGCGCCAGCGCCACCTGTTCGCCCAGTTGCAGGATCCACGTGCGTTCGGCGGCGCTGTCGTCCTGGCCGAGCGCCATCCCCTCGGCGGTGATGAAGCCGATGACGTTCCCCTGCGTGACCAGCGGCAGGCAGATGCGCGGCAGCCGCGAATCGGCCTGCGACACGTGGCGGCAGGAGAGCGTGCCTTCGCCGCCGAGCGTGAAATGCTGGGCACCCTTGCGCAGCGCCCAGCAGTCGAGCGGCTCGACGACGTCCGGATCGCTGGCGCCGCCCCAGGTCGCCTTGCGTTCCAGCACGTCGCGGGAATGGCGGTACAGGTACATCGAGCCGGACAGCGCCGGCAGCAGCTGGCCGAAGTACAGCGCCACGATCTGCGCGCCTTCGTCGAGCGTTTCGGCCAGTTCCAGCGCATGCAGCATTTCGCCGCCGCTCTGCAGCTGCACGTTGCGGCGTTCGGCCATGTCGGCGGTAAGCCGCAGCTGGCGCGACACTTCATTCGCAAGCTGCTCGGCCTTGCGGCGCTGCGACAGCGCGTTGCTGCCGACCAGGCCCATGACGACCAGCAGCAGGATATCGACGACCGTGGCCACGCTCGACACGTTGGCGCCCAGCCGGGAGCGGGCGGCAAGCTGTTCGCGCAGTGTCGCGCGGTAACGGGTGTAGGCGGCTTCCTGGGCGCCGATGAGCGTTCGCAACCGGTCCATGTACTGCTTGCCGTGGCCCGTATCGACGAGCGCCCCGGCCGCGTCGGCACCCTGCGCCGAGCGCACGCGCACCACATCGCGCATATAGGCGACCTTGGCTTCGGAAAGGCGGGCGATTTCTGCCAGCGCCTTCTGCTCGGCGGCCGGGATCGTGTCCGAGGCCAGTGCCTGCTTCGAGGCAGGCAAGGCCCGCAAGGCTTCGTAGTACGGTTCGAGGAATTCCTGGCGGCCCGTGATGACGTAGCCCCGCTCCGCCGCCTCGGCGTCGCTCAGGTAGTTGAGCAACACGCCGTATTCGCGCTCGCGCGTGGTGGTGGTATCCAGTTCTTCCATCACCCTGGTCACGCTGACGGCGAGGAAGTGCGGCACCAGTGCGATCGCGGACATGACGACGATGATGCAGGCAGTCGCTATCTTGAGTTTGGTTTCGACGCGCATGTGGGGTAGGTGGCTCTTTCCGTGGCGAAAGGGCTCACTGTAGCAAAAAGGCCGGCACAGGGGCGACACAGTGGCAGTACAGGGGCGGCACTCCCCCGGCGCCGGCCGGCGACCGCCTGGCGTTCCAGTCCTCAGGCGCCGATCCTGAATTCCCCCACCAGCGCGACCAGTGTGGCCGCCTGCTGTTCCAGGCTTTCGGCCGCGGCGGCCGCTTCTTCGACGAGCGCGGCGTTCTGCTGCGTTACGCCATCCATCTGCACGATGGCCTGGTTGATCTGGCCGATGCCGCCGCTCTGCTCGGCGCCCGCCGCGGCGATCTCGGCGATGATGCTGGCCACCTGGCGCACGCTGGCAACCACGCTGTCCATGGTGGCACCGGCATCCTTCACCAGCGCGCTGCCGCGTTCCACCTGGGCGGCGGAATCGCCGATCAGGGCCTTGATTTCCTTTGCCGCACTGGCGCTGCGCTGCGCCAGCGTGCGCACTTCGCTGGCCACGACCGCGAAGCCGCGGCCCTGTTCGCCGGCCCGCGCCGCTTCCACGGCCGCGTTCAGGGCCAGGATATTGGTCTGGAAGGCAATGCTGTCGATCACGGTGATGATGTCCACCACCTTGCTGGACGACGCATCGATCGCCGCCATCGTATCGACCACCTGGGTCACCACGGCACCGCCGCGCAGCGCCACTTCCGACGCGTTGGCGGCCAGCTGGCGTGCCTGCGCCGCGTTGTCCGAATTCTGGCGCACGCTGCCGGTCAGTTCCTCCATCGAGGCGGCCGTTTCCTCGAGCGCGCTGGCCTGCTGCTCGGTGCGGGCCGACAGGTCCGCATTGCCCTGCCGGATCTCGGCGCTGGCGGTGGCCACGCTCGTGGAACTGTCGCGCACCCGCGCCAGCACGTGCTCGATCTTGGCGACAAAGCCGTTGAAGCCCGTGGCGATCACGGCCAGTTCGTCGCTGCCCCGCACGGCGAGCCGCGCGGACAGGTCGGCATTGCCGCTTGCCAGCTGCGTCATGGTGCGGGCCAGCGCGCGCAACGGTCGCGTCATGCGGCGCAGTACCGTCACCATGGCGATCGCGGCGACCAGCGCGCACAGGGCCGAGGCCGCCAGCGTGTACATCAGCTGCTCGCGCGCCGGGGCCGTAGCCACCCGCTCCGGGAACGATAACCGCACGGCCCACGGTGCGATATCGTCGTGCAGGCGCACGGGTTGCAGCAGGTGCACGATGCCATCGGCATCGTATTCGAAAGGCTTGCCGGCGCGGATGGCTTCCAGCGCCGCGGCCGGCATGTCGGTGGCCTGCTTGCCATTACGCTCGAGCACCGGATGGCTGGCGTACAGGCCGCCATTCGAGACCAGGGCCA
Organism: Pseudoduganella sp. jia 12; assembly: GCF_055502675.1. Lineage (NCBI taxonomy): Bacteria > Pseudomonadati > Pseudomonadota > Betaproteobacteria > Burkholderiales > Oxalobacteraceae > Pseudoduganella > Pseudoduganella sp. jia 12. The sequence goes on from NZ_JBUXKP010000022.1 coordinate 25,619, forward strand.
GTTCCGCGCCCTCGATCGTCTTCATCTCCGCCAGGATACCCGTCAATTTCGTCAGCATGAAATCGCCGGTGACCACGCCGCGCACGCCGTCCTTGGTGACGATCGGCGCCACCAGCGAGGCGATCAGCACGTCCTTGCCGTTCACGGGATAGGCATACGGTTCCGAGAAATAGCGCTTGCCGGTTTTCTTCGGCACGTCGTACCAGTCATTGCCGCCCGGGGTGGTGGTGAACTCGATCGGCACCACGTTCACGCCGCCACCTTCCGCACGGGTGAAATAGGGCATGTGGCGTCCGGTGGCATCGAAGCGGGGCTTCTGGCCGGCGAACTCGGCGTCCCTGCCGTCCAGCGCATCCGGTTCCATCGTGGCGGACGTGCCCACCAGGTCTTCCGTCCCCAGCAGCACGGCTTTCGTGAAGCTGTCCACCTGGTCACGGTTCGGCGCGTGGCCGTTGGCCAGTGTATTGCCCAGGCCAGTGGCCAGCGTCGCCACGGCGGTCAGGTTGCTGCCCAGGCGCCCCTGCATCGCCGCGGCGGCTTCGGCCGCGGTGGTGTGCGCCAGGCGCATCGCCGCTTCGTGCGCCGTGTCGCGGCCGCGAATACCGGTGACCGTGGCGGTAATCGCCAGGCTGACGATGACGAGCGCGGATGCCGCAAGGGTGATGCGGCCATTCAGCGAGAGGGCGCGGCGGGACGGTTTGATGGTTGCAAGGGTCATTGAACGGCTCCGAAGACGGATAGTTTATATCCAGGCGGCAATAGTAGCGCCACCTCGCAGAGACATGCCGGCCCGGCCGGGATTTGGCATGCATTTCGGCAGGTGCTGCGTCGCCCGTGCAACAGAACGGCGGTTTTACGTTAATTCGGATACAACGTGTTGTCAGCTGTGCAGTACGGCGATTATTGCCCGACAGCACGGTCCCGCCATCTACGCGGGCGCTACCATATAATCAGCGTGTAATCAGCTTGCAACCCGCATTGCAATCAGCCTGACATTTGGCCTCAGCCTTATCGGGCCGGCACGGTGCCGGCGCCCCATTCGACATCGATTATGGACACAGAAACACAGTCGCGGCGCGCGCGCCGCAAGCCGGCTCGCCGGATTTCCACCGGCATTCCCGGTCTGGACGACATCCTCGGCGGGGGGCTGACCGCCGAGCGGGTCTACCTCGTCGAAGGCTCGCCCGGATCGGGCAAGACGACGCTGGGCCTGCAATTCCTGCTGGACGGCACGGCGCGCGGGGAGCGCGGCCTGTACATCACCCTGTCCGAGACAACGGACGAACTCGATGCGGTCGCCGAAAGCCACGGCTGGACGATCGACGATATCGACATCTTCGAACTGGCCGACGAGACCGTGCTCGATCCGGGCGCGCAGCAGTCCGTGCTGCACGCTTCCGAGGTGGAACTGGGCGAGACCACCAGGGGAGTGCTGGAGCGCGTGGACCTGGTGAGGCCGGTGCGCGTCGTGTTCGACAGCCTGTCCGAATTGCGCCTGCTGGCACAGAACCCGCTGCGCTACCGGCGCCAGATCCTCGCCCTCAAGCAGTTTTTCTCCGTGCGCGCGTGCACCGTGCTGCTGCTGGATGACAAGACCAGCCAGTCGGACCAGCACCTGCACAGCATCTCGCACGGCGTGATCAGCCTCGAGCAGATCGCCCAGGAATTCGGCAAGGAGCGCCGGCGCGTCAACATCATCAAGATGCGCGGCATGAAGTTCCGCGGCGGCTATCACGACTATGTGCTGGACACGGGCGGCATCCGCATGTTCCCCAGGCTGGTGGCCGCCGAGTACACGGCGACGTTCCAGGCCGCGGTCCAGTCCACCGGCAGCACGGATCTCGACGCGCTGCTGGGCGGCGGCCTGGCCAGCGGGACCAACACGCTGATCGTCGGCCCGTCCGGCGTCGGCAAGACCACCGTGACGGTGCGCTGCATGCTCGCGGCGCTGGAACGGGGCGAGAAAGCCGCGTTCTACCTGTTCGACGAGGGCTTGGGCACGTTCATGGCCCGCAACACCGCCCTCGGCATGGATCTCGCTGAACATGTCGCGGCCGGCCGGCTGACGATCCGCCATGTCGATTCCGCGGAGCTGGCGCCTGGCGAGTTTGCGCAGATGCTGCGCGACGCCGTGGAGATCGATGCCGTGTCCTTCATCGTCATCGACAGCCTGAATGCCTACATGCAGGCGATGCCTGGCGAAAAGTTCCTGACGCTGCAGATGCACGAGCTGCTGGCCTACCTGAACCAGAAAGGCGTGACGACGGCACTGGTGCTGGGCGAGCACGGCCTCATCGGCCAGGTGCAGCGCGACGTCGACCTCAGCTACCTCAGCGATTCGACCGTGCTGCTGCGGTTTTTCGAGGCGTCCGGCGAGCTGCGGCGCGCGATCACCGTCATCAAGAACCGCACGGCGGACCATGCGCTGACGATCCACGAACTGCTGCTCGACAGCAGCGGCATCCGCATCGGCGCGCCGCTGGTGGGGTTCGATGGTGTGCTGACAGGGCTGCCGAACTACCGCGGCAGCACGGCCATGATGGCGCTGGGCGACGATGCGTCGCCCTGACGAGAGCGAAGAACGCGTCCTCGTGCTGGCCCCGCGCGGGCGTGACGCCGACGTGATCGCGGGCGTGCTCGACCGCCACGGCGTGCCGTGTGCCGCAGTGCCCGACTTCGATGCGCTGGCCAACGGCGTCATGGCAGGCGCGGCGGCGGCGCTTCTCGCCGACGAGGCGCTGCACGGTGCGGACCTGGCGCCGCTGCTGGCATGGCTGGCGGCGCAGGAACCCTGGTCGGATTTCCCCATCGTCGTGCTGCTGTCCCGGCGCCTTGGTCCGCCGGACCCCGCGTCGGCCGCCCGCTTCGAGGCATTGGGCAATGTGATCCTGCTGGAGCGGCCGCTGAGTGCCGAAACGCTAGGCAGCGCCATGGCATCCGCGCTGCGCGCCCGGCGCAGGCAATACCAGGCCCGCGCCGTGCTGGCCGATCGCGCGGCCATGTCCGCCGAACTGGCGGCGCTCAATACCACCCTCGAGGCACGCGTGGCCGAGCGCACGCGGGCGCTGGCGCATGCGAACGACCGGCTCACGGCCGAAACCATCGAACGCGAGAACGCCCAGCGCGCCATGCTGCAATACCAGAAGATGGAGTCGCTGGGACGGCTGACCGGCGGTGTCGCGCACGACTTCAACAACCTGCTCAATGTGGTGCAGGGCAGCATGGAGCTCATTCTCGCCACGAGCACGGATGCGCACGTGCGGCGTCGGGCCGAGACGGCAAAGGCGGCCTGCGAGCGGGGCGCCAAGCTGACGGCGCAATTGCTGTCGTTCGCGCGCAACCAGTCCCTGCACCTGCGGCCCCTGTCCGTCGGGCCGCTGTTCGAGGCCGTGGTCGAGATGGCGCGGCCACTGCTGGGCGGTGCGTACGAACTCGTCACACGCGTGGACGCCCAGGTCGTCGGCGTGCTGGCCGATGCCAGCCAGATGGACATGGCACTGCTGAACCTGATCATCAATGCGCGCGACGCCATGCCCGGCGGCGGACGCATCGTGCTGCACGCATCGTTGCCGCGCCCGCCGGCCGGGATGTTGGGGGACACTGCCGATGACGGGTATGTCCGCATCGCCGTTTCCGACAATGGCCCCGGCATGAGTGCCGACCTGGTGGCGCGCGTGTTCGAGCCGTTCTTCACGACCAAGGAGGTGGGCAAGGGTACCGGGCTGGGCCTGAGCCAGGTGTACGGCATGGCCCGCCAATCCGGCGGGGTCGCCCGCATCGACAGCACGCCGGGCCAGGGGACTACCGTCGAGATCTGGCTGCCGGCAAGTGGTGCCGAGGAAGCCCGTGACGCCGAGGTTGCCGACGAAGCGCCTGCGCTGGCGGGACTGAAGGTGCTGATCGTCGAGGACGACCCCTTCGTGCGTGCCGGCATGGCGGACGCGTTGCTCGAACTTGGCTGCGACGTGACCCATGTGGCCGACGGCCCGGCGGGGCTCGCCGCACTGGCGCAACGGCGCCCCGACATACTGCTCACCGACTACATGATGCCGGGCATGACGGGCGCCGAAGTGGCGCAGCGTGCGCGCGAGCGGTTTGCCGGCCTGCCCATCGTGGTCGCCACGGGATACGCCGACATGGATGCCATCCGCGCGGCGATCGGCGACGTGGACATCTTGCGCAAGCCGTTCCCGATCGCTGCCCTGGGCGCGGCCGTGCGGGAGGCCATGCGGCGCGCATTACGCGAGCCGGCCGTCGGTGGCGAGCGTGCGGGGTAATTTCCCGACCCGGCAGCGCAGGGTCATTTCGTTCAATACAGTACAAAGCCCGCCCCGTATCGTGGCGCTTCCGTTCAACAGGAGGAAGCGACATGACACTTTATTTTTCGATGGCCGCGTTCGCGCTGGCGTCGTCGATCTCGCCCGGCCCCGTCAACATCGTCGCGCTGGGTGCCGGGGCCCGGCATGGCCTGGCGGCCAGCATGCGCCATGTCAGCGGCGCAACGCTCGGCTTCACCGTGCTGCTGGTGGCCACCGGCCTGGGGCTGTATGAAGCGCTGCTGCGCTGGCCCCAGCTGATCGGCATCGTGCGCTGGGCGGGCATCGCCTTCCTGCTGTACCTGGCCTGGAAGCTGGCGGCGGACGATGGCAAGCTGCCGATGGATGCCGGCGGTGCACGCGGCCCTTCGCTGCTGTCGGGCGCGGCGATGCAGTGGCTGAACCCGAAAGCGTGGCTGGCCGCCGTGTCCGGCATGGGCGCTTTCGCCGCCGACGGCGATACGGCCGTGGTGTGGGAATTCGCGGCCATCTACTTTGTGGTCTGCTGGCTGTCGATCTTTTGCTGGGCATGGGCGGGAGCCCGGCTGCGCGGCTATCTGTCGCAACCTGCCCGCGTGCGCCTGCTGAACCGGGCGATGGCGCTCCTGCTGGCCGCCAGCGCGGCCTGGCTGCTGATCGGCTAACCGGCCTTGCGGTACTGTCCGGGCGTGGCGGCCACGTGCCGCTTGAAGGCGCGCTGCAGGTGCGCCTGGTCGGCGAAACCGGCCGCCAGCGCCACGTCGGCGATGGGCCGGCCGCGCCGCAGCTGCTCGCGGCAGTACTGGATGCGGCAATCGACCAGCCAGGCATGCGGCGTCATGCCATAGCGCGCCTTGAACGCGCGGATCAGGTACGACGGCGACAGCCCCGTCGCCACGCACAGGTCGTCCAGCGTGGGCGTGCCCGCGCGGTGCTCGCGCAGGTAGTCGGCGGCGCGCTGCACCAGGTGCCCGGGCTGTTTCGCGGCCGGTGCCGGCTGCAGCGCGTCGTGCATGAAGGTGAAGAAATCGAGCGCCGCACCGTGCTTTTCGAGCACATCGGCGGCCGGGTCCACGCAGCTCGCATGGAGGGCTGCGAGGCGCGCGAACAGCCCCGGGTCATCGCTGGCGACCGGCGTATACGGCTGGAATGCTCCCCGTTCGCCTTGCACATCGGCCAGCCAGCGGCTGTCGACATGGAACATGCGGTACGACCATGGCTGGTCGTCCAGCGGATTGCATGCGTGGACGTCGCCGGGATTCATCAGCACCACCGCGCCGGCCCGCACGCGCTCGCGCGCGCGGCCGTTCAGGTAGAGGCTCTCGCCACCCGTGACGGCGCCGATCGAAAACGTCTCGTGCGAGTGCTTTGCATAGCAGATGCCGCGGCCATCGGCGATGGCGCGGGCTTCGAGGAAGGGCAGGGCGTCGTCGCGCCAGAACGTGGGCGTGCTCATGGTGCCGGTTCCGTGCCTTGCGGGACCACCGCCAATGCCCGCAGCACGGGCAGCCGCCGTTGCAGGAACGCCGTGGCCATCCGCTCGAGCAGGGCCGCCGGCGCATCCGGCGTGCTGGCCGCATCGCCCTGGCCGGCCGGCAGGTCCCATGCGCCGCCATGGGCCATCGCGAACGCCACCAGCTCGCCCGACTGGCGGTAGCCACGCGCCAGCGCCAGCAGGAACAGCTGGTGCAGGCGCGGCACCGGGATGCCGCCGCCGGTGACGGGCGACGCCAGGTACTGGACGTCGCCGCCATGTTCCGCCAGCGCGACGAGATGGTCGTTCAACCGCCAGCAGGCGGGCCGCGCCTTGTCGGCGACGGTGTCATCCTGGGCAAGCTGCACCTGCTGGGTACCGGCCAGCAGGAATACCGCCTGCTGCGCCTGCAAGGCCGTCAGACCCGCCGCCGCGCAGGCGGTTTCCAGTTCGCCGATGGTGCGCGGCCGGTGGTCGGCCAGCGCGTCGACGACGGGGCGGTGCATCGCCTCGTTCAGGCCCACCTCGATCTGCCCAGCCTTGACGGAATACACCACGTCGGCGGGCGACATCACCAGCACGACGCGCTGCTGGCGCAGCAGGCGGGCCCGTTCCAGCGGCGCGAGCCGGCGCGCGCCGCGCACCCAGTAATCGCGCCGGAACTGCTGGTTGATCATGAAGTCGAAGGCCATCTGCTTCAGCGCCGGGTCGGCGACCTCCTTCAGGAACGCCGCCTGCTCGGGCGTGACGATCGCACTGTCGATGTGCTCGATATAGGTGGCCGGGCACGCGAAATCGACCTTGGCCGGCGCCAGCCATTCGGCCAGCGCCGGGAACGACATCGGCTGCCAGTCGCGGTTGAAGTACTCGTGCGCGAGGTACGCCGTGCGCTCGGCCTTGAGCAGCTCCATGCGCGCGGGCACGTTCGGGTTGGCCTGCACGAAGCCCGGATTCGTGGCCAGCAAGCGGCTTGCGAAGTCGACGGCCTGGCCGATGCGCTGGCCAGGGTCGGCGCTGGGCACGGTCATCGATGCGTGGTGGCGTGTCATCAGCTCGCGCACCGGCGACAGGGCGGCCCACCCGGGCTGCGTGTTGTAGCTCACGTACAGCACGCCGCCCACCTTCAGCTTGCGCCGCACGAAGTCCACCAGCACGCGCCGGTTCTCGTCCGACACCCAGCTCCACACGCCATGCATGCCGATGAAATCGAAATCGGGCAGGTCGGTGCGTGCGCAGAATTGCGCGAACGACGCGTCGGACAGGTGCACGTCGGCGCCCGACGCCGCCGCCAGGTCGTGGGCAAAGCCCGCCTGCACGGGGTTGAAGTCGGTGCCATGCCATTGTGTGCCGGATGCCGCCGCGTGCACGTTCACGCTGACGCCCTGGCCGAACCCCAGCTCGCACGAGCATGCGATTTCCGGAAACACGATGCCGGCATGCAGGAAGGCGAGACGGACCCGCAGCGGGTTCAGTTCCGCGTACACCCCATAGGTGTAGCCGATGTCGGACACATAGCCGGCGGACCAGTCGGACATGCGCTCTCCTGTCGTTGACGATCCCGCCAGTGTAAGCCACCCGGAAGGGCCGCGTCATTACCGTTGTAAATCGGTCACCGCTGCAACTCGGTTACCGCTGCAATCAGTCACCGCTGCGCTCCGCGCCCGGCACGCGCAGGAGCAGCGTCACGGCGAATGCGATGATGATGCCGACGGCCAGCCAGATAAGCGCGCCCGATAGCGGGTGACCGGGTTCCAGGCCGGTGGCGGCTTCGCTCGCGGCCTGGAACGGCAGCGCGGCGCCGGCCAGCAGGGCGACACCGGTGGGAATGATGGCCAGCAGGGCGGTCTTGGTAAGCATGGGGTACACGAAGCCTTGTGGAGGATGACGGTACATGATCGCCCATCCGCGATATCGATGGAAATCGTTCATATGCACGTGTACTATTCGTGGAATGAATGAACGCAAGGACAACCACCGTGGATGAACTTCGGCGCATCGACCTCAACCTGCTGCTGACCCTGCACGCGCTGCTCGCCGAAAAGCACGTGACCCGTGCCGCGCTGCGCCTGCACAAGAGCCAGCCGGCGGTCAGCCACGCGCTGGCGCAGTTGCGCGCCCATTTCGACGATCCGCTGCTGGTGCGCCGCGAAGGGCACATGGCGCTGACGCCGCGGGCCCTCGCGCTCGTCGAGCCGCTGGCCGAAGCGCTGGCCACGCTGAACGGCCTGCTGGCCGAACAGCAGTTCGATCCGGCCGCCGCGCAGCGCCGCTTCCGGCTCACGCTGTCCGATTATTCGGCTCGCATCATCCTGCCGCCGCTGGTGCGCTACGTGCGCCGGCACGCGCCCGGCATCGACCTGGCGATCAGCCAGGCCAGCCGCGATGCGATGCTGGCCCAGCTCGTCGATGGCGAGGTCGACGTGGCACTCGGCATCTTCCCCGACCGGCCCGAGATGATCCACGTGCAGGACCTGTTTCCCGAGGAATTCGTCAGCCTGGCGGACAAGGCCACGCTGCCGGCCAAGGGCGGCTTGACGCTGGAAGAGTTCCTGGCACGCCCGCACGTCAAACTGGCGCTGCGCCCCGATTCCTACGACGAGATCGAGACGGCGCTCGGCAAACTGGGCCTGCAACGCCACATCGCCGTGGCGCTGCCGCACTGGAGCGCCGCCGTGGAACTGATCGCCGGCACCGACCTGATCCTCACCGCCGCCAGCCGCACCACCGGGGCGATGGCCGCCCACAAGGCGCTGCGACGGTTCAAGCCGCCGTTCGAGCTGCCCAGCTTTTCGTACCAGCAGGCGTGGCATGCGCGGCGCGACGACGATCCGGGGCACCGGTGGCTGCGGGATGCGATCTATGCGAGCAGCCAGCCGGGCGGGTGATGCTGCCGGACAGCGCCGGTCGAACTACCTGACGCTGCCCACCAGCCGCGCATGCAGCAACTCCCGCTCGGCCGGCTCCGGCGCCTGCAAATAAGCGAACTTGCCGCCAACGAGCGTGGCCACCGGCGCGCCGTCGCGGAACAGCACGCGGTTGCCGGCCAGCGCGGGCACCTTGTCGCCGGGGAGCAGGATGCCGCCAAGGTTCAGCGGGTCGACGCCGGACACCAGCACGAGGGCGCCATCGTGGGGCCGGCGGCGCATTTCGCGCAGCAGCGGGATCGCTTCGGGCAGCGCGAACTGTTCGCCGGACAGGCCGGCGACGAAACGGCCGCCGCGGATCTCGCCGCGCGCTTCGAGCCGGTGGTAGACGGGCAGCAGCTCGCGCCATGCGGGCAGCCACGCCGCCTCCCGTTCCAGCAGGTGCCAGAACATCACGCCGTAGCGGCGCAGCAGCGTCATCGCGATGTGTTCCAGCGTGGCCGGCTCCGTGCGCGGCCTGCGTCCCGGCGCGGGCCGCGCATCGGATTTAACGTCGGCCTCGGCTTCGGCGGCGCCACCCCGTTCGACGATCGTCACGCCGTCGGCGCGGCGCACCAGGGCCCAGCGGCCCGCTTCTTCCATCGTCGGGCCGGCACCGCGGCGGCGTTTGCGGTCCATCGTGTTGCGCTTGTTGGCCGGCACCAGCATCGCGCGCAGGCCGGCATAGCTGTCGGCGTTGACGAGGCCCGTCGCCACCAGTTCGCCCAGCGCTTCTTCCAGCTCGGCACCCAGCAGCCGCGCGTCGTGCGCCAGCTCGTCGTAGAACATGGCGCCATGGGCGCGCAGCGCGTCGAGCACGCGCATGGCGCGCGACGAGACCTGCACCTCGCTGGCGACGGCCGGCAACGCATGCCACAGCGCGAGCTGGCGCCGCGGCAGCAGCACGAGCGGCGTGCCGCGCACCGGGCCGCCGCTGGCGCTGGAGGGCGCGCCGACGCGCGTCCACACGATGCGGCCGGCACGGCACAGTTCATCGAGCCACAGCAACGAATAATCCTTCACGCGCGTGGCGAGCAGGTCGCTTTCCCACGCGCCGGCGGCGGCCTCGTAGCCTTCGAGCTGGGCCAGCGCCTGGGGCAGGGCGTCGCTGCCCTGCAGGCGCGTGTCGTCGCTCACATGCTGCCACTCGAACAGGAAGCGCATGAAATCCTGCCGCTCCACCGGTTCGATCTCGCGCCGCAGGCTTTTGATCGTGTAGCGGTGGATGCGCGCCAGCAGGTGCCGCTCGCACCATTCCTCGTCCGTCGCGCCCGGCGTGAAGCGGCCCCGCATCACGTACCCTTCGCTCTCCAGTTGCGCCAGCGCGATCGTGACCGTGCTTTCCGGCAGGGCCAGCGACGAGGCGACGGCGGCAACGGACTGCGGCCCGAAGCCGGACAGCCGCGCGCGCAGCAGTTCGACCAGCGCGGCATCGCGCGTCCATGCTTCGTTGCCGTCCAGGGACAGGCGCTCGGGAATCGACAGCGGCGGCGTGGCCACGGCATCCGGATAAGCCGCCTGCACGCAGGCCAGCCGCTCCAGCGCCACCCAAACGTCCAGGTCCCCGCCCTGAAGCCGCGTGGCCCGGCCGCCCTTGGCCAGCGCCGCCAGCCAGTCATGCCAGTTCTCGTTGGCAGCCGCCTCGTCGCGCGTGATGCAGGCCAGCGCCACCAGCGCCTCGTGCATCTCGTCGGCATTGCGCACGCGCGGCCATGCTTCGGCCGCCACGGCCTCGATGGCGCCGGCATCGAGCGCGCCGAGATCGTCGGTGGACGACGGATCGGTCCAGCGGCGGTTCAGCACCGCCTGCGTGCGCCGTTCTTCCAGCGGCGCGTCGTCGAGGAAGGCGTAGGGGCGGGCGTTGAGGATTTCCATCGCCAGCGGCGACGGCGCGGGCAGGTCGCGCGACAGCAGCCGCACGTCCCCGGCTTCGATGCGGCGCAGCAGCGCCAGCCAGCCCTCGCTGTCCATCGCCTCGTGCAGGCAGTCGTCCAGCGTCTGGTCCACCAGCGGATGGCTGGGCAGCTCGCGTTCGCCGACGATGTTTTCCAGGCACGCGGCGCCATCCGGGAACACGGCGGCCAGCATGTCGTCGCTTTTCATGCGCATCAGTTGTGGCGCCACCTTGCGCCCGCCGGCGAAGCGGGGCAGGGCCAGTGCCGTCGTCGCATTCCAGCGCCAGCGCACATTGAACAGCGGGGCATCGAGCAGCGCCTGCACCAGGATGTGCTCCGCGGTCGTCGAACGCAGGTAGCGCCACACGTCGTCCAGCGGAAAACTGTGGCTTTCCGATAAGGAGAGCACGATGGCATCCTCGGTGGCCGCCGCCTGCAGCTCGAAATTGAACGTGCGGCAGAAGCGCTTGCGCAGCGCCAGGCCCCAGGCGCGGTTGATGCGGCTGCCGTACGGCGAATGCAGCACCAGTTGCATGCCGCCCGATTCGTCGAAGAAGCGTTCCATGACAAGCGTGTCGCGCGTGGGTAGCGCCGACAATGCGGCGCGGGCGCGGGCCAGGTAGTCGACGATCTGGCGCGCCGCATCGTCGTTCAGCCCCAGGTGTTCGAACAGCCAGTCGATGGCATGCTCGATCCCGGCGTCGCCGCCTTCCTTTTCGCCCAGCAGCCGGTCGATCTCGCCGCGCAACCGCGCCACGCCCAGCGACAGCTCGTCGCTGCGGCCCGGCGCCTCGCCCAGCCAGAACGGGATGTTCGGGGCCGCGCCGCGCGCATCCTCCACGCGCACCTTGCCCGCTTCCACGCGCACGATGCGGTACGACGTGTTCCCGAGCTGGAACACGTCGCCGGCCAGGCTTTCGACGGCGAAGTCCTCGTGCACGGTGCCCACATTCTGCCCGCCCGGTTCCAGCAGCACCGTGAAGTCGGCATTGTCGGGAATCGCGCCGCCGGAGGTGACGGCCGTCAGCCGCCCGCCGCGCCGGCCGCGCACCGTGCCGCTGACGGCATCGCGGTGCAGGTAGGCCCCGCGCACGCCCTGGCGGCTGTTGAAGCCTTCCGTCAGCATCCGGAGGACGGCCTCGAACCGGTCGCGTTCCAGCGCCGCGTACGGCATCGCGCCGCGCACCAGGTCGAACAGCGCGTCCTCGTGCCATTCGCGGCCGCCCACTTCGGCCACGATCTGCTGGGCCAGCACGTCCAGCGGCGCGACCGGAATATGCAGCGTATCGAGTTCGTCGCGCCGCACGCAGTCGAGCAGCGCCGTGCATTCGACGAGGTCATCGCGCGACGTGGGGAACAGCCGGCCTTTCGGCAGTCCGCCCACGTGGTGGCCGGACCTTCCCACACGCTGCAGGAACGCGGCGATGCTGCGCGGCGAACCGATCTGGCATACCAGGTCGACGTCGCCGATGTCGATCCCCAGCTCCAGCGACGCGGTCGCAATGAGCATGCGCAGCTCGCCCCGTTTCAGCCGCTGCTCGGCAACGAGCCGGAATTCCTTGGCCAGGCTGCCGTGGTGGGCCGCCACGTGTTCCGGGCCGAGGCGGTCGGCCAGGTGCCGCGCCATCCGCTCGGCCATGCGCCGCGTGTTGACGAACACCAGCGTGGTCTTGTGCAGGGCCGTCAGTTCCGCTAGGCGGTCGTACACGCGTTCCCAGACTTCGTTCGGCATCACCGCCTCCAGCGGCACGGGCGGCAGTTCCAGGCCCAGGTCGCGCGCCCGCACGTGCCCCACGTCGACGATGGCGCAGTCGCGGCCGGCGCCGGCCAGGAATTGCGCCACGACCGATATCGGTTTCTGGGTCGCGGACAGCCCCACCCGCACGGGGGCCGCATTGGTCCGCTCGGCGCACAGGGCCGCCAGCCGCTCCAGGCTCAGCGACAGGTGGCTGCCCCGCTTGCTGCCGGCCACGGCGTGGATCTCGTCGACGATCACCGTGCGCACGGTGGCCAGCATGGCCCGGCCGCTGTCGGAACCGAGCAGCACGTACAGCGATTCGGGTGTCGTCACGAGGATGTGGGGCGGGCGCTTGCGCGCGGCAGTGCGTTCGGCCTGCGGGGTATCGCCCGTGCGCACAGCGCTGCGGATGCCGTGCGGCGGCAAGCCCAGCGCCGCCAGTTCGCGGTCGATGCCTTCCAGGGGCGCGAGCAGGTTGACGCGGATATCGTTCGACAGGGCTTTCAGTGGCGAGATGTACAGCACCCGCGTTTCATCGGGCAGGGGCTGCACCGCGCTTTCGCGCACGAGCGCGTCGATGGCGGCCAGGAACGCCGTCAGCGTCTTGCCGGAACCGGTCGGCGCGGCCACCAGCGTGGCCTTGCCGGCCTGGATCAGCGGCCAGGCGCGGCGCTGGGCCTCCGTGGCGCCTTTGGCGAAGGTTGCGCTGAACCAGGCGGCAACCGCCGGGTGGAACGCGTGTTTCGTGCGGGACCGGGTCGCCATTGCCGCAACGGCTTACTCGCCGTGGAATTCGTCCGCGTTGGCGAACAGGTCCCAAGAAGCGATGAACAGCGCGGCGATCACCGGCCCGATCACGAAGCCGTTCAGGCCGAACAGCGCCATGCCGCCGATCGTGGACAGCAGCACGATATAGTCGGGCAGCTTCGTGTCCTTGCCCACCAGCAGGGGGCGCAGCAGGTTGTCGACGAGGCCGATGACGACCACGCCGAACACGGTCAGCACCACGCCTTCCCAGATCGCACCGGTGATCAGGAAATAGGCGGCCACGGGGGCCCAGATGATTGCCGCGCCCACCGCCGGCAGCAGCGACAGGAAGGCCATGACCACCGCCCACAGCAGCGGGCCGGGCACGTCGAGGAACCAGAAGATGGCGCCACCGAGCGCGCCCTGCGCCATCGCCACCAGCACATTGCCCTTCACGGTGGCGCGGATCACGGTGGTGAAATTGTCGAACAACGGTTTCTTGTAGCGCGATGCCAGGGGGACGGCGCGCTTGACGCGGGCCGCCAGCGTGCGCCCGTCGCGGAACAGGAAGAACAGCAGATACAGCATGACGGTGGTGCTGACGAGGAAATCGAACGCCTTGCCGCCGAAGTTGATCGCATAGCGTGCCGCCGACTGGCTGATCTGCGCGGCGGCCGCCGTGAGCTTGGCCTGCAGCGACGCGATGTTGGTCAGCTCGAATCGCTCCAGCAGCGACAGCGCCCAGCCGGGCATCGCCCCGATCACCTGCTGGAACATCCTGCCGAAATCGATCTGGCCCGATTCGATCATGCCGTACACGCCGGAGGCCTGCTCGACAAGCGACGCGCCGATCATCGCCAGCGGCATGATGACCATCAGCAGGATCAGCAGCAGCGCCAGGAGCGCCGCCGAATTGGGGCGGTTGCCGAGCGCGTTCAGCAGGTGCGAGTACAGCGGCGCGAACACGATCGCGAACACGATCCCCCAGAACACGGCGCCGAAGAACGGCAGCAGGATCCAGACGAAGGCCAGCGTGACGATGGCGAGGAGCAGCAGGAACGAGGATTGCGGCAGGGTGTAGCGTTTCATGGTTTTTGTTGTTGAGAGTAGTGGTAGCAACGTGGCCTCATCATAGCCGAACGGACAACGTTATTTGCGCCTGCGCCTGCGCGTTGTGTGCGCTGCGTGGCACTTGTACGCCAATCGCACGCCAATCGTGCGCATCGGCTGGGGCACAACTGGTCATAATGACAAGATGCGCCATTCTGCCATCCTCCTGGAACCGATGCAGCCGGCCGATCGTTCGCGGGCCGGCTCGCCGGCCGTCGCCGCAGGGGCGTGGCGATGACGGAAGGCGAACCGGTCGCCTGCCACGACTGCGGCACGCTGCACCGCTGGCGGCCATTGGCCGACGGCCAGCGTGCCCGCTGCACCCGCTGCGACAACGTGCTGTATCGCGGCTATGCCACGGGCCCCGCGCCCACCCCGGCGTCGATGGTGGCCGTCACGCTGGGCGCCTTGCTGGTTTACCTGATCGCGCAGTGCTTTCCCATCGTCGAGCTGGAAATGAACGGGCTCACGTCCGGCGCCACGCTGCTGCAGGCGATCGGCGTGCTGTGGAACGAGCGCATGCAGGTAATCGCGGCGATGGTGTTCTTTTTCGCGGTGGCGTTTCCCGCGCTGGAGCTGGGCGCGTTGCTGTACGTATCGGCGGGGCTGCTGCGCGGGCGCCGCGTGCCGGGTTTCCACCTGCTGCTGCGGGTGGTGCAGGGCGCGCGCCACTGGGCGATGACGGAAGTGCTGATGATCGGCATCCTCGTCACCGCGATCAAGATGACGAGCCTGGCGCGGGTGATTCCCCATCCGGGCCTGTTCGCGTTCGGCGCGCTGACGATCCTGTGCGCGGTCGCGCTGCGCTATGAGCCGCGGGCGTTGTGGGCGCTGGGCGACAGAGTCGCTCCGGCGAGGCGAAAGGACGAGGAAACGGCGAGCGTGGACACCGCATCGGCACCGCCGGTCGCGTGCCATGCCTGCGGACTGCTCAACGACTGCGCGTGCGAAGGCCGCCACTGCCGGCGCTGCGGCGCGGTGCTGCACCGCCGGATCCCGAACAGCATCACGTGGACGTGGGCGCTGCTGGCCGCGGCCGCGCTGCTCTATGTGCCGGCCAATATCCTGCCCGTGATGTACACGGAATCGATCGGCGGCACCGGCGGCGATACGATCATGAGTGGCGTGGTGCTGTTCTGGGAGACAGGCTCCCCCGGGCTGGCCATCGTGATCTTCGTGGCCAGCGTGCTGGTGCCGGTATCGAAGCTGGTGGCGCTGGCGCTGCTGGCCGGCACGGCGCAGTGGGGTTCGCGCTGGGCGCCGGCCGGCCGCACCCGCATCTATCGCATGGTGGAATTCATCGGCCGCTGGTCGATGCTCGATATCTTTGTCGTCACGCTGACCGTGGCGCTGGTGCGTTTTCAAACGCTGGCCGTGATCACCGCCGGCCCGGGGGCGCTGGCCTTCGGCTGCGTGGTGATCCTGACGATGATCGCCTCGGCGCAGTTCGACCCGCGGCTGATCTGGGACCCTCTCGACAGCAAGGAACAGCGCGTCGAACATAACGGAGAAATGCATGCCTGAGCAAGACCTGCCGCCACCCGCCGTCGACCGGCCCAGCCGCTGGCTGCCGTCGCTGATCTGGCTGATTCCCGTGCTGGCTGCCATCATCGGCGCCACCCAGGTGGTGAACTGGATGACCAGTCGCGGGCCGACGGTCGTCGTCAGCTTCGCCACCGGCGAAGGGCTGGAGGCCGGCAAGACCAGGGTGAAATACAAGGATGTCGACATCGGCGAAGTCGTCACCGTCACGCTCGGCGAGGATGGCAACCGCGTCGATGCAAAGATCCAGATGGCGCGCGAGGCGAAACGCTTCGCGGCCGAGGACACGCGCTTCTGGGTGGTGCGGCCGCAGATCGGCGCCAGCGGCGTTTCCGGGCTGGGCACGCTGCTGTCCGGGCCCTATATCGGCGCGGCGCCCGGCAGCAAGGAAGCCACCGCCAGCCGGTTCACCGGACTCGACACGCCGCCCGCCGTGCCGCCCGGGCTGAGGGGGCGTGAATTCCGGCTCCATGCCGACAGCCTCGGTTCCGTGGGCATCGGCTCGCCCGTGTATTACCGCCGCCTGCGCGTGGGGCAGGTGGCATCGTTCGAACTGGACAGGAATGGCGACGGCATCGACATGTCCGTCTTCATCGAAGAGCGCTACGTGGGCTTCGTGGGCACGGACACGCGCTGGTGGCACGCCAGCGGCGTGGACCTGCGGCTCGACGCGGCCGGCTTCAAGCTGAACACGCAGTCGCTGGCGGCGCTGGCCACCGGCGGCATCGCCTTCGAATCCGGTAACGGAAGAAAACCCCCGGCGGCGGCGCCGGCGGGCAGCCGCTTCATCCTGGCCGAGGACCGGTCGGCGGCATTGCGCGCGCCGGACGGCCCGGCCGTGGCGGCCGTGCTGTACTTCGACCAGTCGCTGCGCGGCCTCGTGCCGGGCGCACCGGTCGATTTCCGCGGCATCGTGCTGGGCGAGGTGCGCGCCGTGGGAGTGGAGTTCGACCGCGCACGCAGGGCCTTCCGCATGCCGGTGACGATCGATCTGTATCCCGGCCGGCTGGGCAAGCGCTTCCTCGACGCCTATTCGGGCGACATGCAGGCCGGCCACGACACGATGGCGCGCATGATCGGCCGCGGCCTGCGCGGCCAGCTGCGCACGGGCAGCCTGCTCACGAACCAGCTGTACATTGCGCTGGACTTCTTCCCGAACGCGCCGAAGGCGTCGCTCGTGGTGGAGCCGGACCGGCTCGTGCTGCCTACCGTGCCCGGCTCGCTGGACGAACTGCAAAGCCAGTTGCTGAGCATCGCCCGCAAGCTCGACAAGGTGCCGTTCGACGATATCGGCGCCAACCTGAACCGCACACTGGTGCAGGCCGACGTGATGCTCCAGCGCGCCACGTCCACATTGGAACGGCTCGACGGCGAAGTGCTGCCGGAGGTGAACGACACGCTGGCCTCGGCCCGCAAGACATTCGCCAGCGCGGAAAGCCTGCTGGCGCAGGATGCGCCGCTGCAGTCCGACCTGCGCCGCACCTTGCAGGAAGTGACGCGCACGATGCAGTCGGTCGAGGCGCTGGCCGATTATCTCGAACGCCATCCGGAATCGCTGATCCGCGGCAAACCACAGGAAAAGAAAAAATGACGCGCTTGTTCGTTCCCGGCTCGTTCGCTCCCGCCCTGGCGCTGGCCGCCTTGTCGGCCGGTTGCGCCTCGCCCCCGTCCGACCATTTCTACACGCTCGCCGGCGCGCCCGCGCCGATATCCGCACCTGCGCCTGCCGGCGGCACGGTCCCGGTATACATTGAAATGCTGGCCGTGAACATTCCGGCCTCGGTGAACCGGGACCAGCTCGTCGTCGGCACGGGGGAAGGGCGGGTCGACGTGCTCGACCAGCACCGCTGGGCCGGGCCGCTTGCCGACGAAATCGGCGCCGCGCTGTCGCTGGGCGTCACCGGGCGGCTCGGCGCCATCGATGTCTACCGCACGCCGGCACCGGAAGGGGCGGCGGTGTACCGGATCAGCACCAACGTGCAGCGTTTCGACTCCGTGCCGGGGTCTTACGCACTGGTCGATGCCGTGTGGAGCGTGCGGCTGGTGGGCAGCGCCACCGTGCTCACGTGCCGCAGCGTGCTGCGCGAGGATGCCGGCGCGGGCAACGAGGCGGTCGTTGCCGCGCATCGGGCGGCGCTGGGCAAGCTGGCCGATGCCATCGCCGGGGCTGTGCGGGACCGGCAGGCAGGCAAGGCCACGAGCTGCTGAGGCGCTGGCGTGGCTGGTGTCAGACACTTTTTTCGGACGAATTTCCCGAAAAAGGTGCCTGACACCGGTTGTCCCCCAACGCTCCGATAGCGCACGCGGACACCAGGCAAGCGACGGCCGACGCGAACACGCCCAACGCGGCGCCGCAAACGTTTTCGCGCGATTACACTCGGTAGCTGTCCATCGATGACCGGCAGTCGCACACCGGTCGTTCCCACCGCCAGCCGAAAGGAATCGCCGATGCCACCCGTCCACGCAGTCTCCTCCCTCGCTCTGCCCACCATCACCGTCAACGGCGCCCAGGTACCGGTACCGGACGACCCGCGCGTCTCGCTGCTCGACCTGCTGCGCGAACACCTGCACCTGACCGGCACCAAGAAGGGCTGCGACCAGGGTGCTTGCGGTGCCTGCACCGTGCTGGTGGACGGTGAACGCCGCATCCTCTCGTGCCTCGCGCTGGCCGTGCAATACGCAGGCAGGTCCATCACGTCCGTCGAAGGCCTGGCCGCCGACGGCGCGCTGCACCCGCTGCAGCAGGCGTTCATCGACCATGACGGGTTCCAGTGCGGCTACTGCACGCCCGGCCAGCTGTGTTCCGCGCTGGGCATGGCGGCCGAACTGAAACGGGGCGTGCCCAGCTACGTGACGGCCGACCTGTCGGCGGACATCGTCGAGTTTTCCCACGACGAGGTGCGCGAACGGATGAGCGGCAACCTGTGCCGCTGCGGCGCCTACAACGGCATCGTCGATGCGGTGACGGAACTGCACCGGAAGGAGCCGCGATGACACCCTTTGCATTTGCCCGCGCGGTGGATGCCGCCGATGCCGTGATCCGGGGCGGCACGCCCGGCACGAAATACCTGGGCGGCGGCACCAACCTCGTCGACCTGATGCGCGAAACGGTCGAGCATCCGGCCATGCTGGTCGACGTGACCGGCCTTGCCGACGCGATCGACGAACGGGCCGACGGCAGCCTGCTGATCGGCGCCGCGGCCACCAACACGGCGGTGGCCGAGCACCGCGCCGTGCGCACCCGCTTCCCACTGCTCACCCGCGCCATCACGGCAGGCGCCTCGGCACAGATCCGCAACATGGCGACCGTGGGCGGCAACCTGCTGCAGCGCACCCGCTGCGGCTATTTCTACGACAACGAAGGGTCGCGCTGCAACAAGCGCGAGCCGGGGCAGGGCTGCGACGCCATCGACGGCTTCAACCGCATGCATGCGATCCTGGGCGCATCGGCGCACTGCGTGGCCACGCATCCCTCCGATATGTGCGTGGCCCTGGCCGCGCTGGATGCTGTCGTGCACCTGCAGGGCACGGCGGGTGCACGCACCGTGCCCCTAGTGGACTTCCACCTGCTGCCGGAAGACCACCCCGAGCGGGAAACGGCGCTTCGACCCGGCGAACTGGTGACCGCCATCGAAGTGCCCGCACTGGCTTTCGGTGCGAGGTCGGGCTACCGCAAGGTGCGCGACCGGGCCAGCTATGCGTTCGCGCTGGTCTCCGTGGCCGCCGCACTCGACGTGCACGATGGCGTGGTGCGCGATGTGCGGCTGGCGCTGGGCGGCGTGGCCCACAGGCCATGGCGCGCATCGACGGCCGAGCGACTGCTGAAGGGCCGCCCCGCCACCGAAGCGCTGTTCGATGCCGCCGCGGCGGCGGAACTGGCCGATGCGCGGCCGCTGCGCGACAACGCCCTCAAGATCGACCTGGCACGCCGCGCCATCGTGGCCGTGTTGAATGGTCTCGTCGATACCCGATCGTAAGGAGCTGCGATGAGCATTCTTCAGAAAGCGGTGCAGGCGATGATGCAGAAGGCGGTCGAGCTGGCGCCCGATGCGCTGATCCCCGGCGGCATGCCCGATCCGCTGGTCCTCGAGCGGCATGCACTGATCGGCGCGCCCGTGCCGCGTGTCGATGGCGCCTTGAAGGTGCGCGGCGCGGCGCCGTTCGCGGCCGAATTCGCGCTGGACGGCATGGTGTACGCGTCGCTCGTGCACAGCACGATCCCGCGGGGCCGGATCGCCGCGCTCGATACGGCGGCGGCCGAGGCGGCGCCAGGCGTGGTCCTCGTGATGACGCACCGGAACGCACCGCGCATGAAGCCGGTGCCCATGATTTTCACCAAGCCGAAAGCCGCGCACGGCGACGACCTGCCCGTGTTCCAGGACGATGCGGTGCACTGGAATGGCCAGCCGGTGGCCGTGGTGCTCGCTGAATCGCAGGAGCAGGCGGACCATGCGAAGTCGCTGGTCCGGGTCACGTATCACGCCGAACCGGCGGCAACGTCGGTGGCGGCCGCGAAGGCGCGGGGCCTCGAACCCACCGCATTCATGGGCGAACCGCAGAACGTGGAGATCGGCGATGCGGAAGCGGCGCTGGCGGCGTCGCCGCAGCGCGTGGACGCCGTCTACCGCACGCCGCTGCTGAACCACAACGCCATCGAGCTGCACGGCGTCACGGTGGCGTGGCAGGGCGACGAACTGCGCATCCACGACGCTTCGCAGGCTGTCACCCACACCGCATGGTCGCTGGCGCAGGCATTCGGGCTCGACGAAAAGCAGGTGCACGTCACGTCGCCGTTCGTGGGCGGCGGCTTCGGCGGCAAGCTGCTGTGGCAGCACCACGTGCTGGCCGCGGCGGCGTCGAAACTCGCGAAAAGGCCGGTGCGCCTGGCGCTGCCGCGCGCAGGCGTGTATCGCGTGGTGGGCGGCCGCACGCTGACCGAGCAGCGCGTTGCCATCGGTGCCGACGAACAGGGCCGCTTCACGGCCCTCGTCCAGACAGGCATGGTGGCGATGTCGCCGCATAACGACATGGCCGAGCCGTTCATCATGCCGGCCAGGTCGCTTTACGCGGCCGGCAGTTTCCGGCTCGACGTGCAGGCGGTGCGCATGGACATGCTGGCCAATACGTTCATGCGCGCGCCGGGCGAATCGGTGGGATCCTTCGCACTCGAGTGCGCGATCGACGAGCTGGCCGGCAGCATGGGTATCGATCCCATCGAACTGCGCCGCCGCAACGAGCCGGACAAGGATCCCACGACGGGCGCGCCGTTCTCGTCGCGCCACCTGGTCGAAGCGTACCGGATGGGCGCGGAACGCTTCGGCTGGGAGGCACGGCACGCACAACCGCGCATGCGGCGCGAAGGCGAATGGTTCGTCGGCATGGGCTGCGCCACCGCCACGTATCCGTATTACCGCATGGCCGGCGGCGCGGCGCGCATCACGCTGACCCGCGAAGCCCGTGTGCACGTGGAAGTGGCCGCGCACGAGATGGGCATGGGCACGGCCACGGTGCAGGCGCAGCTCGTGGCGGCCCGGCTCGGCGTGCCGCTGGCGAACGTGACGGTGTCTTGCGGCGACTCGGCGTTCCCCGGCACGATCCTGGCCGGCGGCTCGCAGCAGACGGCGTCGATCGGCAGCGCCGTGATCGCCGCGCTGCGCGCACTGTTCACCGACCTGCTGCGCCTGGGCGGCCACGGCACGCCCCTGGACGGCCTGCATTTCGACGAGGTGCGCGGGTACGATCAGGACAATGCGAGCGGCTTGTGCAAGGCGGGCGACCCGGTGCGCCGCGCCAGCTATGCCGAGCTGCTGGCCCGCGCGGGGCGCGACGCGCTGGAGGTCGAAGGGCAGGCACCACCGCCGCTGGAAAGCCGGCACTGGTCGATGCACTCGACCGGCGCGGTCTTCTGCGAAGCGCGCGTGAATGCCGTGACCGGGGAGACACGCGTGACGCGGCTGCTGGGTTCCTTCGATTGCGGCCGCATCCTCAACGCCAGGACGGCGGCCAGCCAGTTCCGTGGCGGCATGATCATGGGCGTGGGCATGGCGCTGATGGAGGAGACGCTGCTCGACGAACGCAATGGCCGCGTGATGAACCCGAGCCTGTGGGATTACCACGTGCCGGCGCACCTGGACGTGCCGGTCATCGACGTGATGTGGACCGACATTCGCGATCCGCATGCGCCGGCCGGGGCGCGCGGCATCGGCGAGATCGGCATCACGGGCACAGCCGCCGCGGTGGTCAATGCCATCCATAACGCTTGCGGCACCAGGGTGCGCGACCTGCCCGTCACGCTCGACAAACTGCAGGGTTGACGAGGCAGGGCGGCCGGTCAGCGCGGTGGCCCCTCGCCCGGCGCGGCGCGTGCATCCGCTTCCGGTGGCCGTTGCCCGCCCAGCTGTTCGTGTGCACTCGCCACGTTGTCGATCATGTGCACCAGGCGCTCCAGCTGGCGATCCAGCAGCACCACCACGCGCGCCGCTGCGTGATCGGCCGGCAGCGTGACTCTCAGCAGGTCGAGCCCGTTGCGCATCGGCGCCAGCGGATTGCGCAGGTCGTGGCAGAGCGTCTGCAGGAATTCGGTATTGCGTTCCTCGGCGGCCGTCAGTTCGCCGATCGCCATGCGCAGCCTCTCCGTGATGTCGTCCCGGGCGGCTTGCGCGGCCAGCGCTTCGGCGCGCACGCGCTGCATTTCCCGTTCGAAGACCCGCCTCTCGGTCGAGGCATGGATCGCCACTTCATCGTGCATGCCGGCGGGGAAGTGGTGCCGGGCAATGGCGAGCATGGCAGGCACGCGCGTCCCGTCGCGGCGCACCAGGTCGAGCTGCACGTCGCTGACCGCGTTCTGCAACTGCAGCAGGGGCTGGCAATGCGACTGGTACAGCACGCCGCCGCCGATGCTGAGCAGGTCTTGCAGGCGCATGCCGCCGGTGAGCTCGTGGTGCGGGTAGCCCAGCCAGGCCACGCTGGCGGCGTTCGCCTGCACGATCGTACCGTCCAGGTTCGTCAGCAGCAGGGCGCAGGGTGCGTGGTCGAACAGGTCCGCCTGCATGGGCAGCGGTGCCGGAGGGGGGGAAGGGGGCTCGTATCTCAGCGGCATGGTGTCATCCGGTCACGTGCCGGAGAAAGGGGCCGATCGCCGCGGCGCAGGCCCGCGGCGCACTCATGTGGGGACAGTGGCCGATATTGTCGATCAGGCGCAGTTCGCTGCCCTGCAGCGCCCGGTGCGTGAACTCGCCGACGGCGCGCGGCGCGATCACGTCGTCGGTGCACTGCAGGATGAGGGCTGGTGTCGCCGACCTGGGCAGGTCCGGCCGGTGATCGGAAAGAAACGTCACGCGGGCGAAATGCGCCGCGATCGCCGGGTCGGCGCGGCAGAAGCTGTCCGCCAGCTCGCCGCCGAGTTCCGGCCGCGCCGGCGCGCCCATGATGACGGGCGCCATCGCACGGGCCCAGCCCACATAGTTGTCCGCCAGCGTCTGCAGCAGGTCTTCGATATCCGCCAGCGAGAAGCCGCCCCGGTAGTCGGCGTCGTTCAGGTAGCAGGGCGACGGGCAGACCATCACCTGCGCCGCGAAGCGCCCCGGTTGCCGGATCGTGGCCAGCAGCCCGACCATCGCGGCCACCGAGTGGCCCACGAAGACGACCGGACCGATGGCGAATTCCTCGGCGATCTCCAGCACATCGTCCGCATAGCCATGCAGCGTGCCATACCTGGCGCGGTCGTAGGCACCCCAGTCCGACGCGCCGCTGCCGACCGCATCGAAGGCAACGATCCGATAGCGGTCTTCGAACACGGGCACGAGGTAGCGCCACATCGACTGGTCGCAGCCGAAGCCATGCGCGAACAGCAGCGTTGCCGGACCGCTGCCCCACGCCTTCACGTTGTTGCGTTGCCGGACGTTCATTGCCATGTCACCTCCGCCAAAAGCAGAACCTGCCAAATGGACATCGAAGACTACAAGGCAAGTGTAGCAGGCCAGCGCACCAATGTGGCGGCACCAGCATTTGCCGCCGAGGCCCGCCTGTCTGGTGGCTCGTGAGCAGATCGGGATCGGCGCCGCCGTGTGCCGGTGGCCTGGATACGCCAAGAGCGCCTGACAAAACCTGGCTGAGATAGCCCCCTGGATCGCAGGACACGGTCCATGCGCTATAGCTTTCCAAGGCATAAAGGCAAGACCGGTTGTATGAGGCATCGTGGTTTGAAGAGAAGCGCCTGATCGATATCGGGCCGCCAGGCAGCATGGCAGAGTGCCAACCTGGAAGAGTCACGAACTGTCACGATCGTCAGCTGCCGCCCCATAGCGGTCATTCATGCGAGCGCCAGTTAACTGGACGTCCGATGCGAACGCCAGCAACCTGATCTAAGCGTGCGACCTTACTGCGACCCGAAAGCGTCCGTCGCACGATCACGCTTGTCCTGGTCGGCGCTATTTAGTGCATGGGCGAGCAAACGGTCCTTTAGAGCCTTGGGAAGTTTGCTTCTGTCCATCGGCCTGCGCTGCTGGAAGCCCCAACCGGCGAACAGTCGAGCGGCGCCTTCCAGTTGTGCCTTGCTCAGTTCGGGGTGTCCAAGGCGCCAATGAGGTCTTCGGTGGAATACTGCAACAGGAGTTTTTCCGGAACTTCTTCGTAGGACGGAAAACCTGACCACGGTCCGGCGCCGGAGCCGAACCAGCCCAACAGTACCCGCAACCGTTCTTTGACTTGCGGCTGGTCTTCTGCCAATGCGCTCGCCATGCGTGCGAATACGTGCTCGCCAACTCCAATCACGTCCTCGCCACCTCCGGGGAGGTTTTCTACGTCAATGTGGCGCACGGAGTGAGGCGTCGCCTGGCGCCATCGCCGATAATCATCCTCGCTTTGTTTGGCCCGCGCCACTTCGGCGTCCTCATCGTATGACTTCGAGATTGGCAATTTTGCCGCAGCTAGAAGTGCGTTCATTGGCTTGGAAGATCCGGCAATGCCAAGCGTCGCGATTTCTTTCCCGTCACGATAAATCGCCATCTGGTGACAGGCATAGCACAGCAAAAACTCGAATCGGTGTCCGCGCGATGTAACGCGCAGAGCCTGGCGGGGATCAAAACACAAAGCGATTCCGTCATTCGAGCGACTAACCGCCGCCTCTACTTCTTCGGCTGCCGCCTTATAGGCTACGCCGTTAATGTGTTTTACCCAGGATCTGAAAACGATACAGGGCAGTGCTAGGGCTTTCACGTGGCGATGCAGGCTCAAGAGAGTAAAGAACGGCACTGCGAGACTCACGCAGTGCTTGGGCCGCATCGATGGGAATGGTGTTGACGGTGGGTGCTGCCGCAGCCAGTACGACGAGAATTGAAGCAAACATGGCTTGGTATCGGATTCAATGGAAGTTAATCTTGCGATGAGTAAGAAATCTCATACTCGATGCGAAAACGGTCAATATGCTGAGCCTGAACTTTGTGTCCAAGGCAAGGAAAAGCCGTCTCAACGTCCGGCTTTGGCCGAACTCGGCCGGTCGCCAAAGGAAAGCAGGTTGCCGAACTCGAAAAGTCACTGACTGTCACGATGTAGTGGTCAAGTAATCCCGGACACGACGATAAGTTCTTTCTCTGCCATTTTGCGTTCGTAGACGCTGGGCGGCAGATTGCCCAATACAGAATTCAGGCGCTCGCTGTTATAAAAGCCGGCAATGTAATCAGCCACGTCAAGCTTGGCCTCTGCATGGTTCGCGTAATTGCGCTGCCAGACGCGCTCCATCTTCAGGTTCAGGAAAAATCGTTCAGCAACCGCGTTATCCCAGCAATTGCCCTTACGGCTCATGCTGCAGACGAAGCTATGTGCACTCAGCAGGGTCTGGTACTGCTCACTCGCATATTGGCTGCCGCGGTCTGAATGAACGATTAATCCCTAAACTGGCCGGCGTGCCTGGATCGCCATGCGTAAGGCATCGCAGACCAAGGTAGCCGGCATGCTCGGCGCCATCGCCCAGCCCACGACTCTGCGCGAGAATAGGTCGAGCACGATAGCCAAGTACAGCCAGCCGGCGCCAGTGCGGATATACGTGATATCGGACACATAAGCCAGATTCGGCGCTGGCGGGTTGAACTGCCTGGCAAGCACGTTCGGCGCAATCGGCAAGGCATGCTTGCTATCGGTCGTGTGCACGAACTTGCGCTTCCAGACTGGCTTCAGGCTGGCTTCTTGCATCAGCCGGCGTACCTTGTAACGCCCGATCTGCAGGCCGCTATTTGCCAGCGCCGTAACCAGGCGGCGGCTGCCGTAACTTTGACCGCTGCCCATGAACGCGGCACGCAGATGCACGCTCGCTTGGCAAAAGATCGGTGCAACGGCGCGGCGCTTGGCTTCATAAAATCCGGCCCGGCTCACGCCCAGTAGACGGCATGTTTGTGCAACAGGTACGGCCTTCGTTTGCAGCTCGTCGACGAGCCGGTAGCTCACTTGAGCTCGCGGGCAAAGAAGGCCGATGCCTTTTTTAAAACGTCTACATCGCTACGAAGCTGACGGTTTTCCTGCTCCAGCTGACGAATACGCTGCTGCTCAGCCGTCAATGGCTTGCCGATACCTGGCTGGCCATTTTGCTCGGCACCGTATTGCTCCATCCACCGACGGATCGAACTCACGCCAATGTCCATCGTCTGGCTGACGTGCGAAATGCTAAGGCCTTGTTCTGTGATCATTCGGACGACCTCCAGCTTGAAGCTGGGATCGAAATTGCGGCGCTGCCTGATCATGTAAACTCCTTCGAAGGTGAATTATCCACCTATCGAGGTGTCCGGGGACATTAGACCACTACA
>NZ_JBUXKP010000023.1:0-26097 GCF_055502675.1 Pseudoduganella sp. jia 12
ACAAGTTGAGTGGGGAACCGGAGTGATCGACGTGGCACTACTAGGCATTATTCGACGCTGGCACATTCGTGACCAGGTCCCCCTTAGAGAGATCGCCAGACGCTTAGGCATCTCAAGAAACACTGTCCGGCGCTACCTGCGCGAGGAAATCACCGAGCCGGCCTACACCGAGCGGCGCTCGCGCAGCGCAATCGACAAATACTCGATTCAACTTTCAGCCATGCTCAAGACCGAGGCAGCACGATCTAGAAAGCAGCGGCGTACGCTAAAGCAGATCCATGAGGACCTGAAGGAATTGGGATTTGAGGGTTCTTACGACAGGGTTGCAGCGTTCGCGCGGGTGTGGAGGGAGGGTCAAACTGAGCGGGTCAATCCATCAAGCAAACGAACAGGTGTCCAGTTTTTCCGCTTAAGTCTTGATTAGAGTTAAGACCCGCTTGGGACCGTCCATTTTTACATAGCGCCAGGTCGTCAACCCTATCGCCATTGCAACTTTCTTGGCCGTTTCTTTATTGCCGAAGCCAGGGACGACTTCAAAATCAAGCACATCTACGAGGTCAAAGTCGCCTTTTGCGAATGCGGAAATTCCTCCGCGGCGGCTTGTATCAACCACATACCATTGCACCTTCGTTCCAATCGTCGCGAGCAAATACGCCATGCTTTTCCGTTGTGTTAAGGTGCGCGGAGCAAGCGCATATTTACCTGCTCACTGGCCTTGCAAACCGGGCAGGTGACCACCGGACCACCAAGTGCTGCGCTAAGCCCTTCTCGCTCAGTGGCAACCCACGAGTGCCCGCAACGGCACGTAACCTCAGCTGCCCGGACACCTACTACTTGGCGCGCAGAACTTCCAATTTCCTTGCTGCCTTGAATGATATGGTCGACACGACCGATGACAAATTGTGGTTGCTGAGACATACAATTCTCTACGGCTGCCGGCCGACTGCGGGCGCCCAATGCCAGGCGCGGTTTTCCGAAGGTCGACGCCGTGCAGTTCAGGCGCCGTTATTTCTTGAGAAAGTGCGCAGATATGAAGTTACCGCCCACCCCGCCGGCAATTAGCAACATGATGTTCGCTAGCATGCCGATAACGGGCTTATCTGCTTCCGATGTCAGAAGGTATTGGCCAGCGAATACCACATAACAGGTTAATGCGATAAGGGTTACACCCCGCGTAGCCAGGTCCGATTTTTTCATCTTGGCAAACAATAAAAAGACGCCAAGCCACGCATAAATCCACCAAGCTATGCCGCTGATGTTGGTCACATAAGCGACAAAAAGCGGGCTTACCATCAAAAGCAACAAGGAAATAGCCATCCAGCGTTGTAGGTTTCTAGGGAGCATACAATTTTCCTCGAATTTAGAGCACTGAACGAGCACCCGCCCATAGCAGCTCATACGCGTCAATCTTTAGCGCCGCAGTATCATCTGCTCTGACGATTTCTGCTGGCGAACGCTTCGCAAAGTCTTTCAATGATTGAGTCAGCGTCCAGGCTTTCGTGCCGTCCACGAAAATAGCCCTGTCGTGAAGTGTTTTCGGTGCGGAGACCCGCGCTGCGACTGGTCGGTGAGTGCCGTACTGGGCCGCCCATTTTCTAGCCGCAGGGGCAAACGTGGCTTTGCATGCTGCCTCATCCGCCAGCAGCCGCAAGGTAACACCGTCCTTAACAGAAACCCCAAATTCTGTCAGTGCTGTTTCGTCCATGTAAGGGTCAACAATCATTACATCCTGCGTCGCCGCCCCAAGTATCTTTGAGAGCGCCGCATATGCATCGAAGCTGTTCCCAACCGCGATAAACGCACCGGACATAGACTGTGGAGACCGGAGCTCACAGTGCGCCAATGCCCGGTATAAAATTTGGAAAATCTCAGCAAGTCCATTCCCGTAGACGCCGTCTTTCAAGCTCCTCATCGCCGAAGTGAATAAGGTGGCATCCATACCGGTCGATACCCCGGCCTCTACTACTAACGCGTGTGCCCTGCCGAGCCACTGTAGACCTTCTGGCGTGCGGAATACGCTCGTATCTGTAGTGCTAGGAGCGACCTCAAGCAATCGCCCCAATTGAGTGTACAAAAAGCCGTAATCTTTGGAGTTCAAAGTAGAGATTCCCCGACAAGATATTAAACTGAATAGGCGCCGACGCAGCCCCGAAAGTAATAATCCGAATGGACCTTTTCGACCGCTGTTATCGCCGCCTCAAGACTGCGAGACAGAACCGTAAATTCATAGTGCCGGTTCCGCGCATAGTGGCCATACGCAGAGAAATGCAAAACGAACTCGGTCATACGATTTCCCTACCGTTCTGGCGCCGCACTATGCGTCACCCCATGCTTTGCATCATACCGTTGGTATCAACGGTATGCAAGCTATTTCAACATTTCTTTCGCCTTCTCAGCAACGAGTTTCAGGAGTACGTCATTCCGACTGGTACCGATGCCGGCGGCGACTAAGGCATCCAGCTCGGCCAGCTCCGCAGCCGTTTTGAAACGTACCGTAAAGGCCGCGCCACCAGCCTCTTTGATGCCCGCGGTCATGCGGCTGCTGCGCTGCGTGCTTGTCTTGTCGTAGGGGTCTTTTTTCGGCATCAAATGACCCTCGCAACGATTGCGCCCAAGCGGACAGGATCGGCGTTGATTAGGCGCTTCGTGGCCGTCAGCGTTTCATGGCCGAGCAGCTCGTTGATGTGTCGAAGATCGAAGCCGTTGTTCGCCAGGCGCACAGCAAAGGTACGGCGCCCCGACATCGCGCTTGCGCCCTCGATGCCGGCTTGGAGGTGCAGCTTGCGAAAGAGTTGGCTGAGTGAGTCGCATGAGTAGCTAGGAGTGCCAGAGCGAGTCCGGCGCTCGATCAGCTTGTACGGCTGGCCTTCGCCGGTCAAGAAAAGAGGCCCGTCCGGGTCCAGGCCCCGGAATGCGGTAGCCATAGGAGTAATCCCCTGGCGTTGGGCCGTGCGGTACGCAAGATATGCGTCCATCGCACTCGTTACCTTCGCGTTCGACCAGTAGATCGGGCGCTCCTTGCCGTTATAAGCGATGGCCGCGTCAACGCAGGACTTCACGCGCACAGACCCGTTGCCATTCAGGTACGAACGAACGGGCATCCTAGCGATCTCAGTGAGCATCATCCCGGTACCGTACACGGTCGTGAGAAGCGCGACATTTCGTAGAGGCGACTCCCCCGAAATTCCCGCGACTTTGAGCAAGTGCCGTAACCGACCTTCCTCGATATAGGGCGCTTTCGCCATTCGTTTTAAGCTTCCTGGGTGTTCTGTTCAGAGGCATTATCAGAGCAGATTACCCGGAAACGGTATCGATAGCAAGGCAACAAGCGCAGTCCTCGGAAAAGCCGCTTCTGCAAGGTGGACCGAGGAACGGCATCGTGCTTAGGCCAGATAGTTGTGAGCTAGGTCGTCTTTGAGAAGTTAGCGTATTACGTTTCCGCCAGCGCCGATAAGGTGTGCTGCGCAACCGCAGGTTGCGTGATGTGTGAGAACGCCCTCGGGGTCGCGGGGCCTCCCCGCGCATGCCACTTTGCAATGCTCTTGGCAAATTCATGCCAGCGGGTACCGTTTTCAGTGCAGTTGAGAAAACCCGACAGTGGAAGCGGCAGTGCCCCGTCAGCGAAAGTGTCAGCATTCGACAGCGAAAGCGTTAGTGAACCGCCAGTGCATGGCCAGCGAACCGACAGTCCATTGACAGCAGTCCGACAGTGGCGCATCAGCTGGCCTCGAATTTGCTCAGTGCTCCGCGCCAATGAACTAGAAAGTAAACCGCCGCCGATCGATCATAACGCTGTGTGCTTGGCTGCAATTCGTACGACCGCGCACGATCGATCTACTCCTTGCTCCCACATAAAGGTGCTAACGCCTCTTTCGATAACATGTCGCCGCAAGGAGGTGGCCATGAGCTCAGTTTCGGAATTCCTTGCACGCCAACCCAGCCGTCCAGGCAAGCTCGGCAAATGGCAAGCCGAGATTATCGAATTGCGCCAGGCAGGCGCCTCGTTGATCACGATTTGCCGTTTCCTAGCTGAACAGGGAATCACGGCCAAGTCAGGCGAGGTGCACCGTTTCCTGCAACGTTGCGGCAGGCAGGAAAAAGTGAAAAGTTCAGGACGTAAGCCCGTCAAGCCAGCGACTCCTGAGCAGACAAAGTCGCCTGGCCTGCCGAAATTCGAATGGAAGCCCGGCAAGCCCGAAACACCATGGTGATCCATGACCCGGCCGCCGTCATCGACAATGGCACATCGACGTTCGTGCCCTGATGCCTACATGGTCAAGAACCACGTTATTGATGTCTTGCGTGAAGCCGGCCGGCCGGTACTTCTGCACTACGTGCTCACGGGTGGCCAAGCATTCGACGACACGCTTGCGGGCCTGAAAAGCGTCCTGGAGGCGCATGACGCACCAGTGCTGGTATGGCTAAACGAGTACTTCGGTTCCATGTGGAAGGATGACCGGTCCTTCACCGACTTTCGCCTCTACGAACAACACCAGCACAGCATCCGCGGCATCATTCATACACTGCTCAATTTGAAGGTATTACCGAACTGTCCCGCATGTGCTAATCGGGACAGCTTCCGCCCTCAGTCGACCAGCCCATTGCCGTCGCCCTCGCAACAATAATTCGACCAAGCCTGCATCAGGGCAATCCTCTTTTCGAGCAGATCGCCACGTCGATACGCCGCCTCGACTTTGTTCGGCAAGCTATGCGCCAGCGCGTGCTCGCAAACCTCCCTCGGAAACGCATTCCCAATGGCCTCGGAACACCAGTCCCGGAACGTCGACCGGAACCCATGCACCGTGATATCGGTGCGCCCCATACGCCGCAGGACCGCCGTCAGACTCATGTCGGACAAGGCCAGACCGATATCCCTGCCAGGGAACACAAAGCCGCTCGAACGCGGCATCACGCTCAGTATCGCGATGGCGCCGGTCGATAATGGAACCCGATGTTCCTTCCCTGCTTTCATGCGCGCCGCCGGTACGGTCCACAAGGCGGCCTCTAAATCGATCTCGGTCCAGGTTGCCCCCTCACCTCGCCCGACCGGCAAGCCGTCAGTATCGCGAATTCGACGGCACGTGCCGAGACACCCTCACGCCGGCGCAGATCCACCATGAACAGCGTCATCTCGCGCCACGGCAAGGCAGGATGATTCTTCACGGGCGCCAGCCTGTTTGGATCGGCCAGCAGGTTTTCCAGATGCCCGCGCCAGCGGGCGGGATTGTCGCCCTGCCGATACTTCTTCACAGTAGCCCAGTCAAGGATGCTCTCGATCCGGCCACGCAATCGTCCCGCCGTCTCGGTGCGGATCTGCCAGATCGGCGCCAGCACCTTGACCACCAGGTCCGTATCGACGGCCGCCACCGCCAGCGCGCCAATGACCGGACTGGCATATCCTTCCAGCGTGCTTTCCCACTGCTTCGCGTGTTTGGCGCTTTTCCAGCTGTCGCGATGCGCGGCGATGTAGGCTGCGGCGCACTGGTCGAACGTGATGCGGGTGGCCTGTTCGAGAAGTTGCGCCTCGCGCTCGCGTCGCCGCTCGGCCAGCGGATCGATGCGATCCTGCAGCAACAGGCGGCAGGCCTGCGCCCTGGTCCGCGCCAGGGCAAGATCCACGGTATTGATCGAGCCGAGACCCATCTCCCGGCGTTTGCCGGCCAGGTCGTAACGGAATACCCAGCTCTTCGAGCCACTACCGGAAATCTGCAGCCATAGCCCGCCGCCATCGCCGTAGTGCCCCGGCTTGTCGAGATTGCGGATCTTTATTGGAGATAACTTCCTGATGCTGGAACCCATGCCGCCCTCCTCTATCCACCGACCTACCCACTTCGACAGGCAAGAAATTGCACCGTTCCCGCCACATTCACGGCGGAACAAGAATAAGCGGGCATCCGGACGAACGTGGAAAAGCCCCGAAGCTCAATGATCGGGATGTAGCAAGGGCAAGGGTTTGTTGAAAGTCGAAGCGCCTGGATAACGCAAGGCCGTTTACGGGATGGCGGATTTCCTACCCACCTTTCACGGCGGATTTTCTACCCACCTCCGTACCCACCTTCCGGTGCTGGAAGGTGGTAGATTCAGCCGGACGCTGCCGGACGTCGAAAATGGTCACTTCTCCTATGAAAAGACGAAAAAAAGCCCCATCGTGTGGGGCTAGTCTTCAGTTCGTTTGGCGGAAGCGGTGAGATTCGAACTCACGAACGGCTCACACCGTCGGCAGTTTTCAAGTCCATGGGCTTTCCGATATGGATCAGCTACTTGTGCCGTTTTCACTTCCGCAACATAGGCGCGTTTGCCGCTTCTAACGCATTGATTTTATTCGGCACCGTATCGGCTTGCGGAAACGATATTGGGATGCTGTTGAGCGTCAAGACGCCGTGATGCGCCTGCGGCAAACTGCACCTGGAAGGCACCATGGAACCAGACTTCGACAGGCTCAACACACGCATGCGCAACCTCGTCGACGAGGCCCTGCGCTGGCTCGCCGTGACCAGCCGCCGCGCGACCGCTGATGATCTGTGCCGCCAAGGCGTGCCGCTACGGGTAATCGGCCGCGTGCTGGATGCCGACGGCAGACGACGGCCGTCAGCCTGAGAGCGGATCCACCGCCATCAGCGGCCGCACCAGCTACACCTGCTCGACGTGCACCGGCGCGCCGCCCTGCAGTTGCACCTCGTAGCCGCTCAGCACGAACCCGCGCGCGTCGGCCTTCTCGATCGTTGGATTGAACAGCGGCTTGCAGACGGAGCCCGTGGCCACGCTGCCCGGCCGAATCACCTCGGCCATGTGCGAGGCGCCGCCGCCACTTCGGTGGCGCTGTGTCGGGCCCAAGACAAGGTAGCCCTGGAATGGCACCGCGGCCTTGAACTCGTCGCCGGTGATGCGCTGGCCGTCGCGGCGCAGCAGGATCACCGCGACCGGGAGGCCGGGCGTGCGCTCGGAACGAGGCGTGCCGCTGTTGAGATGGCTGGAGCCGGACATAGTTGCCTGTGGAAATACTGTATGCCCGAACAGTATAGCAGGCGCCCTACTCTACCTTCTGCCCGGCCAGGGCCGCGGCCCGGCACACGTTGTACTGCCCGGCCACCTGAACGAGCTTCGTCGTCGTGGCGCCGAACGACGGATCATTCAGCGGCGTCAGCTCCGGGCACGCCGCGATCACCAGCGGGTCCGGCCCGACCGGTGAGGGCTTCGTTAATGTTGCGCAGCTGGTCAGGGCCGTGCACGCAATCACGATAGACAGGGCGATCGCGGACGATCGTTTCGACTCGCCCCTGCACGGTGGTATTGCGGACAACCATTTTTGAGATTGCATTTGCCGCCCCTTCCATGGCGAGTTTGCGGGTGTCGATGACGGCCTTGTCGACGGCGGCCTGTTTGGCGATCTCGCCATCGCGGCCGACGCCGGTGCCGTACCAGAACGCGCCGCCGGCCGTGGCCGCCCACAGCACGGCGGCGCCCAGCAGAATCCACGGGTTCACGATAGCACCTGCAGGCAATGACGCGTCAGGCGCTGGCGATCAGCGAAGCCGACCGAATCGCCCACCCGCTCCGTGCGCCGGCCGATGTTGATCAGGTCGCTGATCGCGTCGACGTCGCCCCGGTCGGCCAGCGTGTTACAGCCGGACTTCCACCAGAACCAGGCCGCCGAAGTGGCCGCACCGTTCACGGTCGACAGCCAGGCGCCGACGTCGCCGGTGATGGCCAGAGCCCCGGCCACGTCGCGGTGGTTCGCCTTGCCGGTGATTTGGATCCAGCCGGCGCCGCGGTACCGCCAGCCGTCGCCGCTCTTGGCGTCGCCGTTTCCCATCCGGTTGGCATACACGTAGTTCGCCAGCTTCTCCGGGTTGCGCTGGTACTGCGTGGCGATTTCGATGCTGGGGAACCGGGACGGCCACACGTCACGCAGCCGCGAGGCGCTGTAGCTCATGCCCTCGCGGAATCGCTCCAGGCGGCCACTCTCGTGCACGATCTGCGCCAGGAAGTGCGCTGCCCGCTTCGGCGTGTTGATCAGGAACCGGTCCATAGCCGCGTTCAGCGCGGCGGTATAGACGCCAGCCGCCTGGCCGACGCTCGGCGCGATCTTGAGCAGTTGTTCAGCAGTGATATGCATCACAGGCCCTCCCTTACGCTACGGACGTCGGCTGCAACCTCGCGCGCCAGCTCGCCCAGGTCTTTGCCGCGGCGCCGCTCGAGCCACAGCACCAAGGCGCCGAGAACCCACCAGGCGCCCAATGCGGCAAGCACAAGGAATGGCGCGCCGATCCACAGCAGGCCGACAAGCTCGGTACCTGCGTACTGCAGACCTAACGCGCGGGCGGAGTCGAACAGGCCTGGCCACAGCGAATGCGCCGCCATGGCGAGAAGCGGGCCGAAGACGAATGAGCTTGCGAAGGAGCACGCGCAGCGCGTGAACGCCTCACGCAGACTGCGCGGCCACATCAGCACCAGGCCGAGCGCAGTGCCCAAGGCCGACGCGATGACCGCCGCGCCGAAAAATTTGATTGCCGCTGCGCCGCCGGCCGTTTCGAGACTCATGGGGTGA
Source organism: Pseudoduganella sp. jia 12 (assembly GCF_055502675.1). Classification (NCBI taxonomy): domain Bacteria; kingdom Pseudomonadati; phylum Pseudomonadota; class Betaproteobacteria; order Burkholderiales; family Oxalobacteraceae; genus Pseudoduganella; species Pseudoduganella sp. jia 12. The sequence continues at coordinate 8,549 of NZ_JBUXKP010000023.1, forward strand.
GCTTTCATAGATGGGAAAAGAAAAAGCCACCCGGAGGTGGCCTTGGTTGATGCGGAAATTGAGGGCGGGTTACTGCGGATCGACCGGTGCCGGATCTGCGGGCGGCTCATCCGGAGGAGGCGGCACGTAGACACGCCACGTGCAGTCGACCTGCGGCGCGTACCAGTCAGCGAAACAGCTGGAGCCGCAGATCATGTTGACGCGGTTGCCGTCGGCGTCGAGCAGCTCGATGTGGTCGAGCACTGGCTCGTCACCGGTGCATGGGTAAGGCGGGGGTGTAATAGTTTCCATAGCTGCTTTCTTTATCGAATAATGCGCAGAATGCCGGGCGTGCCATTGGAGGCGTTACCGGTAGCACTCCCGGATTCGGAGCCGCCACCGCCGCCCGCGCCGTACCCGACAGCAAGGCCGGCGCTGTTGACTATTACCGCCCTGCCGATGCCGCCCCTGCCCAGCATGGAGTCCGCGCCGTTTCCGCCCTTCCGAGGGAAGTTGACCAAAGGCTGGCTTACGTATTCGTACAGGGCCGGGTCATCACCGATCTGTCCCGGAATATTCAGGTCGCCACCGGTCGCCACGCCGCCAGCGCGCAGAGCCAGCGTGGCTGAGTTGATGAAGCCCTGCACCTTGCCGCCGCCGGCGGTGAGCGTGCCGAAGCCGGGCACGGTGAAAGCAGAATCACCACCATCGGTGCCGTTGTTATTCGCGCTGGTTGTGCCGAGCCCCGTGGCGCCTTGGGTGTACGTGCAGACCGTACCGAGCGGAACGTTGCGGAAGGTTTTCTCGACATAGCCGCCGGACGATCCACCGAACAGCTGCTTGCCGCCCGATCCAGGCCCCTGCAGTACCACCTTGAAATCCTCTGCGTCGGTCACCCAGGTGCCGCCGGCCGTCATGTTTGTTTCGGTGAAAGGTCGGCCGCCGCCGAGTGGGCCTTGCGGACCGCGCTGGCCTGTCACCGAGATGTTCCAGTTGGTGACCGTGCCGGATCCTTCGAACGTCACCACGTCGATCGAAAGCCCGGTACCGCTGTAACTGTTGACGGTGCCGTAGATGGCGCGTGCCGCATTGCCGGCGTCGACCGCCTTGATATTCACCCCGGGGACGAACTGCTTGCCGCCCTGCACCACAAACGCCTTCGAGCCGCCGCCGATCGTGTTCGACGTCGTGCTGGTGGCCGTCAGGCCCGTGGCACTGCTCGCCGCAGCCGTTGCACTTGTGGCGGCTGCTGTCGCACTACCTGACGCTGCTGACGCACTGTCGGCCGCCTCGCCCGCCTTCGTGCTGGCTGTGGCGGCACTGCCGGCCGCCTCGGATGCCTTCTGCGTCGCGGTGCCGGCGGCGGTCGTGGCCGTCGTGGCGCCGGCCTGCGCAGCATCGGCCATGACGTTCATCTGGCTGGCTAGAACGTTCATCTGGTCGCCGCCCGGTTTTAGGCGCGCCCAGCCGTCTTCGCTGCGCTCGTTCCAATTCACAGGGTCCGCGCGGGTTGGCACGTTGATGCCGTCGAAGGCTGTCACATCAGTTTGTGGGTATGGCATTAAATGAATCCTCGCACTTGCAGGTTGTAATATGATCCAGCACCGCTCTGCACCGTCATATCGAAGTCCTCCTTGTCGCCCAGCACGTTGAGTGTGCGGAACTCGCCCGACATCGACCACAACAGCGTGTCGCCGTCGTAATCGACCATGAAGCGGTTCACCTCGTCGACCAGGTGATTGCGCAGGAACACCTGGCACGACACGCGACGGGCGGCCGGCCGGCGCGTTTTCCTCACGCCACCAAAGCCGTCTTCCCGGTAGCTTGTATTGCTCTTGGCCCGGAAGCTAACGCCGCTTTGCACCTTGCCCAGTACACGCGATTGGCCGACGACGAGCGTGCCGCACTTTGCCGTGCCCCCGGGTTGGTTGATCCGGACACGCAAGGTCGCACCGGGATACCCAGGCAGGTCCGGCAGTACCAGGTCCGTGTCGCGGATGATGTCTTCGTTGAGCCATTCCGACCAGGAGAACACGTTGTCCAGCAAAAGGTCGGAATGGCTTGAATGGATTACCGTCGCTCCAGCCGTCACCGTGATATCGACGCTCGCCGCGTCGAGCCCACCGAGGTACAACGAATCGAAGCGAACGCCGCTCAGCGTGACGTCGATCAAGTTCGCACTGCTGGTCGCGGTGTTATTCACGGCATCAAACATGGCGAAGCGGTTGGTGGCACCCACCTCGATCCACGGCGCCGGCGTGCCATTCAGATTTTCTTCAGGCACCTTGCCCGTGCTGGCGGCGCCGGCCTCGTATATCCTATGGGTCGTATCGCGCCGGCGAAGCATGCCGATCGTGCACGCTTCGGTTGCATTCCAAAGCGGCACTGTCTCGGCCACGTTCGATTCCGACAACCTGGCGGCCACCGCCACTAGGTCGTCGTCAGTCCAGGCAGGGCGAATCACTCGCAGTGTCATGCAATTACCTCCTCATCGCGTGTATTGCCGGCAACCTCCTCCGCAGCATCAGCGCCTCGCTTCGTTTCCGCGATCAGCCGTGATACGCCAGTCGCCACGACCTTTTCAAGGCTCTCCAGGCGCCGCTCGATACCGTCGAACAGGTTGCGGCTCGCGTCGTTCGAATAGATGCGCGAAGGTCCGGTGTACTCCAGCTCCGGTCCAGCCTCGCCGACCACTCGCCAGCCGCCAGCATGTGAGCCACCCGACTCAAAGCCGGGGACCAGTCGCTGATACTCCGCGCTGTTCTTGATGCCTGCGGTAATGTCGCCCATGCTCCAGCCGCTGGCTGCTTTGTCCATCCAGAACGACAGGCCTGCTGCCTCGGCATCGCGACCGAGCAGCGAGTTGTACAGACCGTTGATCTGCGCCGTGTTCGACTGGTCGCGGATGATCGAGTTGCCGCCGGCCGCACCGATCGCCGACGCCAGCGCAGCCAATGCCGTTGGTACGGCCAACACACCTTGGTTGATGCCATTCAGAATGTCGATCTGCGTTTGCGCATGGTCGATGATGCCGTCCAACCTAGACATCTCAGCTTCGTACTGGCGTTGCATCACGTCGCGCTGATCCTCCAGCGCGCGCAGCTGCTTCTCAGCAATCGTCAGCTGGTCGTCCGTCAGGCCCGACAGCTCCGCGATGTCGGACGCCGTGTGTGCGTAGTCGCGGGCGTAGTCAAGGAACGAGGCGAAGTCGTCCTGGCTACTCGCGGTAACGCGGCTCAGCACGGTGCCGAGCGTCGCCGCATCGGGCAGTATGCCCCCGGCCTTGGCAGCAGCCAGCATCTGTCGAAGCTGATCTTGCGCCGCGGCGCGCGTGCCGACCTCTTGCCCAGGCGCTGTCATTCCCGACAGTGTATTGCGCAGCGTGCCCGACAGGTTCGACAGGCGCTGCACAGAATCGCCAGCCGACGCGATGCTGGCCTCGATCGTCCCCATGGATGCCTGATAGGCGTCCTCCACCGCTTTGCGCTGCGCATCGACGGAACGGTGCACGGCATCCATTGCCGTGTCGACTGCCGACAGCAGCATCGCGGCATTGTCCTTGAGCGCCTGCAGCGCCTCGGCGGCTTTATCCAGTGCCTCGGCTGCTGCCTCGGCTTCCGTTGCTGCTTTCGCGTCCGCAATCTGCTGCATGTAGTCGGCCACCACCTTGAACTGCGGCGCGATCGCCATCAGGCCAGCGTACGACTTCGCCCCAGCTTCGGTCGCCAGCGCGCCCGACGACGCCAGCCCCATCACCGCGGCCTTGAATTGTTCGGAGGTCGTGATGCCGGCATAGCCCAAGGCGGCCATCTGCTCGGCCACCTGCTTTTGCACAGGCGCGATGCGCTCGGCATCGGTCAGGAAATTGGCGTTGAAGAAATCGACCTGCGACGCCAGCGCTTCGATGCCGCCAGCCAGCGTGATCAGCCTCTCGCGCGCTGCAATCGACGCCAGCCCGACCGCACCGAAGGCCTGCTGGCTCGTCACGCCAAGCGCGTTGAGCACCGCGTCCGTCCCCATCACCTCGGCTGCCAGTCGCTGCAGTGTCGTCGACGCCGTCTCGCCCGATTTGGTGAATGTGGCGATGCTCGGCACCAAGTAGGTCGCCAGATCGTTGCCCAGGCCGGCCAGCATGTCCGTCACCTGCTGCTCGCGCTTCGCCGTGTCCTTGTCCCACACGATATCGATCGTCTTGGAGAAGTTCGCCATGTCCACGCCGGTGATGTCCAGCACCTGGCCGAAGCTGGCCGTCGCGCTCTTCATCTGGCCGAATGCCGTCGTGATGCTGTCGAGGAATTCGCTGTCGATGCCCGACGCCATTGCATACCGCTTGTCGGAGCGGAACACGCCCCCCTTCTCAAGGATGTTGGCGTAGTTGTGGCCGTATGCGCCGTTCGCGTCGAAGCCGACCTTCACGCCCGACGTTTCGATCTCGGGATTCTTGCGGCCGAACAGTTTCGACACCGGGGCCAGGCCGGAGAGGATATTCGCCGTGCTGTCGCTGAACCCGAGCTTGCGCGCCAGTTGGTCCACCAGATTGATGCCGCTGCCCAGGTTCTGGCCGAGCTTGTTGACCGAGCCGTTGTTGAAGTCCCAGCCCTGCTTGTACAGACTGTTCGACATGTTCATGCCGGCGATGATCCAGCCGATCACAGGAATGGCCGATGCCGCGCTGGCGCCCGCACCAGCAGCTCCACTCATTGCGGACCCTGCACCGCCATACAGTCCGTTACCGAACGAGGTCATGGCAGCCGACCCGAACGTTTCTCCCAGAGTGGTCACCATGCTACCAAGTGAAGTCGTGAAGCCGCCGGTGAATCCGGAATAGATGGTTTTACCCATGCCGATCAAGTCCATCGTACTGCCGAAGCTCGATCCTCCCGTGTTAGCAGACTGGAACGCCGAGGTGAGCGAAGACGACATTGGCTGCAATGCAGCCTGAATCGTCGGCCGCAGGATCATCGTCTTGAACATGTTGATCGTGGCGTCGCGCAGATTTTCCGCAAACGACTTGCCACTCTCGAAGCCGCGCATCAGGGCGTCGGTCAGCGATTCTTCGATGGAAGCGGCGGTACGCTTCCAGGCCTCCTCCGCTTCCTTGGCGGCCTTCGCCGCGACTTCGCGCCCATCCACTTCCTTGAGCGCCTCGACACTGCGTTTCTTCAGGTCGATCAACGTGCGAAGATGTTCGATATCGTCGAGCACCATCCCTTGGGACTTTGCTTGCACCAGCTGGTCTTCCAGGCGGGCCAACGTCAGCTCCTCAATCTGCGCCTTCGTCAGCCCATAGGTCGCCGCAACCTGCACGTTGCGATCGGCCTCCTGCTGCGCTGTTTCGATCTCGCGTTTCCGTTCGTCCGCCAGCGATTTGTACAGCTTCTCGACTTCGGCCTGCCCGCGTGCCGCGCGCTTCTGCGACTCGATGACGCTTTCATTGGCCGCGAGGCCGCGCACCTTTTCCTCGTACTCGGCCTTTTGGGCGGCCGTCAGCTTCAGCTTGCCGGATGCCAGGCCTGCCTCCAGCTCGACCTGCATCTTCTGCGAGTCGGTCAACGGCTTCAGGCCGGCGGCTTCGCGCGCGGTCTGCGCAATGCGCTCGTCGATAGCCGTCTTGAGGTTCGCGTAGGCGCTCGCTTCCTTGTCCGCACCACTCTTCCGCTCTTCGAACGCCTTCTTGATGCGCTTTTCCAGCTCCGGAGTGAACGCGGCGCCGAGTTCTTCGCGCGCCTTCTCCAACTCCTTGGTCATCTTCTCGGCATTGTTTGCATATTTCAGCATCCACTCGCCGGCAGTTTTCTTGTTCCGGTTGTTGGCGTCCACCTCGCTCTCGCGATTGAACGCCGCAATTTTCTCGGTCAAAACTCCGTATTGCCCGCCCAGCACTTTCAGGATTTCGGTGCGGGCGGCAAGGCTTAGGTTCGCATAGTCGCCTTCCGCCTTAGCGACCCGGTCGATTTGGGCGACAACCTCTGCCAGCTTTTCGGCGCCGGGCGCCTGAATTTCAGCAGGCTTGAAGCCAATTTCGGCAAGGCGGTTGCGCTCCTTGATCTTGGCGATCTGCTTATCCAGGCTGGTAATGACTTCTTCGGTGGTTGCCTCTGTAGTCTCACTGACATCTTTTCCGGATTTCTCCGCGGCTTCGCCCCACACCGCCCATGCAGTAGCCGCTACGCCCAGCAGAGCAATGACGGCGCCGACTGGCCCGCCCAGCAGAGCCAGGGCGCCGCTTGCTGCGCGTCCTGCTACGGACGCCGCGCCTATGGCTGAAGTCTGCGCGGACAAGGCCGCAGTGTGAGCAGCCGACGCTGCGGCCGCGCGCGTCTGCGCCGGGATCAAGCCGTTGGTGGTGATCGCCAGGGCGACAGCACCGTCAGCAGCCAAGACGGACGCACGAAGCTCCGCCACACGGGCAGCGGCCAGCGCCGATGCTGATGCGGTGGCCGCCACATCAGCACGCGCCGCTGCCAGATTCGAAGTGAGACGAGCCTGGTTTGCCGCAGCATTGGCGTAAGCGTCGCGAGTGGCTGCAGCAAGCGATGCTCCTAACTTCACCGCGGCAACCGTGGTCATCGCACCAGCTGCCAAGGTTAGATTCTCGGCGAGCAGGTTGATGCTGCCGGACAGCGCCGAAACGACGCCATTCGACTGTGCAGTGGCGCCGACCATCTCCAGAATGTTGTTCTTCAGGACAGCGTAAGCCCCAGCGATCGACTCGACGGACTTCGCTTCGCCGCGTAGAGTACCAAGGGCTCGAGGCAGAGAGTCAGCGAGGACCGCCGTGGTCAACTTGCCCTCTTCCGCCATCTTGCGCAGAGCGCCAATCGGCACGCCCATGCCATCGGCCAAGGCCTGCATCAGGCGTGGTGCGGCCTCGTTGACGGAGTTGAACTCGTCGCCACGGAGCGTGCCGGACGCGAATGCCTGCGACAGCTGCAGGATGGCCGACGAGGCCTCTGCACCGCTCGCCCCCGAGACCTTGAGCGCGAGGCTGACGGTCTCAGTGATGTTCGCTACCTGCGCCTGTGCCAGGCCTAGCTCGCGCGTGCCCTTGGTGATGTTGGCGTACAGGCTTGCCGTGGCCGAAAGGTCAGCTTGAGACGTGGTCGCAATGCGACGAACGGCGTTCTGTGCATTCTGGAACTCGGTTTGGCCTTCGGTGGCCAGGCGCAATTGCGCCACGTATTTCCCATATTCGTCCGACAACTGAACGATCGCCGCCACACTACCGCCGAAGGCGATGGCAGAGATTGCCTGAGCCATGCCGCTGAACGACTCGGTCGCCCCGCCAGCGGCCTCTTCTGCCTCACGCAACTGCTCGATGAAGGGGCGCGCATCTTCGGCAACGCCCAGTTGTTCAGCACGGAGCGCTGCCAGTTGCGATGCCGTCTTGCCAATGCTCTCAGCTTGCGAGCGCAGGCCGTCCATGAATCGACTGCCGGCCTCCAACTGGCGCTGCGCCTCCGCTGCCGCAGCAGTCTTTTTTGTGACGGCGTCCAGCTGGTCCAAGTACGGCTTGAGGGCGGCGACGTTCAGGCCGCGCGAATTTGCGAGCGCCGCATAGTACTCGGCACTCCCCTTCGCGCCCGCGCTCATCGCGGCGATGGTACGCTGAATCGAGGCGGCCATGCTCCGCGTCGCAGAATCGACACGACCAGCAGCCACAGTTCCACCCGAGCCAACCTCGTCCAGTGCTGCACCACCACGACTGCCCAGCGCATCGAGTGTGCGGCCAGTCCGCGTGACAGCAGCATCTACACGTGCCAGGCCCGCTTCCGCTCCGCTGCCGTCTACCGCTACCTCAATACCAACGCGTGGCGTGTCGCTCATTGAATTCTCCGCTTTCTACTGCTTACTTCGGTCGACTGCTCCTGATTTGATGGAGAGCTGCCGCCTCCATGATCTGGATATCTGCCTCGAGTTCGTCGTACTTGCCCGGCGAAAGATTCATCCGGTCCATCTTCCGGAACAGCACGTTGTAATCGAGCCCGCAAGGGCCGTTGTCGCGGCGCCACTGCGTCTGCATGAAATGGAACAGGTCGAATGCCTGGCACGTGTCCGGCCAAACAACGATTGGATCCTCGTCATAGTCTTCCGGCGAGAATCCGGCCTGCTCCATTTCCTCTTCCGAGGGAGGGAATGTGTACATTGCCCTCGCGAGCTCTTTCAGTTTTTTTGGCGAGCGCCGGTTTGCTCGTGCAGGTAGGTGTTCAGGATCGCCGTGCCCGAGCCGATGTAGCGATCGACCATCAGGCCCACGTGTTCAGCATCGAACGGTTCATCCAGATCCCAGCCGCTGGCGATGTTGAGCACCAGATCGACGTCCGTGCGGTTTTCGTCCGGCTCGGCCAGGCCATCCATCAGCTCGCGGAAGGTCGCACGGTCGCGGTGCTTAAAAGTGAACTTCACGTCCGCGGTGCCTTTGCCCGGAACCGGAATTGCGACGATCGCATCGAAGGTCGGGGATGCAGTCAGGGAGAATTTGATTTTTGCCATGATGATGTGCTTTCGTAGGTGAAAAAGACCCGGCAGGAGCTACCTGCCGGGCTGGAACCCGCCATAGGCGAGCAAGGCAACAAACGGGTGTTACGCGGCGTAGCGGGTCAGGCGGTTGTTGCCGTTGAAGGCGACGGACACCTGGTTGATCTGGCCGTCCTGCAGCTTCACGGCTTCATTCAGCGCGACGGTGCACGGCTGCAGGATGATCGAGCCCGAGCGGGTGACCATCTTCAGGCAGGTGTCGGTCTGCACCTCCGTCAGCGTCTTGCAGGCAGCGTAGCTGGCAGAGTTGATCGCGTCGGCGTCCAGGTTCATGGTGTAGCTGGTGGCCGAGAAACCATCGTTGATCGAATACTCGACGTCCGATTCCAGGAACTTGTAGGTGACCGTCTTCGGCTCGCCGCCGCTCGATTGCGGGCTCATCACCGAGGTAATCTGGGTGAAAGTCAGCACCTTGCGCACCGAGCCCAGGCCGCCGCCGAGTGGGAAGAAGGTGTTGTTGGTAGTGTCCTGCCCCTCCAGCGCGAAGGTATCGGTAGTCACCGACTTCACCCGGAAGTTGCGGCGGTTCAGACGGCCCCAGCCCGACGTGATCTCGACGATATCGCCGTTCGCAAAGCCGTGGCCTGCGCTGGTAACGACCGCCTCCGTGGCATTGCTGACGATGGTGGTGGTTTTCGCCGGGCCGTAGGCCGAGGCGACGAAGAAGGTGGTGCCAGTGGGTACCTGGGCCATGTGATTTCCTTTCAATAGACGAAAAAATAGCCGCGTGAGCGGCTACTGCATTACCCGAACGGGTGGTGAAACTTAGTACCAGAGGCTGAAGTCCTGCCTTGTGCCCTTTGCTCGACTCTCGTCGTCATACATCGCGACGCGCGCCGAGAGCACCGTTGGCTGAAGTTCGCGCGCTCCGCGAATTGCTCCCTCGACCAGAGCACCGAGATGTGATGCCGCCGCCCTGGTCACGGCCCATACATTGATCTGCACGCGGGCGTTTGAGCGGTCTGGAATAGAGCCGTCGGTATAGTTGATGACCTCGCCGCCCACCTGGTGGTACGTGATGTAAGGAAGTGCGGCGTCTGGCGCTACATCAGGGAACACGCGACCGGGCGCCAGCGGCTCGAGCGCGGCAGTGATTTGCGATTCCAAACTCATGCCCCACCCGTTCCTTCCCCGAGCGCCTTGGCAAGCTCAGCCCGCATTGCATCGGTGGCGGCCTGGCGCTTCGAGTCCAAGGCTGGACGAATGAATGGCTTCGGCTCGACCCGCTTGCTACCAAACTCCAACTCTTCAAGCTGCCGATGCCGCTTCCAAGTGATCCGCTTGTTGGTTTTCCTCCGGACGATCTTGTGACCGTTCTCGACGAAGCGCCAATAGAAGGCGTCGCCGTCATTGCCGAACTTGCCCGCCCGCACCATCACGTAGTACGTCTGGATCCGCGCACCGTCCGACTTTTCTTCTACGTGCTTGACAATGATGTTTCGCACCACAGTTCCGGTATCTGCGTTCGCCAGGGCGTTCTGCCTTGCCTCGTCACGAAGGACCGCGGCGCCGGCGAAACCCGCCTTTCGCAGCCCCGACTCGCTCACCGCTTTCGACACCTGGTCGATCGCGCCTCGCATGCCTGAAAGGAAGGCTGATGTGTTGATACTCATTGTCATAATGCCCTCCGAATGCACATCAACAAGGTGGTGTCGCGCCCCTCATCGAGGGATGCCTTGATGTCGTAAATCAGATCGCCGCGCAGCACGCGCATGTCCGACGTAATGTCGCTGCGGCGCCAAATGCGGATCTTGGTAGTGACCTCGGCACGCTCAGCGCCGGCTGCGACAAACTCACGCCCGCTGATATCGCGGATATCGGCCCAGACCTGCACTACATTCGTCCAAGCATCGATGCGTTCACCATTTTCATCGCGCGAAGTGCCAGGCTGCTGAATTGTGATCTTGCTGTTCTTCGCCATGGGTCACCCGTAGACGGTGAGCGAGGACAGCATGCGGCCCAGCTGCTCCACGGTCGGCGCGTGTAACGGCGGGCAGTACTCCAGCTCGAGGCGCGCCAGGATGTACTGGCGGGCCACGTCGGGCGTCTGGGTCGGATCGGTGCCGTGGCCGGCGGTGCATTCAATCCGCACCGCGCGGCGGCGCGCCGCTGTCGCTGGCCAGTTACCTGCCACCGGTGCCAGAAACGAGCGGTACCGTTCCACGACCACCTCGTAGGCGGAGGGCGGCAGCACCTGCTCTACGCCCGCGCCATCGACGTACACCACCGACTGCGCCGCGCGCGCCGGGTGCGGAAGCCGAATGGTTGGCTCGTGGCCGGGACACTGCGGAAACTCGTCCAGCGTGACCCGCCAGCCGGACTCCATCAAGCAGTGACCGGTTTCGTGCTCGACCTCGGCAATCAAGCCTCGCAACGATAGATCGAGCTGCGTGTCCAGCCCGTCATCGGCCGTTGCGCGGATCTTCTCGCGCGCGTCATCGAGGGATACGGCCAGCACGGCGGCCGGCGCGGTGCACACTGCTGCCATGGTCAGGCCTTCAGCGATTCGGCGTAGGAGACGGCGGCCGGATCCGTGTCGATCACGTCGCCCAGCGTTGTGACCAGGTCGGCTTCGACTTCGATCACGTCGTCTGGTGCTCCCAGGTTGCAAAACGCGAGAACGCGAGCGCGCACGGTACGTGGCGCGGCTGCAGGGGGCGGATCGATGGCGTCATCGACTCCTGTGCCGCGTGGTTCGGCCTCGACGACGCTAGCCCCGAGATCGGGCGATGGACCGGCGTCAGCTTGCTCCACCACGGCAGCGGCCTCCTCGATCGCGGCGGCTTGCTCCTCGACTGCATCTGCTGCGACTGCGTTGTCGGCCGGTGCGGGCGCCTCGCTGGCGGTCGGTTCGGTAGCGGCAGCACCGCTATCCAGCTCGGGCGCTTGGACAGCCACCGGTTCCACCGTGGCGCCACTGTCTGCCGGCATGATCGCCTGGTCGACGGCTGTTGCCGCCGGTGCGCTCGCGGCGCTGGCTTTTGCTACTTTTCCCATATCAGGTCATTCCTTTCATTGCGGCCGGCTGCCCGGCCGCAGCTGGTCATCAGGTTGCCGAGTTCTGGAAGTACTTGATCGCGCCGCCGACATCGACCAGGTTCGCGCCGGAGCGGCAGAAGGCGACGAAACCGACCTGGCCAGCCTCGGTGTACTTCGAGTCGGTCATGCGGAACAGCGTGACGTCCATCACGTCGCGGATCAGGTACTTGCTGAAATCGCCGAACAGGACTGATTTCGCGTTCGCCGCCATCGAGGCCATGTGCTGGTTGATCACGATCTCGCGGCCCAGCAGGCGGTCCGGAGCGCCGCCCGGATTGCCCTGCTCGTAGCCCGGCACGAAGATCGGACGGCCATTTGCGTCCTTGATCTTGCGCAGAGCCTTGAGCGTGTCGTCGTGCATCATCCAGCGGCCGGATGGGCGGTAGAACGGATCGACAGAGTGTTCGAGGTCGACCAGATCGTCGTAGGCCACGGTGACCGTGGAGCCGGTGGCACCGATCTTGCCGGCGGATGCTGCCGTCACCATGCCGCGCGGTTGGTTGGCACCCGTGCCGACCGTGTGGTGGCGGTTCTGGATACGGCCAAGGCGCAGGCGCAGCACCGTCTGGATATATTCCTCGATGTTGAACATCGAATCCTGCAGCAGCTCGAACGGCAGCGCGATCGATTTGGACGTGTACTTGTAGACGTCCATCGATGCCTGGCCGAAGGCGGTGTCACCGGTGCCCGCCGGCTGGTTCTGGCCGACGATCGCGCCTTCTTCCTGCGTCGAGTCGGCTGTCGGGAACAGCATCTGCGCGCCGGTCGAGGTGCGGATGCCGGTGGCCACGCTGCGCACGGCAAACATCGCACGCATAGCCTCGTACAGGGTGCGGCTGAATTCGGTCGCGACCGTGTAGCCGCCCTCGGTCCCGTTGGTGGTCGACATGGCGCCACGGATGTCGGGGTTGACGCGGTTGTTCATGGCGGTCCGCTGTTCCGCCGTCAGCGCGCCAAGGCCGCCGCTCAGCATCGCGCGCAGCGCGGTGGATTCGTCGGTCTGGCCGCCGCCACCGCGCAGTGCTGCATTCAGCGCGGCTTCGTGCTCGGCGCCGGGGTTGTCGCCGGCCAGTTGTGCCAGGCGCTGTTCGCGGGCGATCTCGTTGTCGATCGCCTCGACTTCGGCCAGGAAGCCGTCCAGCTGCGCGGCCTCGGCGGCCGGCATGCGCTGGTTCGCCGGGTATTTGTTGTTCAGGTCCTGCGCCTTCTTGGCAGCGGCGGCGCGCTGTTCGCGCAGTTGTGCGAGTTTCGACATGAATTTTCCTCAGGGTTTGGTCCGCTCTCGCGGCCGGTGGGACGAAAAAAAGCCGCCTCGGTGGGCGGCTGGTTGTTGGCGCGAGAGCGCGATTACTGCTGCAGGCGGGCCAGCATGGCGATTCGCTGCTGCTGGCGGGCCCGGTGTTCGCCGGTGGCGATATCTTCAATACCGGGGGTGTTGTTCTCGATCTTCGGCGCCTTGGCATAGGCGCTCATGTTCCACGCTGCCTCCGCCTTCGTGCCAGCACTGATACGATCGACCAGGCCGGCGGCAACTGCCTCCTCCGCGGAGTACCAGGTCTCGGCATCCATCGCGGCGCGTACATCCTCGACCTTCATGCCGCTTTTCGCTGCGTACTGGCCGGCGAGCGTGCCGTCGATTTTCGACAGCAGCGTTACCGTGGCCGTCAGGTCGTTCGCGTTGCCCATCGCCCACGTCCAGGCGTTGTGGATCATGAAGAATCCGCCTGGGGCAATCTCGACCTCGTCGGCCGCGATCGCGATCACGGTCGCCGCGCTGGCGGCATAGCCGTCCACGTGGGCCACCACCCGGGCGCCGGTGTCGCGGATGGCCTGGCAGATGGTCTGTGCGGCAAACACGTCGCCGCCGGGGCTGTTGATCCGCAGGTGCACGGTGCCGCCCTTGATCGCTCGGATCTGCGGCACCAGCGCCTCGGCGGAGACGCCGCCCCACCACCGAGCGGTTTCCTCGTCGGCAACGATCGAGTCGTAGATGTAGATCGTCGTGTCGCCGCCTTCGGCGGCAATTCGCGACTGCGGCAGCCGATCAGGCCGGGTCTTATTGCTCGCCAGCAGTTTTTGCAGGGGCATCCTTGGCTCCATTGAATAGTTGATCTCCGCCTTCGACAGGCGGCATATTTTCGGCGCGGCGCACCTGGTTCTGCGTCATCCAGGCGGGCTCACCGGCACGGCCCAGCGCGATCCGGTATGCCTCCGCACGCGCCTTCATATCCCCACTTTCCAGCGCCTCGGTTTCGTGCGCTACGAAATAACGCTGGCGCACCGGCCAGAGCTTGCGGTTCAGCTCTTGTCCGATCGGCGTCAGGTGCCGGCGCAGGGTGTAGCGCACGAAGTTGCCGCCCTGCTCCGCCATGCCGGTCCCCCAGCTGCTGGCCTTCTCGGTACTTCCGATCATGTGCGGCGGCACGCCGAGGATGGCGCAAATCTGCATTACACCGAACATGCGAGTGCCCAAGATCTCCGCGTCCTTCGAGTTCACACTCAGCTGCGCGGGTTCCAAACCGCCGGTCAGGATCAGCGGACTGCGGCTGCCCGGCCCGCCCATACGGGAGCGCAGCGAGGCTTTCAGCATCTCGAGCAGCTCCGGGTCGGGCTTCGACGTCATCTTCAGGGCGTAATCGAAGTTGCCGCCGTCGTTGAAGAACCTGCCCGTGAACGCATCGCCGGCCAGCGCGGCGCCGACCACTTCACGCGCGGCGTGCGTGATCGGGCTCGGACTGACCAGGCCGTCGTATCCCAGGCTCGGGATCTGGATCATGTCCGCCGGGTCCAGCACGTACGATGCGCCGATTTCCGGCTGCACGCGGTACCACTTGCGGCCGCTGGTATCGCGGAATGGCTGGACCCGCAGCGGGTGGTGTGGCAGCCAGCCAATCACCCGGTTGCTGGATGGACTCGGGCGCAACAGCTCGGCAAACGCATCGCCGTAGAAGCATTTCGCGCTGATCATGTATTCCCACGCCGCCGCGGCCGTCATGTCCTCGTTGGCCTGCTCGTTGAGCATCCACCAGTAGTCGTGCGAGACCTTTTGCCGCACATCGCCTGCCCGTTCGAACACGCCGATCGGCAGCGTCGAAATGGCACCGGCCAGCAGCGACACGCAGGCGTAGACAGTTGAGACACGCATTGCAGTGTCGGCGGTCACCGCCATACCGGCGGACGACGTGGCCGGCATCCCGAAGATGCTTGCCAGCCTATTTGCGTCAAAGCCAGCCTCATGGCTGTTCTCGGCGGCAGCCACGACGGCAGGCGCTAAGCCTGCGCGTGTCGCAGCGCCGTCCCGCTCTGCCAGCCAACTGCCCAGCACGCGCGACTCGTGGCGCGCGGCTTCGAGGTTCAGCAGTGTTCCGGTCATCAAAGGTCCAATACGATAATTTCAGGCATCACCTCGACACCTGGGTTAAGAGCCATCAGCGATATGGAGTTGAGCATTGCCATCAACGGGTCGATCTTCGCCGTGCCGGATATCTGCTTTGTGATCAGCACTGCATTCCCGCGCGGCTCGACCCGGGCATTTCCCACGCACCAAGCCATGAGCAGCTGGCCGGCATGCACCAACACGCCTTCGGCCAGCTTCCGCTCGGCAGTCTTAATCGCGCCGGTCAGCTTCCAGCCCTGCGATATCCCGACGATCTTCTCCTCCGGCACACCCGCCTCGATCATCGCGTCCAGGATGCCGCCCAAGCCGCTGGGGTCGACACCTATTTTGTCGAGCTTGCCGGACGCTTCCATTTGCCCCGCCAAGTCGGCCACGTGGGCCACGTCGTCACCGATCCGCTCCACCAGCGTCAGGTCGCCAGCGGCGGCGAAATCCCTCAACATCGGGGCGATATCCTTGCGGCGCTCCAGAACTGAGGGGTGCGCCCACGCGTGCCCCCACGTCAACCACCGCCGCGTGGTCTTGCAGCGGCCGGTCGCGTTGAAACCCAGCAGATCGTCCAGGCCGCCGCCGTCGACGCCGGCCGTCAGCACCTCCGAACGCTCGATCAACTCCTCCAGGCTGAACACCGGGATGGCAGCCTGCTCCCAGAAATCGGCGCCTGCCCAGCGGTCCGACCGCAGGTTCATGCCGATTTCGACGTTCAGGTGCTTAGCGAGGAAAGTCTGCAGCGAGCCGTCCTGCTTGTGCAGGTACTTCCGCAGTTGGTCTTCCAGCCATACCGCACTGACCGAGCGCCCCATGTTCGGGTTCGTGATGTAGAAGTTCTCTGGCTTGAGGTACGCCTTCGACTTCAGCATGTGATCGGGAAACTCGTAGAGCACGCCGAGCGACTTGGGGTCGTGGATCTTCCCGTCACGCACATCCCGGTAGTACTGCAGCTTCTCCTTGAACACGCCGGCTGGCGGCTCCTGGCTCTGCGTGGTCAGGTAAATGACCCAACCTTCGTTGCGGGACACTTGGCCGCCGGTGGCTTCTTGGAACATCGCCTCGGCATTGGCATTCTTGCCAAACAACCAGTGCTCGTCGACCAGCACCCGGCCCGACTTCTTGCCGGACACCGTGTCGGTATCAGCCGCTACCACCTTGAGCGACGCCTTCGATACGCGGTGCGTGATCGTTCGGATGTGGTCCTGCACCTGGAACAGCTCGAGCAGCTCCGCGTCCGCGCGCACCATCGCGGCCGCCGGCTTGAACGAGTTGTCGGCAACCTCCTTCGTCGGGGCCAGGATCAGGTGCTCCTCTCCATCACGCCAGCACAGGATCACGGCCGTCAGCATGATGCCGGCGGCGATCGTCGATTTCGAATTCTTTTTGCTGATCAGCAGGTAGAACTCGCGAATCAGCTGGTTGCCCGTCTCGGCGTCATACGCGCCGAAGATTGCTGCCACGAAGTCGAACACCCACTGTTCGCACACTTCGCCGAACGTCGGCTTGCCGGGCAAGTCGACGACCTTCAGCTCCTTGAAGATCGCCAGCGCGCGCTCCGCTTCGTCAGGGAAGATCGGCGGCGGGATGATCGACTGGCGTGCGACCAGCCGTTCCCACCAGTCCTGGCAGGCTGTGCTCCATTCCATGGTCATACCTTCTTGCCACCGTTGGCGGCCAGCCGCGGCGCGGCGGCCTGGCTGAATCGGCCAGCGACTTTCTCGGCGGCCTGCTGCTGCTGTTCCTTTTTGCCACCCTCGCCGAGCTTCTTGTGCTCGAACGGCAGCAGACTCTTCGCCGCGTCGACCCGTTGCTTGATGTCGACCATCGGCTCGTTCATGACAGCCTTCAAAAAAGCCTTCGGGTCGGAGTGGTGCATCAGCGATGCGAGATCGAATGGTGGCCGCTCGGGTTTTGCAGGCGGCGCGGCGGCCGCCTTTCCTTCGGCCCGCTTGCGCACCTCTTTTGTCCGCTCGGCCAGGTAGTTCACGACCTCCGCGTCTTTAACAAGTCGCGATCCTGCGGCCGAGGCGGTCGCCGCGCTGTAACCGGCTGCGATTGCCGCATCCTTATTCGAGAGACCGGCCAACTTGGCATCGGCGAAGGCCCGCTTTTTGCCTGTTAAAGCCATTAACAAATTCCTCCAAGGGGGAAATTTTCTGCGCGTGAGATACAGTGCGGTGTCCAGCTGAGAAGTGCTCACAGTTTAAGCACCCCCCCCTTGGGGTCACCGCGTGGGCACTGCGGCGCCGGCTGGGATGACCTCGACGCCGAGGCCCGGCACGACGATCAGTCCCTTCACGCCTGGCGGCAGGACGCGCTTCACGTGCGCCTGCATCGCTACCATCTGCTGCGTGGTCAGGCGAGTTGCCGACGAGACCAGCATCGTGTCACCGGGGCGCATGGTCAGCTTCGTGATCGTCACGTCGATGTCGTCCAGGTTCATCAGTAGCCCCTTGCTCGTTCGACTGCTTCGCGCGTCGTCTTGGTGTCATGGCACGGGATGCAGAGCAGTTCCTTGTTCTCGGGCTCATCGGATCCGCCAGCCCACAGCGGCTTGATGTGGTCGACCGCGCTGCCGACCGTCGTCTTCCCCTGCCGCTTGCAC
>NZ_JBUXKP010000024.1:0-20828 GCF_055502675.1 Pseudoduganella sp. jia 12
ATTACTCACCCGTTCGCCACTCGTCAGCGGAGCAAGCTCCCTGTTACCGTTCGACTTGCATGTGTAAAGCATGCCGCCAGCGTTCAATCTGAGCCAGGATCAAACTCTTCAGTTTAATCTCTGTTTTATGTCGTTTCCGACATGGTCACTCACTCAAATAACTGACGAATCATCCGAAGATGATTACGTTTATTACTTGTGTGAGCGTTTGTTGCTATATTTTGAGCATTCCGGACCGGAGTCCGGAGGCACATCGCATCAAACGCCCACACTTATCGACTGTTGATTGTTAAAGAATTCTGCCCAAGTATTTCAACTTCGGGCTTGCTGCGGATCCTTCGGATCCGGCGACAAAGCGTTGTGTTTGTCAGCAGCAGAGAGATGAGATTATGCGGTGTTTCGTGCAGCTCGTCAACCCCTCGGTTTGTTTCGCAATGTTTCAGCAGCGATTCAAACGACTGTCGCATCGTTTCGTTTTCACTCATACGCTGCGGCAGGGACGGAATTATAGCCAGTGGCTTTCGGCCTTGCAAGCCCCTTCGCATTCATTGAATAAATAACCAGAACCATGGCGCAGGCGATCCATGCGGACCATAACGTATGGGTCAGGAAATGCGCACCGCGCAACTGCTGCATCCAGCCGACGATTATCCCGATCAACAGCATGACAATCGCAACGCCGATGCCCTTCCTCCGACTGTGCGGCCACCAGAATGCCGCGATCGAAACCAGCCATAGCGCACTCGATGCGTGTCCGGCCGGCATGCAGTGCCCTGGACTGGCGGCGGCAGGCATCCATTCCAGCAACCGCACATACGGCTCGGAACCGCCATAACGCTGCAAATCCCAAGGACAGTGGGAAGTACTGAACCGTTTGAACACGGTAATCACGGATGGCACCAGTACGGCCGACATGGCGACAATTCGCAGCCCGACCCGGCGTGATTCGCTCCAGTAACGGGAAGGCCTCGCCGCATCCCACGCGGCCAGCACGACTGCCAGGGCCGCAATTGCGGACAGTACGGTCTTGAGAATCACATGATTGAATGACTCTGTCAGCCACGCGTGCTGCATCGGGAAGGTGCGCGTCGCTTTGTCGAAGGCCAGATCGGCCAGTGCCAGGTCGAGATCCGTGAACTGACCGACCCACAGGATCAGCAGGGCAGACACCAGCAAGCCGCAAACCGCAGTCGAACCATCCCGGAAACGCACCACGTCAGTTACCACGCGTACAGGGGTGGATGACATCGAGCTTTGGGTTATAGACGGCCGTGCTCACATTCAGCATCCCCAGCACCGTATGAAACACGTTATCGTGCGAAAACGGCTGGTCGGCGCGGGCCGCCAGGCAATTGTGATCGATATGGAATCGCTGGCGGAAGCCATCGGACAACCACAGCATCATCGGCACCTGTCGCTGCTCGGCCGGAGAAATGATATAAGGCGCCCCATGCAGGTACATATTGTGCTCGCCCAGCGATTCGCCATGGTCCGAAAAATACAGCATGCCCGTATCGACGCCATCTTCCACGGCGGCGGCACGCAGCAGGTCGATCGCTCTGCTCAATACCAGGTCGGTGTACAGGATCGTATTGTCGTACGCATTCATGATCGATTCGCGCGTGCATTCCTCCAGCTCGTTGGTCTGGCAAACGGGCCCGAACCTGCCGGATCCGGCCGGATAACGCTTCCAGTATTCAGGGCCATGGCTGCCTTTCTGGTGCAGCACAATGACCATATCCCGCTTCGAGTCACGGATCATTTGCCGCAATCCTTCCAGCAAGCGCTCGTCGTAGCATTCCTCGGGCCCGCATGACGGATCGCCGGGCCGTGGTTGCGACACGTCCTCATAACGCACCCGGTCGCAGGCGCCCTTGCAGCCGGAATTATTGTCACGCCAGAGAACGTCGAAGCCGGCATGCTGCAGCACGTCCAGCAACCCTTCCCGGTTGCTTGCCTTGTCGGCCGTGTAGCCATCGCGGCCGAGATTGGAAAATACGCAAGGCACCGACACCGCTGTCGCCGTGCCGCATGAACCCACATCGCGGAAATTGACGAGGCCAGCTTGCGCCGACAGGTGCGGATTCGTCTGGCGGCCATAGCCATTCAGCGAAAAATTCATTGCCCGCGCGGTTTCGCCCACGACGAGAATCGTCACCGTTCGCCTGCCCGGCATTGCCCATTTGATGCCGCGGCTCGCATCCGTGCCCAGTGGTGCGATCACGGCCGGCGTCGCCCATTTGCGCTTCAGGTAGCCGTGCGTTGCCTGGAACATATTGGTGGGCGTCAGCAGGAAACGCAGCTCGCGGTGCTCGCGCACGGCTGGCGCCAGCGTCTTGAAAAGCAGTATCAGCAGCCCGGCAATCGCCAGCAACGACAGCGCGACTGTGCCCAGCTTCAGCAGCAGATCGCGCCGCACCGGCAAAAATCGCAACGGCAGCCGCCATACCAGCAGCGAAGGCAGGACACCCAGCAGCGTGACAGTCTGCAGCATCTGCCAGCTCAGCAGCTCCTGCGCTTCCCGGGAATCCGTCTCCACCACGTTCTGCACCATCGACGCGTCGATCGCCACCCCGTACCGGCTCATGAAATACGACGCCGCCGAGGCACCGAGGAACAATGCAATCAATACCGGCTTGATGACAAACCGAAAATTGACCAGCGTAAGCACCGCATTGAACAGCAATACAAGGGCGACGAACGCGCCGGCGTAAACCGGCAGGTTGCCGAGCCTGATTCCGCCTGTGGCGGAAAAAAACGTTTTCCAGAAGCTGCCGTTATAGGCCAGAACCAGGAAGGTCGAAGCGCACAGCGTCAGCATGGGGGCGCCGATGCGCGGCAGCGTGGAATTTTTCACCGTTGAAACTCCGGAATCGAAGCATCAACGATATCGCGTGGCAAGTAAACGTCGCGTCAAGCACCGGTTAAGCACGGGTTAACGCACAGCGGAGCCTTCATGGGAAACAGGGCTGGCCTGTACGGCGCCATCGGGAAACCTGATTTCAATGCAACTCCCTGCCGCCACTTCCCTGAGCAGGAGCGTTGCACCAAGATGGGCGCAGATACGCTGCACGAGCCCCAGCCCCAGGCCGGTGCCCGACGAGCCCCGCGCATCGGCGGGAATCGGCTCGTTACGCAGGCGCGCCCGGGCTGCCGGCGGCAAGCCCGGGCCAGTATCCTCGACGATCACGCTGCGCCCTTCCAGCCGCACTTCAACGTGCCCCTGCTCCGTGTACTGGCAGGCGTTGCGCACCAGGTTGCCGATTGCCGCCAGCACCAGTTCGCGCACGCCATGCAGGACAAAGTCTTCGCCACCGCCATAGCGCAGCTGGACAGGGCGGGCGGCGACGAGCCCCTGGTTTTGCGAAACCTCCTCCAGCGCCAACGCCTGCGCCTCCATGCGAGACCACTCCAGCCGTTCCGGCGAACGCGCGAGCCGCAAGAGCATGGACGTGACGTCGCTGGCATTGCGCGCGGCACGGTAGATCCGTTCGGCCGGCGCATGCAGCACCGGATCGTGCCCGGTCTGCGCCAGCAATACCTCGGCTGCGCCGGCGATCACCGTCAGCGGCGTGCGCAGTTCGTGGCTGACATCGCCGGTGAAGAAGCGCTCGCGGTCAAGGAACTGCTTCAGCTCCGCCGTGTGGCCGGCGATCGTGCGCGACAGCAGCCCCAGTTCATCACCGCGCTCCTGCAACGGCAATTGCGCCGCGCGCGCATCCACGGCTTCGGCCAGTTCGACGATCGGGTTGACGATGCGATTGCCCAGGAAGCGGCCCAGTATCACGGCGAAGCCCATGAAACCCAGGAACGCCACCGCGAACATCGAATAGACCACCAGCTCGATCTTTTCATAGGCGCTGTCGTGGTCGACCACGGCGAACTCGCCTTCCGCGTTCCGGCCCTTCAGCACATGCAGGTCGACGCCATCGACCGTTACTTCATGCACGCCTTCCTCCAGGAGCCGCAAGGAACGGGGAATACCCGCCTCGACGTGGTAGCTGAGGCCCGCCGGCATCTCCACCGGCAAGTCGCCCGCATGGCGCGGACCGGCCCAGGCGGCTACCTCTTCCAGGCGCTCGTCGACAAGGCGCACCTCGATGCCCTCGACGGCCAGCGCGGCGATCACCGCGAACAATATCGACGACACGGTGGCAAACGTCAGGTACGCCCGCGTGATGCGCCTGCGCAGCGATTCCTTCCTTTGCAGCGGATCCTGTTTACCCATCGGCTGCCACGAGCTTGTAGCCGATCTTCGAGATCGTGTGCAGCATCGGGTGGGGGAATGGCTTGTCCAACGCCTGCCGCAGGGCGTGGATATGCACGCGCAACGCATCGGTATCGGGCGGATTATCGCCCCACACCTCGTTCAGTACCTGCTCGCGCGACACCACTTTCGGCGCCTCCCGCATCAGCAGCCGCAGGATCGTGTAGCCGGTTTTCGTTAGCGCCAGCGGTCGGCCGGCGCGTTTCGCCTCGAACGTTTCGGTGTTGAAGGTAAGGTCGCCGAACGCCAGCACGGCGTTCGCGGCATGCGTGCCCTTGGCCCGCCGCACCAGCGCCTTCAGACGCACCTCCAGTTCGACCAGGGAAAACGGCTTGACGAGGTAATCGTCGGCGCCGCTGTCGAAGCCGGCCACCTTGTCTTCCAGCGTGTCGCGCGCGGTCAGCATCAGCACCGGCATGTCCTTGCGCAGCTCACCGCGCAGCTTCTGGCACAGTTCAAGACCGTTCAGGCCGGGCAGCATCACATCCAGCACCACCGCGTCGTATTCGTGCTGGGCGGCCAGCGCCAGCCCGCCGTAGCCATTGGCCGCCGAATCGAGCACATGCCCTTTTGGCTCAAGAAAGCCATACAGGTTGGCAACGATGTCCGGGTTGTCTTCAATGATGAGGATGCGCATCGCCCCATTATAATTCGCGCTTTCCCATCGGACCGCCTCCCATGAACCTGCCCCACATCGCTTCCACGGCCGATGCCGAGCTGGCAGCACGCCTCGCGCACGCCATCGACAACAAGACCAAGCCGCCGGGCAGCCTGGGCATGCTGGAAATACTGGCGCGCCAGGTCGGCCTCGTCCAGCGTACCACGGCGCCGGCGATCGACGCGCCGGCCATCCTGGTCTTCGCGGGCGACCATGGCGTGGTGGCCGAAGGCATTTCCGCCTTCCCGCAGGACGTGACATGGCAGATGGTCGAGAACTTCCTGGCCGGCGGCGCCGCCATCAATGTGTTCGCGGAGCAGACCGGCTGCATGCTGCAAATCGTCGATGCCGGCGTGGCGCACGACTTCGGCCCCCGCGCCGGCCTCGTGGACCGCAAGATAGCCCACGGCACCCGCAATTTCGCGGTGGAGCCGGCGATGACGGCCGAACAGTGCACCCAGGCGCTCGCGCATGGCGCGGCACTTGTCGACGAGCTGCCGGGCAACGTGATCGGCTTCGGCGAAATGGGCATCGGCAATACCACGGCCGCGGCCGCGCTGATGCACAAGCTGACCGGCATCCCGGCCGCAGCGTGCGTGGGCGCCGGTACCGGCCTGACGCCGGAAGGCGTGCTGCACAAGGCGCGCGTCATCGAAGCGGCCACCGCACGCCATGCGGGCGTGACGGCACCGCTGGAAGTGCTGGCCACTTTCGGTGGTTTTGAAATCGCCATGATGGCCGGTGCCATGCTGCGCGCGGCCGAACGCCGCATGGTGCTGCTGATCGACGGCTTCATCGTCACCAGCGCCCTGCTCGTGGCCGCGCGGCTGCAGCCGGCCATCATCGATTACTGCGTGTTCGCCCACTGCTCCAACGAGAACGGCCACCGGCAAATGCTCGAAGCGCTGGGCGGCAAGCCGCTGCTGCAGCTCGACCTGCGCCTGGGCGAAGGCACCGGCAGCGCGCTGGCCCTGCCGCTGCTGCACGCCGCCGTCAATTTCCTGAACCGCATGGCCACGTTCGCCTCGGCCCAGGTCAGCGAGAAGAGCTAAACATGCTGCAGGTGCGGCTGTTCTTCATCGCGCTGCAGTTTTTCACGCGCCTGCCCATCCCGCGCTGGGTGGGCTTCGAGCCGCACTGGCTGCACCACGCCTCGCGTTACTTCCCACTGGTCGGCCTCGTCGTCGGCGTCATCGTGGCGGCCATCTACTGGGCCGCCGCGCAGGTGCTGCCGCCGGCGATCGCCGTGCTGCTCTCCACCGCGGCCGGCATCTATCTCACCGGCGCCTTCCATGAAGACGGCTTCGCCGATACGTGCGACGGCATGGGTGGCGGCCTGACGCGCGAACGGGCGCTGGAAATCATGAAGGATTCGCGGATCGGCGCCTACGGCGCGATCGGCATCATCCTGCTGCTGGCCATCAAATGCGCCGCGCTGGCACATCTGCCACCGCTCGCGACGGTCGCTGCTTTATGTGTCGCGCATCCGCTGTCCCGGCTGATGGCGGCAAGCCTGATCTGGCGCATGGACTATGCCCGCACCGAGGGCAAGGCCAAGCCGATGGCGCAACAGATGACCGGCACGGAGTTCACCATTGCCACGCTGAGCTGCGTGCCGGCCGTGGTGGCGGCAAATGCCCTGGGCTGGCTCGACTGGCGCGGCATCGCCCTCGGCATCGTGGCGATGGTGTTCGTCACGCTGTGGTTTGCCCGCAAGCTGCGCCAACGGCTTGGCGGCTACACGGGCGACTGCCTCGGTGCGGTCCAGCAGATGGCCGAAGCGGCGTTTTACCTGTGCGTGCTGGCGCGATGGAGCTGATCCTCGTGCGCCATCCGCGCCCGGTCGTGGCCGACGGCATCTGCTACGGCCGCAGCGACCTGCCGGCCGATCCGGACGAGCTGGCGCGCGTGCATGCGGCCCTCCGTGCCGGCGGCCTGCCGGGAGATGCACCCGTCTTTTCCAGCCCCCTGCATCGCTGTGCCGATCTTGCCCGGCTGCTGTCGGCCAGCGTGATCTTCGACGCCAACCTGGCCGAGATGGATTTCGGCAGTTGGGAAGGGCGCAGCTGGAACGATGTCCCGCGCGCCGATGTCGACGCCTGGGCGGCCGACCTGCTCCACTACCGGCCCGGCGGTGGCGAGACCGTGTTCGAGGTGGCCCTGCGCGTTGCGGCCGCGCTCGATGCGATACGGCGGCACGGCGCCGAGCGCGCCATCGTCATCTGCCATGCCGGCACCATGCGCCTGCTTGCCGCGCTGGCCGACGGCACGCCGGCCGGGCAGGCCGCGCTTGCCGCCGCCTCGAAGGCGCATCGCATCGGCTACGGCGAAACCCTCCGCCTGGAGCTTCACCGAATCTTTTCGTGATACGGGCCTTTGCGCGATACCTTATAATTGCGCGGTTTTGGTGCCCGCGTTCGAGTCCTCGAGCGCAGTTAAACGGGAAATACGAAGCCCGATCCGCTGATCGGCCAACGTATGCTGCCCCCGCAACGGTAAGCAGGCAGCCGCGCGCGAACTTCGCAGCGGCAGCCGTCCGCGACAACCACTGTGCAAACGCATGGGAAGGTCGGACGGTGATGCCCGCCAGCCCGGATACCGGCCAAACCAGGTGGAGCCACGCACGGCGTGCGACTCTGTTCAATCCGGCCTGCGGGGACGTTGGCCGGTTGCTACTTTACAAAGATTTGCCATGACCTCTTCCGTAGCATCCCAGGCGGCGCTCGCGTCGCTGGCGCTCGCCATTGCCGCGCCGGCCGCCCACGCCCAGGCCACCGCCATCGATTCGATCATCGTCACCGCCACCCGCACCCCGCAGCTGGCCAGCGAAGTGATCAGCGATACCGTCACGATCACGGCCGAGCAGATCGCCAACTCCGGCGCAGGCTCCATCACCGAACTGCTGCAGCGCCAGCGCGGCCTCGAAGTCACCCGCAACGGCGGCCCCGGCGCCGCATCGAACGTATTCATCCGCGGCGCCAACGGCAACCAGAGCGTGGTGCTGGTGGACGGCATCCGCATCGCCTCCGCCTCGACCGGCTCGGCCAGCTGGAACGGCATTCCGCTGTCGGCCATCGACCGTATCGAGATCGTGTACGGCCCGCTGTCCACGCTGTACGGTGCCGACGCGATCGGCGGCGTGATCCAGCTGTTCACGAAAAAGGGCGAAGGCGCACCTTCCATTTCCGCTTCGGTTGGCGGCGGCAGCGACAAGACGTTCGCGGCCGATGCCGCGGTATCCGGCGGCACGAACCAGTTGAGCTACGCGTTCTCCGTCTCGAAGGAACGTTCGGACGGCTTCTCCGCCACGCGCCGGCCCAGTTCCAGCTTCGATCCGGACGACGACGGCTACGACCGCAAGAGCGCAGCCGGCCAGGTGGCCTACAAGCTGGCTCCCGGCCATGAGCTGGGCGCCATGTTCCTGTACACCGATACCGAATCGGACTACGACAGCGCGAACTTCGATGCCTACAGCACGCAGAAGGTGAGCAATGTGGGCATCTATGCCCGCAACCAGCTCTTGCCCTTCTGGACGATGCTGGTGCAGGCGTCGCAGTCGCGCGACAAGTCCGGTTCGTTCTATGACGTGGGCCCGTTCGGCTCCAGCCAGATCGACACCACGACCAGCACGTTCACGCTGCAGAACGATTTCCGCATCGGCAGCGACAACCTGCAAGTGCTGTACGAACACCGCAAGGAAGAACTCGACGGCTCGACGGCCGCCCTGAACCGCGCGCGCCACACCAACGCGTTCGCCGCCAACTACAGCCTGAAGCGCGGCGCGCACCTGGCCAACGTGGGCGTGCGTCACGATAACAACTCGGAATACGGCTCGAAGACCACCGGCTCGATCGGCTACGGCTACCGCTTCACCAGCGCGCTGCGCGCCGAAGCCAGCTTCGCCACCAGCTTCCGTGCACCGTCGTTCAACGAACTGTATTACCCGGGCTACGGAAACAAGGACAACAAGCCGGAGGAAGGCCGCAATGCCGAAGCGGGCCTGCGCTACGACGACGGCAGCACGAAGCTGGCCGCCGTCTACTACCACAACAAGCTGGACAACCTGCTGCTGAACACCAGCCCGTGCCCCTTCCCCGATACGACGGAACAGAAGTACCAGTATGGTTGCGCCTACAACATCAACAAGGCGCTGCTGGAAGGCGTGTCGCTGTCGGCCGAGCGCCAGATGGGCAACCTGCTGCTGATCGCGAATGCCGACTTCCAGGACCCGAAGGACGAGACCACCGGCAAGCGCCTGCAGCGCCGCGCCAAGCGTCACGCCAACTTCGTGGCCGAGTACGACATGGGCGCGGTGCGCGGCGGCGTGGAGTTCCAGCTGTCTTCCGGCCGCTACGACGACGCGGCCAACCGCAACCGTCTGCCGGGCTACGGCACGGTGAACCTGTATGGCACGTACCGCTTCAACCAGGACTGGTCGGCGCTGGTACGCTGGAACAACGTGGGCGACAAGGATTACGAGCTGGCCCGCTATTACCAGACCGGCGGCTCGAACGTGTTCGCCGCGCTGCGCTACGGCTTCAAGTAATTCCCGTATCAAACCAGTAGTGCTAAGCTGCCGGGCGCGTCGATGCGCCCGGCGCTTCATCCACAGGCAGACATGCATCCACTTTCCGCCCACCTGCGTTACCGCACCGGCGTGGTCACCGCCGCCCTGCTGCTGGCGTCGATCGCCAGCCTGCTGTTCGCGGGCGTCACGGGCTCCGTTGCCATACCGTTCGCCGACCTGCCCGGCGCGCTGCAAGAATTACTCAATGGCCGCGCCGAGACGCTGGCCGCCACCCTGCTCGACCTGCGCGCCAGCCGCGCGCTGACCGCTTTCGTGACCGGTGCCACGCTGTCGCTGGCCGGCGTCATGATGCAGACTCTATTGAGGAATCCGCTCGCCGACCCCTATGTGCTCGGCATCTCGGCCGGTTCCGCCGTCGGCGCCCTGCTGGCGCTGATGCTGATGTGCGCCGCATGGATGGTCGACATGACCGCCTTCATTGGCGCGATCGCCATCTCCATGCTGCTGTATGTGCTCGCACGCCGCGACATGCGCGGCGGCAGCGCCGCCGAGGGCGGCACCGCGCTGCTGCTGTTGACCGGCACGATCCTGTCCGCCGGTTGCGCGGCGCTGATCATGCTGATGCTGTCGATCGCCCCCGAAAGCCGGCTGCGCAGCATGGTGTTCTGGATGATCGGCGACCTGTCCGGCGCGCCGCTGCGCTGGCTGCCCTGGATCGTGCTGGCCGGCGGCCTGGCGTTCGCGCTGCGCACGGCCCGCTCGATGAACGTGCTGGCCCTGCATGCCGAAGCGGCCAGCACGCTGGGCATCCGCGTGGGCGCATTGCGCAAGGGCCTGTTCTTCTGTTCCGGCCTGCTGACGGCCAGCGCGGTCACCACCGCCGGCAGCATCGGCTTTGTCGGCCTGATCGTGCCGCATGCGTGCCGCTTCGCGTTCGGGCCGGACCACCGCGTGCTGATCCCGGCCGCCACGCTGGCCGGCGGCGCCTACCTCGTGCTGGCCGATACGCTGGCACGCACCGTCATCGCGCCGCAGCAGCTGCCGGTGGGCGTGGTGACCGCGCTGATCGGCACGCCCGTCTTCCTGTATCAACTCCATCGGCTGCGCAAATGATGATCGCCACCGACAACCTCAGTTTGACCATCGGCTCGCGCGTGCTGGCCGAAAAACTCGACTGGCAAGTCGCCGACGGCGAATGCTGGAGCGTGATCGGCCGCAATGGCACCGGAAAAAGTACCCTGATGCGCACCCTCGCCGGCTTGCGCGAGCCCGATGGCGGCCGCGTGCTGCTGCGCGGCCGCGCACTCCGGGACTGGCCGCTCGAAGCGCTGGCCCGCGAGCGCGCCTTCCTCGCACAATCACGCAGCGACGCGTTTGCCTACTCGGTACTGGAAACGGTGCTGTCCGCCCGTCACCCTTACCACGGCAAGCGTTACTGGGAAGACAGCGACGACCACACGATCGCAATGCGCATGCTCGCCGCGATGGAGGTCGAGGACCTGGCAGCGCGCGACGTGCGCACGCTGTCCGGCGGCGAGCGCCAGCGCGTGGCCATCGCCGCCCTTCTGGCGCAGGACACGCCGCTGCTGCTGCTCGACGAGCCGGCCAACGCGCTGGACCTGGCGCACCAGGTAAGCGTGATGGGTTTGCTGGCGAAACTGTGCCGAGAACAGCGCAAGACCATCGTCATGATCGGCCACGACCTGAACCTGGCGCACGGCATTTCCACGCACGCCCTGCTGCTGATGGGCGACGGCCGCTGGCTGGCCGGCCCGCGCGACGACGTGATGCGGGCCGACATCCTTTCCGACTATCTGCACCACCCGATCGAAACGGTGCGCCACGGCGCCCGCACGATCTTCATTCCTACAGAGGCCACCGCATGACCACTCCCGACGACACCGCGGCATTGAACGAGCGCCACCGCGCGCGGATGGAACGCAAAAAGGCGATCATCGACGCGAAGATCGCTGCCGCCGACAAGCAGATCGGCATCATCATCGTCAACACCGGCAACGGCAAGGGCAAGAGCTCGAGCGGCTTCGGCATGGCGGTGCGCGCGCTGGGCCATGGCATGAAGGTGGGCATCGTGCAGTTCATCAAGGGTGCGATGGCCACGGGCGAGGAACGTTTCCTGCGCCGCTTCCCCGACGAAGTGAGCTTCCACGCGATGGGCGAAGGCTACACGTGGGAAACGCAGGACCGCGAACGCGACATCGCCAAGGCCCACGAAGCGTGGGAGCAGGCCAAGCTGTTCCTGGCCGACCCGGCCATCGGCATGGTGGTGCTCGATGAACTGAACATCGCGCTGAAATACCGCTACCTGGACGTGGACACGGTGATCGCCGACCTGCTGGAGCGCCCGCCCATGCAGCACGTCGTCATCACGGGCCGCGGCGCGCCGCCCGAGCTGATCGAGATCGCCGATACCGTCACTGAAATGAACGTGGTGAAGCACGCATTCAAGGCCGGCATCGGCGCGCAGGCGGGCACGGAGTGGTGATGGGTGCCCGCGCAGTATTGATCGCCGCCGTGGCTTCCGGCCAGGGCAAGACCACCGTCACGGCGGCACTGGCGCGCAAGCTGGTGCGCGCCGGCCGCCGCGTGCGGGTGTTCAAATGCGGGCCGGATTTCATCGACCCCATGGTGCTCGGCCGCGCCAGCGGCGCGCCGGTGGAATCGCTGGACCTGTGGATGGTGGGCCGCGAACGCTGCCAGCGGCTCCTGGCGCAGGCGGCGCAGGAAGCCGACGATATCCTGATCGAAGGCGTGATGGGCCTGTATGACGGCACGCCATCGGCCGCCGACTTGGCGCGCGAGTTCGGCGTGCCCGTGCTGGCCGTGATCGACTCCGGCGCCATGGCGCAAACGGCCGGCGCGCTGGTACACGGCCTGCGCGACTACGGCCCGGTCACGATGGCGGGCGTCATTGCCAACCGTGTCGGCAGCACCGGCCATGCCGCCATGGTGAAGGCGTCGCTGCGCGACATTTCCCTGTTCGCCACCCTGCCGAAGCAGGCCCGCTCGCTGCCGGAACGGCACCTGGGCCTGGTGCTGCCGGATGAAGTCGACGAAGTCGATGCGATCCTCGACGAACTGGCCGACCAGCTCGTATTCGACGAAGCCGCATGGGAAGCCTTGCCACTCGTGGAATTTTCTGCCCCTGTGCCGGAGGAACCCGTTGCGGCTGCGCTGGCCGGCAAGACCGTGGCGATCGCCCGCGATGCGGCGTTCGTTTTTGTCTATGCGGCCAATCTTGAAGTGATGCGGCGGCTCGGCGCCAGCATCGTGTATTTCTCGCCGCTGGCCGATGAACCGGTGCCGCCCGGGGCGGATGCCGTCTACCTGCCGGGCGGCTATCCCGAACTGCACGCGCCACGCCTGGCCAAGGCCGGCACCTGGCAAGCGTCGATCCGTGCTGCCCATGCGGATGGCGTGCCGATCCTGGCAGAATGCGGCGGCATGATGGCGCTGGCCGAGACGCTGGACGATGGCGCCACCGATGCGAACAACCCGTGGCCCATGGCCGGGCTGCTGCCGGGCCGCGTGCTCGTGCAGAAACGGCTGGCCGGCCTCGGGCCGCAGGCCATGCCCACGCCGCACGGCACGCTGCGCGGCCACACGTTCCACTATTCGCGGCTGGAGTCGGACGCGCCGGTGATGGAATACACCAGCAAGAACCCTTCCGGCGCGCAGGGCGAGGCGGTCTACCGGATCGGCTCCCTGACGGCATCTTATTTCCACGGTTATTTCCCGTCGAACGTGGCGGCGGTGGCGGCGCTGCTGTCGAGGCCCTCGCCATGAGCCGCACGCTCGTGCTGGGCGGCGCCCGCTCCGGCAAGAGCGCGCATGCCGAACGGCTGGCCGCGCAGTCCGGCAAGGAAGTCGTCTATGTCGCCACGGCCGGCGCCGGCGACGCCGAGATGGCGCAGCGCATCGCACTGCACCGCGCGGGACGGCAGGGCCAGTGGACCACGGTCGAGGAACCGCTTGCACTGGCGGCGGTGCTCGAACGATGGCGCGCGCCGCACCGGCTGGTGCTGGTCGACTGCCTGACACTGTGGCTCACCAACCTGCTGTTTGCGGACGGTACGGAATATCCGGACGTGGGCACGATCGCCCTGCCGCCGCGCTTCCATGACGAACGTGCCGCCCTGTTCGCGCAGCTGGGCCAGGATCACGGTGACGTTGTTTTCGTGTCGAACGAAGTCGGCATGGGCATCGTGCCGTTCGGTGCCGTCACGCGCGCGTTCGCCGATGAAGCGGGCCGCCTGAACCAGGCCGTGGCCGCAGCATGCGACAACGTTGTATTTGTCGCGGCCGGCCTGCCGCTGGTGCTGAAAGGCGCGCCATGCTGAGCGGGCTGTCGTGGCCCGAAGTCGCGGCGCTGCTGGCGGCCGGCGTGCTGCTCGACCTGCTGCTCGGCGAAGCACGGCGCTTCCATCCGCTGGTCGGCTTCGGCAACCTGGCCAACGCGATCGAGCGTCGCCTGAACAAAGGCAAGGGGCGGCTCGCGCGCGGTGCGCTGGGCTGGGCACTGGCCGTGCTGCCGCTGACGATATTGGCAGCGTGGCTGTGCGGCGTCGCCGGCGCCCTCGCCCATGCGGCGATGCTGTATTTCTGCATCGGCCTGCGCAGCCTGCGCGACCACAACCTGCCGATCGCCGCCGCGCTGCGTGGTGGCGACCTGCCCGCGGCACGCGAGCTGACTGGCCGCATCGTCAGCCGCGACACGTTCGATGCGAACGAAGCGGATCTCGCCAAGGCCAGCGCCGAGTCGCTGCTGGAAAACGGCAACGACGCCGTGTTCGGCACGCTGTTCTGGTTCGCCATGGCCGGCGGCCCCGGCGCCCTGCTGTTCCGCCTCGCGAACACGCTCGATGCCATGTGGGGTTACCGGAACGGGCGCTTCCTGTATTTTGGCCGGGTGGCGGCCCGCATCGACGATGCGTTGAACTACGTGCCGGCGCGGCTGACGGCGCTTTCCTATGTGCTGCTGGCGCCTGGCGCGATGGCCCGGCGCCTCGCATGGCGCTGCTGGCGCGAACAGGCTCCCGCATGGAGCAGCCCGAATGCCGGCCCGGTGATGGCCAGCGGTGCCGGCGCCCTCGGCCTGGCGCTCGGTGGCGCGGCGCGCTATGACGGCGAAATCGAGCAGCGCCCACCGCTGGGCCGGGGAGCCCCGGCAACGGCAGGCGACATCGACCGCGCATGGCGACTCGTGTGGCACACCACGCTGCTGTGGCTCGTGCTGTCCGCCCTGACTGCGGCGGCGATCGTGATGGCGTCGGGGGGATGGCATGCCTGAACATGGCGGCAACCTGCGCGACGCGGCGCGGCTGTATGGCCATGCGAACTGGCTGGATTTATCCGCCGGCCTGAACCCGCACTGGTATCCGGCGCCGGATCTGCCGGGCCATGCGTGGCACCGCCTGCCGGAGCGGGACGATGCACTCGTGGCGGCGGCCTGCCGCTACTATGGCGCGCCGCGCATGCTGGCGGTGGCGGGAACGCAAGCGGCGATCCAGGCGCTGCCGCGGCTGCGCGCGCCGTCGCGGATCGCAGTCTCGGCGCCATCGTATGCGGAGCACGCCCATCACTGGTCGCGTCATGGGCACAGCGCCCGCCTGGTGCCGTACACGGCGCTTGGCGAAGCGGTCGACAGCAGTGACGTGGTTGTCATCTGCAATCCGAACAACCCGACCGGCGCGACGGTCTCCCGCGAGGAGCTGTTGCGCTGGGCCGGCAAGCTGGCGGCACGGGGCGGATGGCTCGTCGTCGACGAAGCGTTCGCCGACGTGGACAATATGCACAGCGTGGCGGACGAGGCCGACCGCCCCGGCCTGGTCGTGCTGCGCTCGGTCGGCAAGTTTTTCGGGCTGGCCGGGTTGCGCCTCGGTTTCGTGGCCGCGCATGCCGAGCTGCTGGCGGCGCTCGACGAAGAACTGGGACCATGGCAGGTCAGCGGCCCCGCCCAGCTGATCGGCAAAGCCGCGCTGCTGGACGATACATGGCACCGGCAGACGCGCAAGGATCTGGACCGGGCCGGTAACCGGCTCGATGCACTGCTTGGGGCGCACGGCATCGTGTCTTCCGGCACGAGCCTCTTCCGCTGGTGGCCCGAGCCAGCGCCGGAAGCTTTTCATGAACACATGGCCCGGCGCGGTATCTGGGTGCGGCTGTTCCGCACCGGCCCGCGCGGCATCCGCCTCGGCCTGCCGCCGGACGAAGCGGGATGGTCGCGCCTCGCCGGCGCACTTGAAGAATGGACGAAGGAAACACGATGAAGAAACCCGCTTTGCTATCCACCCTGCTACCGGCCCTGCTGGCGGTTTTCTCCGCGCATGCGGCGGTATCCGTGCGCGATGACGATGGCAAGATGGTCACGCTGGCGAAGCCGGCCGAGCGCGTGATCTCGATGTCCCCGCACGTGACGGAGCTGCTGTTCGCGGCCGGCGCGGGCGGCAAGATCGTCGGGGCCGTCGACTACAGCGATTATCCGGAAGCAGCCAGGGCGATTCCCCGCGTGGGCAGCAACCGCGAAGTAGACCTGGAACGGGTACTGGCCCTGAAGCCTGACCTGATCGTGGTGTGGCGCCACGGCAGCTCGGAGCGGCAGGTCGAACTGCTGCGCAAACTGGGCATCCCGCTGTTCCACAGCGAGCCGACACGGCTCGACAGGATTCCCGACAACGTGATCGCGATGGGCAGGCTGACGGGAACGGAACCGGTAGCGGAAACGGCGGCGGCAGACCTGCGCAAGCGCCTGGCGGCGGTGCGCGCGAAGTACGCAGGCCGCCCGCCGGTGCGCGTGTTCTACCAGGTGTGGGACAAGCCCCTGTACACGCTGAACGGCGCGCACATCGTCAGCGATGCGCTGCGCCTGTGCGGCGGCGAAAACATCTTTGCGTCGCAAAAGACGACGGCGCCGGTCGTCAGCGTCGAGGCGGTGCTGAAGGAAGACCCCGAAGCCGTGTTCAGCACGGCCGAGAAGGAACAGGGCGGCGCGGCCATGTGGAAGCAGTATCCGAACATGCTGGCAACGAAGAACGACAACCTGTTCACGATCGACGGCCATCTGGTGAATCGCGCCGGACCGCGCATGGTCCAGGGTGCCGAAACGCTGTGCGAAAAGCTCGAGATCGCACGCCAGCACCGGAAGCGCTGACATGCAGTTCCCCTTCAAGACGCTGATGGTGCAAGGCACCACGTCCGACGCCGGCAAGACCACGGTGGTGGCGGCGCTGTGCCGGCTGCTGAAGCGCAGCGGTGTCTCCGTCGTGCCGTTCAAGCCGCAGAACATGGCCCTGAACAGCGCCGTCACGGCCGATGGCGGCGAGATCGGCCGCGCCCAGGCCCTGCAGGCGCTGGCTGCCGGCATCGCGCCGCATACCGACATGAACCCGGTGCTGCTGAAGCCTTCATCCGACATCGGTGCCCAGGTGATCATCCACGGCAAGGTGCGCGCCGAGATGAACGCGCGCGACTACCACCAGTACAAGACGGTGGCGATGGCGGCAGTACTCGAATCGCATGCGCGACTCGCCGCGCAATACGACGTGGTTATCGTCGAAGGCGCCGGAAGCCCCGCGGAGATCAACCTGCGCGACCGGGACATCGCCAACATGGGCTTTGCCGAAGCCGTCGATTGCCCTGTCATGATCGTGGCCGACATCGACCGGGGCGGTGTCTTCGCACACCTGGTGGGCACGCTGTCGTGCCTGTCGGAGAGCGAGCGCGCGCGCGTGATCGGCTTCGTCATCAACCGCTTCCGCGGCGACATCCGGCTGCTGGAACCGGGTCTCGACTGGCTGGAAGCGCAGACCGGCAAGCCGGTGCTGGCCGTGCTGCCTTACCTGCACGGCCTGTTCCTCGACGCGGAAGATGCGGTGCAGCCCACGCAGGAGCACCGCGGCGCGTTCCGCGTGGTGGTGCCGAGCCTGCCGCGGATGAGCAACCATACGGATTTCGACGCGCTGCGCGCCCATCCGGACGTGGACCTGCAATTCATCCGCGAAGGCCACGCCATTCCGCCCGCCGACCTGATCGTCCTCCCGGGCAGCAAGAACACGCGCGGCGACCTGGCCTGGCTGCGGGCACAGGGCTGGCCGCAGCGCATTGCCCACCACCTGCGCTATGGCGGCAAGGTGATCGGCATTTGCGGGGGCTTCCAGATGCTGGGGCAATCGGTCGGCGATCCGCTTGGCGTGGAAGGTGTGCCCGGTGATTCGCCGGGCCTGGGCCTGCTCGACATGACGACCGCGATGTCGCAGGAAAAGCGGCTGCAGCAGGTACACGGCCGGTGCGTGTTCGCGGACGCGCCCGTGGCCGGCTACGAGATACACATGGGTGTCTCCAGTGGCCAGGCGCTGGCGCAGCCGGCATTCGAGATCGACGGCCGCCCGGAAGGCGCGATGTCACCGGACAGCCAGGTGCTGGGCACCTACCTGCACGGCGTGTTCGATACGCCCGGGGCATGCTCCGCGCTGCTGCGCTGGGCGGGGCTGGGCAGCGACCGGAGCGTGGACCTGGGCGCGCTGCGCGAAGCGAGCCTGGAGCGGCTGGCCGATGCGACCACCCCATTGCTCGAGGCGCTGCTCCCCAGTAAGTAGGGGCACGGCGACTGCGCGCTTCGCGCTTTGCCGCTTTGTGCAACAATCGCTGGACGCATCTCATGCAGGCCTTCCTGCCGTCGTTCAATGTCCAGCCAAGAATCCATCACCAAGCGCTACCTGCCCTGGGTCGTTGCCTCTGCCCTCTTCATGGAGCAACTCGACTCCACGATCGTCAATACCGCCATCCCCAGCATGGCCGCAAGCCTGATGGTGACGCCCCTAAGCCTCAAGGCGGTCGTCACCAGCTATATCCTCAGCCTGGCGGTTGCCATTCCCGTCAGCGGCTGGATGGCCGACCGTTACGGCACGCGGCGCGTGTTCATGACGGCGATCGGCATCTTCACGGTGGCGTCGATCCTGTGCGGCCTTTCCGTGAATTCGCCGATGCTGGTGGCGGCGCGGCTGCTGCAGGGCTTCGGGGCGGCGATGATGATGCCGGTGGGCCGGCTGACGATCGTACGCACGTTCCCCAAGGGGGAGCTGCTGAGAGCCATGAACTTCGTGATCATCCCCGCCTTGATCGGGCCGTTGCTGGGCCCCACGGTCGGCGGCTTGATCGTGCACTGGATGTCGTGGCGGGAGATCTTCTTCATCAACGTGCCGGTGGGCCTGGTCGCGATCTGGCTGGCCCACAAGTACATGCCCGACTATAAAGGCGACGAACCACGGCCGCTCGATGTGATGGGCCTTATCCTGTTCGGTACCGGTGTCGCCCTGCTGTCATGGCTGCTGGAGATCTTCGGCGAGCACCGGCTCGACGTCACGTCGTGGGGCGTGCTGTTCGTGATTTCGGTCTGCCTGCTGGCCGCCTATGCCTGGCATGCCATGCGCGAGCAATTCCCGTTGCTGCGGCTGCAGTTGTTCAGGATCCGCACCTTCCGCGTTTCGGTGCTGGGTGGCTTCTTCACGCGTCTCGGTGTCGGTGGCCTGCCGTTCCTGCTGCCGCTGCTGTACCAGCTGGGCCTCGGCCTGCCGGCATGGCAATCGGGCCTGCTGATGATGCCCTCGGCCGCGGCGGCCATGTTCATGAAGTTTTTCTCGGCGCGGCTGCTGGCGAAATTCGGCTATCGGCAAGTGCTGATCGTGAACACGGCAATGATCGGCGTGACGATCGCGATGTTTTCGTTCGTCCAGCTGGGCACGCCGCTATGGGGGATCGTGATGCTGTCGCTGTGCCAGGGTTTCTTCAACTCGCTGCAGTTTTCCAGCATGAACACGATCGCCTATGCGGACGTCGACCAGAAGGATTCCGGCATGGCCAGCACGATGGCCAGCTCGATGCAGCAACTGTCGATGAGCTTTGGCCTGGCATGCGGTTCGCTGATCACAGGCTGGTACCTGGGCGACATGCCGCAGACGGACCGCGTGGTGTTGACGAGCGCCCTGCACCACGCCTTCCTCACGCTGGCTGGCTTGACAATCCTGTCGGCCGGCATGTTCTGGACGTTGAAGAAGAACGATGGCGAAAGCATCAGCCGCGGCACGAAGACCGCCGAGCCGGGAACGGTGGTAGCGGCCACGGAGCAGTCCGCGGCCCAGTAACCGCGATGGTGACAAGGTTATCGTCGCGGGGAGCACGCCTTCAATTATCATGACGATATGATAATCAACCGGAGGTTGCATGGTTCGTCTTCACTGCTTTGCCCAATCGGGAAACGCCTTCAAGGTGGCGTTCATGCTGCGTGCGCTGGATGTGCCGTTCGAGGCGGTCCACGTGGATTTCCTGAACGGAATCACCGCCGATCCAGCCTGGCGCGACGACCATAACGAAATGGGCGAAGCGCCCATCCTCGAAGACGGGCCGCTGCGCCTGACCCAGTCCGGGGCCATCCTGACTTACCTAGCGCAAAAGCATGGAAGGTTCGGCGGCGCCACCGAAAGCGAGCAGCTCGAAGTGCTGCGCTGGCTGCTGTTCGACAATCACAAGTTCACCAGCTACTTCGCCACCTACCGGTTCATGAAGGCGCTGGCGAAAACGGCGCCGGATCCTGCCGTGCTGAAGTTCCTGCTGGGTCGGATCGAAGGCGCCTTCAAGGTCGTCGACAAGCATCTGGCCACCCGCGAATACATCGTGGGCGACAACCCGACCATCGCGGATTTCTCGATGAGCGGTTACCATTTCTTTCCGCAGGAAGAAAGCGGCATCGACGTCGCGGCGCGCTGGCCGAATATCGGTGCCTGGGTCGAGCGCCTGAAGGGTATTCCAGGCTGGGCGTCGCCTTATGAAGTCATGCCGGGTGAGCAATTGCCGCCGCGGTGGTAATTAACGCACCAATAACGAAAAAAGCCGACCAGTTCACTGGTCGGCTTTTTTACTTACTAGTCTGACGATAACCTACTTTCACACTGGTTGCAGCACTATCATCGGCGCATTATCGTTTCACGGTCCTGTTCGGGATGGGAAGGGGTGGTACCGACATGCTGTGGTCATCAGACTTGACCTGCTCGGCTCGCGCATACGGCGCGGTGCCGGAATTCTGTTGTATTGCCTGGACTACTCTCACACTTGATGAAAAAAGCCACTGCGTTCACGCAGTGGCCTCTCTCGGTATAACAGCCTGACGATAACCTACTTTCACACTGGTTGCAGCACTATCATCGGCGCAAAGTCGTTTCACGGTCCTGTTCGGGATGGGAAGGGGTGGGACCGACTTGCTATGGTCATCAGGCATGACTTGTACGATCGATTGCTCTCAATGGAGCAGCAATCGATCTCAATCCGGAAGAAGTAAAGTTGGGTTGTAGTGTTCAACTACGTCT
>NZ_JBUXKP010000025.1:0-16828 GCF_055502675.1 Pseudoduganella sp. jia 12
TGTTCGTTTGCTTGATGGATTGACCCGCTCAGTTTGACCCTCCCTCCACACCCGCGCGAACGCTGCAACCCTGTCGTAAGAACCCTCAAATCCCAATTCCTTCAGGTCCTCATGGATCTGCTTTAGCGTACGCCGCTGCTTTCTAGATCGTGCTGCCTCGGTCTTGAGCATGGCTGAAAGTTGAATCGAGTATTTGTCGATTGCGCTGCGCGAGCGCCGCTCGGTGTAGGCCGGCTCGGTGATTTCCTCGCGCAGGTAGCGCCGGACAGTGTTTCTTGAGATGCCTAAGCGTCTGGCGATCTCTCTAAGGGGGACCTGGTCACGAATGTGCCAGCGTCGAATAATGCCTAGTAGTGCCACGTCGATCACTCCGGTTCCCCACTCAACTTGTTGAGCAGGATTGTGTCTTAAACGTGGGTCAGATTCACTTGCAAATTACTGGGTAAAGTGGGTCAGATTTCGCTGCAAATCAACACGGGTCAATTTGCGTGCAAATTGACCCGTGTGGAAGGGAAAAATCGATAGAAAACCGCTCTTTATAGGTTGACGTTGCACAACGGAGTAGCACGTGGAGCGCCTAGAATTCATAGCTAGATTGACCCACCTGCAAAACATTTTCGTGACCTTCGAACTTCAAACTCGACGCCTTAATTTCAGTCTTGCTCTGTCGAGTAGTTTTGCTTACTGCACTCATCAGCAAATTCACCACTTCTCTTTTAGTCAGCGCTGCTTGTGCCGTAGCTTCAGTCTGGACTATAAGCCTGCGCATAGATCCGACCGAGTGAAGGTAATGTGCCGAGCTGAAACTTCCTAACCACGGTTGATTGGTGCAAGCCGGCCATAGAACGAACTCGGTGTACTCGCCAAACGCTTGTGCGATACCGTGCTCATGAAACCAACATCCTAGTACCAAGCAGCACTCGCCGACGAAGCGGTAAAAAACTTCTGCAAGCTGAGGTTCGCCTGCAGCGTGCGCGAGGCGCAAGCAAACTACTAAAACGCCTAGGCCCTCAAGGCTCCCCTCACGAACCATCTGCGCACATCGCTTTCGCAACCAACGATAGTCGTGTATTGGCTTCCTTGGAACTACCAGCGATCGTGCAAGTAAGTCGTCTCCGAGCGCGCACGTCCTTCCTCTCAACATCTGAGCAGCATACAAGGCAGACTTTTCCAAGCGCAGCGCTAGCCAAAGGGGGGAGTCAAGAATTTCTACCGCCTGCGGACATGCTGCTCGACTGGAATCAATTATGCGCGCCGACGGAGCATGCTTACCTTGCCTGTAGCCTCGCCACCGCCTTGCGGCAACGATCATCTCTTCAGGCTCTCTCGGATCTACACGCTGCTGAATAGCCGTGGCGCTCTGCAGACCGAAAGTAATACGAAGTTCATGAAACCAACAAATTACCGCAAACACATCGGTGATGTGTCGGCGCCTCTCCGCCGGAGACTTTCGCGTAAGGGATGCGAAAGTGAAATCCGACAAAGATTTCGTAGTGGTATCAAGCACTTGCATCGATTACCTTTGCACTGTTCTCATGTCAAACGTGGCATCTAGTCGTGCATATCATAAAGCCATACCATGGTTAGTGAACAAGACGAGGCTTGACATGGACACTACGGACAAAGAAATGCAGAAGATTGCGGAGCAGATGACTGTCCGCTTAGAGGCGCAGTATGGCCCGCTACTAGGCTCGACAGCACTCATCAAAGTACTCGGATACCCATCTGCGTTCTCTTTCCAGCAGGCGTTGTATAGGGGCACAGTGCCTGTACCGGTGTTCAAGATTCAGCATCGACGCGGAAGCTTCGCGCTGGTTCAAGACGTTGCGCGGTGGCTGAGCGAGCAGCGGGCGCAGGCAAGTCGGGGCGGCGAAGGCCGCCAAGTCGCTTCGTAAGGATAATCCTAGAACGAACCGGAGAACATCATGTAGGTCAACACTACAAACGAAAACGCCACTGGGTTAGGAGCCAGTGGCGTTGCGTAGCGGGGGAAGCCCCCAACATTTTGTGATCAACTTGAATGTACTCGTCCATCGGACAGGAGTCAAGGGCTTCCTTTTCCATTCGATTTAAAAATGCCGGCTCCGTCGGCAGGAAAGGAACATCCATGGCTCAGCCCATGCACAAGACCCTTCCACGGCTCAGGGAGATCTTACGAAGACAGGATCCGCCGAAATGGGGACGTGGTTATGATCCCGCTATACGAGCTACCCGCGAAGAAGCGCCGGCCCGTAGCCGGCCGGCACAAGTATGGCATGAGGGGCTTGGGCGCTATTGCCATGTCCTGTCTTCGATAGAGCAAAAAGCGCTATTAGTCGCCCTGTTCAATCCCTCGCTGTTCGAGCTACACGAGCAGCGCGTACTCGCCACGGAGCCCAGGCCCCATCCGCTTGCTGGACACGAGTGTGCGGTCGGCTTGGCACTGCCTCCGCTACGGGGAACGATCAGTGTCTGTGAGCGGCTCGACTTAATCGCGTACCACCAGTGGATCTATATCGACCACCCAGATGGAACTGGACGAGTGCCGGTGCCTTACCCTTTTGTCGGAGATTTTTTACTTTTTCTCGCTGACGATCACGGACCTTACTGCGTCAACTGGACCATCAAAGGTGCTGTCGAAGAGTTCGGGCGCAAGCTGCTGGGGGAAAGGCCGTCTCGTTCGCCCGGAAAGTCAGCGATAGCCATACGAGCTAGGCACGCTATCGAAGACCGCTACTACGCAGATGCTGGGATTCCGACTATTCGTATCGTAGACCGAGACTTGCCCGAAATGTTCGTGCAAAACATTCGGAGCATTTTCTTGATGAAGCACAGGACAGAGTGCCCGCCTTTACCTATCTACGCCGAAATATGCGAGCGGCTCCAGGCGAGTACGCAAACTGGGCAACGCCCACTTGATGTTTTGCTGTCAGTAATGCGCCGGCATGACATCTCTCTGGAAACAGCACGCTCTGCATTTGGACGAGCGCTCTGGCAACGCGATGTCAGGAGCGAATTAATGGATGAAGCAATTTTCATCGATAGCCCACTACGGCCAGAGCGACGGGATCCGCTACAAGTGTTTGCCCCTTGGTTCTCTCGTCAAAAGGGATAGGGACGAATCATGCAAATTGGCACCCAAATATACGCCCCAGATGGCTATGAAGTACTCAGCAAAGGCTGTGTATATCATCTTTTGCTTAGTGATCAGGAACGACAGCGAGTCCTCTTGGTGGAGTTCAGAGCTCAGGAAAAAAACCAGCTGGACCCTAGCGAAACGTCACCACAGAGCCTTGATAAGACTACAGTCAGCGCACGCGGCTCGAGAACAAGGCCAGAGAGACCATGTCTTCGGTTTCGGCCGGTTGTCCATTATATGTCTCGTCATAGCTTCGAAGTTGGTATCGACGATGGCTACATATTCCAGTGTGAAGAGCAAGCAGAACTGCCACCTTGGTTATCGAACATGACAGTGGCAGACCTGCGTACATACGCTGATCAGCGCGGGTCACGCAAGAAGAGCCACGACCAGCGTATAGATCAAATGCTGAAGCACTTATGGCCTCTGGTGCAGGACCTCTATCAGGTACTTGCCACTGATATTCCAGACCAGCTAATAAACGCTTACGCAAGAGCGTGTGAACCCAAGCAAAATGAGACCCGATTCCGATCAGCGTTCTATGCGTATGTTTGCTTTGGCCTGAGTCGGTGGGCCTTGCACTATACGGTTGATCGGATTGGACGATGGGATCGCAGCAGCGTTGTAAAAAAGCTGGGACGGCCATCTAGATTACGCGGTGCCCATCATGGCTATTCAACCAATGATCCAAGGATGATCGAGAACATGCTAGAGGGCTATCGTAAGTTTGCCGGTGCCGGCAGGCACCTTAGCCGCATTTATCGCGAGACGCTCGTGTCAATATTTGGCTGTATGGCGCACACGGAACCTTCGGGTAAAAAAGCATTTATACATCCAAATGGTAATCCGTTTCCGTCCCTTGCCCAGTTTGCGTATCGCATCGCTAAAGAGTATCCACTAGAAGTTCGCCAGACCCATAAGTACGGCCACTCTCGGGTACGCAACAAACTGAAGCATTCGCAAGGACGGTTTGCAGAGAGCGTGGGAAACCTCATGGAGCGAACAGAGCAGGACGCTTATTGTTGCGACCAAGTAGCAAAGGGCTATCTTCCTGGGAGCCATCTCCCCGCGTTATGGGTTGTGCGTATCCGGTGCATAGCATCTGGAATGATTGTAGGAATTGGCTTTTCGTTTGGCTCAGAGACCGCTGCGGCGTATCGCATGGCGCAGTTTTGCGCGGCTATCGGCAAAGTGCAATTTTGCAACCTCTTCGGTATCTCCATTGAAAATGAGGACTGGCCGAGCGTCGGCGTTTCTCCTCATGTCATTAATGATCGCGGGCCAGGAAGTACCGCCAAAGCGGATGCGGCCGACCCAGCATTGCGCCCCATCATTAAGGAGGCTGCACCAAGTTACTCCGGACAGTCAAAGGCGTCGGTCGAGACGACGCATCCAAAACTCGTTAAAACGGAGGGTAAGCCGCGCTATCGCGAGACGCGCCTGTCGATTCCTCAAATAGCCGCGCAAGAGATACTCCGCGCGGTTGCCGATAACCATAGTCTCGACGTTAGTGACCGGCTCAACAACAATGTACTTGGTGAGGGAATATTGCCTACGCCTGCGACGCTTTGGCATTACCTAGATCGTAGAGGGCGGAACCAAGGAATCTTGGTCGGATTTGAGAATGCTATCAGGGCTTTTCTTACGCCCGTCGATGTTACAGTGCGGGACGATGCGGTGTACTTCAAGGACACCCGATTTTATTCGGACCAACTAAAGACTTCTGGCGTGCTGCAGAAAGCACATGCTCTCGGTCGATATGTTCTCAAAGGATTTGTTCTTGATGCTTGCGTTCGACACTTATGGGTAGAGCTTGGCACCGAATTGGTGGAAGTAGATGCCATGCTTAGCATTCGAGATGACCAAGAACAGCTCTATATTTCCATACTCGAGATCGAGCAGTTGCAGCAGTTGCGTCGCGATGCCAAGCTTGAGCTCAAGCAGCATCGATTGGCTGCCAAGTCAGAATATGAGGCCGCTTTTGAATCGTATACCGGAATTGCTTTCGAACAGGCTGAAACAAAAGCCGGCCGGTCGCGGCGAGCAAAGGAAAATTCTCAAAAAGATAAACGCGCGATTATCGATTACCTTCGCGCAGGGAGGCAGTGATGAGTCAATTAGATTGTCAACCTGAATGGATGTCCTGGTTTTTAAGACTGGACTCAGATGGCGCAATCCGGCGTGCAGCATATATGCCGGTGAAACCGATCGATGATTTTGACGCAATGGGTATTGAAGAGGCTTGCAGAAACCTAGAGCTTCGGTGGAAAGAGGTCTTCGTTCCTGGCCCCCAGCACATCGCCATTTTGCGAAGTCTCGTGGAGCAAGCTCGCGACATTGCAAGATCACAATATCCAACATTACGGGCATATAATCGTTATCGAAGCGAAGGCACACAGCCGTCTTCAAGCTTTCAACCAATCCATTGTCTTACAGGGTTAGCGGGAGTAAGCAAATCATCCCTCATGAAAGCATTTGAGCGAATTTGTGGACTCGGCGATGACGGGATGCTAATTGCGGAAGGACAGCGACTAAACTTGTGGCCTGTCCGCCGAATCGCGATCGATGGACAGCAGTCAGTATGCAGTGTGCTTAAAGAAATATCCAATCCAATTGCCGTAGCCGGAAAGCAGATGTCCGATACCGCGATGCTAATGTCTCATGTCCGGGATTGGCTAGCAACGACGGCTACCTGCCTACTTGTTGTGGACGAAATGCAGTTCTTTACACAAAGCAGTACGGCGAGCACGAAGACTTCCCAGCTCATCATGACTCTGGCAACTCTAGGGGTTCCCTTGCTATTTGTGGCAAATTATTCGTTAGTAAACAAGCTTTTACAACGTCCACAAGAAGAGAAGGACCGGCTGCTCTCTGCGCCCATCGTTTTGAATCCACCAGCAGCTGACGAGTTTTGGTGGACGGAGTGCGTGATGGAATATTGCAAGGCGGCGCCAGGACGCTTTCTCATAACAGAACCGACAGACATTGAGGAGATCCACAAGCTGACTGCCGGATTATGTCGAGCCTTGAAGGAGTTACTTTTACACGCATACCGGGAAGCGTCGAAAAGGGGCGGCGCGATCGTTACGATGCACGAGGTAAGGCTTGCCTATAGTTGCCGCAGTTATAGCGCGCGCCGTAAAGACATAGAGGATCTTGCATCGTTGTCGATATCGCCGGCGATGGGCGCGCGGAGACCGGATCTTGTCTGTACCTTCAACGAGTGGCCTGCTAGATCTGAGCAGCTTCAACCGGGCAAGACGGCTAAGAGCGAAATCGCTATCCTGCCTCCCGATGTATCCGCAGCGCTGCTTGAAAGCACAATTAGTGCTGAT
Organism: Pseudoduganella sp. jia 12; assembly: GCF_055502675.1. Lineage (NCBI taxonomy): Bacteria > Pseudomonadati > Pseudomonadota > Betaproteobacteria > Burkholderiales > Oxalobacteraceae > Pseudoduganella > Pseudoduganella sp. jia 12. The sequence goes on from NZ_JBUXKP010000025.1 coordinate 6,454, forward strand.
GCAAGAAAAACGCTTCGAGAGCTGCGAGACTCATCTATGCACACTCCTGAGGACCACAGTGCCAGGGTGCTGCCAATGCGTAAGCGAACTCCCGTTTCAGCGGACTCGTTGCTTGACGGAGCGAGGCTACTTCGGCAGGCGACGGATAGAAATAGGCCGGCCAAGGAAAAGTCTTCTCCTGTACTTGATGAGCTAACTCGCAGCCATGAAGACACAAACTGAATTGTGCGAGCTTCCAATTGGCCTTACGCCGCTACCAGATGAGACGTTGTTCAGCTGGTGCAGCCGCTATCATCAGCTGGCGGCGAACGGCCACGCGAGGAACACCTCCATCCAACTTTTTGGTGATGCTCGTGCAGGGCTTGTGCATGACTTTCCTTCGCGAGTTGCTGAGCTGGCAGTTAGGACCCAAGGCATGCTGGGGGCCGCGTACCAGATCATACGTACAAGGACACTTCTCGACTTCTATTTGCCCTTCAAGCCGAGTGAGTTGGGCGACCAGGCCGATGCTTCAATGTGTGGACATGGGATTGCTCACTTGAAATACCGCTTAGGTCTTCTGACGAGTGGAATCGGCGCTGCACATCCTTTGAAGGCCTGCCCTGCATGTATCTCTAACGATCAGTACACCCACGGATGGGCGTATTGGCGGCGTAGTCATCAATTGCCCGGAGTTTGGCTATGTGCAGCCCACCAAGTTCCACTCAATACATTACCGCCGGGCGAAAATCACACTGACGGGATGTGGGTTTTGCCGAATACACTGAATTGCACACTGTTGGGAATTGCTCGGCCTCTAAATTCGGCATTGGAGATGGAGTGGCTAATGAAACTGGGAAAGCTCAGCGTAGAGCTTGTCTCACAGGGACGCGGCTGCTTCGCCGATCCGAATCGAATCGCTATAGCCTTCAGCTCCCGGCTACGGGCTCTTGGCCTTATCCGATCGGCTGGACGTATTCATTGGCCCTCGGTATCTCGTTATCTAAACGTTCTCGCAAAAAGGCTGACTTGCCTACCGGGGTTAAACCATGAGGCTGATTCATTCTTGCTTCGCAGTCAGTTGACGCGTGTTCTATCTGGCCGCTCGTGTTCTCATCCTTTACGTAATTTGATTTGGATAACAGCATGGTTCGACAATTTAGTTGATTTTCGGGAATTATATGAAGCAGAATATAGCGAACTTCTTACATTTACTCCTCTAGAGGCCCATGCCGTATTAAGTCCATGGTGCAATCAAATGTCGAGTGTCCACCGCGACTTACTAAAGGAAGTTAGCCAAGGTGAAACAACAATGACAGCGGCGGCGCGCCGTGCAGGTGTCGCGTACACGACGTTTGCCTCATGGGCTTCCAAGGAGAATATCGAAGTCCTGCGGCGTCCAAAGAAAGTTTTCTCGACAACTTGGTCTCGTGCAGTGGACAAACTGCTTGCTGGTGCCGATAAGGCACAGGTAGCATCTGAGTGCGATATAGCAATTGTTTCGGTGACTCGGATATTGAGAACCGTACCTGGCTTGCAAGAAAAGTGGCATCAGGTCCGGCGTGATCGCGCCCAGGCAGTCGCGCGTGCCACATGGGAAAACGTTTCAGGTTTATTCCCATACTTGGGGATTAAGGGGATTAGGTCTTTGGAGCCGGCGATCTATGCGTGGTTGTATAGGAATGATCGTGAGTGGCTGAATGCATCGACCAAGGATTTGCCCCCTGTGCCGCGAGCCAATCATTCGGCTAGGCGCGTTGAAATAGCAGATGAACGAATGGCCGCGGCCCTCAAGCAGCTCGCTTGCGCGTGGGAGACTGGTAGGGATAAGAGAACATTGGGGGAACTTCGACGCGCGGTTCCTGGAATCGGAAAGGCTATCAATTTTCCTCTGCAGTGGCCGTCAACAATCCGGGCCTTAAAATTTATTTTAACGACCAAGAATACCGCTGACCAAGTCAATGATAATACCGATTTTACACGCAACTTATTAAGATGAAACCCCAAATTTACGGGCATGCATCTGAATGCCGTCGCATTTTTAAATGCTTGTAACGATTTTATTTCTAATATATGCTTCTACCTCATGCAGATTTGCCCCGGCTTTCGTACATGCTTTAAATAAGCTATCGCCTTTTATAAAAGAACTCAAAGCAGTATGTACGAGTGTATCTGCATCGGTAGGTTCATCTAGCCGAAAGTTCTCTTCGGTGAGTGCATTCAAGGCTTCTTCAGCTACATCATAAAGTACAGAAAGGATTGTTGCACACGCGAGAGTTGGGTAAGCTAGGTGTTTATCAACGCAAGCGCCGTCCACTTTTCTGATGTGTTGACCGCGATTTTTTGCAATGACCTCAGGCATATGCTTTTGAAGCCAAGATGCAGGAAATTGCTGGCGAATCAAATCGCTGGTGACGTCTCTTTTACCAATCTCTCCGACCCTTAGCCCTAGCTGACGGCATCGCTGCGAGACTACGACATTCCACGCTTTTACGCGTAAAGGATTTGACTGTTTAAGCCAAGTATGTAGAATGTATTCGAGACGTTGTAAAGCCGGATTTCGATTTTCAATTTTTATATTATTTTTGTCAGGGGGCTCTAGCTGATATGAAGGAGGGGGTAAAATGGGTAGAATATTAGCCTGCGATAAGGGGGTTCGATGTTCCATACACCAATCAATTCCACCGATCTGATGAGTGCGGCGCCAGTGGCTAAAGCCACGAACCTTGATGTCTTGTACTGAGCAAACCGCACACCATTTAAGTGCATCACATGACTTGGCGAAACCATATAGTTTGGCGTGGGTATGCCACTGCGAAGTCTCTTGTTTTGAGCCGTCCTGGCCTGTGATAGGATAAAGGACAGGGATCATTGAATGCCTTAATGTGAAGTCATCTTTTTCAATGCCACAAGCAGCTGCTAATAGCCAGACAGACGGCGTTTCTTTAGCAGCAGCACTTGATCGCAAGGATTTGAGCGCCCATGGAATCGACGTGATGCAGTTCAACCTTGCGAATCTTCCCAGCACTCCTAATGCTAGTTCGTCTTCCAACGGAATCGGTATGCTCTGGCTCACACTTTGCTCCTACCTTTATATATGGCCTGTGAGTAAAAGGCCAGCTAAACGAGGTCCTTAAAATGATGAGGAATCATAATGGCAAACATGAGTAGAAGTCACCTATTTTCTTTTCCGGTCTCTGCCCTTGTTGAGGGCAGATTTATTTGCTTTCGATACAGAGAATTCGTACGTTGCACTCAAGTTCAAGAGTAAGGATGTTGGTTATTGGCTACCTTATGAAAGGCTCAACCAATATGGTGAGCTGCAACGCCTTGCTATTCGCTGTTCAAGTCGACGAAGCGCTAAATTTTAAAGGCTGGTGAAAAATGGATGAAAAATTCAGAACCTTAAGGATCAGTATGGACTTATCTCCACAACTCAATCAGCGCCTTGAGGAAATCAGTTTGCAACATGGGCTCGACAAGATCGACATCGTGCGGCGAGCGTTTGCTCTATTTGATTTTGCGGTTATGGCAAGCGAGAAAAACGAGCGGATAGGCGTAATTGACCAAGATGGGAAACTTGTACAAGAAGTCGTCGGATTGCTGTGAGCAGCATACTTCATCATTAAGTGATAGGCTGTATTTTCGAGCCGAAAGGACTATATGCAGGTTGATCCTGAAAATTACCGTGCCGAAGCAGTGAAGCAAACTTTAGCTAGCTGGGCCATTGAAGGCTTCAAGCCCGATGCGTACTATATGGAACTAGTAGAGCGCTACATAAAAGGCGAAATAACTACGGCGCAGATGCGCGAATTAATTATTGCCAATTATTTACAGACCACGTCATGAAAACGTTATAATCATCAAGCATAGCTTGCTTTGCCGGCGTCCATAACCCATCAATAATGATTGAATCCAAGTGTACATGATAAGCAACGCCGAGAATTATAGAGCTTAGCAGAGCTATGCTTACTCACTTTACTGCTTAGCAAGATCGCAAGCAATATAGTGCTTCCATGTGGCTTTAAGGACTGACATTGCTATGGGCGCCTTGCACCGCACGATCGTCTATCGTGTGCTGAGTGCGGACCACCCACCCCGCTGGCCGTTCTCGTCCATGAGCTCGCGTGCCTACATCCATACGTCGAGTATTCCCAGCGGTTCTCGCGCAGTCGCTACGGCATCAGTCGGATGCACATACATGCCGCGCTGGGCATCGTAGCTGAACGGTCCCGAGCCGTCGGCGTGCTGTCCGTTAAAGTCCAGTTCTGTCCAGTATTGCAAACACAGCACCACCGATTGCTGCGTTATCCATTGTTCCGTTTGCTGCCAGTGCGGTTCTAGGATCGCTTGCCACTCCACGCTGTCATTGTCGAAGAAGCGATACGCGGCCATTGTTTCTCCCCAACCGTTGCAGGCCTTCGTCGCGCTTGCCGTTGGTGCCGCGGCCATACTTTTCATCATCGCCCTCGCTCGCAGGTATAGGCGCGCATCGCCCAGATCAAGTTGCCAAATTCTGTCATTGTCCAGCTTGCCGATCTGTTTTCCAATTGCGCCACGCAAAAGGCAGAGTAAATGCTATGTCGCCAGAGCTCACAAGGGCTTAGCTAACTTATTGAATGTATGTAGTTTTGTCGGATGCGGCACTTCCACTTATGTATAACGAGATGAGCTAAACGCCGATTTCCGGCCGTGTAGCACGAACCCACTTCGCTTTGATCCGGAATTTCATAAGCTCTGAAGCCGACTGCTAAATCGCAGTCACTATCAACTCGCTATCTGTAATCTATATACCACACTACCGTCAATTAGTTGACCAAAAAACTAACCAAGAGTAACCTGAAAAAATGGTGAATTCATTTATTTCATTTATGCATTGCCTAGCACTGCGTTTATTTATCGCGGTTAGTTTCTGCGCTTGCACTTCTATTAATCCAATAGCAACAGAAGATGAGCTCAATCATACGTCAAAGATAATCAAATACGAGGGCTTCGGAGTATTTATTTCTCATGGTCATTTTAGCCTTGGTTGGCTTAATGAAACCAGAATAGAGATTCCGAAGGGGCGGTGTGAAGTGATTATTCTTTCAAACAACGTAGAAGAGATAAGAAAGTTGCTTTCAATTTTTCCGGAAGCTGAAAAAATTAAAAATATTTGTTTATTTAGGGAGCCAGTAAAATGAAATATATTGCGTACATCACATCTGTTGCCGTTCTTCTAACTGGCTGTTCCGCATTAGAGCAAGCCCCATTGGTATATTCATCTAAAGCAACTTTAGGGGTTGATATTTCGGCTACTTCTACTGAAACGCCAGGTATCTCACTTAGCGTCGGCTATAAGCAAGTGGACGCCGCTTATGTACCTGTCGCGGTAGCGAAAGAATGTAAAGGCACACCCGAACACTGCATTAACGAGATTTATAAGTTGGTTCCGATAATAGGAGATAGCGCTACTGGAACAAACAAGCCAACTGTTAGTCAGCTAGAAGCGGATAAAACTCGTAAAGAATACGAACAAGCCGTTATAGATACAGATACTGCGAAAAAGCAGTATGACGGTGCCGCAGCTAATGTTAATCAACTCAACAAACGCAAGGCAGAATTATCCGCTACGGATGCGAAATTTGTCGAGCAAACGGCCGCTCTTGGGGAAATAAATAGATACGTAAAGCCGTTAGAGGACAAAAAAAACGCAGGCACACCTCTGACTCAGGAAGAGGAATCGGAACTTTTAAAGCTGCGCCTTAAAATGCAAGCATTAACACCGTTAAGTCTCAGTGCAGAGCAGAAGGCTGAGCTTCAAAATTTGGATTCGAAAATTATTGAGGCGCAGACTACCATGTCAACAGCATTTGGAACGTATAGCGATAAAAAGGTTATTCAAGAAAAGCTTGCGCCTGCGGCAAAAATAGCCGAGCAGCTCAATAATTTAACCCGAAAAGATTCTTATTCTGTCTACGGGCGTTTCGAAGCAGATACAGGAGTCAAGACAAATGCCGCTTCTGTCGGGTTAGGCAAGGTATTTTCCACGGGCGTGGCTTCACAAAATCTCGCGCATGGTCTTGGTGAGTATTATAAGAACCTCGGGATGGCAGCTTGCTATGATGCCGTTGCAAGAATAAAGACGGATAAATCAAGTCAAGAGGAAGTCGCTAAGTGGTTAAAAGATTGTCGAGGGGAGGTGCCGAACGCATTGTAGCGCGGAGTGTGATGGCTACCGGATTAGTAAGTTTGGCTGTAAATATGAGTGCAGTCAAAAAGAACATTTAATATTAACTGTAAAAAATTTATTAATTAATCATATTCTACAGTGCCACGCGGCAAATTTTTAACTATTACTTAGAATGTAAAGAATTAGCCTCTCTTTGTTTGGGTAATAAATAAAGTCATTAATACTTATGCGTTGGATTGAAAAAATATTGATACTACAATAATTTTTCTAAACTAGGAGCCTGCTATGTATATTTTCACTGTAGTAAGACAAATATTTTCAGTGTCAATATTTATATACCTAGGAATGATAAGAGTAGCGCATGCCGAATCCGCTGCGCAAGAGTCCCGTTGCCCGAGCTCCAATATTGGGAAGATTGCGGAAGAACTAAAATTTCCTGTAGCCACACCGAGTGAGATTCTAATTGATCGTAAGGTTTTTTGGAAGAAAATGGAAGACATAATAAATTCTAAAGAAGTATTTGTGTTTATAAATAAAGGGGGAATAAAGAAAGAGGTATATTTCCATAAAGGATTATTGGATGACAAACAACGAGCCTCGGTTAACTCGATTTTGGATCATTGGGAGGGAACGAATCCGACTCATCCAAAGCATTTGGCCCTTATGCTTGGTACTGCTTACAGGGAGACATGTGGACTACTTTCAAGCCATGTCGGCGAGGCATGTGGATGTAAAAGGATCTGTAGCCGTGCCGAGTTAAGGGGCAGCAGGTATGGTCAAAAGGATAGTTGCGGTAGGGCATACTTTGGGCGCGGATTTGTTCAACTTACCCATGACTATAACTACGAAAACGTAGGTAGAAAACTCAATATTCCACTTAAAGACTATCCTGATTTAGCTTATGAGGAATCGATAGCTATTAGGATGTTGGTGCAAGGTGTACAGGGCCAGTGGTATGCGGGGAAGCCTCTGAATAATTATCTCGATGACGAACGATCCAATTGGGTGGCGGCGCGTAAGGCTGTCAATCCGGGGTCTCCCAACAAGGTCGCAACCGGCTACCTTAGCTGCCGATTTTACGATGCCCTTCAAGCGGCTTATAAGATAGCTGCACCCAAACAACGTCCAGAGGTGTGCATGCAACTAAAAAATGAATGAGATAGATTACAACGAGTCTCAGAACGTGTTAGTCCGCGATCATGCTGAGATTCTATCGCTCTGCTGCACTTGATAGTGAGCTCTGCAATGAGCTTTGCAGTTTCTCTGTCTTGCCGAGGCTTCATAGCTATCTTCTCTCGAGAGGCGCTGATTGGAGTACGCATCTTAGTTTGATTGCCTCAAACTTGGCTTCCATTACTTTTACGCATCGTGCGGGACTATCGCAGGGCATGTATGCATGGCATCCTGCTGGGGTAGACATATTTAGGTCCGAAACTTCCAGCCATCTTGACGCTTAGGCATGTCTGCTTAGAGCCTGAGCAGCCTGTTGTGCCAGGCCGCTAGTTTTTCGGCCTGGCAACATGTTATCTTAGCCCGACCGGCCGGAATCGGCCAGGAGCGGCCTTTGCAATCCAGCTTTACGGCACTTCAAAGATTGTTGGCCGCAGACCTAGGGGGGCGATGGAATTTGGAGTCGTAAATCGCGTATTGTTGGGGTTGACGCAGATGATGGCATGATCACTGCAGCCGTCGATGTAGCTAGCCAGGGGTTCAAAGGAGTATCACAGGTCTACACGACTGCGAAAGCGTTCGAGGAGCTGTCCTCACGACTCAGGCTCTTTCCTGAAGGCCCCACAAAATCCCTTGAGTGCTGTGGTCTAATTTGTCCGGGCACCTCATGGGCTTCCCACGATTTGACGGACACTTCCTCTAGGCGCTTTTTAAATTTTCAAATTGTACTGGACTGATGTAGCCCAACGTTGAATGCCTGCGTCTTGGGTTGTAGAACCGCTCGATGTAATCGAACACATCAGCGCGTAGTTCATCCCTAGTTTTGTAATGCCGTTTGGCCAAGCGCTCTGTTTTCATCGTCGAGAAAAAGCTCTCCATTGCCGCGTTATCCCAACAATTTCCGCGACGGCTCATACTGCATACGATGCCATGTGAATCAAGCAGACGCTGGAAGTTCTCGCTGGTGTATTGCGATCCTTGATCGGAATGGTGCAGCACTGACTTGGGCCGGCCACGTCGAAACACTGCCATCAGCAAGGCATCCATCACAAGCTGCGACGTCATCGTTCGCTGCATCGACCAACCCACCACGCGGCGGGAAAACAGATCGAGTACCACTGCAACGAAAAGCCATCCTTCGCTCGTCCAAACGTAGGTAAAGTCGGCAGCCCATTTTTGATTAGGTGCTGTAGCTTCAAACTGGCGATCCAGAAGATTTGGTGCAATCGAATGCACGACATCGTCAACCTGACCAGGCTTCTGTCGCCGCCTGTGGCGGGCCTTTAATCCTGCGGCTTTCATCAATCTCGCCACCCTGTTCTCGCTACACGCATGGCCTGCATCCTGCAGATCACGGAAGACACGAGGAGAGCCATACGTGTTATCGCTAGCCTGATGGCTCAGACGAATGGACTTAAGCAGGCGCTCGTTTTCCTGGTCACGTGCGCTGGGTGGCCGCTCAAACCAGTCATAGAAGCCGCTGTGGGAAACACCAAGGACTCGACACATGGTTCGGGTAGGCCAGATTGCCCGATGCTTGGCAATAAAGGCGTACTTCACTTGGGCTCTGCAGCGAAGTAGCCGAGCGCCTTTTTTAATATATCGCGCTCCGTCTTGACCTTTGCGAGCTCGCGGCGCATACGCTCGTACTCCTCTGCCGACACAGCATCGGATGCCTTTGCAGCGGGCGATTTGCCAGCTTCTTCCTCGCGGTACCAGCGGGCCAACAGGCTTCCCGATATACCAAGATCCCTTGCGATATCCGCTTTGCTTGCGCCGGACTGGTCGACCAGCTTTACAGCTTCGCGCTTAAACTCTTCAGAAAACGACCTACGTTGACGTGCCATGAAAGACCTCCGATAGTGACATGATACCTATCGAAAGTGTCCGTCGTCATGGGGGAAGCCCATCAATAGGTGGAAAATCCACCACGTGAGTGGCATTACATGCCAAGACAACGCAAGACATTCGATACCAGCCTAAAGCTGGAAGTCGTTCGTATGATCAAAGAACAAGGCCTGAGCGTCCAGAACGTCAGCGAGAGCATGAGCATCGGTTCAACTGCGATCCGGCGTTGGCTGACGCAGTACGGTAACGAATAGAACGGCCAGCCAGGGATAGGCAAGCCCCTCACCACGGAGCAGCAGCGCATACGCCAGCTGGAGCTCGAAAACCGCCAACTTCGCCAGGACGTTGACATCTTAAAAAAGGCCTCGGCCTTCTTTGCCCGCGAAATGAAATGAGCTTTGAACTCATTCATCAGCTGCAACAGGAGGCCATCCCGGTCCAGCAGAGTTGCCGTGTTCTGTCCGTCAGCCGTTCCGCATACTACGAGGCGCGGCGTCGTTCTGCTAAACCGATTTTGTGCAAAACAAGCGTCCACCTGAAGGCCGCATTTGTGGCCAGCCATCAAAGCTATGGAAGCCGCCGCATGGTCACAGCAATGGCGAACCAAGGCATCGTAATCGGGCGCTACAAGGTACGAAGTTTGATGCGTAAAGCGGCCCTCAAGCCCGTCTGGAAGCGCAAGGTCGTCCACACCACTGACAGCAAACACAATCTGCCGGTGGCGGCTAACGTGCTCAATCGGCAGTTCAATCCGCCTGCGCCGGACATGGCCTACGTGACTGACATCACTTACATCCGTACCGGTGCCAGCTGGCTGTATCTGGCCATCGTGCTTGACCTGTTCGCTCGTAAGGTGGTGGGCTGGTCTATGGCCCCGAGCATGCCTGCAGAGCTGGTCTGCAAGGCCTTGACCATGGCCATCCAGCACCGGCGGCCGGCACCAGGCTTGGTCGTCCATTCTGACCGTGGCAGCCAGTACGCCAGCAAGCTGTACCAAGACCTGCTCGATGAGCACGGCTTCGTTTGCAGCATGAGCAGGAAAGGCAATTGCTGGGACAACGCCGTCGCTGAGCGCTTCTTCCTGAACCTCAAAATGGAGCGTGTTTGGCAGCGACAGTACGCCAACCAATTGGAGGCCAAGGCCGACATAACGGACTATATCGTCGGCTTCTACAACTGCAAGCGTTTGAATTCAGTACTGGGCAA
>NZ_JBUXKP010000026.1:0-15909 GCF_055502675.1 Pseudoduganella sp. jia 12
GGCAGCGGCATCCAGTGCGTGACGCGCTCGGCGTCGATCGGCGTCCGGTCCGGGTAACGCCAGATGCCGGCGTCGCGGTAGCCAGTCCACACGTCGTCGTCATTTAGTGCGATCAGCACGAGGGTCTCGTCATGGGGCAGGCGCACGTCCGCCGGCGTCCAGTCGGCGAATGGCGACGTGCGGATCGCGGTGCGGCCTGGGCCCGCCTTCTTGAATACCACCAGGCCGACGCTGTAGGTGTGCTCGTCGCGCAGCTGCGCAAGCGCGTCGGTGCGAACGTAGCCGGCGGGTGCCGACGCTGCGGCGGGGGCTGGCAGCACGCGCTGCAGATCGCGCGCGCCGGCCAGGTGGTTTTGTTCTTGTTCCATCATGCGTTCTCCATTTCTTCATTCGGTGCGCCGGCCTCGGCCGCCGCGTCTTCGGTGTCCGGCGAGTCGCGCTGCGTGTTGCGGTGGTGCGGGCAAGGCGTCAGCGCTTCGGCCGGGACCGGCTCAGAACTTCCGACCAGGTAGACCACCACCTCTGGTGCGCCGCCTGGCTTCTGGAACTGCAGCGTGTGCAGGTGATGCAGTCGACCCTCGTACAGCACCGGGTGCGCCGTCTGCCAGGCATGCAGCAGCACGCGGTTCTGGCGTTCGGCCGCGTCGCGCCGCGACAGCGACTCGGAAGGCGCCTCGACTGGCGCACGATCTTCGGCCCGGCGCCGCTGGTTCATGGCAGCCACGACACCACCACGGCGGCCAGGGCGCCGAGGATCACGGCGATCTCGGCGACGTCCGCGAGCAGCGGGCCGATGTCCTCGGGCTTCATGCGCCCACCCACAGGCGCGCCGCCACAACGAGTGCGCCAGTGAAAAAGCCGAGCGGGGGCATCAAGAGCCATCCCATCGGGACGCTCCAGCAGTTCATCTTCTTCATGGTTTCCTCGTTAGAGTGGGGCGGTGCGGCGTTCGCTCGATGCCGGCAGCGTGCGGTGGACGATTGCGGTGACGCCCAGGGCGCCGCGGTCGTACGCGGCGTTGATCAGGGCGACCAGGCGGCCGATCGCTTCGTTCTTCTCGATGCGCCCGTCAGCAAAGCGGGCAGTGATGATGTAGCTCACGTGGTTCTCCTGGCGGGTTGTCGGTGCCGGGTGTCCATGTCCGGCTGGGCCTGTGCGTCGTCAGGCTGGCGTTGGGAGAACCACACGTGAGACCCCTCATGCTCTCGCTACGCCGGTCGATCCCGGCTACGAGGAGGCTCATGTCTGGTCACCGCTTGCGGCGGTGAATCGTGACTTTCGAATTAGTCTGCGCAGTCGCGGCGCGCAGTGCACGCATACGAGCCGGCGCAGGTCGCGAGCTGGCGGCAGTAAGCCGGACCAGGCACCAGGGTGTTGAGCCGAGGTTCCGCAGGGTTCGGCAACTGCGCGCACTTGGCGACGACCTGGCCCCGCAGCAGCTCGCCACCCTTCATCGCTGCGGTGCTGTTCGCCGCGTCGATGCATGCGGCGGAGTCGTCGCGGAAGGTGAGCCAGTAGCTGTTGAGGGGTGTCATGTTAGGTGCCGTTGAGTTGTTAAGAGGAATGGTAAGCCAGCTTAATAAAAAGCGCAAGCAGACGGCGAAAATATTTAAGTTGTAAAGTCAGCTTAACAAGTGGTAGAGTTCGGCAGTCGAGTTGATCGACCGCTGCGCTCTCCGGGTAACGACAGGCGCGTAGGGATAGGCGTACTGTGGGAAGGTCTGAGACACGCACAGGGGTGGCGAAGTTAGCGCCCCAGACCGAAAGGCTGACGGATCGCGCGCTCTGTGGATAGAGTTGGCGCGTGAAGGCTCAGGATGCCGTTGAGGTGATGCAAGGAGGTTCTGGTGGTTGAGGTAAATTCAACCAACCAGAAGAGAAAAACGTCGCAGCGAAGCGGAGACACCTACAGCTTTAAAGACAACTAATGCACGCGTGGATCTGGAAAAAGATCAGTCATCATCCTGTGGTATGTCGAGCCACATTACGTAATGCCCATCTGCATTTGAGTCCGTAATCTTTCCGCCGCGTATCTTGGCCGAGCATTCAAAATGCGTGAACTCCGCAAGATCGCCAGCAGCGAGTGCCTGGCGAAAGTCTTGCGCAAGTCGTGGGGATAGATTGCCTACCAAATCTTCTTTTAAGAGTACCCGGACGACATTGGACTGCGCTTCCACGCGAAGCGTTGCCTGGATATCGAGGGCTGCACCACGTTCGCTGCGGGGGCCGCATAGCGCCTCGAATATGCCTTGGTGCTTCTTTGTTCCGAGAACTTCAATACGAAATTGGCGCGGCCCTGAAATAACTGGGATCACATCTGGCAATTCCACAGTCTTTGTGCCTCTCGGTCTAACTTCTGGCAGTGAAGTATTGTCGACGTTGAACGCGTGAAAGTAGACTTCTAGGGCGAGCAGAGCATCGTTAAGAGCACGGTGCGCGCCCTTAACTTCAAGCTTTAAGTACTCTGCTAAGCTACTCAGTTTATGATTCGGCAGGTGGGGCCAAGCGGCGCGAGCTCGTTCGAGTGCGCAATCAGCCGGGTTGGTCAAAGGAGATATCCCATGACGATCAATTGCCGAGTTGAAAAAGCGTGCGTCGAAATTGAGGTTGAAAGCGACGACAATACTGTCGCCAATGAAATCAACAAACTCCGGTAGCACTTCCTCCATCGGCCGGCCTTCCCTTTCAAGCATCTCATCCGTGATGCCTGTCAATCGGCTGATAAATTTTGGTATAGATCGATCAATCTTTATAAGCTGCTGCATGTGCGGATGAGATGCAGCGCCGGGAATATATTTTACCGCTCCGATCTCGATGATCGAATCATTCCGAGAGCACAAGCCAGTGGTTTCGAAATCGAAAAATACGATCGACCTCCCAGTCGTCGGGTAGTGATTGGCTTGCATTTTCTTATCTTGTTAATTTTAAAAGTTATCACCTTCGCGGCGCACTACACGTCCGATTACTATGCAGCGGAGGCCATCGCATCGCATTGGCTTAAATTTCTCTTGGTCTTCGTTATCGGACGTAAGCCACCAGGCCCCCGCTCGCTTCAAAAACCTTTTAATTACTGCCTGCCCTTCATAGTTGATGGCAAACACAGCGTTATCGACTGGATGCTTGTCTGCAGTGTTGACCACAACGACGTCGCCCTCATAAAACGTGGGCTCCATGCTTTCGCCTTCCACGTCGATCCCGATCAGATGCTCAGGGTTATAACGCTTTCTATTGGTCCAGTTACGTGGAATTCCCATCACACCGTGATCACGGCGATCAGGCTCCATTTCGAATCCAGTTATACCGGCTTGCAATTTGAGTCTTACTTTCGGGATTGTATATAAAAGTGATGAATCTTCGTCTACCGGAACCACCTGCTTAAATTCCGGGAAATCTTGCAACAAGTCTTTGACTTCTTGTTCAGGCGGGACTTGTTGAGCAGTTGGCTCGCCGATACCGGCTTCCAGCCAAACTGGATTGACGCCTAGGAAGTCGCCGATGAGGCGGGCCTTTGCGGCGCTGACACCGTTAGTATCAGCCAGCCAGTAGGCAACGGAAGCGGGAGCAACGCTCGCTGCGCGAGCGACGTCTGCCGCAATGATTTCGCGACCCTCCTTGGCTGACTTCTGTTGCATGGCCCAACGTAAGCGTTCAGATAGCATTTTCATTTAGCTAGCTTAACAAATCCTGTGGTAAGACGGCTTACCAAAAGCAACTTTTGTTAAGTTAAGCGTTGACTTTAAAGTTAAGGAGCCTTAACATAGCGCAAACAACTTAACAAAGGCCGTTATGAAACGACCCGCTCTTCCCGCCTCGACAGTGATCGACGAGCTCGGTGGTACGAAAAAGGTTGCCGATCTGTGCGAGGTAACCCTCGCAGCAGTGTCCCAATGGCGCACAGCAAAAACCGGCATCCCGAAGGACAAGCTCAAGATTCTCAGGCTCCTGCGACCCGACGTGTTCGAAAAGCTGGAGACCGGACCAGAACCTGATCGGGAGTACCGCAAGCCCCCAAGTCGGAAGAATGTTGCGGAGCTGAGGCGTGCGAGACCGCGCATTGAGGATGCGCTACCGACCCCGCGGCCATTGCCAAGAAAGTAAGCAGTACTTTAGCTGATTTTCGCGCGGTCTTGCATTTGAAGTATCGCCGGAACAGACCTTTTCAGATTCATTTTTAGCAAGGTTGACTAAATGGACGTTCACGACGCGCTCTACAAGGCGGCACATGAATACCCAGGCGGCGTTGAAGCGCTGGCCGTCCGTATGGGGAAGGGACCGCAAGTTTTGCGGAACAAGCTGAACCCGAACACCGCGACGAATGTGATCTCGCTGGCCGAATTCGACATGGCCCTGCCGATCGTTGGCTACGAGCCACTGCGCGCCTTGGCTGCGGCGCACGGCTTCGCACTGTTCGAGGTGGGCGAGGGCGAGGCCGGCGACCAGGCCGTGCTGGAGATGTTCGCCGCCCTGGTGGGGTCGCACGGCAACGTGGGCAATGCGATCTATGCCGCGCTGGCTGACGGCCGGATCGAGGCGCATGAAATGAAGTGCATCAGCGATGCGGCGCGCGAAGTCCACAGCACCCTGCAGAGCGTCGTCGCCCGTCTGGCCAGCATGATGGAGAAACCGGAATGACCCGTACCGAACAAGCCAACTACTCGCTGGCCACGCTCCTCGGCTGGTGCAACCTCGCGCTCGTCGGCGGCGGCGCCATCCTCGGCACGCCCCCGGGCGGCGCGCAGAACAGCCGCGGCCAGGCCATGGTGCCGGACTGGTGCGGCGACTGGGCAGCGGCCGGCCCGCTGATGGTCGAGCACGGCGCCTATCCGAAGCTGCATTGCCCCGATGCCGGCCAGATGTATGTGCGCCACGAGTTCGCCTCCGCGACGTTCCTCGACCTGCGCACCTTCCCGTCGCGAGAGGCCGCTGTGCGCTTCGCCGTGGTGGCGATCGTCATCGACATGCTGCGCGCCAATCGGCTGTCGCGGAGGCGCAAGTGAGCATCAGCCTGTTCCGTTCCGGGAAATCCAAGATCTGGCACTACCGGTTCCAGGTCGCAGGCCAGCGCATCCAGCGCAGCACGCGCGTCGCTCGGAAAGGCGAGGCCGAAGCGATCGCGGCGCGGGCCCACACGGCGGCGGTGCTGCGCGCGAACGGCGGGCACCCGATGCCAACGCTGCGCGAGCTGTTCCGCGAATGGGCTGACACGCGCGGCCCGGTCGCCAGCGAGCACCATCGCCGCTCCGTCGACGTGGTGCGCCGGCCGCATCTGTACAAGCTGGGCGAGCTGCCGATCAGCGAGCTGACCACGCTGCGCATCGAGCAGGCCCGCAACGAGCACCTGGTCGATCACGAGCCGGCCACGGTCAACCACTGGCTGCGCGTCATCAAGCTGGTGGTGAACTGGGCGGTGAAGCGCGAGGTGCTGCCGCAGCTGCCGTGGAAGGTGGCGATGCTGAAAGTGCAGAAGAGGCCGCGCGCCATCCTGCCGCTGGACGTGGCCATGACGTGGTTCGCCGAGATCGATGCGGCAACGAAGCGCGAGCCGGGCATCGCTACCGCGGTGCGCATGCAGTTCGGCGCGGGCCTGCGCGAGGGCGAGTCGGCCTCCGCGCGTTGGGAATGGATCGACTGGGAGCGCCGCACATACACGCCCGGGATCACGAAGGGGCGCGAGGCCGAACCGGTGCCGATGCCCGGCTGGCTGATCGAGCACCTGGCGCCGCTGCGCAAGCACGAGGGCCTGATCGCCACGAAGGCGAACGGCGACGAGCTGCCGCCCGGCTTCGCCCGCACCGCGATGCGCATCGCCAACGTGAAGTGCAGGACGAAGGGCCTGACGCCCCACCGGCTGCGCGGGTCGTTCGCCACGCTGCTGTCCGAGGCCGGCGCGAATATCCAGACGATCCAGGCGGTGATGCGGCACAAGTCGCCGCTCACGACGATGGCTTACCTGGAGAAGGATCTGCGCCGGGTGAGCGCTGCGCAGGAAGAAATTGCCGCAAAAATGGGTTCGCAGCGGCGCGAAAGTGGCGCGAGCCTGTGAAGTAGCCCTTATGGGTATTGGATCACACGATTATCAACAGTCATCGGCAACTGGCCGGACGAGGAGGGCGGAATGGAACTGACCACGATCGACAGCGTCACCATGACGACGCGCGAGATTGCCGAGTTGACCGGCAAGGAGCACCGCAACGTCATGGCCGACGTGCGCTTGATGCTGCAGCAGCTCGGGGTTCAACCTGCTGACTTTTCAGCAGCTTACACGGCTGGCAACGGCCAGGCGCAGCCCATGTTCGCGCTGCCGAAGGACCTGACCCTGACGCTCATCGCCGGCTACAACGTCGTGCTGCGCAAGCGGATCATCGACCGGTGGATCCAGCTGGAGGGCGCGCCGCCGGCGCCGGCCCAACTGTCCCGCCTGGAGCTGCTCGAGCTGGCCCTGTCGTCGGAGCGCGAACGTGTCGCCCTCGCCGCCCAGGTGGAGGCCCAGGCGCCGAAGGTGGCCTTCGTCGACCGCTTCGTCGCGTCGTCGTCCGGCAGCAAGGGCTTCCGCGAGGTCTGCAAACTGCTGCGCGCGAACGAGCACGACTTCCGCGAGTTCCTGCTGGATCGAAAGATCATGTACCGCCTCAACGGCGACTGGACGGCGCACGCCCAGCACCTCACCGCGGGCCGCTTCGAGGTGAAGGCCGGCACCGCAAACGATCATGCCTATACGCAGACCAAGTTCACCCCGAAGGGCGTGGAGTGGGTGGCCGGCGAGTGGGCGAAATACCAGCTGCAAGCCGCAGCAGGCAACTGACCACAACAAGGAGAAATTACGATGTCCGACAACAACCGCTCGGCGACGGGCAAAGACAACAGCGGCAAGCTGTTCGACACGATCGTGGCGGGCCGTCGCCTCAAGAACGACGCGGCTCTGGCCCGGCTCCTGGGCGTGACCCAGCCAGCGATCAGCAAGATCCGCCATGGGCACAACCCCGTCAGCGATACCACCATCCTGCGCGTGCACGAAGCGACCGATATGCCGGTGAAGCGCATCCGCGAACTGATCGGGGCGGGGGCGTGATGGAGCAGGCGCTGGAACACGACCCGGGCCACGTGCGCACGCGCGAGCACTACGAGGCGATGGTGAAGGAGCGACAGGAAGAACTCAAGGCCGCTGCGGCTGGCCGTCAACCAGCGGTGTCGGAGTTCCAGGCGCAGCAGGAGCGCGTCCGCACGCATGTTGCGCTCGGCACCCGGATCACGCGGAAGAGGATCCCGCTGTAATGCGTCAAGCGGCCACTGCGATGCTGTCAACGTGCTGCTGGCCAGCCTTCCACGCCGCCTCCAACGCGGCAGACCGATCGTCATGCCCGGCGAGGCGGCCGGCGTGCACGGTGGCGCCACCGTAAGCGATGCGGTAGCAGCCGACGTAGTCGAAGTCGTCGCCGTCCTCCGGCCACAGTTCGACGTTATAGCCGAGATAACAGTGATGTATGGAATTGTTGCTTGCCATTATGCAATGGTAGCACAGGGGATTCTTTTGCCTGAAATTTTGTAAAGGGGAAATGTCATGGGTGCGTTTTGTGTATTCGGTATCAGCCGCTCGGCGTGCCGAAAGAAGGCTGAAAGTAAGGTGCCGGTGCAGATTCCAGGGGGGGGCGGGAAGACGTACTCGGTCATCGAATGGGGTGCGCAGGTGCGTGCCATGACTGAAGCGCTGTTCGCCGAGGCAACACGAAGCGAGCGAGTTTCGCCCGAGTTGGATGCGCCGCAATTCTGTCGCGATTGGCTGGCAGCCCAGCCGGCCGAGGTTCGCCAGCCGGTGATTATGTGCCGTACGCAGAAGGTCGACAAGCATGGCAATCCAGTGAAGCGCAACGGGACTGTCGTCATGACCTGGCGAGAATTCGACGAGCGCACGGGCGCGCCCAAGCAGGAAAGCGTTTCGGCATGAAGGGCATGGTGGATCTGTCGGAGTGGCGCGATGCTGCCCGGCTCGATCCGTCCGCGCTGCAATTCACGACCCGGCCGGCAAAAACCTGCCGCGGTTGCATCTTCGAGCGGCAGTGGTCGGACGTGTGCGGCCAGGCGCAGGCGGTGGCGAGCCGTGTCGACCTGAAGAGCTGCGAAAAGGGATTCATTTACGTGTTGGTGCCTGGCGATCCGTGCCAGCACCCATTGCTGGGAGGGATTGAAGAATGAAAGAACGACCGATTCTGTTTTCTACGCCGATGGTGCGCGCGCTGCTGGATGGCACGAAGACGCAGACCCGTCGCGCGCTGCGCCGTCAGCCGTACGTCAGTTTGAGCTGCCCGCCGAGTTTTTACGATGCGGAACCAGGCGATTTGTTCGTCTGTCCAGACATGTTCCCGACCTCGGAGCAACGAAATAGCGTGATAGCCGAGTGCCAGAGCATCGGCGTGTACCACTGCATGGGGCAGCGCGCATTCGCTGAAAAGCATTCGCCGTACGGCCAGCCCGGTAGCCGGCTCTGGGTGCGCGAGACATTCATGGACCTGCACGGTACCGGTGTCGAGCACCGTGACACGAAAGGCATGCGTCAGCGCTACGCTTTCGCCGCCGACAGCCCGCCGGGCAGTCACGGCGACGAGGCGCGCCTGGAATATGGCTTGAAGTGGAAGCCAAGCATCCACATGCCGCGTGCCGCCAGCCGCATCCTGCTCGAGATCGTCAGTGTGCGAGTGGAGCGGCTACAGGAGATCAGCGAGGCTGACTGCTGGGCCGAGGGCATCGAGGCCTGCGACGGTCTGCTGGACGACATGAGCATCTTCGATCTGGCGAAGCGTATGGGCCGGGGCTTCGAGGATGCTGCGCCGTCCTACGCTGCGCTGTGGGAGCAGATCAACGGCGCCGGCAGCTGGGACGCCAATCCCTGGGTGTGGGTCGTCGAGTTCAAGCGAGTGACGCCATGAGCGCCGACGACTTCGCCGAGCTGCGGGCCGCTGTCGCCATTAAAGCGCCGCGCGTGTTCGTCGACCGGGCCCGGCAGGCAGCGGTCATGCAGGAACTGGACAGGCTCCGCGCAGCAGCACGCCCGATCGCTATCAAGGGCGAGTATCCCGAGGCTTTCGAAGAGTGCTGGGCCGCATATCCGAAGCGGCCCGGCGCGTCGAAGGCCGCCAGTTATAAGGCTTGGGCAGCGCGTTTGAAGGCAGGCGCCACCGAAGCGGAAATGCTGGCCGGCACGAAGAAATATGCCGCTTACGTCGCGGCGACCAGGCTCGACCCGCAGTTTGTTCTTCAACCCGCAACGTTTTACGGCCCGAGCGAGCGATTCTCCGCCGACTGGACCATCCCAAAAAATCAACCGAAAGGACAGCAACATGGACGTTTCCGAGATCAAGACTTTGGGGCCGGCGCTGGGCAAGATGGCAGCTTCTGAACGTGAGGTGCGCGAATGCCTCGTGCACGGAAAATACACGTCGCTGCTGATCCGCGGCGAGTGGTCCGGATGTGTCTCGTGCATGCACCAGGTGGATGCGGCGCGGGAGAACGAGCAACGCGAAGAGTGGCGCCGACAGCTTGCCGCCCGGGAGTGGCAGCGCAAGCTGGGCCGCGCAGCCATCCCCGACAAATTCCACGACCGGACGTTCGACACCTACGTTGCGACCAACCCAGGGCAGGAGAGGGCGCTCGCTTCGGCGAAGCGCTATGCCGCAAACTTCGACGAGGCACTGCTGCACGGGACATCACTGATCTTCTGCGGCACGATCGGCACCGGGAAAACGCACCTGGCCGTGGCCATCGCGCATGCTGTGATGGCGCGCGGCCGGCAAGCGGTGTTCGTGAAGACGATGAAGGCGATCGACACGGTGAAGGAGACCTATTCGAAGGGCAGCCTGAGAACGAAAGGGCAGGTCATCCGAGACTTCGTCGAGCCCGATCTGCTGATCCTCGACGAGGCCGGCATGCAGCGCGGAACCGACGAGGAGAAGGCAATCCTGTTCGAGATCATCGACGGGCGCTATGAAATGTCGCGGCCCACGATCCTGACGACAAACCTCGCACTGCCGGCGCTGGAGGAGATGATCGGCGAGCGCGTCCTCGATCGCCTGCGCGAGGGCAATGGCCGGATGGTCGCCTTCGAATGGGAATCGCATCGACGCGGGAGGGGCGCGGCATGAGCCAGCTCGAGCTCTTCGCCCCGCCGGCGCCGCCTGTGCGCCGTGTCGGTGGCATGCCGCGCAGTGTCGAGGCCAAGTGGGTGCGCGCGTGGACGGTCGAGGTGCGCCAGGCGTTTCTCGACGAGGCCATGAAGCGGCCCGGCGAATGGATCAAGGGCAGCCACTTTCACCGCACTGTAGCCATCCTGCATGACATCGGTTGCTGCTGGGGCCACGCCATGCACGCCATGGTCCGAGCCGGCATGCTCGAGGAACGGCAGCACTACTTCGGTTCAAAGTCGCCAGTCGAGGGCAATTACCGGGGCTACGAGAATCTGTACCGTTGGCACCCGCCAATGTCCGCGTTGGCCCGTGCCACTTCGTGCATGAGCAGTTCATGAGGACTGCCGCGTGAATCGGGTTTAAACCATGTGGCGCGAAAGTGGCGCGAACCACCTTCGCAGCCCGCATGGTTAAGCCATTTGCAGATTATTTGGAATCATCCGCGATAGGAGAATCGATCGTGAAAAAGCGCAACAAAAGCTACCGCCCGAAGCCCTGCGTGCTGCCGCTGGGCATGCGCCACGCGGCCAGCATGGAAATACCTGGCTACATGGCGGCGGCCGCGCTCGGCACGGCGCATTTCGGGGAGCAGCACGTCTACGACATGCTGTCGAATGCCGATCTCACGCGCCGGATCGCGCCAAACGGCCATGAGCTGCTGCCGATCGCCGAGACGATGGTGCAGGCGTGCGCCGCGATCCAGGAGCGGGCCCTGCGCACTGGCCGGCACGGCGTAACGGGCGATGAAATGCAGGTCCTGCGTGACGGGTTGGCGAAAACGACAGACTATCTGCGCTCGGTCCCGAATGTAGCAATAGCACGCGCGGCAATGGCAGCCAGCCGCGAGTTCCAGCGCACAGGCACGCTGCGCGTTTAGTTAACCAGTCCCACCCATGTCTAAGGAAAATAGTGCCACTACCTTTTTAACAATGAACAAATCGGTGGCGCATTTATGCAACGAGAAACCCACTATTCCTTCAGAAAAAGTTCCCCCAGCGCATTTCGCAAAACGCGGGCACCATGCTCAAATGATTCCTTCGCTACGATCTCTCTTTGGATGTTTCGGAAAACACGCTGGCCGTTCTCCAGCGACTCTGAGACTTGGCGTAACCTAATTTCCCCAACCCGCCCCTTCCACTCTATTTCGCCATTTCTACCGAATGAGTTTGCGAAGTTGGAATTTGTGTTTAAAACATTTAGATCATCGTACACGTATTCGACTTGGCACCACTCGACCGTACGCAGTTTTAATTTCGAATCTGCCGCAGCTGGGGTAATGCATATATTGTCGGAATTTGCCGCCATCGCAATAGTAGGGTAAATTATCCCAGAAAATCCGCCCGTTCCTTCGATAGAGGGATGATCCATGTTGTCAATGCCGTCTAGATGGAGCACTTCGGCGATAGCGATTGTAAGCTTATAACGATCTTCTCTATCCGCAGGAAGTATGGACGTAAACTCGGATGCTAAAAACTCTGCAACCATCTTATTCCTAGGAGTGTCATACTGTACTGGAACTCGTATTTTCTCCGCCGTTCGCTTTGAGCCAAGTTTGGAAAACGCGTCAGTCGAGTAACCCGCACGGTTCAAGAATATAGGTTCTGAGGTTATCCAAGTTGACAAGGCTACATTATCGCCCGGGTTTACCCGCAACTCAAAATACGCTGGAGCCTCAGTTAGACAACCGTAAAACATCGATTGATTTAGCCGGTTAGCTCGACCCAGCTTCTTGACAAACTCGCTTGGAGGGTATGTCAACTTGCTTATATTGTCAGGGATATCGTTCCATTTCACCGCTCTATAAATAGGGGTTCCGGCAGGTATGATTCTAGCGTCTTTCACATGGCCGCTGAATAAAGGTCGAAGCATTTGTTTTAAAGAGTCAATCTCGGCTTCTGCCCAATTCACACGCTCAAATGATTTAATTAGTTTCTTTAGTTCTTTAAATGGAAATGGCTTATTAGGATCTTTCATTATAAAACTCAAAATAATTATATTTCCCCCGCCTGAGTGAGGGGCGCAAAAAAGGATACCGTTAACGTTGAACTTAAGCAATATATCTCGGTGCACAATCGGAACAAGGAGGAAAATCATCCAAGTACCTCAAGCGAGCTTGCGGTTCAGTACTACCTGATCGCTAGCTGCGTAGGCGCGGTTCTGTATGCAACTACGGAAGATGGCTCAAGGGCCTCTACACCAATCTTCACCTCCGCTCCTACACATCACTCTCAACTTTAGTGGTGCGGATGCAGCGTAAGTCACCGCGCAGACTGCATGGTTACGGCATGCACGTCATTTGGGTCATCCGCAATGCGCATTTGAGCCAACTTTACGGTGAATTCTTTCCCGCTGACAATCTTCATTTGTTCCCGCCGGGATAAAATGAAGGTGGTTTAACGGGGAGGAAAAACCATGAATGATCGTCTTTTAAACCAGCTTTGCGTGGATTGGGTTCAGTGGTGCTACACGCGCCGCTTTTATATTGCGCCTGGCGGGAAGTCGCAGCTCGGCGTCATGCAGCCGAGCAAACTGCGCGAGCCGCCAGATGCTCGCAACAACGCCGATATGCAGTTCTTCAACATGGCAGTGCACACGCTGGCGGACATGAAAGAGCACCACGATGCGATGGTCTGCTTCAACCTGTACTACATCGAGCAAGCTGACAACATCAAGCGAAAGGCCGACGAGCTGGGCATCAGCCGGCCCACGTACTACAACCGCGTCAAAGCCTTTGCGCGCAAGGCGTACACGCTGTCGTTGAGCCTGAAGGCTGTGCACAATGGCGGTGCCGGATCGCCAGTCAGCCGGGCTGGCGAAGCGATGCAGGCCACTGTGTAAAGGTGCAGTTAGACAAATAAGTTCGTGACTCGCCTTTACACATTGGCCTAAAATCGCCTCAGTTTCGATAGTCTCAAAAACTATCGCCGAAACAAATTGCTACTTACGAGATACGTCTGAGCACCTGAAAGCCCGCGCTTGAAACCGCGGGCTTTTTTGCGTTTGGCGGTGGATTCCTCCCCGTTGATGTCGCTGAACGCACCCATTTTCGCGAGGCTCCATGACCACCACTACGCACCCGACGAAGGAATCGGTTCGCGCGTTCATGGAGCAGCGCATCTTGTCGCCCGACCCACCGCCCACGCCGGACGAGATCCGCCGCCAGCTCGGCTGGGATCTGATCCCTGAAGCTAGACGCCCTGGCGGCGCCGGCAATCTGAACGATATCGACCACTGAGGAAGCCATGCGCCTGTCCGCATATCCAGGCCACCCGGACTACAACCCGGAGTGGCTGCGTTGCTGCGTCCTATTGGACGGCCAGCCGATGAAGGACGTCACCCACGCTGACGAGGAGCGCGGCCAGATCGCCGTATATGCGCGGGATCGCCGAGGCAACTTGATCGTTGACGGCGACAAACTGGTAACGAAGATTTTGACCGGCTGTGTCGAGCTGCGGCGCGACTGGAGGCACGTGGAATCGATCGGCTTCGACAAATGGATGTGCAACCGCATCGAAACCGCCCACCAAGAATTCATGAAAAGGACATCGGCATGACCGTCAAACTGCTCGCCAAGCATGGCATCTACACTGCGAACACCATCGTCACGCTCGATGCCGCTACCGAGGCGGGGCTGATCGCCGCGAAACAGGCCACTACCGATCTCACGGGCGGCGTCGCGTACGTGGCGCCGCCGGCACCGCCGAATCAGCGTTACCCGGTCATGGTCGAGGTTGACCAGGCCGGGAACTCGGTCTCGGTAGTGAGTTCGCAAAACGGCCAGCAGCTGTCGATTGGTGGCGGCGCGCCAGCCGGCAGCACGATCATCGGCGGCCTGGGCGATTCGATCACCGCGCAGTTCACGACCTCGAATGGGGCGGGCGCGCAGATTGAATATCGCAGCAAGGGCTTCCTGACTTGGCTCATGATCCTGTCCGATGGCGCCTTGTACACAAACCGGGCCTTGAATCATGGCGTGAGCGGCCAAACGTCGAAGCAGATTGCCGACCGCTCTGCTGCCGCTGCTGCTGACATGAAAGCTCGCGGCGCGCGGTTTTGCACGGTCCACATGGGCACGAATGACCTCAACGAATCGAGCGTTGACGAAAAGCAGATCGTCGACAACATCACCGCCACGTGTAGCAGCCTACTGAAGGAAGGTATCACGCCGATCGTGCTCCCGATTCTGCCGCGCTTCTACGATTCGGGCACCATCGGGACCGCGCTCACGCCGGAGCGCCGTTTGACATTGCAACGCTGGGCGCGCGCGCAACGTAACTATGCGCGCAGCACCCCCGGCGTACTACTGTGCGATCCGACCATCCCGTTCACCGATCAATCCGATGCCCTGGGCTATCCGATCGGCCGCGAGGGTTCGACGAACAGCGCGCTCGCATACACGAACGACGGCCTGCACCCGTCGCCGCGCGGCGCATTTCTGATCGGTCGCATGCTGCTCGACTTGCTGAAGCCCCGCCTGTCGGCCATCGCCCCGCGCATCACCTCGCAGGCTGATGTGTACGACGCCACCTACAACCCGAGTGGCAACCGCTTCAGCAATGGCTTCATGAAGGGCTCGGTTGCGCAATCCGGCACCGCTGCCGGCGTGGCGGCAACCGGTGTCACTCTGACGCGGCAAACTTCTGGCGCCTCCGGCGCGACCGGCATCGTCACGGGCAGCAAGGGCACGCGTACAGTGCAGGGCGTGCCCCTCGAAACACAGGTCTGCCTGACGTCCGGTACGTCCATCGTCGAGCTGTACCGCGCTTACATCACAATCAACGGTGTGACTGTGGGCCAGCAGGTTGATATCGATTGGGCGATCGCCGTGTCCAACGTCACGCCGGGCAGCCTGACGAAGGTGGAAGTGTTCGCATCCAACAACAGCAAGAACTACTATGCCAAGCGTGACGAAACGGGTCTGTACCAGCCAGACGATAGCTGGTCCGGCACGCTAACCGTCCCGCCGTTTATTGCGGAGGCGGCGCAAGTGCTCGTGATCCTCGAATGGGGCATCAACGGTGCGGTGGCAAGCGCGGGTGCTCAGATTGAAACCCTGCGCATCGGCGTTCGCACTACCGACATTGCATGATCCGCAGACTGATCGTGCTCGCCCTGCTGGCCACCTCGCCGGCACGGGCAATTGAGCCGCCCACCGCTGTCGAAATCGTGGAGCAGCAGCGCATCGTGCAGCACGTTCTAGCCAAGCCAAACGGCCGCCGGGACCTGGTGCCGCAGATGGCCGCATGGTTCGGCCGCGAATTCCAGCTGGAGTGCGACCGCGACCTGCAGGATTGCGCGCTGTATGTTGTCCATCGCAACAAGGGCCGCGAGATCACGTACATGCAGGTGGTCGCCCTACTGATCGAGCCGAAGTGATGCGACTGAAGACGCTCAAGCCCCGCCTGCAAGCCATTGCATCAGCACGAGTTCCGACCCTGCAAGTTCAGCCGGGTCGCGTAGAGCGGAAGCGCGGCAGTGCGGGCGTAAAAGACCGGAACGAGATCAGGGAGCGTGACTGCGGCTTGTGCCAGGAGTGCAAGCGGCAGGGGAAGACGACGGTCGGCAGCGCGGTCGACCACATCAAGCCGCTGTGGGCTGGCGGATCCGATGAGCCCGAGAACAAGGAACTGCTCTGCATCCCGTGCCATGACACCAAGACGGCGCGCGAGGCAGTCGAACGAGCAAGGGGCTACTGATGAACCTGGACGACATCGACGTGACGATCACGAAGCTG
>NZ_JBUXKP010000027.1:0-10759 GCF_055502675.1 Pseudoduganella sp. jia 12
AAGGGTCGTTCGAGACCAGGACGTTGATAGGTCAGGTGTGGAAGTGCAGTAATGCATTAAGCTAACTGATACTAATTGCCCGTACGGCTTGTCCCTATAACCTTGACGGTTATGAATCACTAATGATTCCTTGCATTTACTCTTTGATGAGACGTAGTTGAACACTACAACCCAACTTTACTTCTTCCGGATTGAGATCGATTGCTGCTCCATTGAGAGCAATCGATCGTACAAGTCATGCCTGATGACCATAGCAAGTCGGTCCCACCCCTTCCCATCCCGAACAGGACCGTGAAACGACTTTGCGCCGATGATAGTGCTGCAACCAGTGTGAAAGTAGGTTATCGTCAGGCTGTTACATAGAAAAACCCCGCTAGCGTGTGCTGGCGGGGTTTTTTGCTTTGCAAGACCGCTTGAAGCCCACCGCAATGCTTGGCACTGCCAAGCCTTGCCTGGTGGGCTTTTTTCATTTGTCGCTCAAAAAACGGTGACGAAAAACGGTGACAGACACCGGTTTTCTGGAAATGTTTCAAATTAATTGGTGCCTGTCACCAGTTTTGAATTGGTGCCTGTCACCAGTTTTGATAACCGCCTGCCCCCCAGTTCTGGTCTGTACAGGTAACCCCGCTGGCGTGTACTGGCGGTTTTTCCACTTTGGGGCGCCACTTTGGCAGTAAGTTGCAAGCTGGGCTCGGCCCTGTATTTGCCCGGCGGGCCGCACCAGTCTCGCCACATTACCGATCTGCTGTCGTATTTTTGCCGCCGAGTCTTACTTTCCCGCAGATGATGTATAAGATCAATTTCACTGGTCTTATTTACGGTAAGCTCTGCTTTTTCCCGAACTGAGGAATCAGCATGGCCCGAAAACTCCTTGCCGCAGCCGCAGCTTTGGTTACCTCGTTTGCCTGCGCTGCAGAGTCCGCAATGAATGCATCAAGTGCAGGAGTGAAAGGTGCCCTGGAGTCTGAATCCATCGGACTGTTGTCTGCCGAAAGTATGCTTTTGCGTACCGGAAAATGCGGTGCTTGCACGGTGCCGAAGCAGGGGCTGTGGTATTTCGAAAACGACCTGATTGCCGTACCGGGCAAGGGCGAGGCAGTGTCGGGCTTTACCCAAGGGGTGGACAGAAAAAGCGATGTCGGCAATTGGGCTGCCGGGCCGGGGGCGGAAAAGCTGGCCTATCCATCGTTGGTCTGGATCGGGGCGCCAAATATCATCGAAGGGGCGGTCATGCTGCCAGGCGCCGGGCGTGTTCGCACCAATGCCGGCAGTGAACTCGACATCAAGCTCGTGCCGAAGATTTCAACGAACCTTTCCTACGCCAACGGCGCTACCGCCGATTATTTTGCAGGAAGCGAAGTGCGCATGCGAGGTGCAATCGAGAGCACGGGCGCCAAAGAGGTCTTCGTTGCCCGCACGATCTGGCCAAGCGACTTCGCTTTTGAACCAGCCAAACTGCAGAGCAAGCCACTTCGAGAGCCATCGGAGCTGGCTGCATTCGTGCGCGAACCGATCAAGCAGACACGCGGTATCGAAACGCGCCTGGTATGGGAACGTCATCCCGGCAAGGACCGCGATTGGAAACAGAAGCCCGTGCTGGGCTTCGTCCTGAACGGCGCCCAGGGCGATGACGATGAATCGCTGGGAGGGCATTTTGCTGTCGCTACCGGCCGTATCGGCGACCGTGGCGAATGGTCGGACTGGGCCGTCAACAATTTCTATAACCTGGATTCGGTCAGCGAAAAAGGCATCGTGGCGGCGACCCTCCCGATGGACAATTACCTGATGGACCTGAACAGTGGCCAGCAATATTACCGCCCATCCTGGATGCTGGTTGCGGTCCTGAACAACCAGCGCACGGCGGCCGCATTCCAGGGCGGCGTACAGCGCGTCTTCAACCAGCTCTATCGCCACGATTTCCAATACCGGCATGCCAGTGCGAACTGTGCCGGTATCAGTGTCGACGTATTCGATTCGCTCGGCTGGAAAATTCCAAAGCGCGGCCCAACAGCACCACTGAAATCGCTTGCGGCCTATGCGTATATCGCGACCAAGGATGGCAGCTTGCAGAGCGGCCGCAAGATCTACGACTATTTGAACGAGGAGCAAACGCGGCTTTTGCCGGCGGTGGCGTTCGAGGCCGCAGGGCTCGATCTGCTGCAGATCGTCGGTGCCAAAGGCGCACCGCGGACTTTAACCGCATACGAGCAGCAACTCAGGAGCGATATCGACGCTATCTTCCTGGTGCGGATTCCGCAAACGCCATCCAGCCGTGTCTTCGGCTCGGCGCCGGTATTCTCGTTCGACGAGTTCCAGTCGCGCGTTCCGGAAAACCAGGCCGACTGGAAAATCGTGCCAGTCGCACCACGCCCGTTCCCTGAAGCGCTACGCGATCCCTCCAGCGTGGCAGAGCCGGAACCGTCACCAATCCCGCTGCCCATCGCTGCCATCGGCGCCTGCGGCATATTCGGCGTGCTCCTCCTGTGGCGGCGCAGGGCGACGGTGAAAGCTGTCCGCAAGAAAGCTGTCCCGGTGCCGGAAGAACTGGTGCAATAACTTCCCTGTGACGAGCATCCGGAGGCGTCGACGAGTGGATGTTTTCGAGGGCACCAGCTGGATGCCCCTGCAATCAATGCCGAGCGGTATGTGCGCCATCTTTACGCGATACTGGCGCGGTATGCCGTGCCGAGGTGACAACAAACCCGTTCACGTAGTCACACGTGAACGATGCCCGCTTCCGCCGCCCACTGCTCCAGGCTGTTGCGCTTGATCGCCGCCGCCATCATGTCCGGGAACAGGTCGGGCGTGCAGGCAAAGCACGGCGCGCCCATTGCCACCAGTCGCGCCGCGTTGTGCTTGTCGTAGGAAGGCGCGCCCTGGTCATCCAGTGCCAGCAGCACGATGAACTGCACGCCACTGGCGATCATTGCCGCGGCGCGCTTGAGCATTTCGTCGTTGTGCCCGCCTTCGTACAAGTCGCTGATCAACACAAAGATCGTGTCCTTCGGCCGCTGGACCAGCCCCTGGCTATAGGCCAGCGCGCGGTTGATGTCGGTGCCACCGCCCAGCTGGGTGCCGAACAACACCTCGACCGGGTCCGACAACAGCGGCGTCAGGTCGACCACCGCGGTATCGAACACGACCACCGAGGTACTGACGGCCTTGATGCTGGCAAGCACCGCCGCGAACACGCTGGCATACACGACCGATGGCGCCATCGAACCGCTCTGGTCGATGCACAGCACGATGTCGCGCAGCGACTGGCCCTTGCGGCCGAAGCCGATGCGGGTTTCCGGAATGATGGTCTGGTAGTCCGGCTGATAGTGCTTCAGGTTGGCGCGGATGGTGCGGTTCCAGTCGATCTCGTTATGACGCGGCCGGCGGTTGCGTGTCGCCCGGGTCAGGCTGCCCGTCACGGCCTGGCGCAGTGGGCTGGCCAGTTTGCTTTCCAGTTCCCGAACCACTTTGCTCACCACCGAACGGGCCGTGCTGCGCGTCTTGTTCGGCATGATGCTGTTCAAGCTCAGCAAAGTGGCAACAAGGTGCACGTCGGCCTCGACGGCCTGCAGCATTTCGGGTTCGCACAGCATCTGATGCAGGCCGAGCCGGTCGAGCGCATCCTTTTGCATCACTTGCACGACAGTGGAAGGGAAGTATTGACGGATATCGCCCAGCCAGCGCGCCACGTTTGGCGCCGATGCGCCCAATCCGCCGCGAGGCGCACCCCGGTCGGCGCCATACAGCGCATCGAGCGCCCGGTCCATGGCGAGATCGGTCGCGGTCAGCGTCGTGTCGTCGGCAGCGCCGCCGAGCACGAGGCGCCAGCGGCGCACGGCTTCCGCCTGTTCGGGATCATTCGCCATGTACCACCTCCTGCGCCGCGGCGCCACCGAATATCGTTGCCAGTACCGGCAACACGCGCCGTGCGCGTTCCGGATCGATTGCATGCGCGCCGCCCGGGGGCGACGACGTTGCCAGCCTTGCCGACCTTGCCGGTCCGGTCATGCCGGCTTTCACCCGCCCGGCCAGCTGGCGCCGCTCCGGTGCCTGGAAACTGCCGAAGGTGCGCCGCAGCAGCGGCAGCAACTCGACGAAGGTCTCGGCCGGCAGCGACAGCACCCAATCATTGACGACATGCCAAAGCTCGTCGTTATGCACCAGCAGGGTACCGCTGCCCTGCAGGAAGCCTTCCAGCCACTGGGCGGCCGCCAGCGGCGCTACCGCGCGCGAACAGAGCAGGGCCAGGTGGCGCGAAGCCTCGTCCATCCGCCAATGACCCTGCTCGGCAAGAATGCGTACCGCGCGCCCGAACAGCAGGGGATGCGTGGCTTCGCTGCGGACGGCGGCTTCGAGCGCCGCGAACCAGGCCGCACCATGCTCGGCGTTCTGCAGGAGGCGGATCGCCGTGTCCCCCGCGATGAGCTGTGCCAGCAGCTGGGCCGCTGCCTCGTCGGCCAAGGCCCGCACGCCGAAAGGCAGTGCCACGCAGGCACGCGCCACCAGGCCGTCGACCACGCTGGTCAAGGCGGCTGTGTCCGTGCCTCGCACGCTCCCGTAGCGCAGCACGTTGGCCAACGGTGGCACGGCGGCCAGCAGGAACCCCAGGTCGGCTGTCAGCGCGCTGGCATCCGCGATGCGTTGCATGAGTGGCGCCACGGCCGCGCGCAGGTCGGCCAGCAGTACCTGTTCCATCAGGCCCGTCAACGCGACCAGGTCGGATGCCGCCGCGCCGCGGCTCACCGCGCACGCCGTGGCGGCATCTTCCAGCGTTGCCCCCCACACGCTGGCCTCGATCAGCCGGATCGCAAACTCGGGTTCCCACGCCAGGCGCCACAGTTCGTGGAAGGTACCGCTCTTGCCGCGCACGATCTGCCGGCTGCCCCAGGCAATGCCGAGCATCGCGAGCCGATGCAGCAGCACGCTTTTTTCCAGATGCGCGGGTTGCCGCAGGTCGAGGTCGATATCGACCTTATCGGCGCTCACCGCCATGCGCAGCCGTTTTTGCTGCGCCTGTACATCCTGGATCAAGGGCAGGGTGGGCACGGAAGCCGGCACTTCACCCAGGCGATCGTTGATCAGGAGTTCGCGCTGGATCAGCCGCAGCGGCAGGTCGCTGTCGTAGCAGAATACCGCGCGTACCGCTTCCATCAGTTCGTCCAGCCCGGCGCGCGGGCGCTCGCGCAGTGCGGCCAGCGTATCGGCCAGGCGCGCGGCCTCGATGATGTGCGCAGGCGATGCGTCCAGGTCGTGCCGGCGCAGCAGCGTGGCAACCCCGGTCAGCCAGTACAGGCTGGCCCCCTCGCGATGGTCCCATACATGCCGATACCAGCCCGGCGCCGCCACTCCGGCGCCATAGCCGCTGGCAAACGTGAGCCGGCCATAGCTCCACGGCGTCCAGGTGGCCGCGAGCTTTTCCTTCGGCAGGCCCTTGAGCAGGTCATTGTCGCTCTTCGCCGACGGCATGCGCGCCAGTGCCGGCACGTGCCAGGCACCGCATACCACCGCGATGCGCTGGCAACCCTGCTTTTCCGCGGCCCGGATCATGGTGCGCATATAGGCCTCGCGGCGAAGCTCGCGTACATCTTCCTGCGCGCCGATTTGTTCGCGCACGGCCGTCATCATTTCCGCGATCGCGGCGAACAGGTCGAGGCTGTCGGCCCGTTGCTCGACCAGATGGTCCCACCATGTCTCGGTGTCGCTGAAGCCCGCCGCCTCGGCCAGCTATGCCAGCGGATCGGCGCGCAGGCCGGGCGTGGTCTCGTCTCCGGCCGGCGTTTCGTCGATCACCGTGGCCGGATCGTCGGATTCGCCGTGACCTGGCGCGCCTGCCAGCCGATGGCTTTGCGGCAGGTCGCACCAGCGTACGGGGATGGCATGCGCGTTGGCATAGCGGATGGCCTGCCACTCCGGAGAGTACTCGGCAAACGGATAGAACACGGCACGCCGTGGCGTTGCGGGCGCATAGATCAGCAGGGCGCATGGAGGCTTCAGCTCCGCTTCGCCCACGTAGGGCAGCAGGGCATCCGCTTCGGGAGGGCCTTCGACCAGGATGCAGTCCGGTTGCAGCGCCTGCAACGCTTCGAGCAGGCTGCGCGCGCAGCCGGGGCCATGATGGCGAATGCCAAACAGGTGTACGGTCATCGCTTCGCGGCGTCAGGCCATGACTTCGCGGCAGGCGCGGTACAGGTCCTTCCAGCCATCGCGTTCCTTGACCACGGTCTCCAGGTATTCGAGCATCACCACGCGATCCTGGATGGGATCCTTGACGATCGCGCCGACCATGCCGGCGGCAAGGTCGGCGCCGCGCAGTACGCCATCGCCGAAGTGGGCGGCCAGCGACATGCCGTGGGTGATGACGGAAATCGCTTCGGCGGTGCTCATGCTCGCGCTGGGTGCCTTGATCTTCACCTTGCCATCGGCGGTGACGCCTTCGCGAAGTTCCCGGAAGACCGTGACGATACGGCGGACTTCCTCGAGCGCCGGCAATTCGCCAGGCAGTTCGAGCGCACGGCCCAGGCTGGCGACGCGTGTTTGCACGATGCGCACCTCATCGTCGGCAGTGCGCGGCGGCGGCAGCACGACCGTGTTGAAGCGTCGCTTCAGGGCGCTCGACAGTTCGTTGACACCGCGGTCGCGGTCATTCGCCGTGGCGATGATGTTGAAGCCCTTCTGTGCCTGCACTTCGTCGTCGAGTTCCGCGATCGGCAGCGTTTTCTCGGACAGGATCGTGATCAGGCTGTCCTGCACTTCGCCGGCGACCCGCGTGAGCTCTTCGACGCGCGCGATCTTCCCCTCGCGCATGGCGCGCATCACCGGGCTGGCCACGACCGCTTCCAGCGAAGGACCCTTCGACAGCAACTGTGCGTAGTTCCAGCCATAACGCACCGCTTCTTCGCCGGTGCCGGCGGTGCCTTGCACGACCAGGGTCGAGTCGCCGCTGATGGCGGCGGCCAGGTGCTCTGACACCCACGATTTCGCGGTGCCCGGCACACCCAGCAGCAGCAGGGCGCGGTCGGTTGCCAGGGTCGCGATGGCGATCTCGATCACGCGCGGGTTGCCGATGTACTTGGGGCTGATCTCGATGCCGTTGTCCAGCTTCCCGCCCAGCAGGTAAGTCGATACCGCCCAGGGGGACATCTTCCAGCGCGGCGGGCGCTGGCGCACATCGCAATCGATCAACGCTTCCAGTTCGTTCGCATACTGGGTCTCGGCGTGCTGGCGAAGGACGGTGCTAAGTGCGGTCATGCAGGCTCCTGGAATGAAAGGATCATCTCGTGGCGGAAACGCACGAGTTGGAAAAATCGGTCGACGGCGTCTTGCAGGCCGTAGGTGTCGTTTGCAAGGCCGGGCTCCCGGGGCATGGCTTCGAGGGTCGCGGCCGGATCGAGTACTGCCGCCAGTGCCGGCAGCGCGGCATGGAAGATCGCTTGCCGTTCCTTCAAGGCGTCCAGGCCGCCGAGCAGGCGTGGCGCGATGGCGCGTGACAGCTCCGCGGGCCACGGCTCCCGGGAGACCGTCGCCAGTTCATGCAGCAATTCCACCAGTGGCGCATCGCCGCCTTGCCAGGCCACGCGGCTTGCGCCGACCACATCGAGCACGATGGCATGCATGACCGGCGCCGGCAAGGCCGCATAGGCCCCGAACAAAGCTCGCGGGTTCCGGCAGGACACCGCGTCGTCGGCCTGCAGCCACATGCGGGTCCATGCGCCGAGCCACGCGAGCAGGCCAGGCGTGGGGCCGTGCGACAAGTGCAGTTGCAGGGCATTGGTCCAGCCGAGCAGCAATGCATGCTCGTACTCCGTGGCGGCACCCAGCACACGGCACTCGTCGGGTGACAGGCCATGCGACGCGGACCAGAGCGAAGGATCGATGGCGGAGAGCATATCCATCAGCCAGCCCGCTTTTTCGCCCAGGTCCGTGCGCCTGCTTTCGCCGACGCCATCGCGCACCATCGCGGCATCGCACTCGGCCGGCAGCGCGACGACCAGGCGCGTACCATGCAAGGCATCGCGCTCGAGCTGCAGCAACGGGGCCAGGCGTGCCAGCATGCGTTGCGACAGTTTCGAGCCCGGCAGGCGTGCAAGCAGGCGTTGCGCAGTCACGCGCACGGGTTTGCGCCGGTCGTCCAATGCCGCTTCGAGAAAGGCTTCGTCGGCCGCTGCCAGGCCGATGCCGAGACAGGGAATGAATGCAGTGCGGTTCTCGGGTGGTTCGGCAGGCCAGGAGGCTTCCAGCGCGGCGCGCGCGGCGTCCGGTTCCATGCTCCGCCAGGCCTCGAGTGCCGCGACACGCTGCTCCAGGGAGCCGTCGTGCCATGCCCGCTGCATCTCGTCCGCATCCGGTGCCCGGGTTGCCCAGGCCCATGTCGGCTTGAGCGCCGCCAGCCATTTGCCGCGCATGCCCAGCACCGGATGCATGCGGGCCCTGAGTCCGGGCTCGCGGGTGGCCAGTTCGAGCATGTTGGGCAGGAAGCGTTCGGGCAACCGGGCCGGCTTGCGGGCCAGCCTGTCCAGCCATTCGGTCTGCAAGGATGCCGCGTTGCCGCCTTCGAGCAAGTGTTTCAGGACCGATTCCGCACGCACCGGGCAGGCCGGCAGCGCTTCCTGCGCACTGGGCTGGCGCTGCCTGGCGGGCGCCGGCGGCGGCACATAACCCGCGCGCGACCACAGGTCGGCCGCACCTGTGGCAAGCCAGAGGCGGCGCTCGGGCGTGATGTCCGGTCCGTCGAAAGCCGTACTGGCGAAAGCGGCCAGCTCCGGTTCAAGCAGGTCCGCGGGGAGTGGGGCGCGGCTGGTGCCGACCATCAGCAGCTTGCGTAACGAAACTGGCGCCGTCATGTTCTGCAATCCGTTTCAAAGTTGATGAGACGTTCCCCTTGCCAGGCGCTCAGTGGCAACAGGCGGGCACCATCCCATTCGCCGCAGATGCTCAACGGATTTCCGCCGCTGAGCGCGAGCAAATGAAACGCATGCCGGAACGAGGAATGCAGCGTGACCAGTTGCCCGCCGGCGGTGCGTAATGCGCGTCGGTTTTCGCTGTCGGGAACGACGGTGCCGAGCATCATGGGGAAGCGGTCGAGGAAAGGCTGGACCGCCAGGGCGTTGGCGTATCCATCGAGTGCCGTGTCGAGTGCCGTCGGTGAGATGGTCGATGCGATCGGGCGCGTTGCCGACTGTTCCGCGATCAGCGCGCGCAGCGGCCACGCGCTCGGATAAAAGCACAGGGCGCCATCGAATTCGGTTCCTGCCACGAGTTGTGCGTCGAAGCCCTGGCCGCCAGCCGAATAGTGCAACAGCATTGCCCAGCGCCCGCTACCGGCGCCTCGCAGCCAGGTCGTGCGAGCGCGCACCCGGCCTTCGTCCTCCGTGTATTGGCCAAGTACCTGCCAGCAGTCGACGACCGGCGGCTCGGCCAGCACGGTTTCCTGGGGCGTGGTCCACCCGACGAGGGCGCGCACATCGGCCCGTAATGGCGCTGGCAGTGCGTCCTGCCGGGTGTGTGCCTCGCACAGCATGTACAGGGCGGCAAGCTCCGCGCCCAACTGGCGATCCCAATCGGCATTCGCCGACTGAAAACACAGGCCGGCCACGCGGCGCAGCCGGTTCCCGATAGCGCCGGCCTGGACATCGACCATGCGCGCTGCCATGCCTTCCCAGAAATCGGGCCCGCGTTCGCGCACAGTCGCAATACCGTTGCGGGCCAGGTCCTCGAGCCAGGTCTGCAGGTCGGCCAGGCCAGCGGCGATGTTCTTGCCACGCTTCTCCTCGCGCTTGCGTGCCTGCTCGGCAGCTGCGGCAACCGCTTCCGGTGAGCGATCGCTCGCTTTCTCATCCTTTTTTTCGCGGCGTGCTTTGCGGCCATCGAACCAGTCCGCCACCCACTGCGGCGCTTCGCCTTCGTTGAAGAGCGAAGGCTGGGCGGCACGCAGCAGATAGAGCCCCAAGCCATGTTTGCAGGGGAACTTGCGGCTTGGGCACGAACACTTGAAGGCGGGTTCGCCGATATCGATCTGGGTACGGTAGGGGAGCTTGCCGCTGCCCTGGCATTCACCCCATAGTGCGTTGCCGTTCAGGCCGAGCACAGCCCATTTCGCGGGAGCCGCGAGTTGCGACCCTGCTTTTGCAGAAGCGGCATCAGGGGCAAGCGCAAGGATCTGTTCGGATTTCAGCATGGAATGGCTGCACTGTTCTCCGCACGAGCGGAATCATTGATCGGTTCAGCAAAATGTTGTCGAAAGAATAGCCTTAATTCTATTGATGGAAAACCATTCCCCCATTGATGAGATGGATAAAAGAATCGATGGGGAAGTTCTTGCAGAGCTGTCGGAGCTTTGCTATAGTCCTGTCCCTCGCAGCAACGCGCTGACACGAAAGTGAAGCAAGCAAGTTGAAGCGGGGCAAAAAGAAGCTTGACGATTCGCACGAAACAAACGATAATCTTGCCTCTCTGCTGCTGACAAACACAACGATTTGTCGCCGGACGGAACGAAAGTTCACCGGATCCGCAGCAAGCCCGAAGTTGAAATACTTGGGCAGAATTCTTTAACAATCAACAGTCGATAAGTGTGGGCGTTTGATGCGATGTGCCTCCGGACTTCGGTCCGGAATGCTCAAAATATAGCAACAAACGCTCGCACAAGTAATAAACGTAATCATCTTCGGATGATTCGTCAGTATCTTGAGTGAGTGACCTCCGATAGCAGTATCGGAAAAACAGAGATTAAACTGAAGAGTTTGATCCTGGCTCAGATTGAACGCTG
>NZ_JBUXKP010000028.1:0-7817 GCF_055502675.1 Pseudoduganella sp. jia 12
AGCTAACTGATACTAATTGCCCGTACGGCTTGTCCCTATAACCTTGACGGTTATGAATCAATGATGATTCCTTGCATTTACTCTTTGATGAGACGTAGTTGAATACTACAACCCAACTTTACTTCTTCCGGATTGAGCAGTGACGTTGCCCTATAGGGAACGGCACTGCGTACAAGTCATGCCTGATGACCATAGCAAGTCGGTCCCACCCCTTCCCATCCCGAACAGGACCGTGAAACGACTTTGCGCCGATGATAGTGCTGCAACCAGTGTGAAAGTAGGTTATCGTCAGGCTGTAATTCCGAGAGAAGCCCATTGCGTGATCGCAGTGGGCTTTTTTCATTTCACGAACAGGACCGTGAAACGACTTTGCGCCGATGATCGTGCTACCAGTGTGAAAGTTGGTTCAATCAGGCTGTTATATAGAAAAACCCCGCTAGCTGGCGGGTTTTTTTGCTTTGGTTGCTCGAAAACCGGTCACAGACACCAGTTTCTGGAAATGTTTCAGATTTAGCTAGTGCCAGTCATGGGATTGAAGCAACCACCTGTCATCGGCAGGTCACGCCAGCCCCATAGACTGCGGCTTTTCATTCGAAGAGGCCTGCATGAAGCACTCCCGTCTTTCACTGTTATCGCTCGCTGTCATACTGGCTGCCTGTGGCGGCAATGACAGCCCGGCCACCGTCACTGCGCCAGCCAGGACGCAGGTGAGCGGCGTATTCCTCGATAGTGCCGTGGAAGGGGCGGAATACGTGGCGGGTACCGCAGCGCGAGCGACGACTGGTACCAAAGGCGAGTTCGCCTGCCTGGAAGGCGACACCGTCAGCTTCGCTCTTGGCGGTATTTCGCTCGGCACTGCAGCGTGCGCGACGGCGATCACTCCGTTGCAGCTGGCAGGCGAAAGCGATATCAAGGACATCAAGGTCATCAACCGATTGCTCGCCCTGCAGTTGCTGGACGAAGACGGCGACCCGTCGAATGGCATCGCAATTACACCCGGCATTCGGACTGCGCTGGCCGGCAAGAATCTCGACTTTACCGGCGCCCCCGCGACTTTCGACAAGGCATTAGCGACACTGCTTGCGTCCGCTGGTGCAAGGTATGCTGAACGCACGATCGACGACGCCCGCCGCATGCT
The DNA here is from genome assembly GCF_055502675.1 of Pseudoduganella sp. jia 12. NCBI lineage: Bacteria > Pseudomonadati > Pseudomonadota > Betaproteobacteria > Burkholderiales > Oxalobacteraceae > Pseudoduganella > Pseudoduganella sp. jia 12. The sequence goes on from NZ_JBUXKP010000028.1 coordinate 1,139, forward strand.
CGTGCGCGAGCATTTCGAAGACACACTGGCTGCAAGACTCAACACACCTGCCATCGAGAAATTCACGCAAAACGCTGTCGAGGTCAGCGTCACACGGTACCAGCTCCAGGCGGACAGCAAGTTCCATATTCCTTACGAGGGCAGCAACACCAAGGTGAAACAAGACTTCCCGCTGGGCTTCCTCCCATCTTATGGTTCGTCGATTGCTTTCAAAGGCACCAATGCGGCTGGAGACCTGGAGTTCTACGGCCTGACCGATCGCGGCCCCAATGGCGACGGTCCGAACGTGCCGTCGCTCGGCGGTGCCGGCACGACAGGCAGCAAGATCTTCCCATCGCCGTCCTTTGCGCCATCGATCGGCCTGATCACGGTTGGAAAGTCGGGTGCAATATTGAACTCGACCATGCCGATCAAGGCTTCCGCCGCGCTCAATGCCAGTGGCTTGCCGATCCCGGAGGGCTCGCTGGGCAATTCCGCCGAGATGCCGGTCATGGATGCGATGAAGTTCGACGCCGCAGGCAAGGCAGGATTCAACGCCCATGGCATCGATAGCGAAGCGGTGGTGTTCGACAAGGCACGCAATGCGCTGTGGGTTTCGGACGAATATGGCCCGTTTATCGCCAGGATCGATGCGGCGACCGGCATCATCCTGGCCAGGTATGCCCCGGGCACCGGCCTGCCGAAGATCTTTGCCAAGCGCCGCGCCAACCGCGGCATGGAAGGGTTGACGCTGGATACCAGCAGCGACAGGCTCCACGGCTTCCTGCAAAGTCCACTCTCGGATGGGAGCGCACCGTATGCCGTCACGGGCAAGAACGAGCAGGTAGAGCGCTACGCGCGCTTTACCCGTTGGGTCGAGTTCGATCCGAAAACTGGCGCGGCAACGAAAATGTATGCCTACCCGATCGCGGCTGCCGATTACCAGGATGGCCGTACCGGCAATGCGAAGCTGGGCGACGTGGTCGCGCTCGGCAATGGCAAGTTCATCGTCATCGAACAGGGTGCGGACCCACAAGGCAAGGTATTCAACAAGCTCATGCTGGTCGAGATTGCCGCCGCCACCGACATCTCGGCAGCAGCATTCAACGTCGAGACGTCGGACCTGGAAAAGAGCTCGATGGCGGGCACGCCTGTGAATGGCGCAGACTGGTCGAAGGTGATGCCGCTCAAGAAGTCGCAACTGCTCGACCTGAATGCCATCGGCTGGCTGGCCGAGAAGGCGGAAGGCCTGACTGTCGTCGACGCCAGCACGCTGGCGATCGCCAACGACAACGACTTCGGTCTCAAGACCCGGGTCTTTGCGCCTTCCGGCGAAGCGGTGGCCGATGCCGATGTCACCAAGTGCAACGTCGACGCGGCAGGCATGATCGTCACCAGCAGTTCGCCAGGCTGCAACGCCGCCAACACGATCCGTGTGGCACGCGGTACCGACATGGAACGGCCGAGCCGCCTTTGGCTCCTCAAATTCGGCAAGCCGCTCAGCAGTTACTGATCGTGTGCGCCGCTCCTGCCGGATCGCCCATAATGCCGGCAGGAGAGCAACATGAACGATTACGACACCATGGACGTGAAGGGGGGCCGCCCTGTCAAGATGTGGACGCACGGCGTGCCGGTGGAGCCGGAAGCAAAGGAGCAGCTGGCGAACACGGCGAAGATGCCTTTCATTTACAAGCACATTGCCGTCATGCCCGATGTCCATCTGGGCAAGGGCTCGACGATCGGCAGCGTCATTCCCACGCTGGGCGCGGTTATTCCCGCAGCAGTGGGTGTCGACATTGGCTGCGGCATGATGGCTGCCAAAACCACATTGTCGGCCAGCGACTTGCCCGACAACCTGGGGCCGTTGCGCAGTGCGATCGAAAAGGCGATTCCCCATGGCTTGTCGCCGAAGACGCGCGGCTTCAAGGGGCGCGACCAGGGCTCGTGGCAGGATCCGCCCTCCGCCGTGGATGCGGCATGGATGCAGCTGAAGGACGAGTTCGACGTCATCTGCGCGAAAACGCCGAAGCTGCGGCACACGAATAACTACAAGCACCTGGGCACCCTTGGCACAGGTAATCACTTCATCGAAGTCTGCCTCGACGAGGAAGGCGCCGTATGGCTGATGCTGCACTCCGGCTCGCGCGGCGTGGGCAATGCGATCGGCACGCATTTCATCGAACTGGCGCAGCAGGATATGCGTACCCACCTCGCCAACCTGCCCGATCGCGACTTGGCCTATCTGAAGGAAGGCACGCAGCATTATGACGATTACGTCGAAGCCGTTGGGTGGGCGCAGAAATTCGCCCGCATGAACCGCGAGGTGATGATGCAGAACCTGGTCAAGGCTGTCCGCACCGTGATCAGGAAGCCGTTCGAGACGCACGTGGAAGCCGTCAATTGCCATCACAACTACGTACAGAAGGAGCGCCACTTCGGCCAGGAAGTGCTGGTGACGCGCAAGGGCGCGGTGTCGGCCAGGGCCGGCGAGCTGGGAATCATCCCCGGGTCGATGGGCGCGCGCAGCTACATCGTGCGCGGCAAGGGCAACGAGGAAAGCTTCACCAGTTGCAGCCACGGCGCGGGCCGCACGATGAGCCGCAGCGAGGCAAAGCGGCGTTTCACGCGGGAAGACCAGGTGCGCGCCACCCAGGGTGTCGAGTGCCGCAAGGATGAAGGCGTGGTGGATGAAATCCCGATGGCCTACAAGGATATTGACGCCGTGATGCATGCGCAGCGCGACCTGGTCGAGGTGGTGCACACGTTGAAGCAGGTCGTCTGTGTAAAGGGTTGAGGTGCCACGATGATCGAGCTCGATGGAGGGGCGGGGGAAGGCGGAGGGCAGATCCTGCGTTCGTCGCTGACGCTGTCGATGATCACTGGGCAGCCGTTCCGGATCCGGAACATCCGCGCGAACCGGCCAAAGCCTGGCCTGATGCGGCAGCACCTGATGGCGGTGCGCTCTGCCGCCACCGTATGCGGCGCGGAAGTTACCCACGCCGAACTGGGCTCCACCGAACTGACCTTCACGCCGCGCTGCATCAAGGGCGGTGTCTACGAATTCGCCATCGGCACGGCCGGCAGTGCGACGCTGGTATTGCAGACGCTGATACCGGCGCTGCTGCATGCGGACGTGCCATCGGTGGTCAAGGTCAGCGGCGGCACCCACAACCCGAAAGCGCCGCCGGCGCATTTCATCGAGCATGCCTACGTGCGCATGCTGCGGGCGATGGGGGCACAGGTGGATTTCGAGCTCAAGCGCTTCGGCTTTTATCCGAATGGCGGCGGCGAGCTATGTGCCGCCATCTGGCCCTGTGCGCAATTGCGCCAGTTGCACTTGCCCGGGCGCGGCACCCTGCTCGAAGGGCGTGCCGAAGCCTATGTGGCCGCGATTCCGCTATCGGTTGCACAACGCGAACTCGAAAGCATCGGCAAGGCGCTGCACTGGCGCGACGACCAGCTGTTCTCGCATCCGCTGGCCAACGATCAGGGGCCGGGCAATGCCGTGTTGATCGTGCTGGAAAGCGAGCATGTGACGGAGGTGTTTTCATCGGTTGGCGAGAAGCGTCGGCGCGCCGAGGATGTGGCCGGCGATGCGGCGCTGGAAGCCAAGCGTTACCTGGTGTCCGGCGCCGCTGTGGGTGAGCACCTGGGCGATCAGCTGATGCTGCCGCTTGCGCTGGCCGGTGGTGGCAGTTACACGGTCGATCATGTATCGCAGCATGCGATCACCAATGCCGAGGTGATCGCGCAATTCCTGCCGGTGCATGTGACGTTCGAAGCAGCGGAGGGCTACAGCCTGTGCACGATCGCTGCCCGGAAGGCAGGTTGACCGGGCGCTGCACACGTTCACTGCCTGCGCCGGATGTCTTCTCACGTCAGGTCATGGCGAGTCAGGAATTTCTTCAACCGGTCCGCATCGTTCGGCTTGGCCTTGCCGGCGCGCGAGACGGAGAACGGCTTGCTGCCCGCGTCCGACAGGCTGTCGCACCCGGCACACGCCTGCACCCCGGCCTGCAATTGCAACTTGTCGAACAGGTCCAGCCGGCGTCATCAGCCTTTTCCTGCCGGTGTCGTTCCGCTTCGAACAGCGCGACCGCCACGCCGTTTGCACGGTCGAGCGGCGCGCGTGACGCAAAGGTGGCCTAGAACAGATACTGCGCGCTGAACCCCGCCTGCCAGTTGCGGCCCGGCGCCGCTTCGTAATAGCGCTTGTTCGTGTCGCCGACGATCACCGAGCCGACATAGGTCTTGTCGAGCAGGTTGTTCAGCCGGACGAACTCCTTCAGCCGCCAGCCACCGATCGGCTGCATGGCGGTGAAGCGCAGGTTCAGCAAGCCATAGCCCGGGGCCGCCTTTTCGCGGTTCGTGTCTTCGGCGTAGACCTTGCCGTTTGCGAGCGCTTCGAGCGCTGCGCCGTAACGACCGCCATCCTCTTTCCATGCCAGTTCGCCGTAAGCCGTGGTGCGTGCGACGCCGGGCATCCGGCTGCCCTCGGCGACATTGCCGAACGCCTGGTCGTAGACCGCGCGCAAGCCGGTCAAAGCGGCGCGAGCCGAGAACCCGCCGGCCCAGGTGGAATCGACCGACACCTCGACCCCCTGGCGCAGGGTCTTGCTGGCGTTGCGGTAGCTCGTGCGGCCGCCGCTGGAGGCATCCACGACCACCTCGTCACGCGTACGGACCTCGAATAGCGCCGCGTCCACGCGGGTGTTCTCCGACAGCCGGATTTTCGTGCCTGCTTCCACGTGCGTGCTGCGTGCCGGCCGCAGGTTGTAGTTGAAGCCACCGGCCGTGCCGGAATAGAACAATTCGTTCAGCGTCGGCGTTTCAAAGCCGCGCGCGGCGCTGACATACACGTTGAGGTCGGGCGTCACCTTGTATAGCGCGCCCAGCACCGGTGTCGTGCGCGTGAACGTGAGGTCGCCGCTGTCGTTGCCGTTTGAAAGGAAGCGGTCGTCGACCTCCACTTTCACCCGGCTGTGCCGCACACCCGCCGTCAGCCGCCACGGACCACTCTGCCATTCCGTTTGCACGTAAGGATCAACGTTGGAGACGACGTCTTCTTCTTCACGTCGCAGGGTGCCCTTGACGCCAAACTGGGCCCCGACAAAGTTTTCGTAGCCCTTGCGATCGTCCGTCGAGCGGTCGTAATCGAAGCCGACAGTAGTGCGCAGGACGCCTTTGTCGAAGCGCCGCACATCGGTCCAGTTGATGGCCACGCCGTAGAAGTCGCGATCGAAGTCGATCACGCCGCCGGAGTGGGTGGCCGGTGCCTGGAAACCCCGCGAGAAGGATTGGTACTGCACCACCTCACGGTTGCCGCCATATGCCATCAGGTGCAGGCGGTTTTCTCCGAAGTAGACGTCATAGCTGGCGCCAGCCTGGTTGTGATCGATGCTCTTGCGGGTGTTGTAGCGCTCCGCATAGGTGCGCCTTGGCGATTCGGTATCGGTCGGGTCGATCTCGCCGGCGCGTGGGTCGCGCTCGTAAGTTGCCCACTGCACGCCAAGCGGATCTTCCGTGTCTTTCTGGCGCAGGCTGCTGGCAACCAGGGTCAGCTTGCTGCGGGAGTCCGGTGTAACGGTCAGCTTGGCGAATTGCTGGTCCCGTCGCGCGGCACTATGGTCGCGATAGCCGTCGGTATCGAAACGGGAAGCATCGACGACATAGCCGATCTTGCCTTCGCGCCCCTGGGCACTGAGATCGACCTTGCGCTGGCCATCGCTGCCGGCCACTACCGACATTTCGACGGATCCCGGATCGCGGCCTTCCTCGGTGAACAGTTGTATGACGCCACCCGAGTGATTTCCATACAACGCGGAGAACGGGCCGCGCAGCACTTCGATGCGCTGGGCCCGGTCCAGGTTGAACGTGGCTGCCTGGCCTTGACCATCGGGCATGGTCGCCGGGATGCCGTCCGCGATCAGGCGCACACCGCGCACGCCAAACGCCGAACGGGCGCCGAAGCCGCGCGAAGAAATCTGCAGATCCTGCGCATAATTCTGGCGGTTTTGCACGACCAGCCCGGGTATCGCTACCAGGGATTCGGAAGCATTGACCCTAGGCTGGGCATCCCGAATGCGGCTGGCATCGATGACATCGATCGCTGCGGGAAGTTCGAAACTGGCGTGTTCAATACGGCTGGCAGTAATGACAACGACCTCGGCCAGCGGTTCGGCCGCTGTCGCGCATGTGGAATAGACGGCACACAGGGCAGCCGTGATCTTCAATAAGGACGGATTTTGCATGGATGAGCTCGCATAAGTGTCGAGTACTATACCGCGCGGCTGAAAATTGCGTCGCTGGGCTTGCCGAGCGGTTCATGGTTTGCTATAGTTCTGTCCCTGCCGCAACGTACTAGTGAAAACGAAACGATGCGACAGTCGTTTGAATCGCTGCTGAAACATTGCGAAACAAACCGAGGGGTTGACGAGCTGCACGAAACACCGCATAATCTCATCTCTCTGCTGCTGACAAACACAACGATTTGTCGACGGGTCTGGAAGATCCGCAGCAAGCCCGAAGTTGAAATATTTGGGCAGAATTCTTTAACAATCAACAGTCGATAAGTGTGGGCGTTTGATGCGATGTGCCTCCGGATTTCGGTCCGGAATGCTCAAAATATAGCAGCAAACGCTTACACAAGTAATAACGTAATCATCTTCGGATGATTCGTCAGTTATTTGAGTGAGTGACC
>NZ_JBUXKP010000029.1:0-6395 GCF_055502675.1 Pseudoduganella sp. jia 12
AGCTAACTGATACTAATTGCCCGTACGGCTTGTCCCTATAACCTTGACGGTTATGAATCAATGATGATTCCTTGCATTTACTCTTTGATGAGACGTAGTTGAATACTACAACCCAACTTACTTCTTCCAGATTGAGATCGATTGCTGCTCCATTGAGAGCAATCGATCGTACAAGTCATGCCTGATGACCATAGCAAGTCGGTCCCACCCCTTCCCATCCCGAACAGGACCGTGAAACGACTTTGCGCCGATGATAGTGCTGCAACCAGTGTGAAAGTAGGTTATCGTCAGGCTGTAATTACGAGAGAAGCCCATTGCGTGATCGCAGTGGGCTTTTTTCATTTGTACTCACGCTTTGCAGTACGCGCAGACTTCGCTCCAGGTCCAGGGTTTTTGCTCGGCCGGGCACTGCCCGACCTCGCTCCACGAACAGGACCGTGAAACGACTTTGCGCCGATGATAGTGCTGCAACCAGTGTGAAAGTAGGTTATCGTCAGGCTGTAATTCCGAGAGAAGCCCATTGCGTGATCGCAGTGGGCTTTTTTCATTTGTACTCATGCTTTGCAGTGCGTCACGGATGCTGCTCCAGGTCCCGGGTTTTTGCTCGGCCGGGCACTGCCCGGCCTCGCTCCACGAACAGGACCGTGAAACGACTTTGCGCCGACGATAGTGCTGCAACCAGTGTGAAAGTTGGTTCAATCAGGCTGTTATATAGAAAAACCCCGCTAGCTGGCGGGGTTTTTTGCTTTGCAACACCGCTTGAAGCGCACCTGGCAAGGCTTGGCACTGCCAAGCCTTGCCAGGTGCGCTTTTTTCATTTGCTCGAAAACCGGTGACAGACACCGGTTTTCTGGAAATGTTTCAAATTAACTGGTGCTTGTCACCGGTTTTGATACCGAGAAAAGCCCATGCCTTGGCAGTACGCCGCAGACTTCGCTCCAAGCCCCGGGTTTTTGCTCGGCCGGGCACTGCCCAACCTTGCTCCACGATGCATAGCGGCACCGGGCTTTTTATATGAACCCACAACACGGCCACGTTTCGCAGCGTACATCGTACGTATTGCCAAAACGTCCCTGCCTATTCGGAAATTATTATTTCCAATATTATCTTGTTATTCCCGGTTAGAAACTTTATCTGATTTCTGTAGTGAAACGTGATCGCTTTCTTTGAATATCGAAGGCGGATCGACAATTAGAGCATATAAAGCCTTCTGGCTTTGGATGTTGCGCGAAAAATATTTATTTGCAAGCCTCTATTCGTGGCAGAGCTGACACGCTGATATCCTCGCAGGACAAATTTCTAATAACGATATCTCTGGAGGTTCAATGAAGCTTACAACAGTCTCGCTGCTGACTGCTCTGGTTGCTGCTAACTACGCTGCTGCCGCTGCACCTGTGCGTACGGAAATCACACGCACTACCCGCGGGGTAGTCCATGTCAAGGCTACCGACTACCGCAGCCTGGGTTATGGGGCAGCGTATGCGTACGCGGAAGATAACGTCTGCATGCTTGCCGATACCATTCTGACCGTACGCGGCGAGCGCTCGCGCTACTTCGGGGGGGCTGCATTCGCCACCCAGCCGAAAAATGGCGAATATGGTGCCGGACTCGATACTTTCTTCAAGCTGCCGAATGAGCAAAGTGACTTCTTCTTCAAGGGTTATATCGACCTTGACCAGTTGCGCGCAGGTTACGCGGCCGGTTCGGCCGATGTGCGTGAACTGCTGGCCGGTTTTGCGGACGGATATAACCGCTATCTGAAGGATAAACCTGGCAAGCATCCCGCCGCTTGCAAAGGCGCCGCCTGGCTGAAGCCGATCACGGTCGATGATGTTTATCTGATGATTGCGGAAAAAGCGCTGCATGCGAGCGGCGAGGCGTTTGCCGCCGCCATCGTCGGGGCTTCGCGCGATCCGGAAGAGCCGGTCAGCCTGGCGAAAGCCATGCCGAAAGCCGTCATCGGGATGCCGAGCGGTATTCCGGCCGGCGTCGGCAGCAATGCGTTGGCGATCGGAAGCGACGCCAGCGCAAACGGCAAGGGCATCCTGCTCGGCAATCCCCACTATCCGTGGACCAGCACGGATCGCTTTTACCAGATCCACCTGACCGTTCCAGGGCGTTACGATGCAATGGGCGTCAGCCTTGGCGGCTTGCCGGTCGTTTCCATCGGCTTCAACAAAAATGTCGCGTGGACGCATACGGTGACCGCCGCACGGCACTTCACGACCTTCGGCCTGGCGCTCGATCCGTCGGACCCGACCGGTACGACGTATTATTTCGATGGCGCCCCGCGCAAGATGACGGAGCGGACCGTGACCGTCGACGTCCTCCAGCAGGACGGCTCGCTGGCTGCGAAAAAGCGTACTTTCTACTTCAGTCACCAGGGAGCGGTGATCGTGCTGCCGCAAGCGGGCATCGGCTGGACGTCCCAGAGCGCGTTCGTGCTCGGCGACGCCAACCGGAACAATACCCGCCTCGCCGAACAGTGGCTGAAAATGGGCCAGGCCGGCGACGTCAATGAACTGCAGAGCGCCATCCACGCGGTGAAGGGCTTGCCGTGGGTGAACACGGTTGCGACGGACCATAAAGGGAATGCGCTGTATAGCGACGGCAGCGTCGTGCCGCATATGACAACCGAAAAATTCCTGCCCCAGTCCGGGTGCCTGATCGCCCCCGATCTGCTCGCGTTCAACGGCAGCACCAGCGCCTGCGCCTGGGGCCAGGACCCGGATGCCCCGGAAGGCATATTCGGCGAAGCCAATGCGCCGGCCACCGTGCGCCAGGACTACGTCGCCAACTCGAACGATTCGTATTGGCTCAGCAATGCGAAAGAGCCGCTGACCGGCCCTGCGCCGTTCGGATATTCGCCGCTGTACGGCCAGGCCGGCGCAGTGCAAACGCTGCGCACCCGCATCGGCTTCAGGCAGATCGAAAACATGCTCGTGGAGCGGCAGTTCCTGCGCATGGAAGACGTGCAGGAACTGATGTTCGATAACCGCGTCTACGCGGCGGACCTGGTCATGCCGTCGCTGCTGAAAGCCTGCGTGAAATCACTCGATGTGCGCGCTCTTGCCCCATGCGCAGCCCTGGCGGCCTGGGACAGGAAGGCGGATGTCGACAGCCGCGGCACGGTGCTGTTCCGTGAATTCTGGAACATTGCCCGCTCCACGCCCAATCTGTGGGTAACGCCGTTCAATCCGGCCGATCCGATCAATACGCCGCGCGATATCGCCACGGCCACGCACCCCGCGCTGATGACGGCGCTGCGCGCCGCCACCGCCAAGCTGCAAGCCGTAGGTGTTCCGCTCTACGGCCGCCTGGGTGATTACCAGACCGAGCTGCGCAACAACAAGCGTCATGCACTGCATGGCGGCCAGGGTGACGAGGATGGAACGTATAGCACGCTGAGCATGCGGGGCAAGCTGACATCGAAGGGCTACCAGGATGTCGAGTGGGGCACCAGCTATATCCAGCTGGTGGGATTCGACAACTCGGGCCCCGTTGCAAAAGGCCTGCTCGTGTATGGTCAGTCGGTCAATCCCAAGTCGTCGTACTATGCCGACCAATTGCCGCTGTTCACGCAAAAGCGCCTGCCCGGGTTGCCGTTCACGGAGTCCCAGATCAAGGCTGAGCGCATCGGTGGACAGGTGTTGACCGACCGCTGATCTCCCGGCCCAAGCCCAAACGCAGGTGACAGTCAAGCGGCAGGTCGCCTGCGCGCGTTTGATGGCTATCAAGATCGTTTGCGCCAGCTTCCCCATGATGGGTCGTCTCATGGGGAGCTATCATGCGAATATCGACGCTCGCGATACTGTGTTTTCTACCGTGCTGCCTGCTGGCGGCATGCAACGGGAGCCGCAGCGATGCGGCCCCGGTCCCGGCTTCCCACGGCGGCATGACCGCCGAATTGACGCGCACTTCCCACGGCATCGTACATATCCGCGCAAACGACTTCGCCAGTCTCGGTTTCGGGCTGGCTTACGCCTATGCGCAGGATAACGTGTGCATGCTGGCGGATGGCATTCTCACCGTTCGCGGCGAGCGATCCCGCTACTTCGGCGGCGATGCCAAGCCCACGGCCGGTGTGGGCGGCGAATACAGCGTCGTCATCGACTACCTCAACCTGCACAACTTCGACCTGCGCAACGAGGATAGCGATTTCTTCTTCAAGGCCTACCTCGATCCTGTGCGGCTGCGCGCCGGCTACCGTGAGGGGAGCGCCGAGGCGACGGCGCTGTTGTCCGGCTATGTCGCGGGGTATAACCGCTACCTGCGGCAAAACGCGGGCAACCTGCCAGCTGCCTGCCGGGATGCCCCTTGGGTAAAACCGATCACCGTCGAAGACGTCCACCTGATGATCGCGGAGAAGGCGCTGCACGCGTCCGGCCAGTTGTTTGCGCGCGAGATCCTGGCCGCCGCGCGGGACGGGCGGCAAGGCCCGGCAAGCGGCGACCTTCTCCCCGCAGAGTGGAATAACGAAGGTCTCGGCAGCAACGCCATCGCACTTGGTGCCGACGCGTCCATCGGTGGCCGGGGAATATTGCTGGCCAATCCGCACTACCCCTGGTTCAATACGGACCGGTTCTATCAGGTACACCTGACCGTGCCGGGCGTGTATGACGCCATGGGCGTGAGCCTGGGCGGCATTCCGATCGTCGTCATAGGCTTCAACAAGGATGTCGCGTGGACCCACACGGTCACCAAGGCCGCGCACTTCACCACGTTCCGCCTGCAGCTGGACAGCACCGATCCCAGCGGTTCGACGTACTTGCTGGACGGGGAGCGGGTAAAAATAGTGGAGCGGGTGGTCGTGGTGCAATCGTTGCAAGCAGACGGCACGTTCCGCACGAAGCGCAAGACATTCCGCGAAACGGCGCTTGGCATCGAAATGGCGGCTGCAGGATTGCCGCTGGGGCCGAACGGAATGCTCGCACTCGGCGATCCCAATCGCCATAACACGCGCCTCATGGACCAGTGGATCGCGATGGGCAAGGCCGACGGCGCCCCGGCACTGCAGGCAGCGATGGGCCGCATGGGCCTGCCGTGGGTGAACACGATTGCCGCGGACCGGCATGGCAATGCGCTCTTCGCGGACTACAGTGTGGTTCCCCACGTGGTGCCGGAGAAGTTCGCGCCCGGCTGCCTGCTGTTCGCCCCGCTGCTGGTGTTCGATGGGTCGCGCAGGGCCTGCCACTGGGGGCAGGATGCCAATGCGCCTCCAGGAATTTTCGCGAGTGGCAGCGCGCCGGCGCTGATGCGGCGGGATTACGTGGCCAATTCGAACGACAGCTATTGGCTGACCAACAGCCGCCAGTTATTGACGGGGCCGGGCAGTGGTTACTCGCCACTTTATGGTCCGGTCGGCGTGCCGCAGCACCTGCGTACCCGGCTGGGATTTTTGCAACTGGACGAGCGGCTGGCCGATCGCGGCCGGCTGGGCGTGGACGACCTGGAGGCGCTGCTGTTTTCAAACCGGGTCCATGCCGCGGAGCTCGTGGTGCCCGACCTGTTGGCGGGTTGCCGTGGTACGGCGGACCAGACGCTGGCTGCCGCGTGCGCGGCGATCGCCGGTTGGGACCGCAGAGTCGACCTGGACAGCAAGGGGGCGATCCTGTTCCGCGAGTTCTGGCTGGCGGTCGTCAATATCCCCGACAGGTGGGCGGTGCCGTTCGACCCCGCCGATCCGGTGCATACACCGCGCGGCGTCGCTCCTTCGGCGCTTGGGCCGATGCTTGCGGCATTGCGGACCACGGCATTGCGACTGGCGACACTCGGCATTCCGCTGGACGCGCCGTTGGGCGATTACCAGGCTGAAGTGCGCCTCGGTGTGCGGTCACCGATCCACGGCGGGATCGGTGACCTCGACGGTGTGTACAACGCACTGCATATGAAGTCCGCGTTGACGGAGCAGGGCTATCGCGATGTGGCCTGGGGAACCAGCTATATGCAACTGGTCGGCTTCGATGACAGCGGACCCGTCGCACGGGGCCTGCTGGCATATGGCCAGTCGACCGATCCCGCCTCGCCATACTATGCGGACCAGTTGCCGCTGTACGCGGCAAAGCGGCTCGTGCCACTGCCATTCACGCGTGAACAGATGCTGGCGGAAGGTAGCCAACAGCACATGACGATCTCCGACAAATAGGCCTTGCCGACGGGCAGGGCGTTTGCTATAGTTCTGTCCCTCGCAGCAACGTAGCTGTCACGAAAGTGAAACAAGCAAGTTGAAGCGGGGCAAAAAGAAGCTTGACGATTCGCACGAAACAAACGATAATCTTGCCTCTCTGCTGCTGACAAACACAACGATTTGTCTACGGGTTGATCCCGAGTTGCAGCACCGCTGAAAAAGCGAAGAATTCTTTAACAATCAACAGTCGATAAGTGTGGGCGTTTGA
>NZ_JBUXKP010000030.1:0-2676 GCF_055502675.1 Pseudoduganella sp. jia 12
ATTACTCACCCGTTCGCCACTCGTCAGCGGAGCAAGCTCCCTGTTACCGTTCGACTTGCATGTGTAAAGCATGCCGCCAGCGTTCAATCTGAGCCAGGATCAAACTCTTCAGTTTAATCTCTGTTTTATGTCGTTTCCGACATGGTCACTCACTCAAATAACTGACGAATCATCCGAAGATGATTACGTTATTACTTGTGTAAGCGTTTGCTGCTATATTTTGAGCATTCCGGACCGAAATCCGGAGGCACATCGCATCAAACGCCCACACTTATCGACTGTTGATTGTTAAAGAATTCTGCCCTTGAAGGCCTTGCCGCTTTGTTGACAAATCGTTGTGTTTGTCAGCAGCAGAGAAGCGAGATTATCGGGTATTTCGTGCGATTCATCAAGCTTCTTTTTTGCCCCACATCAAGTTGCTTGTTTCACTTTCGTGACAGCTAGATTGCTGCGAGGGACAGAACTATAACAAAGCTGCCCGAGTTGCGCAAGAGGCTCTGTCTGAAATGTCGAAAAGACGGATTGTGTGGGGATCTTGCCTATCTCCCGCTGAGCGTACGACAGCCTGACGCGCGGCTGATTCAGAGTCGGTAGATCTTGGCAAGCTAAACCTCAGAGGACGGAGATCTTAGCGAGCTGAACCGCTTTCCAGCAAGACCCGGCGGTGATTTCGGGTCCAACACCCTGCCACCGAGCAGCCCCAGCGCATGCGGTAGCGAGGTCGTCAGCCCGGCATCGCGCTGGAGCACGTCGTGTGCCGCGCGCCAAGCCTCACCGACGACGGCCAGGCGAACCGCGGCGCGAGCCCGCCGTTTGGCTGCCCGCCGCCACGCGCGCTCCAATGCTCACGCGCATATGGGCGTCGCGCAGTACCGTGTCCGGCGTTGTCGAAGCCGGCTTGAGCCGCACGCAAGGCGCGCACCTGGTGCCGGGCAATCACGCGCGCATACTGCCGATAGCGCCGGTTGAACTGGCGATCGCATTCGCTAGCCCGTACAGTTCGCCCAGCTGCTGCCGTACTCCCGAGCTGGTTCAACGCCACGGTGACGTCGGCAGCAAATCGTACCGCAGTGGAGCCGGGACCTCGGTCCAATGCGTTCGACGAATTGTCCTGGTTTGGCTTTTCGATAACTGGGGCTGGCACAGCTTGATCAGCTTATCCATCAACGCTGCGTAACCCGTTTCGCCAGGCTGGCACAGGCGCGCATCCACCTCTCGGCGGTAGACATTCGCCGTCTTGAACAGCTGCCCGCTGCCGTCGACTCCCCGCTCCAGACGCTCCTTGCCCAGCATCGTTCGCTGCGCGTTGATAAGGCACAGGTCGCGGCGGTGCCACTACCCTTCGGTGGCGAAATATATGTATCGGCCTTGGTGCGCTCAGCCACCTCGCACAGGCCGTAACCCGATGCCAGGTAGCGCGGCTGGCCGTCTCTCCGGCGCGGCCGAACTCGACCCGGGCATAAGCGGTACGCCGATCATGCCTGCCGGGCAGCAGGTCCACGCCATCTTCTTGGCGACGTCGCCATCGGGTTCAATGTGCGAGGACTTGATATTGGCATCGAACGGCGAGGCAGCGTGAGCGACATCATCTTCGACTTACCGGTGCTGTTATCGCCGCGTAAAGCAGGCGACTATCGCGGAACCGGAACTCTTCGCTGTCGTAGTGGAACAGTTCGACCAGACCGGGACGCAGCGGTTGCCAGCGCGTTCGAATCGGTGAGGGAAGTGCCGGCGGCACAAGCGTTTCGCCGGACAAAAACAGGGTATCCGGCATCAGAGCAGCGCATTCCGGGTGCACAATCGCCGCTGGTTGCGGTGCGATTGCGCGCGGCCGGTTCGGCGCCACTGTGGGCGAAACATGCCAGCGCTGGAAGCGGGCGCACGTCGCCGGCGTTGTACCGGATCAGGCGCAGCACCTCATCCGCACCAGGACATCGTTTGCGAACTCGTTCCGGCATCGGGCTCGCTTGCCGCTTTTGCCCAGTAACGCCCATATTCAGGAATCAGGCTGCGCACGGTTTCGATATTCGTCGCCCCGTTCACCGCCGCAATAGGCTGCGTGCGGGCAGTATCTGCAAAGAGCTCGGCGACTGGCAGGGTAACCTCCGATATTTTGCCGGCCAGCATGACTCCCGCTATGACAGCCTGACGCTAACCTGCTTCCACACTGCTTGCAGCACGGGCATCGGCGCAAAGTCGTTCCACGGTCCTGTTCGCGGAGCGAGGTAGGGCAGTGCCCGGCCGAGCAAAAAACCGGGACCTGGAGCGAAGTCTGCGCGTACTGCAAAGCATGAGTACAAATGAAAAAAGCCCACTGCGATCACGCAATGGGCTTCTCTCGGAATTACAGCCTGATTGAACCAACTTTCACACTGGTAGCACGATCATCGGCGCAAAGTCGTTTCACGGTCCTGTTCGTGGAGCGAGGTCGGGCAGTGCCCGGCCGAGCAAAAACCCGGGACCTGGAGCAGCGTTCATGACGCACTGCAAAGCATGAGTACAAATGAAAAAAGCCCACTGCGATCACGCAATGGGCTTCTTTCGGAATTACAGCCTGACGATAACCTACTTTCACACTGGTTGCAGCACTATCATCGGCGCAAAGTCGTTTCACGGTCCTGTTCGGGATGGGAAGGGGTGGGACCGACTTGCTATGGTCATCAGGCATGACTTGTA
>NZ_JBUXKP010000031.1:0-1610 GCF_055502675.1 Pseudoduganella sp. jia 12
ACAGCCTGACGATAACCTACTTTCACACTGGTTGCAGCACTATCATCGGCGCAAAGTCGTTTCACGGTCCTGTTCGGGATGGGAAGGGGTGGGACCGACTTGCTATGGTCATCAGGCATGACTTGTACGATCGATTGCTCTCAATGGAGCAGCAATCGATCTCAATCCGGAAGAAGTAAAGTTGGGTTGTAGTGTTCAACTACGTCTCATCAAAGAGTAAATGCAAGGAATCATCATTGATTCATAACCGTCAAGGTTATAGGGACAAGCCGTACGGGCAATTAGTATCAGTTAGCTTAATGCATTACTGCACTTCCACACCTGACCTATCAACGTCCTGGTCTCGAACGACCCTTCAAGGAGCTCAAGGCTCCGGGAAATCTCATCTTAAGGCAAGTTTCCCGCTTAGATGCTTTCAGCGGTTATCTCTTCCGAACTTAGCTACCCGGCAATGCCACTGGCGTGACAACCGGTACACCAGAGGTTCGTCCACTCCGGTCCTCTCGTACTAGGAGCAGCCCCCTTCAAATTTCCAACGCCCACGGCAGATAGGGACCAAACTGTCTCACGACGTTTTAAACCCAGCTCACGTACCACTTTAAATGGCGAACAGCCATACCCTTGGGACCGGCTACAGCCCCAGGATGTGATGAGCCGACATCGAGGTGCCAAACTCCCCCGTCGATATGAACTCTTGGGAGGAATCAGCCTGTTATCCCCAGAGTACCTTTTATCCGTTGAGCGATGGCCCTTCCATACAGAACCACCGGATCACTATGTCCTACTTTCGTACCTGCTCGACTTGTCGGTCTCGCAGTTAAGCACGCTTATGCCATTGCACTATTAGCACGATGTCCGACCGTACCTAGCGTACCTTCGAACTCCTCCGTTACACTTTAGGAGGAGACCGCCCCAGTCAAACTGCCTACCATGCACTGTCCCCGATCCGGATAACGGACCAAGGTTAGAACCTCAAATGAACCAGGGTGGTATTTCAAGGTTGGCTCCACGAGAACTGGCGTCCCCGCTTCAAAGCCTCCCACCTATCCTACACAGATTGATTCAAAGTCCAATGCAAAGCTACAGTAAAGGTTCATGGGGTCTTTCCGTCTAGCCGCGGGTAGATTGCATCATCACAAACACTTCAACTTCGCTGAGTCTCGGGAGGAGACAGTGTGGCCATCGTTACGCCATTCGTGCAGGTCGGAACTTACCCGACAAGGAATTTCGCTACCTTAGGACCGTTATAGTTACGGCCGCCGTTTACTGGGACTTCAATCAAGAGCTTGCACCCCATCATTTAATCTTCCAGCACCGGGCAGGCGTCACACCCTATACGTCCACTTTCGTGTTTGCAGAGTGCTGTGTTTTTATTAAACAGTCGCAGCCACCATTTTATTGCAACCCTGTCACCCTTCTGCAGTAAAGCAGTCAAGCTACTGGGGCGTACCTTTTCCCGAAGTTACGGTACCAATTTGCCGAGTTCCTTCTCCCGAGTTCTCTCAAGCGCCTTAGAATACTCATCTCGCCCACCTGTGTCGGTTTGCGGTACGGTCTCGTATGACTGAAGCTTAGAGGCTTTTCTTGGAACCACTTCCGATTGCTACAGG
>NZ_JBUXKP010000032.1:0-1574 GCF_055502675.1 Pseudoduganella sp. jia 12
TGCACGATCTTGCGATCCGTGCCGACTCTAGAAAGGAGGTGATCCAGCCGCACCTTCCGATACGGCTACCTTGTTACGACTTCACCCCAGTCACGAATCCTACCGTGGTAAGCGCCCTCCTTGCGGTTAAGCTACCTACTTCTGGTAAAACCCGCTCCCATGGTGTGACGGGCGGTGTGTACAAGACCCGGGAACGTATTCACCGCGACATGCTGATCCGCGATTACTAGCGATTCCAACTTCATGCAGTCGAGTTGCAGACTACAATCCGGACTACGATACACTTTCTGGGATTAGCTCCCCCTCGCGGGTTGGCGGCCCTCTGTATGTACCATTGTATGACGTGTGAAGCCCTACCCATAAGGGCCATGAGGACTTGACGTCATCCCCACCTTCCTCCGGTTTGTCACCGGCAGTCTCATTAGAGTGCTCTTTCGTAGCAACTAATGACAAGGGTTGCGCTCGTTGCGGGACTTAACCCAACATCTCACGACACGAGCTGACGACAGCCATGCAGCACCTGTGTTCAGGTTCCCTTTCGGGCACTCCCCGATCTCTCGAGGATTCCTGACATGTCAAGGGTAGGTAAGGTTTTTCGCGTTGCATCGAATTAATCCACATCATCCACCGCTTGTGCGGGTCCCCGTCAATTCCTTTGAGTTTTAATCTTGCGACCGTACTCCCCAGGCGGTCTACTTCACGCGTTAGCTGCGTTACTAAGTCAATTAAGACCCAACAACTAGTAGACATCGTTTAGGGCGTGGACTACCAGGGTATCTAATCCTGTTTGCTCCCCACGCTTTCGTGCATGAGCGTCAGTCTTGACCCAGGGGGCTGCCTTCGCCATCGGTGTTCCTCCACATCTCTACGCATTTCACTGCTACACGTGGAATTCTACCCCCCTCTGCCAAACTCTAGCCTTGCAGTCTCCATTGCCATTCCCAGGTTAAGCCCGGGGATTTCACAACAGACTTACAAAACCGCCTGCGCACGCTTTACGCCCAGTAATTCCGATTAACGCTTGCACCCTACGTATTACCGCGGCTGCTGGCACGTAGTTAGCCGGTGCTTATTCTTCAGGTACCGTCATGAGGCACGGATATTAGCCGTACCCTTTTCTTCCCTGACAAAAGAGCTTTACAACCCGAAGGCCTTCTTCACTCACGCGGCATTGCTGGATCAGGGTTGCCCCCATTGTCCAAAATTCCCCACTGCTGCCTCCCGTAGGAGTCTGGACCGTGTCTCAGTTCCAGTGTGGCTGGTCGTCCTCTCAGACCAGCTACTGATCGTCGCCTTGGTGAGCCTTTACCTCACCAACTAGCTAATCAGATATCGGCCGCTCCAGGAGCACAAGGCCCGAAGGTCCCCTGCTTTCATCCATAGATCGTATGCGGTATTAGCGTAACTTTCGCTACGTTATCCCCCACTCTTGGGCACGTTCCGATATATTACTCACCCGTTCGCCACTCGTCAGCGGAGCAAGCTCCCTGTTACCGTTCGACTTGCATGTGTAAAGCATGCCGCCAGCGTTCAATCTGAGCCAGGATCAAACTCTTCAGTTTAATCTCTGTTTT
>NZ_JBUXKP010000033.1:0-1215 GCF_055502675.1 Pseudoduganella sp. jia 12
ATATCCGCAGCTTCGGTGACTGGCTTAGCCCCGTTACATCTTCCGCGCAGGACGACTCGATCAGTGAGCTATTACGCTTTCTTTAAATGATGGCTGCTTCTAAGCCAACATCCTGACTGTTTTAGCCTTCCCACTTCGTTTTCCACTTAGCCAATCTTTGGGACCTTAGCTGGCGGTCTGGGTTGTTTCCCTCTTGACACCGGACGTTAGCACCCGATGTCTGTCTCCCAAGCTCGCACTCATCGGTATTCGGAGTTTGCAATGGTTTGGTAAGTCGCGATGACCCCCTAGCCATAACAGTGCTCTACCCCCGATGGTGATACTTGAGGCACTACCTAAATAGTTTTCGGAGAGAACCAGCTATTTCCAAGTTTGTTTAGCCTTTCACCCCTATCCACAGCTCATCCCCTAATTTTTCAACATTAGTGGGTTCGGTCCTCCAGTGCGTGTTACCGCACCTTCAACCTGGCCATGGATAGATCACTTGGTTTCGGGTCTACACCCAGCAACTAGCGCCCTGTTCGGACTCGATTTCTCTGCGGCTCCCCTATTCGGTTAACCTCGCTACTGAATGTAAGTCGCTGACCCATTATACAAAAGGTACGCCGTCACGGAACAAGTCCGCTCCGACTGTTTGTATGCACACGGTTTCAGGATCTATTTCACTCCCCTCCCGGGGTTCTTTTCGCCTTTCCCTCACGGTACTGGTTCACTATCGGTCGATTACGAGTATTTAGCCTTGGAGGATGGTCCCCCCATATTCAGACAGGATTTCTCGTGTCCCGCCCTACTTGTCGCATGCTTAGTACCACCGGTCTGGTTTCGCGTACGGGGCTATCACCCGCTATGGCCGCAGTTTCCAATGCGTTCCACTACCAGTCCGACTATCACATGCAGGCTCTTCCCATTTCGCTCGCCACTACTTTGGGAATCTCGGTTGATTTCTTTTCCTGCAGCTACTTAGATGTTTCAGTTCGCCGCGTTCGCTTCACACACCTATGTATTCAGTGAGTGATGACCTATAAGGCCGGGTTTCCCCATTCGGAAATCTTCGGATCAATGCTCGTTTGTCAGCTCCCCGAAGCTTATCGCAGACTTCTACGTCCTTCATCGCCTGTAATCGCCAAGGCATCCACCATGTGCACTTATTCACTTGTCCCTATAACCTTGACGGCTATAGCTACAAGCATTTACTACTGTGTTTGATGAGTTTTT
>NZ_JBUXKP010000034.1:0-685 GCF_055502675.1 Pseudoduganella sp. jia 12
ACCGCAAGGAGGGCGCTTACCACGGTAGGATTCGTGACTGGGGTGAAGTCGTAACAAGGTAGCCGTATCGGAAGGTGCGGCTGGATCACCTCCTTTCTAGAGTCGGCACGGATCGCAAGATCGTGCATCAAACGCTCACACTTATCGACTGTCGAATGAAGAAGAAACAGTAGCACCGCTAGGTAACAATGCGGGTCTGTAGCTCAGCTGGTTAGAGCACCGTGTTGATAACGCGGGGGTCGTTGGTTCGAGCCCAACCAGACCCACCATGTATCTGCACTAGTAAAATCCCTGGGGGATTAGCTCAGCTGGGAGAGCACCTGCTTTGCAAGCAGGGGGTCGTCGGTTCGATCCCGTCATCCTCCACCAAGATCTACTCGAGATATTAAACATAAGCGTGACGCGTCACTTTTATGTTTAGTCTTTTAGAGACTACTGCTGTTTCGTTCTTTAACAATCTGGAAGAAGTAAAGTTTTATTAAGCGTGCGAGACATCGCACACTTAGGGTAGTGTCCGAAAGGATGCATACAAAAAACTCATCAAACACAGTAGTAAATGCTTGTAACTATAGCCGTCAAGGTTATAGGGACAAGTGAATAAGTGCACATGGTGGATGCCTTGGCGATTACAGGCGATGAAGGACGTAGAAGTCTGCGATAAGCTTCGGGGAGCTGACAAACGAGC
>NZ_JBUXKP010000035.1:0-621 GCF_055502675.1 Pseudoduganella sp. jia 12
TTCCTTCTCCCGAGTTCTCTCAAGCGCCTTAGAATACTCATCTCGCCCACCTGTGTCGGTTTGCGGTACGGTCTCGTATGACTGAAGCTTAGAGGCTTTTCTTGGAACCACTTCCGATTGCTACAGGATCAATGATCCTTCGTCCCAGTCCCTTGAATTACGTGCCCGGATTTGCCTAAGCACCTTCTATGAACCAGAAACTGACTATTCCAACAGTCAGACAACCTTCCGCGATCCGTCCCCCCATCGCATCATACGACGGTGCAGGAATATTAACCTGCTTCCCATCAGCTACGCATCTCTGCCTCGCCTTAGGGGCCGACTCACCCTGCTCCGATGAACGTTGAACAGGAAACCTTGGGCTTACGGCGTGCGGGCTTTTCACCCGCATTATCGCTACTCATGTCAGCATTCGCACTTCTGATACCTCCAGCATCCTTTACAAGACACCTTCGCAGGCTTACAGAACGCTCTCCTACCATATGTACAAGTACATATCCGCAGCTTCGGTGACTGGCTTAGCCCCGTTACATCTTCCGCGCAGGACGACTCGATCAGTGAGCTATTACGCTTTCTTTAAATGATGGCTGCTTCTAAGCCAACATCCTGACTGTTTTAGCC